>JAYWCI010000092.1:0-58674 GCA_043780895.1 Kofleriaceae bacterium | reverse complement strand
TTCGCCGAGACCGACACGAGGCCCGCCGGCGACGTGGTCGTCGCGAGCGCATTCGCGGTGAGCACGAGCGGATCGGCCTGGGCCGCGGAGGTTCCGAGGACGAGCGTGAACGCGAAGCGCTTCACGGGGGCGTCGGCTTCTTTTGATACGTGCTCCGGAGATCGCGGATGATCGTGATCGTGAAGATCACGAATGCGGCCGTGCCGACGAGCTGGCCGACGCTCATCGCGACCATCACCGGCAACCAGGTCGGCTGGATCATCGACCAGCACATCAGCGCGAGGCCGACGAGCGTGAGCACGCACGCGATGCGGAGGGCGGTCACTTCGCCACCACCTTGCTAAAGGGATGCGCGGGACCGTGACAGCCGGCGCTCGCGCAGCTCACCGTGCCATCGCGCAAGCGTGGCAGCAGGCTCGCGTGCTCGCGCACGGTATTCCACAGCGGCAGCTCCGTCGAGTGGCAGTGCATGCAGGTGGAGTTCTGGAACGGCTCGCGAATATGGATCTTCGCGCGTGCCTCCGCGTCGGACATCTGGTGGTAGTGGAACGTGTACTCGTACACGTGACGGAGCCCGCCGAGCTTGGTCACGACCGTGCCGAACATCCCGTAGTTGGCGTGACAGCCGTAGCAGTTCTCGTCGCCGAAGAAGTTGTTGCGTGCGTGACGTGCTGCGAGCGACATGCTTTTCGGATCTTCGGAGTCCGTCTGGTACTCCGTCATCACGTGGCACGAACCGCAGAACGTGCGCTGCTTGGTGCCCTCGAAGCCCGAGATATTGCCGGTCGCCGCGGTCGCGATCGGCAACACCCCGATCGCGAACAGCAACACGACCTTCGTCGTATGCGTGAGCGCGGGGCGGCGAATGAGGAACCACGTGACGAGGAGCGTCGACAGGATCGCGCATCCGATCGCGGCCGCGGCGAACAGATTATTGATGATCCACGACGCCATTGATGTGCTCGCTCTCGTGGTTGATGACGATGATGTTGCCGAACGCGTCGACGGTGCCGGGGTGACAGGTCGCGCACGTGGTCAACGTCATCGTCGCGTCGTGATTCGCGTCGACCGGAGGAATGCCATGGCAACTGCCGCAGCTCACGTCACCGCTCGAGGTCCAGCGCGGGCGCGCCGCACCGTGGCAGGACGCGGTCGAACAGGTCTGCGCGTCGTGGTCCCAGCCGAGCGCGGCGACGACGACCGCGGGACCGGGTCCGAGGTGGCCGGGCTCGGTGATCGTCGCGGGCACGACATGACAGGTCGCGCACGCGATCGGTGCGGAGATCCGCGAGCTCGCTTGCAAGTGGGCCTGGTGCGCGCCGACGCCGATCGCGGTCGTGAACATGTTGCCTGCGAGATCCATCGGCGGTGCGATCGACGCGGCGCTGCCATGACAGCTCGAGCACGTGGTACCGACCTCGACGATGCCGTCGATGTGAGCAGCGGAGGTCGGATGACACGCGCGACAATCGCTGCGCACGTGGTTCGGCGTGGGAGGTGGCGCGCCGTGGCAGGTCGTGCAACCGCCCGGTGGGCGAGGATCGTCCCAAAGAGGTTGCGTCGCGACCCCACCTGCCACGTGCAGCGCGGCACCGTGGCAGTAGACGTTCGTGCAGGTCGCGCCGTCCCAGGTCGGTGGGCCGGCGCGATCCGCGGGATCGATCGTCTCGTTCGCGCGCGCGCCGAAGACCACGCGCACCGGCGTCGTGATCGCGAGGCCGTCGTGCAAGATGTGACCGTCGCTGTCCCAGCGGATGGGCACGACGTGGCACTCGCCGCACGCGACGGTCGGTGCATGTGCCTGATGAGCGAGCGTCGTCGGTCCGGTCGGGCCGTGGCACGTCGTACACGCGGTCGGGCCCTCGACGTGACACGTCAGGCACGACACGCCTGCGGTGCCACCCTCGAAGTCGCTGCCATGGCAGCCCGCGCACAGCGGAAAGTCCCAGTTGCGCCGCCGCAGCTCCTTGCCGTGAAACGCATCGCTCGTCGGATCGAGAAAATCGACCGGATGGATCCGCGGCGTCCCGCAATCGTTCGTGCAGGTCGTCGCGAGCACGCGCTCGTCCGAGCACGCTCCCGCGACAAGTAGGAGCGCGACCAGTGCTCTCAACGAGCCAATCCGTGCAGCACGCCGACGTCGTACGCCGCGCCCGTGCCATGGCACGTCGCGCACGACTCGATGCCGCCGAGCGTGGTGTTGACCTCGGCGTGCGCGGCGACGTCGCGGCTATCGTGGCAGCTCGTACACACGGCGGTCGCGGGACCGATCGTGAGGATCGACGTGGTGGTCCAGAATGGCGTCGCGCAGTACTGCGTCGGGTCCGTGCCGCCGCCGGCTGCGCAGCTCATCAAGCCCGCTTGCGTCGGTGCGTAGGCTGTCGACGCCGTCATCGGCAACGTCCAGTTCTTCACCGCGTGGCAGGCCTCGCACTCGACGATCGCGCGCGGATAGCGCACGCCCGAGAAGTCGTTCGGTGTGCCGCCCGGGTTCGCCACGGTCGGCCGCGGGAAGCCACCGAGCACGTACGGCTGGGTGAGGTCGTCGCCGCGGTGGATCTTGTGGATCATCCGGCGGAAATCGATGCTCGGCGCGGCGACGTTCTGGGTCGTCGCGAACCGCGGGGCACCGGCGGTGTCGAAGCCACCGGGGCTATGGCACATGATGCAGTACTGGGTGTTCTTGCGCGCACCACCGTGCGCCGAGAGATCGAGGTGGCAGCCGTTGCACAGCATCCGATCGACGACCGTGCGCCGCGGCACGACGGTGGTGTCGGTGACCGGGAACGGCAACACAGGATTCACTGTGGCGTACCGAGGGTCGGCCGACGTCGGCTGGAGGTATGCCTCGAGGCCGACCTGGTAACTACCGGTCGCGGTCGGCGGAATCGCCGCGCTCGCCGGGAACGTGTAGCTGAACGTGCCGGTGCTCGCATCGACCGCGGCCAGCACGCCGACCGCGGCGGTGCCTTGCACCTTCGCTTGCCACTCCGTGCCGAAGTCGGTCGTCGGCCCCGCGATCGTCGCGGTGATCGAGGTCAGCGGTTGCGCGAGCAGGTCGCGCGCGACGCCGTTGGTCTTCGCCGTGAAGATCATCACTGGCGCCTGGCCCGGCAAGGTGTTCGTCATCGAGAGAATCTGGAGGTCGAGCTGGGTCGCCGTGGCCGCGAGCAGGCCGGTGAGGTGCTTGTCGGCGATCCCGGCGAGGCTGCCGGTCGCGGGATGGCAGACCGCGCACATCGCATTGTCGGGTTGCTCGCCGCCGCCGTGCAGCACCATGCCGGCGGGCACCGGGAGCTCGAACGTGGTCGTGTCGTGACACGACGTGCACGCAGGCTTCGCCGGCTCGGTCTTCCAGCGATCGCCTTCGGCGCCGGCGTGACACGCGGTGCAGCGCGCGATGTTCTGCGGAAACTCGACGGTCGAGAAGTCGTGGACGCTCTGAGCGTAGCCGATGATCTGAAACGGCGTTCCCGCGACGACGCTCGGGAGCTCGGCGCCGCGATGGAGCTTGTGGATCATCACCTTGAAGTCGACGGTGTTGCCCGTATCCGGATCGCTCGACTGCGGCTGGTGACACAGCACGCACGCCTCGGGCTTGGTCCATCGCCCGCCGTGGCCATTCAGGATGCGGTGACACGAATCGCACGCACCGGCCGTGACGACCTCGCGTGCGATCACGGCACCGTGATCGGGGCGCGCGGAGAACGTCATGCTCGAGATCGCAGGCGCGCCGGTGCGGAGGGCGTAGGCGCCGACCGTCTGGGTCAGCCCGGGGGCGAGGCCCGTGAGGGCCGCGGCGACATCGTATTGATACGTGCCCTGCGCGACATCGATCGGGCGCAGCGTACCGGTGGCTTCGGTCGCGCCCTGGATCGCGCTCGCACCGGTGATCGGGCTCGTCGCGGTGATCGTTGTATACGCGGTGTACTGGCCCGCGCTGCCATCGAGATCTTGGGTGAGCTGCGCGAGCACGAACCCGAGCTCGATCGAACCCGGGGTCAAGCTACCGGCCGGATCGACCGCGATCCCTGACCCATCCGTGAGGGTGAAGCTCACCGTCGCGACGGCATCCGTGAACGCGAGGTCGGTGATCTCGATCGAGACGCCGGGACTCGTGGTCCACGGAGTCAGCGATCCTCTGCCATCGCCGGCCTCGCCCGCGTCACCCACGGGGCCCGCGGAACCGGTCGCGCCCGGAGGTCCGGCAGGACCTTCGCAGCCAGCCACGAGCAACGCCAACACAGTCCACTTCACGCGGCGGCGCTAACTCACGGATCGTGCCAGCGCTGCGCGAACGCTGGCGTTCTCGCAACATGGCCATGCCGCCAACGTGCGCACAGGTTGCGCTGCGAGGCGCAAGTCCTGCGCGTGGTCCGTTCCCATCCCCTCGAGCAGCTGCGGGATCGCAACATCACGATCACGACGCGGCTCGTCGATACCTCGCGCACGCAACTCATGCTCGACGCACGCGGCCGAGACGCGCGCGCTCGAGGTCCTCGTCGAGATGTGACCTAGCGGACCAACAGGACCGGGCAGGGCACGGACCGCGCGACGGCCTCGGCGACGCTGCCGAGCACGAGCCGCTTGACGCCGGTCCGGCCGTGCGTCCCCATGATGATCAGATCGATCCCGAGGTCGCGAACGGCCTTCTCGATCGCGACGCGTACATCGCCGACCTCGAACGTAGGCTGCGCGAACGTTGCTTTGCCCGCTCGCGCGGCGATCGCGGTCGCGACGGTCTTGCGGTTGATGTCCATCAGATCTTCGATCATGGCTGCCGTGACCGCGATCGGGTACTCGGCGAACTGGAGCCCCATGACGTTGAGCACGTGGATCGTCGCATCGAGCTCGTGCGCGAGCTCGACCGCGTAGTCGAGCGCTCGAGTCGAGTGCTCGGAGAAATCAGTCGGGACGAGGATGTTCTTGGCTAGCGACACGAGGACCTTGCTGCGCACGACGGCGCCCGGGTGAGCGAAAACGCTGCACGTGAGACTACAGTGCACCGCCCATGCCGCCACCCCGGCGAGCGGTGCTGATCGTGCAGGTCGGCAGGGATGAGCGATGACAACGAGCTGGGCGCGATCGACCAGTACTGGCGTGCGGCGAACTTTCTGACCGTCGGTCAGATCTTTTTGAAGAGCAACGCGCTCCTGCGCGAGCCCTTGCGCGTCGAGGACATCAAGCCACGTCTGCTCGGCCACTGGGGTACCTCGCCGGGCCTGAGCTTGATCTACGCGCACCTCAACCGCGTGATCAAGCGCGACGACCTCGACGTGATCGTGCTCGCGGGCCCGGGCCACGGGGGGCCCGCGCTGCTGGCGAACACGTATCTCGAGGGCTCGTACTCCGAGGTCTATCCGACGGTCAGCGAAGACGAAGCGGGCATGACGCGACTGTTTCGCCAGTTCTCGACGCCCGGTGGCGTGCCGAGCCACGTCGGACCCACGACCCCCGGTTCGATCCACGAGGGTGGCGAGCTCGGCTACGTGCTCGCGCACGCGTTCGGCGCGGTGTTCGACAACCCGAGCCTCGTCGCGGTCGCGGTCGTCGGCGACGGCGAAGCCGAGACAGGGCCCCTCGAAGGCTCGTGGAAGGGCATCAAGTTCATCAACGCCGCGCGCGATGGCGCGGTGCTGCCGATCCTTCACCTCAACGGTTACAAGATCTCGGGACCGACCGTGCTCGGGCGCGAGGGCGACGACTCGGTCCGCAAGCTGTTCGAGGGCCACGGCTACGAAGTTCACTTCGTCACCGGCACCGAGCCGATGCCCGTCCATCGCGCACTCGCGGCGGCGCTCGATGTCTGTGTCGAGCGGATCCGCGCGATCCAGGCGGACGCGCGCGAGCGCGGTGTCCGCGGCACCCCGCGCTGGCCGATGCTCGTGCTCCGCACGCCGAAAGGGTGGACGGGGCCGGCATTCGTCGCTGGCAAGCCATGTGAAGGCACGTTCCGTTCGCATCAGGTGCCGCTGCCGCTCGTGCGCACGGATCCCGAACAGCTCGCGGCGCTCGAGACCTGGCTGCGGAGCTATCGACCGGAGCTGCTGTTCGACGACGCAGGTCGCTTGCGCGCGGAGCTGCGCGCGCTCGCCCCCGAGGGCCCGCGACGGATGGGCGCGAACCCGCACGCGAATGCAGGTGGCAGGTTCACCGAGCTCGTCGTGCCACCGATCGCGGACTTCGCGCTCGCGGTGCCTCGTCCGGCGACGGTGCGCAGCGAATCGACGCGTCTGCTCGGTGCGTTGCTCGCCGCGATCTATCGCGCGAACCCGGAGACCTTTCGCTTGATGTGCCCCGACGAGACCAACTCGAACCGGCTCGGTGAGGTCTTCGATCTCGAGACCCGTTGCTGGCAGGAGGCCACGATCCCGATCGACGATCACCTCAGCTCGGAGGGCCGGGTGATGGAGGTCCTGTCCGAGCACAACTGCCAGGGCTGGCTCGAAGGCTACGTGCTCACCGGGCGCCACGGGTTGTTCGCGACCTACGAAGCCTTCGCGCTCGTCGTGGCCTCGATGACCACGCAACATGCGAAGTGGCTCGAGATGGCCGCGGCGCTCCACTGGCGTACGCCGGTCCCGTCTCTGAACTATCTGCTGACCTCGACCTGCTGGCGCAACGACCACAATGGCTTCTCTCATCAGGGTCCCGGCTTCATGGACACCGTGATCTCGAAGAAGGGCACGGTCGTGCGCGTGTACTTGCCGCCCGACGCGAACTGCTTGCTCTCGGTCGCGGATCACTGCCTGCGCAGTCAGAACTACGTCAACTTGGTCATCATCGACAAGCAGCCGCAGCTCCAGTGGCTCGATCACGCCGCGGCCCTCGAGCACTGTGCGCGCGGTGCCTCGGTGTGGGAGTGGGCGAGCACCGGCGGTGATCCGGACATCGTGCTCGCGTGTGCGGGCGATACCCCGACCCTCGAGGTCGTCGCGGCGGCAGCCTGGTTGCGCGAGCACGCACCGGAGCTCGCCGTGCGTGTCGTCAACGTCGTCGACCTCATGAAGCTGTCCTCGCCACGCGAGCATCCTCACGGCATGACCGACCACGCATTCGCGGAGCTGTTCCCGGCCGAGACGCACGTGATCTTCTCGTTTCACGGCTATCCGGGCGCGATCCATCAGCTGCTCCACGCGCGGCCGCACACGTCGCGGTTCCACGTGCGCGGGTTCATCGAGGAGGGCAGCACGACCACGCCGTTCCAGATGGTCGTGCTCAACGAGACCAGCCGCTATCACCTCGTGATCGATGCGCTGCGCCGCAGCCGCACGCAGCTCCCTCGCGCCGCGGCGCTGGTCGCGGAGTGCAACGCGATCCTCGGGCGTCAGGCGGCGTACGTCGCCGAGCACTTCGACGATCTTCCCGAGATCGCGCAATGGATCTGGGCATGACGACACTCGTCTTGAATTGCGGGTCGTCCTCGGTGAAGTACGCGCTGTTCTCGGGCGACGAGGTGTTGCGACGCAACCAGATCGATCACCCCGATGGCGTGCGCGCGGCGCTCGATCAGATCACGGATCGTCCGGCCGCGGTCGGCCATCGCATCGTCCACGGTGGGCCAACCCACAGCCGACCGGTGCGGATCGACGACGCCGTGCTCGCATCGCTGCACGAAGCGATTCCGTTCGCGCCGCTGCATCTCCCTATCGAGCTCGCCGCGATCGAGGTCGTGAAGCAGCGGTTCGGCGAGATTCCGCAGGTCGCCTGCTTCGATACGGCCTTCCACCAGCACATGCCGGAGGTCGCACGCAGGTTCGCGCTGCCGGAGGTGCTGTTCGCGGCCGGCGTGCGGAGATATGGATTTCACGGCCTGTCGTACGAGTACGTCGCGTCGGTGATCACGACCCGGCCGCGCGCGGTGTACGCGCACCTCGGTAACGGCGCGAGCATGGTGGCGGTGCGCGACGGCAATTCGATCGATACGACGATGGGCTTCACGCCGACCGGTGGCCTCGTCATGGGGACGCGCTCGGGCGACCTCGATCCAGGCGTGCTGTTGTATCTGCTCGGCCGTGGCTACGATCCGCGCGCGCTCGCGAAGCTCGTGGATCACGAAGCGGGGTTGCTCGCCCTCTCGGGCACGACCGCGGACATGCGCTCGCTGCTCGCGGCGCGTGCGACCGATCCGCGCGCCCAGCTCGCGGTCGACGTGTTCTGCTATCACGCGAAGAAGGCGCTCGGTGGCTTCGTCGCCGTGCTCGGCGGGCTCGATATGCTCGTGTTCACCGGCGGCATCGGCGAGAGCGCGGCGTACGTCCGGCGCGAGATCTGTGCCGGGCTCGGCGGCTTCGGGATCGAGCTCGATCACGATCGCAACGCGACGAACGCGCCGCTGATCAGCCAGGGGGTATGCGAGGTGCGCGTGATCGTCGCGGACGAGGAGTCCGTGATCGCGCGCCAGACCCGCGGGCTGGTCCATTAGCGGTCAGCGTGCATCGCGTTAGCGCGGGGGGTCGGTCCCGACGAGCTTGTCGATGTTCTCGACGAGCACGGCGAAGTCGATAGGCTTCGCGAGGTGGACCTCGAACCCGGCGGTATGGGCGCGCGCGATGTCGGTTGCGGTCGCGTGCGCGGTCAACGCGATCGCGGGGATATGGGTACCGGCGGTTCGAAGCGTTTGCAGGAACGTGATGCCATCCTCGTCGGGCATCGCGAGATCGCAGACCAGCGCTTGCGGGCGTGCGCGCTCGAGCTTCTCGCGTGCGACCGCCGCCGAGCTCGCGGTCTCGACCACGGCGCCGGCCTGCGCGAGCAGCAAGGCGAGCACGCCGCAGACGCGTTCGTCGTCGTCGATCACGAGCACGCGGACCTGATCGAGCAGCTGATCTCTTCGGCGGACCACCGGCGGTGTGGCCACGCGCGGGCTCGCCGGCACGGTGAGCGTGAACGTCGAACCGCGATCCAAACCTCCGCTGCGCGCGGTCAGCGTGCCGTGGTGGAGCGTCGCGAGCTCGCGCGAGATCGCGAGCCCGAGGCCGAGGCCGAGGCCGCCTGTCTTGCGCGTCATCACGTCGTCGGCCTGGCAGAACGGCTCGAAGATGTCGGGCAACGCCGCGGCCGCGATGCCTCGCCCGGTATCGGCGATATCGATCGTGACGGTGTCGGCTTCGCGCGTCGCCGACAACAGCACGCGGCCGGGTCCCGCGGTGAAGTTGATCGCGTTCGCGAGCAGGTTGTCGAAGATCTGGCGCAGCCGGCTCGCGTCTCCGATCACGTGCCCACAGCGTGGCTCACCGTGGCGTTCGATCACGAGGTCCTTCGTGGTCGCGAGGTTCTTGAACGCGAGGATCGCGTCGTCGATCACTTGATCTAGATCGACCGGCACGAGCTCGATATGGAGCTTGCCGCTGATCGCACGCGAAACATCGAGCAATTCTCCGACGAGCCGCGCCTGCGTCTCGGTGCTCTGGTGGATCGCATCAATCGCGCGCGCGTGGAGCATCGGGCTCGAGCTCGGGTCGCGAAGGATGCGCTCCCACAGCAGGATCGTCGTGATCTGCGCGCGCAGCTCGTGCGAGACAGCGGCGAGGAACCGGTCCTTCATCACGTTCGCTTGTTCCGCACGCCGCCGCGCGGCCTGCTCCACCGCGAGCTCCTCGAGCGCCGCGACGAGCCGGGCGTTCAGATCGGTCACGCGAGCCCGCCATACTGCGCCGAGAGCCGCTGCATCTGGACGACGGAGTGCAGCGACAGCTTCTTGGTGACGCGCTGGCGATGGGTCTCGGCGGTGCGCACCGAGATCACGAGCGCGGTCGCGATCTCGTCATTGGAACGTCCGCGGATCAGGAGCTCGAAGACCTCGCGCTCGCGCCGGGTCAGCCGCGCGATCGGATGCTCGGAGGTATCCGCGAGCGCGGCCTCGATCGCGGCGCGTGGCACGTGCGGGGGGATGTAGCGCATGCCTCCGAGGAGCTGGCGGATCGCACCCACGATCTCGGCGATCGGCTGGCCTTTGTACGCGTAGCCGCATGCATGCGCGCGCAACATGTCGGCGATCAGCCCCGGCTCGTCGATCGCGGAGAGCACCAGGACCTTGCAGCTCGGATGACTGGCGTACAGCTCGCTGCACAGCGAGAGCCCGGACGTCGTCGGCATGATGATGTCGATGATCGCGAGATCGACGCGGGTGCGGTTCGCGAGCGCCAGCGCCTCGACGGCGGTGCCGACGTCGCCCACGATCGCCAGATCGCTCTCGCGCTGGAGGGCCACCGAGAGACCTTCCCGGAACAGTGGATGATCGTCGACGATCATGATGGTGGTCCGGATCAACGGGTGCCACTGGAGCACGAATCACGGTTAGAAAGCCCTCATATCGTGTCTGCGTGTCCCCCTGTACGGTGAACTACGTAGCTCCCGTGGCCTGCGAGAACATCGCAGTCATGTAGCGCGCGCTGGTCTGATCAGCGCGCGCCAGGCGGCGCGACAGGCGCAGTCGTGAGCTCGATCGCGAGCGTGCCGACCTCGCCGGTCCGGGTCTCGAGCTGATCGCTCGGGATGCCTTGCTCGACGAGGTACCACTTCACGACATCGGAGCGCTTCTTCGCGAGCGCCTCGGCCTTCGCGGCGTCTCCCTTATCGTCGGCCGAGGGCAACGGATGCCCCGTCACGACGACGTGCATCGTGGGATGCGCGCGCAGCTGCGTGAGCGTCTTGGCGAGCAACGCCTTCGCCGCCTCGGTCAAGCGTGCGCGCGACACCTCGAACTTGACCGCGCTCGCGCCGGCAAACGCGGCGCTCACCGCAGGGGGAATGAGATCGGGACAGCCGTCGTCGTCCTCGAAGCCATTCACGGTCTCGGGCTCGTTCGGGCACTTGTCCATCGCGTCGGCGAGGCCGTCGTGATCGTTGTCGGGATCCGGGCAGCCGTCTTCGTCCTCGAAGTGGTCGAAGTCCTCGGCCTGATCGGGACACTTGTCGGAGGCGTCGGGGATGCCGTCGCCGTCGGTGTCGACAGATGAAAGAGGCGGCGGCAGTTTCACGCGCTCGGGCTCCGGCAGCTTCACCGGCTCCGGCGGCGGCTGCACGATGTGAACGCGATGATGATGCGCTCCGAACCGATAACCGAGGGCGACGGTGCCCTCGTACGTCGCGGTCGTGCCACCGTCGCCGGACTTCATCGCGCTCTGTCGCGCATCGAGCCGGATGTGCCAGCCGTTGCCCATCGGCACGGTCGCGCCGACGCCAAAGAACAGGACCGGATCGGTGTCATTCGTCAGGTACGGCGAGCGCGAGAACACGCTCGCGCCGCCCGCACCGACGAGGATGTGGGGCTCGAAGAACCACGGCTGACGGATCCGCAGGATCAGGCTGCCGCCGTAGCCGAGCACTGGCGCGAAGTACGAGGGGCGGGGACCGTCGAAGCCGTAGCCGGTCCACGACGGTGCGAACGAGAGCTCGGGCTCGATGCCGAGCTCGAACGCGCGATAGGCGAGCAACCAGGCGGTGAGCCGAAACCCGAGCAGGGCCGAGGTCTGTGGCCGCTGCTCGGCAAACGAGCTGTCGCCGAGCGCGATCTTGTCGCCGAAGTCCTCGGCCCCGAAAAAGCCACTCGCTTCGAGGTGTGGGTTCGCGTGCGCCGAGCCAGACGCGACGAGCAGCATTGCTAGCGCGGGAACCCCTTTTCGCACGCCTTTATCATACACGCGCCCGCGCTTGCACGCCTGTTATGGGTCGAGGCAAGCTTTTGGGAATGCTCACGTTCAGCACGAATCCCGACGTCGCCGAACAGCAGATGAACGCGATCATCTTCTATTTGACCGCCTTCGGTTACATCGATGGCGAGTTCGACTTCACCGAGAAGACGTTCGTGCGGATCTACATCCGCCAGCTCGTCACCGCGCGCGCGAAGCTCGCGATGCCGGATGCAGACGCCAAGACCCGCGACGAGGTCATCAACAAGTTCGTCTCGCACTTCCACGAGGTGTTCGAGCAGGTCGATCGCAGCGTCAAGGCGCTATTCGACGAGGCGGTCTCCGATGGCGAAGATGTCGAGACGTTCGTCTATGCGAAGCTCAAGCTGCGCAGCTACGAGATCTTCCAGACGTTCGAGCGCGACAACCAGAACGAGCTGCTCGCGACCATCGACGAGCTGATCTACGCCGACGGCTCGGTCCACCCCGCCGAGCAGAAGTTTCGCAACGAGATCGAAGCGCTGCTCGATAACCCGATGCCGATCGACGACGCCGATCTCGAGATCGTCAATCCGAACAAGGTCGGTATCCGCGATGCCGCGAACGTCCCGACCAAGCTCGACGATCACCCGTTCTTCGCGCAGTTCGAGCACCACTACTCGGCGGATCCGACGCGCATCAAGCAGCAGGTCGATGCCGACATCGATCTGATGAACCGGTTCACCGCGGAGCTCACGGCGCAGCGCGCGAAGGGCGCAGGCAAGCTCGCGGGCAAGCAAGCGGTCAGCGAATTCACGGGCGAGAAGCCGTTCCTCGACGGACACGTCTACGTTCACCCGGCCAAACCTGGCGCGGTCTACGACATCACGGTGCTCGGCGATCTCCACGGCTGCTACTCGTGCTTGAAGGGCGCGCTGCTGCAAGCCGATTTCTTCGCGAAGCTCGAGGCGTGGAAGCTCGATTCGCGCAAGCCCGAGCCCAAGCTCGTTTTGCTCGGCGACTACATCGATCGCGGCATGTTCAGCTACAACGGCGTGCTGCGCACGATCATGCAACTCTTCCTCGCGGCGCCCGAGCACGTGTTCCCGCTGCGCGGCAACCACGAGTACTACATCGAGTACCGCGGCCGGATCTACGGCGGCGTGAAGCCCGCCGAAGCGATCAACACGCTGATCGGTCACATCCCGGGCGAAGTGTTCCAGGACTACATGCGGATGTTCGAGGAGATGCCGAACATGCTGTTCTTCGACGACCTGATGTTCGTCCACGCCGGCATCCCGCGCGACACCGAGATCAAGGCCAAGCTCGTCGACATGGCGGCGCTCAACGATCCGGATATCCGGTTCCAGATGCTGTGGTCAGATCCGTCGACGGCGGACTTCATCCCCGATGATCTGCAGGCGCAGAACGCGCGCTTTCCGTTCGGCAAGCGCCAGTTCGAAGCGTTCATGACCAGGCTCGGCTGCTCGATGATGTTTCGCGGTCACGAGAAGGTCGATGCGGGCTTTCGCACGATGTACGGCGAGGTCGCGTCGCTCGCGACGCTGTTCTCGGCGGGCGGCGCCGACAACCACGATCTGCCGCCCGAATCGAGCTACCGCTCGGTGACCCCGATGGCCGCGACGATCAAGCTCGAGGGCGGCACCGCCTCGGTCACGCCGTGGTTGATCGATTACAAGCGCTTCAACGATCCGAAGCGCAACCGGTTCTTCGCCACGCCGCCCGAGATCGCGCACAAGATCGGCTGATGTACTGGGTGTACCTGCTGCGGTGTGGCGACGACTCGCTGTACTGCGGGATCACGAACGATGTCCCGGCGCGGCTAGCGGCGCACGCCGCAGGCAAGGGGGCGCGCTACACCCGCGGTCGCGGTCCGTTGCAGCTCGTCTTCAAGCGGCGTTGCGCGGACAAGAGGACGGCGCTCCGGCTCGAGTACGCGATCAAGCAGCTCCCGCGGCCCGAAAAGCTCGCGCTGACGCCGTCGCGGCTGACGACGTTGGCGCGTGCACTTGCAACCACTTATCGCGCGACCTGAGACCTGCGTCAGCTGCGTCGCAGTTCTCGCTTGCGTTAACAGACATCAGTGGCTCGTCGACAAACCTGGTCGCGACGGCTTGCCGCACTGGGATACGATTCCTCTCATGAGGCGTTCTGTCCTGACGTGCATAGCTTTGACGGCGTTGACCGGGGTCGTCGGTGCGAACGGACGGCCCGCCGCGACCTCGAGCATCAACTTCCAGCAGACGGATCCGACGCACATCGTCGCGGGGCTCACGTTCGGCCTGGTCCGCTCCGATGACAACGGCGTGACCTGGAAGTGGATGTGCGAGAAGGCCGTCGGCTACGCAGGGACCTACGATCCGGACTACGCGTACGCGAGCACCGGTACGATCTTCGCGACCACGTTCGACGGGCTCACCGCGCTGCGCCCGGCCTCCGAAGGCGGCGATAGCTGCACGTTCGCGTCCGAGCCCTCCGGCAGCGTGTTCGTCTCGGCCGTCGAGGCAGGCTCGGGCGCCGTGTTCTACGCCGCGGCCGATCCGACCGATGGCAAGATCTACAAGTCGACTGATGACGGCGTGACCTTCCCCGTGTCGGGCTCGCCCGGTCAGAACAACGACTGGTGGGATTCGATGATGGTCTCGGGCGATGGCGTACGCACGTACGTCACCGGCTATCGCTACAACAAGAAGTGCAGCTCCGACTCGCAGAAGGCCAACATGGCCTGCACCGCCGATGTCGATTGCGCACCGCCGACCACCGCGAAGTGCAACGCGGTCAAGCAGTTCCTCTTGTACTACACCGACAACGGCACGACCTATACGCAGATGATGATGACCGGCATCACGCCCTCGAACAACTCGGTGATCGATGTCGTCGGGATCGATCATGCGAACAAGGATATCGTCTACGTCAAGGCGACGCTCGAGAGCGGCACGCGCGGTGACGGCATCTACAAGAGCACCGACAAGGGGCAGAACTGGACCAAGATCCTCACGACGATGGACGACTTCGGGCTCTCGTTCGTCGTCAAGCAGGACGGCGTGATGATCGCCTCGACGATCACCAGTGGCAGCCAGATCTCGAAAGTGCCAGAGGCCAATTGCACGAACGCGACGACGTGCGCGTGGAAACCGCTCGCCGGCGCCCCGCACATCAACTGCTTGACCGAGAATGCGACCACCAAGGAGGTCTGGGCGTGCACGCGCAACTTCGATTCGCCGGGCATCGCGATGGACGGCTACGGCATCATGAAGCTCGACGCGACGAACACCACGTGGACCGGCGTGATGCACTATCAGGACATCAAGGGCGTCGTCGCTTGCCCGGCGGGCACGGCGCAGCACGATCAGTGCGTGCAGTCGTACAAGGGCATGCCGTCGGTCTGGTGCTGCTTGCGCGAGCAGCTCGGCATCACCGATACGTCGATCGATTGCACCGGCGCGAACAGCTGCGACATCGCCGGCGACGGCGCCTCGGACGCGGGCAACACGATGGTGACCCCGCCGAAGGGCTGCTGCAACACCGGTGGTAGCGGCGCGGGCGCGCTGTTCCTGGCAGTCGGTACCGGCGGGCTGCTGTGGCGACGTCGGAAGAAGTAGCGAGGTCGCCCCGCAGCTGTGCGACAAATGGTAGCGGGGCGGGGGTGGGGGCGTTGGTCTTGGCCATCGGCACGGGTGCGCTATTGTGGAGACGTAGGAGAACGCCATGTTGAGCCGTCTCGATCGTCTCGCGTACCACTCGCAACATCTCTCGTTCGCGATCAACGCCACGGTGATGCAAGAGGCCGCGCGGATCGCGACCCGCACGCCGCGCCCGAAGATCACGGCCGAGCTGATCAAGACCATCAACCGGCGTCGAATGGAGCTCCATCGCGTCGACCTCGCGAACGTCGAGAGCGGGATGTATCCGCGCGAGCTGTTGTTCGATATCCCGACGCGGCGCTACCTACACGAGTCGATCCTGCTGCTCAAGGATGCGGGCAACGTCGTGCGTCGCAAGCAGCAGAATGCCTACAAGGACATTCCCGCGGTCGATAAGGATCGCTATCCGCCGTACTACCGCCGCACGTTTCACTGGCAGAGCGACGGTTACTTCAGCGACTTTTCAGCGAAGGTCTACGAGGTCGGCGTCGAGCTGTTGTTCCGCGGCACCGCTGATGTGATGCGGCGCCAGGTGATTCCGCCGATGACCAGGTTCCTCGCGGCTCAACCCGCGGGCGAAGCGCCGCGCATCCTCGACATCGGGTGTGGGACCGGCCGGTCGCTACACCAGATCGCGCGCGCGCATCCGCGTGCCCGGCTCTATGGCGCGGATATGTCGCCCGCGTACATCAAGCGCGCCCGCAAGCGGCTGCTCGAGCTCGACGATGTCACGCTGGCCGCCGAGAATGGC
Source organism: Kofleriaceae bacterium (assembly GCA_043780895.1). Lineage (GTDB taxonomy): Bacteria > Myxococcota_A > Polyangia > Haliangiales > Haliangiaceae > JABFXX01. The sequence continues at coordinate 42,646 of JAYWCI010000092.1, read as the reverse complement.
GAGGCGCTGCCGTGGGCCGATGCCACGTTCGACATCGTCACGAGCACGTACATGTTTCACGAGCTGCCGCGGAATGCGCGGCGCAACGTGATGCGCGAGATGTTCCGCGTCGTGCGCCCGGGTGGTCTGGTGGTGATCGAAGATTCGGCGCAGGTCTCCGAGAGCCCGGAGCTCGCGGACGTGCTGCGCAACTTCCCGGTCGAGTTCCACGAGCCGTTCTACGCGGACTATCTCGAGGACGACCTCGCCGGTATCCTCGCGGAAGTCGGCTTCACGGACGTTCGCACCGAGTCGCATCTCGTCGCCAAGGTCGTCGCAGCAACACGGCCCTGACGCTACTCTGCGGGGCATGAGTGATGACACCCGCGGCCGATTAGAGACCCTCCGCGGCGAGCTCGGTCAGATCGACAAAGAGATCCTGGCACTCGTCGCAAGGCGCCAGGCGGTCGCGCAGAAGATCGGCCAGGCGAAGCGCGCGATCGGGATGCCGACGCGCGATTTCCGTCAGGAGAAAGATGTCGTGCAGCGCGCGCGCAAGGCCGCGACCGAGCACGGCCTCCCCGAATCGCTCGGCGAGGAGCTCGTGCTCGCGTTCATCCGCGCGTCGCTGACCGTGCAAGAGCAAGACATCATCGCGACGACCGGCGAAGGCTCCGGCCGGCGCGCTCTCGTGATCGGCGGTGCCGGCCACATGGGCCAGTGGTTCGTGCGCTACCTGCGCGCGCAGGGCTTCGCCGTCGAGATCGCCGATCCGGGCGACGGCCCCGAGGGTGTCGTGAATCATCGCGACTGGAAGCAGGCCACGCTCGATCACGAGCTGATCATCATCGCCGCGCCGATGCCGGCGACGAATCAGATCCTGTGTGACCTCGCGAAGGCGCCGCCGGCCGGCGTGATCTTCGACGTTGGCTCGTTGAAGAGCCCGCTGCGCGAAGGGCTCACGGCGCTGCGCGATGCCGGCGCGCAGGTGTGCTCGGTCCATCCGATGTTCGGTCCAGATACCGCGCTGCTCAGCGGGCGCCACGTGATCTTCGTCGATCTCGGCAAGCCGGAGGCCACCGCCGCGGCCCGCGCGCTGTTCGAGCCGACGATGGCGACGCTCGTCGAGATGGATCTCGAGAGCCACGATCGGTTGATCGCGTACGTGCTCGGCCTGTCGCACGCGCTGAACATCGCGTTCTTCACGGCGCTCGCCGAAAGTGGAGAAGCGGCGCCGAAGCTGGCGACGCTGTCCTCGACCACGTTCGATGCGCAGCTCGGCGTGGCGGCCAATGTCGCGGCGGAGAATCCGGACCTCTACTTCGAGATCCAGACGCTCAACGACTACGGCACCGAATCCCTCGCGGCGTTGCTGTACGCGGTCGAACGGCTGCGCTCGGTCGTGCGCGCGGGTGACCTCGAAGGTTTCCGCGCACTGATGACGCGAGGGCGCAGCTACCTCGCCGGCCGAGCGACCGTCACGCGGTAGCCAGCGTCAGCACGACCGTGGTCCTAGTCTCGCGAGGTCAGTGCTTCGAAGGCACGAGCGAGGTCGGGGCGCGGCCCGATCTGCTTCGTCGTGCTACCCGCTTGCGGCGTTCCGGTGTCACGCAGCAGCTGGCGCACCCGCTCGGGCGCCAGCGCGGTGCCGGTCGTCTTGCGAATGTAGCTCTCGACGAGGATCGCCGCTCCCGCGACGATCGGTGACGCGCTCGAGGTGCCGGAGAACGTGCCGGTGTAGTGGCGATCGGTGTACGTGCGCTCGGCGCCCTTGCAGCTCTGGAGATCGCCGTAGTCGAGCGTCGCGACCATGCGGCCCCAGCCCTGGACATCGACGCGCGAGCCGTAGTTCGAGAAATCGAGCTTCTCGCGATCGCGGAAGCCCGCGCGCGGCGGGCCGCCTGCGCCGACGAGGATGGCACCCGAATCGCGGACCTTGCGATCGAACTTGCCCTTGAAGATCGGGAGGTCCAGGTTCTCGTCGCCATTGCCGGCGGCTTCGATCACGACGACGCCGCGCGAGGTCGCAGCCTTGATCACCTCGTAGTTATCATCCCAGTACTCCATCGGCACGTAGCGGCCGCGTGGGCCGGTGCCCTGGAGCTCGACGAGCAGGACGTCGCCCGAGCCAAGCTTCGCGGCGGCGGCATCGAGCGAATCCGCGACACTCGAATTGCCGATCGACGCGGTATAGATGCGGTCGACATCGGGCGCGATGCCGACGACGCCTTTGCCGTTGTCGCGACCGACGACTTCGCCGAGCACCGCGGTGCCGTGCGCGCGCCAGCTCGGATCAGGAATCGGCGTGCCCCACACGTGCTGGATGCGATCACCGGGGAGGTCTTCGTGCGCCGTATTCCACCCACCTTCGAGATCCGCGAACTGCACGCCCTGGCCGCGCGTATCGAGACGCCATCCGGCGGGCGCATCGATGCCACCCGGTGCCGGGCCGAGGTAGCCCTGCTGGTCGGTGTACGACGGCGTCGTGATCGGGCAGCTCTCGGCCGCCGTGGTGCTCTCCGACGGCAGTGAATAGATCGGCTCGAGGTACGCCTCTTCGACATCCGGATCGGCGGCGAGCCGAGCGAGCTCGCGCTCGGCCTGATCGTGGCGCACGTCGCGAACGAACCACTGGTCGCGCGCATCCGTCGCGCCGTAGCCCGCGCGATGGGAGAACTCGGGCTTGGCATCCAGCAGCGCGAGCTCGGCGTGCCGCAGCTTGATGTGGATCCGCGCGGTCTCGTGATCGCTCGGGTCGGGCTCGTCGACCCAGCGCAGGACGAAGAACAGGGCGATGGCCACGAGCGCGAGCAGCACGTAGCGCGTCGTGGAAGGAAGCTCGGCGAACATCCGGCGCATCCGGAAAGGGTACGCGAGGCCGGCGCCGCCGCAACGTCAGAAGTAGGCCGAATACCCGGCGATGCGCCGCTAGTTGCGACGTACGATCATCACGGGGCAGGGCGCGTTCTTCACGATCTGTTCGGAGCTCGAGCCGAACAGCATGCGCCACAGAGCACCGTGACCGTGATTGCCGATCACCACGAGATCGAAGCTCCCTTCGCGGATCAACATCTCGACGATCTCCTGCCACGGCGGGATCTCGACGAGCACTCGACTGCCCGAGCGAAATCGCACGTCACGTGGCCCGCGCGCCCTGACGCACCCCGACGCATCAAGGTGAGGGCTTGACCTTCAGGTAGGCCTCGAGCATCGCGGTCAGGGTCTTCTGGACCTCGCGATCGAGCGTGTCATCTGGCTTGGCGCCAATCGCACTCGCGAGCGCGAGCTTCGTCGCGGTGTAGCCGAACGCCGCGGACACCGTGATCACGAGCGCGAGCTCGACCTCGCGACGCGCGACGACATCGGCGTTCGGATCGATGACCTTCGCGACCTGCTCGGCGATGATCGAGATCCCACGATCGCGCAGCGCCAGCGCATGCACGACGCTGCCGCTCTCGCTCGCGAGCAGCCACTTCATCAGGCGCAGATGGACGGGATCGTCGAACGTGGTGAACAGGATCGCGATCAGCTCCCCGGCATTCGAGATGCCGGTCGTGGTGAGCCGCTCGATGATCACGGCGCGCAGCCGCTGCGTTCGGCGCTCGAATACCTTCTCGACCAGGCCATCGAACGTGCCGAAGTAGTGGGTGATCAGCGCGTGCGAAACCTCGGCTTCGCGCGCGACATCCTTGAGGCCGATCTTGTCCGGAGGGAGATCGCGGAACAGCCGCTCCGCGGCATCCAGGAGCTCCGTTCGCGCGAGCTCCGGACTACGACGACGCCGGACTTTCTCCCGCGATTTTAATGCCTTGGCCAACGTTCACACGATCTCACATTATTGTCGTGTTGACAATAACCGGCAGCGTTACTATTGTCAGAGTGACAATAGCGGCCAGGGCTGACGCATGATGACCAACGAACCTTCCAAGACCCCGAACGCGAACATGACCGATATCTCCGATCTGCCGGCGCCGGTGCGCTGGCGCCGCGCGCTCGTCGCGCTGGCGAAGATCCTGAAGCATCCCGAGGAGACCGACCAGGTCCTGATCTTCACGAACTACGCGAACGCCGGCACGAACGCCGACCGCTTCGAGCTGTTCTTTGCCGACCCGCGTGGCGGCAAGCTGTTCGCCGACCAGCGCGCTCTCGATTCCCACACGGTCGATCTCGATGCGCTCTACGCCTTGCCGTCCGGCACGCTCGGTCACGCGTACGCGAGCTTCATGAAGCGCCATGGTCTGACCCCGAACGTGTTCGATGGCCCGCCGGATGACATCAAGGATCCGCACCGCGCGTACGTCATCCAGCGCATGCGGCAGACCCACGATCTCTGGCACGTGGTCACCAATGCCGAGACCGATCCAGCCGGTGAAGTCGCGCTCCAGGCATTCTACTGGGCGCAGCTCGGTGCCCCGAGCTCCGGCATCCTCGCCGCGCTCGGCACGCTCAAGACCCTGCGCCACGAGCGCCGGATCATTCGCGACGTGCTCGCGATGATCAAGCTCGGTCGCACGGCCGATCGGATGCCGACGTTCAACTGGGAAGACCACTGGATGACGCCGGTCACCGAGGTCCGCAAGATGCTGAACCTCCCCGAGGCTCCGCGCGCGATCGGCGGATACACCAAGGGCGCGTTCGAATCTGCCGCGGCTTGAGCCTATGCTGGTGCGCATGGCGCGTGTCGCGATCACCGGAGCCAGCGGCCTCCTCGGAAGTAACCTCGCCGCCGAGCTGCTCGCAGCCGGCCATCACGTGATCGCCACGCGCCGGCGCGGCACGAAGGTCGCCCACCTCGATGATCTCGCGATCGAATGGCGCGAGGCCGACCTCGGCTCCACCGATGCACTCGCGAAGGCGTTCGCGGGCGCCGAGGCGGTGTTTCACTGCGCCGCCGCGGTGAGCGTGAAGCGCGAGGTCACGCCCGAGATGACCGATACGAATGTCACGGGCACCGATCGCGTGATCGATGCGTGCGTGACCGCCGGCGTCAAGCGGCTGGTCCACACGTCGTCGGTCGTCGCGGTCGGGCTGACCACCACGGGCACGCCGTGCGACGAGACGGCACGGTGGAACTTCGAAGAGCTGGGGCTGTCCGATGCGTACGCGAAGACCAAGCACCTGTCCGAGGAGAGAGTTCATGCTGCGAAGGACCGGATCGACGCGGTGATCGTGAATCCGACCTTCATGTTCGGCCCGCGCGATGCGCGCCCGAGCTCCGGCAAGATGATCATCGATGTCACGACCCGCCGCGTGCCGAGCTGGACGCCGGGCTACAATAACTTCGTCGATGTCCGCGATGTCGCGCGCGGCATGCTGCTCGCGTGGACCAAGGGCAGGCGCGGCGAGCGCTACATCCTCGGCGGCCACGACATGACGTATCGCGCGTGCTTCGCCGCGATCGCGCGCACCGCGGGCGTCAAGCCGCCGCGGTTCGGCGCGCCGTATCCGATCGCACGGCTGCTCGGTGCGTTCGGCGATCTTCAGGAGTGGCGCGGCAAGGACGCGCTCGTCAACACGACGCAGATTCGCTACGCGTACAGCGATCAGTTCCGGTTCACCTCCGCGAAGGCGCAGCGCGAGCTCGGCTATACCTACGGCCCGTTAGAACCGGCGATCGCCGACGCACTGACGTGGTTCCGCGCGCACGGGATGCTCTGACCAAGCGAGCGCGGTCGCGATGCGCACGACGTGCTCGATTCAAACCGTCTCCATGGTTGCGGTCCAGCGCAGGAGCTCACGGGTCAGCCGTTCTAGCGAAACCTTCCGTCTGCGCCGGCATCCAAGCGCGTGTCCGTCTTCTCGCGCCGCCTCGCCGCTTGTAATCCCGACCGCGCGACCTGGCGCGCGCGGACCTGGCTGTTCGTGCCGTACGATCAACTCACGGATCGGCTCGGCGCACTCGCGCAGCTCGCGCCGAGCACGGTCGGGATCGTGCTGGTCGAATGCGAAGCCAAGGCAGCGCGGCGCCCGTATCACAAGCAGAAGCTCGCGCTGTTGCTCGCCAACCTGCGCCACTTCGCGCTCGAGCAGGCGACGCGCGGCGTGGCCGTGATGTACCTCTACGATCGCATCGGCTACGCGAACGCACTCAACAGCGCGGTCGCGGAGGTCGGCACGGTGACGATGATGGAGGCCGCCGAACGCGAGCTTCGTCACGAGCTCGCGCCGATCATCGCTGCGGGTAGGCTGCGGGTCGTTCCCCACGAAGGCTGGCTCACGACGCCGGAGGAGTTTCGGCGGTTCTGCGGAGACGCACCGTGGCGCATGGATGCGTTCTATCGCGGAGCTCGCCGCGCGCGCGACATCTTGATCGAGCGTGGCGGGCCGGTCGGCGGCAAGTTCTCGTTCGATGCCGAGAATCGGAAAGCCTGGCGCGGCGAACCACCGGCACCGGAGCCCCCGACGTTTGCGGTCGACGAGGTCACCGCCGAAGTCTGCGCGCTGGTCGCGACGCGCTTCGCAGATCATCCAGGGGACCTGACGCCGGGAACGATTCCGGCGACAGCCAAGGATGCCGAGGCCTCGTGGCGGTGGGCGTTGCGCCACGCGCTGCCGTGCTTCGGGCCGTACGAAGACGCGATATCGACGCGCTCGTCGACGCTGTTCCACACGCAGATCTCGCCGCTGCTCAACCTCCATCGCTTGACCCCGGCGCGCGTGATCGCGGATGCGATCCGGGCGCCGATCGAGCTGGCGAGCAAGGAGGGCTTCGTCCGCCAGGTGTTGGGCTGGCGCGAGTTTGTCCACCACGTCCACGTCGCGACCGATGGCTTTCGCACCGTCGCGGACGTCGCGACGAGCGGCGACGATGCCGCGGGCGATGCTGGGCATGCACGCTATCGCGGTCGCGATACGACGCCGCTACCGCCGGCGCTCCGCGGCGCGGCGCCCGCGCAGCTCGGTGCGGGCAACCCGCTGCCAGCCGCGTACTGGGGCGCGCCCTCGGGGCTGCGCTGCCTCGATCACGTCGTCGCCGATGTCTGGCGAACCGGGCGCAGCCATCACATCACCCGGTTGATGGTCCTGGGCAACATCGCGAGCCTGCTCGATGTCTCGCCGCGCCAGCTCACCGACTGGTTCTGGATCGCGTACGTCGATGCGTACGACTGGGTCGTCGAGCCCAACGTGCTGGCGATGGCCACGTTCGCGACCGACGTGATGACGACCAAGCCCTACGTCGCGGGCAGCGCCTACATCGATCGCATGAGCGATTTCTGCAAGGGCTGTCAGTTCGCACCCAAGACCACGTGCCCGCTGCCGGCGCTGTACTGGGCCTACCTCGATCGCAACAGCGCCGCCCTCGCGGGCCATCATCGGATGGATCTGCCGCTCGCAGCGCTCCGCAAGCGCACCCCCGCGCAGCGGGCGGCGGCGGCCACGACGTTCGCCACGGTGACCGCGACGCTCGGGCGCGGCGATGCTCTCGCCGCGCCCGACACGCGTAGACGTGGCTAGGCTTGATAGAGCCAGACGCGGAGCAGCGAGAGCAGCTGATCGGAATCGACCGGCTTGGTGATGTAGTCACTCGCGCCGGCCTCGAGGCACTTCTCGCGATCGCCCTTCATCGCCTTCGCGGTGAGCGCGATCACCGGCAGCTCCTTCCACTTCTGCTGCTCGCGAATTCGCCGCACGGCCTCGTAGCCGTCCATCTCCGGCATCATGATGTCCAACAGCACGACATCGATCTGCGGATTCTCTTCGAGCTTCGCGAGGGCGCGCTTGCCGTTCTCGGCATAAAGCACGTTCATGCGGTGGCCCTCGAGCAGCGAGGTCAGCGCGAAGATGTTGCGAACGTCATCGTCGACCACGAGCACCGTGCGCTCCGCGAGCGACGGGTCGTGCTTCGCGAGCCGGCGCAGCACCTTGCGCTTGCGCTCGGCCAGGTTGGCCTCGACGCGGTGCAGGAACAGCGCGGTCTCGTCGAGCAAGCGCTCGAGCGTGGTCACGTCCTTCACGATCACGGTCTGGGCGAGCCCGTGGAGCCGCGACTTGTCCTCGGGCGTGAGGTCGCGTCCGGTGTAGACGATCACCGGAAGCCGCTTGTTCGCCGGGTTCGCTTTGATCTGTTCGATCAGCTCGAAGCCGCTCATCCCGGGCAACCGGAGATCGAGCACCACGCAATCGAACGACTTCTCGGCGAGCGATTGCATCGCGAGCTCGCCCGAAGACACGGTGGTGGTCTCGACATCGGCGTCCCCGATCAAGTCGCTGATCGCATCGCGCTGGATCGGATCGTCCTTGACGACCAAGAGGTTCTTGATCCGCTTGTCGACGAACGCGTGGATCTCCTTGAACCCGAGTTCGAGCGCTTCGGCGCTGACCGGCTTTTGCGAGAAGGCGAGGGCGCCTTGCTGCAGGCTGCGCCGCTCGCCATCGAGGCCAGAGACCACGTGGATCGGGATGTGGCGGGTCGCGGCGTCGTGCTTGAGGCGATCGAGCAGCACCCAACCGTCGACATCGGGCAGGCGCAGATCGAGCGTGATCGCATCCGGTTTGACGACGCGCGCGAGCTCGAGGGCCTGCGCCCCCGTGTTCGCCACCACGCCCTTGAAGCCTGCGGCGCGCGCGGTCTCGAGTAGCGTCATCGCGAAGCCGACATCGTCTTCGACGACGAGCACCACGCGATCGCCGGGCTGGATCTGCTCGTAGTCGTCGGCCGTGCGCACCGATTTGTCGGTGTACGTGACCAGCTCTGGCGTCGGTTCGGTGGTCTCGACGATCATCCGTTGCACGTGCGGTAGGGGCTGGCGCAGCGGCTCGGGCTTCCGGTAGTGCAGCGGCAGATACATCGTGAACGTCGAGCCCTGGCCGGCGGCGGATTCGACCTTGAGATCCCCGCCGAGCAGGCCCGCGATCTCGCGACTGATCGCGAGGCCGAGGCCGGTGCCACCGTACTTGCGGCTCGTCGAACCGTCCGCCTGCTGGAAGGCCTCGAAGATCAGGCGCTGCTTGTCAGGCGGGATGCCGATGCCGGTATCCGCGACGGAGAACGCGATCACGTCTTCGTGATGGCGCGCGATCCGGAGGTTCACCTTGCCGCTCTCGGTGAACTTGATCGCATTCGAGAGCAAGTTGCGGAGCACCTGGCGCAGGCGCATGTCGTCGGTCTCGAGCGAGACCGGCAGCCCGCCCTCGAGCTCGACGGTGAAACCGAGCTTCTTCTCCTCGGCGACCTGCCGGAACGTCTGATCGACGTAGTCGCGCAGGTTCGCGAACCGCACGGGCCCGATCTCGACCGCCATCGTGCCGGACTCGATCTTCGCGAGATCGAGGATCTCGTTGATCAGGGTCATGAGGTCCGTGCCTGCTTGTCGGATCGTCTCGGCGTAGCGGATCTGCTTGTCGGAGAGGTTGCCCTCGCCGTTGTCGCTCAACTGTCGCGACAAGATCAGCAGCGAGTTGAGCGGCGTGCGCAGCTCGTGCGACATGTTCGCGAGGAACTGCGATTTGTACTTCGAGGTCAGCGCGAGCTGCTCGGCCTTCTCCTCGAGCTCCTGTCGTGCGAGCTCGACCTGGCGGTTCTTCTTCTCGACCTCGCCCTTCTGCTCGGTCAGCTGGTGCGCCTTCTCCTCGAGCTCCTCGTTGGTCTGCTGGAGCTCGTTCTGCTGGTTGCGCAACTCCTCGGTGAGCGACTGCGACTGGCGTAGCAGCTCGTCGGTGCGCATCGTCGCTTCGATCGTCGCGATCACGATGCCGAGCGATTCGAGCATCTGATCGAGGAACGCGAGCTGGATGCCGCTGAACGGCTCGAAGGAGGCGAGCTCGATCACGCCCTTCACTTCGCCTTCGAACACGATCGGCACGACGACGATCGCGTGCGGCGTTGCATCGCCGAGCGCGGAGGTGATCCGGACGTACTCCGGTGGCACCTTCGCCATCACGATGCGCTTTGCTTCGAGCGCGGCCTGGCCGACCAGGCCCTGACCGAACTGGAACGTCGTCGCGACGCTCGCCTGATCCTGATACGCGTAGCCCGCGTAGAGCTTCAAGACCTGCTTGTCGCCCTCGTAGTCCGCCATGAAGAACGCACCGTGGTGCGCGCTGACCAGCGGTGCGAGCTCGTTGAGGATCTGGCGCGCGACGGTCAAGAGGTCGCGCTGGCCCTGCAGCATGCGGGTGAACCGGGCGACGTTCGTCTTCAGCCAGTCCTGCTCTTCGTTGACCTTCGTGGTCTCCGCGAGCGTGCGGATCATCTGGTTGACCGTGTCCTTGAGCTGCGCGATCTCACCGCGCGCTTCGACGGTGATCGACCGGGTCAGGTCACCTTGGGTCACCGCGGTCGCGACATCGCGAATCGCGCGAACCTGGTTCGTGAGGTTGCCCGCGAGCTCGTTGACGTTGTTCGTGAGGTCGCGCCACACGCCAGCGGCGCCCGGCACGTCGGCCTGGCCACCGAGCCGGCCGTCGACGCCGACGTCACGCGCGACGCCGGTCACCTGCTCGGCGAACGTCGAGAGCGTGTCGGTCATGTTGTTGATGGTGTCGACGAGCGTCGCGATCTCGCCGCGTGCGGCGAGGTTCAATTCACGATCGAGGTCGCCGTTCGCGACCGCGGTCACGACGGTCGCGATGCCGCGCACCTGTTCGGTCAGGTTGCGGGCCATCACGTTCACGTTGTCCGTGAGCTCGCGCCATGTCCCGGAGACGCCGCGGACCTCGGCCTGACCACCGAGCACGCCCTCGAGGCCGACCTCGCGCGCGACGCGCGTCACCTCCGAGGCGAAGCTGTTGAGCTGATCGACCATCGTGTTGACGGTGTTCTTGAGCTGCAACAGCTCGCCGCGAACCTCGACCGTGATCTTGCGCGTGAGATCTCCATTCGCGACAGCGGTCGTCACGTCGGCGATGTCGCGGACCTGGTTCGTCAGGTTCGAAGCCATCTGGTTGACGTTGTCGGTCAGCTCTTTCCAGGTGCCGGCGACGCCGCGCACGGCCGCCTGGCCACCGAGCTTGCCCTCGACGCCGACATCGCGCGCGACGCGCGTGACCTCGTCGGCGAACGAGCTCAGTGTATCGACCATCGTGTTGATGACGTTCTTGAGATCGAGGAGCTCGCCGCGCACCTCGACGGAGATCTTGCGCGTCATGTCGCCGCGCGCGATCGCGGTCGCGACGGCCGAGATGTCGCGGACCTGGTTCGTCAGGTTCGACGCCATCTGGTTGACATTATCGGTGAGCTCTTTCCAGGTCCCGCGTACGCCGACGACCGAGGCCTGACCACCGAGCTTGCCCTCGGTGCCGACCTCGCGCGCGACGCGCGTCACCTGATCGGAGAACCCGCGCAGCTGATCGACCATCGTGTTGATGGTCTCCTTGAGCTCGAGGATCTCGCCGCGCGCTTCCACCACGATCTTCTGCTGCAAGTCGCCGTTCGCGATCGCGGTCGCGACCTTCGCGATGTTGCGCACCTGGTCCGTCAGGTTCGACGCCATCGAGTTGACGTTGTCGGTGAGGTCCTTCCAGATCCCCGAGACGTCGCGGACCTGCGCCTGGCCACCGAGCACGCCTTCGGTGCCGACCTCGCGCGCGACCCGCGTCACCTCCGACGCGAACGCGTTTAGCTGATCGACCATCGTGTTGATCGTGTTCTTCAGCGTGACGAGCTCGCCGCGCGCCTCGACCGTGATCTTGCGCCCGAGCTCGCCGTTCGCGACCGCGGTCGTGACCTCGGCGATGTCTCGGACCTGGTTGGTGAGATTTCTCGCCATCTGGTTGACGTTGTCGGTGAGCTCTTTCCAGATCCCGGAAACGTCTTTGACATCTGCGGTGACACCCAACGTGCCTTCCGTACCGACGAGCCGGGCGACACGCGTCACCTCGGCGGAGAACCGGTTGAGCTTGTCGACCGTCGAGTTGATCGTGTTCTTGAGCGCGAGGATCTCGCCCTTGGCTTCGACCGTGATCTTCTTGCCGAGATCGCCGGCGGCGATCGCCGTGATGACATCGGCGATCGATCGGACCTGGGAGGTCAGGTTCGACGCCATGCCGTTGACGTTCTGCGTGAGCTCGCGCCACACACCGCTGACATCCGCGACCTCGGCCTGACCGCCGAGCACACCCTCGGTGCCGACCTCGCGCGAGACGCGCGTCACCTCCGACGCGAACGCCGAGAGCTGATCGACCATGACGTTGATCGTGTTCTTGAGCGAGAGGATCTCGCCCTTGGCCTCGACGGTGATCTTCTTGCCGAGGTCACCTGCGGCGACGGCACTCGTGACCTCGGAGATGTTGCGGACCTGGAACGTCAGGTTGTTCGCCATCGAGTTGACCGATTCAGTCAGCTCGCGCCATACGCCACTCACCCCACGCACGGTCGCCTGACCGCCGAGCCGGCCTTCGGTGCCGACTTCGCGCGCGACGCGCGTCACCTCGTTTGCGAACGCGCGGAGCTGCTCGACCATCGTGTTGATCGTGTTCTTGAGCTCGTTGATCTCGCCCTTGACGTCGATCGTGATGGTCTTGGTCAGATCGCCCTGGGCGACCGCCGTGGTCACGCGCGCGATCTCGCGGACCTGCGTCGTGAGGTTCGACGCCATGAGGTTGACCGAGTCGGTGAGATCCTTCCACACGCCGGAGACGCCTTGTACGCGTGCCTGCGCGCCGAGCTTGCCTTCAGCACCGACCTCGAGCGCGACGCGGGTCACCTCGGAGCCGAACTGCGAGAGCCGCGCGACCATGCCGTTGACGATCTTCGCGTGACGCGCGTACTCGCCGCGGCGCGGACCTTCGCCTCCTTCTACCATCGTCTGATCGAGGTCGCCCTTCGCGACCGCGCTGACCACGCGCGCGATGTCGTTCGTGTGACCCGAGAGATCGTCGATCACATCGTTGACCGCGCCGATGTACTCACCCCACTGCCCGGTCGTGCCGAGCCGGCGCATCCGGCGATTCGCCAGTCCCTCTTTACCGACGGAGACGCAGACGTCCTTCGCTTCGGTCTCGATCGAGGTGACCATCGCGACGAGCTCGTTGAACGTCTCGGCGATCTGGCCTTCGACGCCCGTGAGATCGTCGCGCATCCGTGCATTGAAGTCGCCGCGCTTGAATGCACGAAGCGCCGCGAGGATCTCGGCCGGCTTCAACGGCTCTGCGATCACGGCGGCGCGGGGGGCGACGACTTGTTTTGGTTCACGACGGCGGGTCGTCTCTGTCATGAATTCTCCGTATCTCCGTAGAGCGCACGCATGATCTTGTCGGCACTCGCAGGCTTGACGATGTGCGCGTCGAAGCCGGCCTCGAGCGCCGCGGCCTTGTCGGTGGCTTGACCGTAGCCGGTCATCGCGATCAGCCGCACCGTGCCGACCGGCATGTCCTTGCGGAGCGTGCGCGCGACCTCGTAGCCGTCCATCTCGGGCAAGCCGATATCGATCAGCGCCACGTCGGGCCTGATCTCGCGGATCGCCTTGACCGCCGCCGCGCCATCTTCACACTCCGTGACTTCGTGGCCCTTCATGCGCAGCAGGTCCGCGACGAGCTCGCGAAGATCGGCGGCATCGTCGACGACGACCGCGCGCAAGGGGCGTCCTTTCGCCGCGGGTCGCGCGACCTCGTTGGCGGCCGCGCGGGGGTGCTCCGCCATCGGCAACTGGACTTCGAACGTGGCGCCTTGGTTGGCGCCGGGGCTATGGGCTTGCATACGTCCGCCATGCAGCTCGACGAGCCGCTTCGCGAGGCCCAGTCCGAGGCCCAATCCTCCCGCTCCGCTTCCTTGCACGCGCTCCTGCACGAACATGTCGAAGATTTTCGGCAGCAGCGCCTCGGAGACGCCGCGTCCGTTGTCGGTCACGCGAATGAATGCCTGGCCGGGGACCGCGCCCCACTCGACCGCGATGCGGCCGCCAGGCTCGGTGTACTTGATCGCATTCGAGAGCAGATTCGAGATCACCTGGACCAGGCGCACCGGATCGCCGTTGACCACCGGTGAAGGTCCGCGCCCGACGACGGTGAGCTCGTGTTTGCGGGCGGCGGCGGCGGGTCGCGATTCGCCGACCGCTTCCTCGACGAGCTTGCCGAGATCGATCGTCTCTCGCCGGAGCTCGAGCCGCCCGGTCTGGAACCGCGCGACGTCGAGCAGATCATCGACGAGCCGACCGATGCTCTGGACCTGACGCTCGATGATCGCGCGCACGCGCGGCGGCACCGGCTTGGTCTCGTCGATGGCGAGCAGCTCGACCGCCGTGAGCAGCGGCTGCAGTGGGTTGCGCAGCTCGTGCGCGAGGATCGCGAGGAACTCGTCCTTGCGCTTGTCGGTCTCGGCGAGCTGCTTCATCTCATGCTCGCGGACTTCCGATTCGAAGCGCTCGCGCTGCATCGCGAGCTCGCGCTCGTGCGCGCGGACCTGCGCCTTGCGCAGCTCTTCGCCTTTTTCGTGGAGCTCGCGCGTCCGATCCTGGAGCTGGATGAACACGCCCGACTTCGCGCGCAGGACCTCGGATCGGATCGGCTTGACCAGAAAGTCGACCGCACCGAGCGTGTACGCGTGCATGACTTCTTCGTCCTGCCACGCAAGCCCCGTGACGAAGATGATCGGCGTGGAGCGATTGCGGGCGCGCGAACGCACCAGGCGCGCGGTCTCGAACCCGTCCATGCCGGGCATCGCGACATCGAGGATGATCAGCGCGAAGTCTTGCTCGAGCAGGTGCCTGAGCGCTTCGTGGCCGGAGCGCGCGAGCACCAGCGTGCGTTGCAGCGGGCCGAGCGCGGCTTCGATCGCGACGAGGTTGGTTTCGTTGTCGTCGACGACCAGGATGTCTCGGCCGTATTCAGGGGCGACGGCCCATCCCATCGGTCCGTCCGCTTCGTCGTCGAGGTAACTTCCCACAACCGCGTCATTTGCACGCGATGTGCCTAGAAATACATGGGTTCCGGCACCGCGTTGACCGACTCAGCGGGTCGTCGCGAGCGCGAACGCGCACCGTGCGCGGACGCTCGGTAGCGCCAGAAGGTCCTCACTGTGGGGAATCGGTCGAGGGCGCCCAGATCGGGTTGTTGTTCACGACGGTCGGGTCCTGCGCCGGCAGATAGAACCCGGCCGAGCTCGGGTCGAGCCCCGCTCGATAGTTCGCGAGATCGATCGCGGAGACCCAGATCTGACTGCGCCCGCCACTCGGCAACACCACGCCGTACGGCCGGGTCGACGCGAACGAGATCCACGCGTAGTCACCGGAGAAGGGTGCCCAGCTCGGCATCTGGGTCGCGGTCGTCGCGGCAGTGCTGCTCGCGACGAGATGGCTCGCGTTCGCGAGCGGACTGATCACACCGCCGGCAGCGGCGACCAGCAGGAGCTCGGCAGAGGCCGCGCGCTTCGAGGTCTCGGTCGCGTGGACGAACGCGATCATCGTTCCGTCGGGCGAGTACTTCGGAAAGTAAAAGTTGTCGCTGCCGGTCGCGGGCACGATGAGCTGCGGTGCGCCGAACGTGCGCGTCGCGGCATCGAACGGCAACCGGGCGATGCTCGCGGCCTTGACGTCGAGATTCGTCGGTTGCGCCGAGGTGTACGCGACCGCGAGGTACGCGCCACCGGGCGACCACTCGGGATGGGTCGCGAACTTGCCTGGCGGCAGGATGATCTTGCCGGTCGGCGAGTTGATCGGTGCGCCGCTGATCGCATCGCGCAGCACGAGCACGCCCTTGTTCGCGATCACCACCACCGTCCCGTCGGGCGAGTACGTCGCCCAGCCCATCTCGTAGAGCTTGGCCTGCGAGATCGTCGACGACCGCGTCGGGACATCGATGGTCTGCAGCGCGGACACGCCTTCGTTGCCGTAGCCCATCGCCATCGCCGTGCCATCGCGCGACACGGTGTGGCAACCGACACACGCGGCATCACCGGGATAGAGCTTGCCGGCCGAGTTCGCACCGATCGCGGCGCGCATGATTCCGGAGGTCGCCGCGGACCAGTAGTAAAGCGGACCATCCGGCGCGTCTTTCGCGAAGCTGAACGTGATCGGGGAGCCCGCGTAGATCGTGCCCGGGTCCGCACTGCTCGCCGCGTCGATCGAGACGGTCACCTGCTGGCCCATGTTCGACTGCGCGAGCACGTTCTGGAACGAGCCGGTCTCCCAGCGATCCGTCCCGGTCAGCACGACGACATGCAGGAGGTCGGTGTCGAACGTCAGCCGGAACGCGTCGTTGAGCGCGCCGCGCGCGAGCTGGAACACGGTGTTCGGCAGCGTCTGCGGAAAGATCGTGCTCGTGCTCGGATAGATGATCGCAGGGCCGCGGTTCGGATCGCCGGTCATCACCGGCTTGGTGTTGTCGAACAGGTTCGGGTCCGAAGGCGGGAACTCACTGTCGACGATCGTGGCGTCGATTCGCACCGTGACATCGGCGGTCGCCCACACGGCATCCGCTTGCGCGATCACCTGGATGTGACCCGACGCGGCGTTCGTCGTGGTGAACACGCCGGGCGCCAAGAACCCGCCGGGCACGCCGTTGTCGACGTTCCACAGCAGCTGCTGCGTGATGTCGCGGCGCGCGCCGTCGGAGAACACGCCGATCGCGTGGAACGCCTGTTCGAGCGGCGGCTGCGACAGGTCGCTGATCAGCAGATCGGCGGCCTTCGGCGTGATCTGGATGCGCGTGAGATCGCCGAGCGGATCCGGAGCGAGCTGCACGAGCGAGTTGCAGCTAGCGATCAGAACAACGAGTGCGGCCCTGCAGGCTTTAGTCATGCGACGGCAACGGAGCGGTGCGCGCGATGCGTGCGGCGATGGCCGCGTAGCTCCCCTGCGGGAACTGTCGCAGATATTCAGCCGCCGCAACGCGAGCTTCGTCACGCTTGCCCGCAGAACGCAGAATTTCGATCCTAAGCCAGGCGATGTCCTCGAGCTGGGCGCTCGTGGCGAACCGGTGGAGATACTCGTTGCAATCGGCGAGCGCTTTGCTCGAATCGGTCTTCGCGTCGAGCTCGGCGAGGCCGTAGAGCGCAGGTGCGGACCAGGCATCGTTGGTGTTCGCGACGGCCCGATAGGCCTTGGCCGCACGAGCTGGGTCGGTGGCCTCGAGCCGCTGCGCGGTCTGATAGAGCGCGTGTGGATCGGGTTGGACGATGACGATCGGCGCGACCGGGATCGCGGGAGGTGTGGGCGTAGGCGCGATCCGAACCGGCGGGACGATCGGCGCGAGTTGCGGGACGTCGGCCACCGTCTCCAACGCACTGCCCGAAACCGGCGGAGTCCACGACTCGCCCGCCGAGATCAACCACGTGCCGCCGGGCGCCCGCACGCGCACCTTGCCCCGCACCACGTCGACGCGAGGCGACGGCGTGCGTGCGACCGTGAAGCGCGTGCCGACGACTTCGACGAACACGTCGCCCGCGATCACGTGGAACGGTGGACGGTTCATGCGAGGCGCGACATCGCAATCGACTGCCCCACGCGAGACGACGAGCGTGATGCCGCCATCTTCAGCGCGCTTGACGTCGACACTGGTATCGCTCGTCGCGACGATCACCGCATCACCGACGGTGAACTGCGATTCGCCACCTACCGGCGTGACGATCCGCGACGGCGTGGTCTCCTCGACGATCGGTGCTGGCGGGGGACGCTCGGGCTTGTTCTCGACGATCACGAGCGCGATCGCAGCGGCGAGACCGGCGCCGATCACACCGAACACCCACGGGCGAGAGTTGTGACGAACCGGAGCTTCGGGCACGGCGGCATCGGCGCGTTCGACCGCGCGCATGTTGGCGAGTTGAGCAAAGACCTGGCGCTCGATCCGATCGCGACGGACTTCGTTCGTGGGTGGGTCGACTTCGAGCTTCACTTCACAAACTCCTTCAGGACGGGATCCTCGGCCGCGTGCTTCATCAGCTCGCGGCGAGCCCGCCAGATCCGTAGCTTCGCCGTGACGATCGACGTGTTGATCAGCCTGGCAACGTCCGCGATCGATCGACCATCGATCGCATAGAGCGCGAAGGCGGTGCGCGCCTCTGGCGTGAGCTGCGCGAGCGCGCTGTACAGCCGGCGCAAGCCATCACGCGCGTGGGCCTGGGCGTCGAGCGTGGTCGCATCGGTGATGTCATCACCTAGCCCGATCACCCCGAGAGGGACCGGCGTGCGGCCACGGGTGCGGACGTGATCGAACGCGATCCGCACCGCGATCCTGTCGATCCAGGTCGCGAGGCGCGCTTCGCCTCGGAACTTCGCGAGGCCGCGAAACACCGCGATGAAGGTCTCTTGCACGAGGTCGTCGACCTCGCGCGTGGGGCCCAGGATGCGATAGAGCGTGGCGTTGACCCGCGCGAACTCGCGGCGGAACAGCGCGCGCTGCGCTGCGAGGTCGCCCTGGAGGCACGCCGCGACGAGCTCGGCTTCATCCTCCGGCGTCGGGCGTTCGACGATCGACAGTCCCACGCTATCTAGAGGGGCCAATCCCGAGAAAAGTTACAGGACTCTGTCTGCCCCAAGAATAACAATCACATAGGCCCGAGGTTTGAGAGGGTCGCCAGCACCATGGCCGGTGGATGGACCGCGAAGCCGAGGTCTTGCGGGAAGTCTCTGAGGTTGCCAGTGACGAGCATGCTCGCGCGGCCGGCGAGCGCGACCTCCACGAACATGCGGTCGTCGCCGTCCTTCATCGCGCCCGTCCACGGCGCGACGTCCGCGACGTGCTGCCCGAGCGCGACGAGCTTCGCGATCAGGGCCGCCGCGCGCGCGGGGTCGATCTTCTTGAACTTGGGGCGCGCCAGGACGGTGCGGTATTCGGCGAGAATTCGCGCGTCGTAGAGCACGCGTGCGTGGTGCGCGAAGATGGCGGTGATCGCTGTGTCGGGCACGCTCCCGGGCGTCCACAGCGCGGAGACGAGCACGTTCGTGTCGAGGACGAGGCGCAGCATCGTCACTGGTGTCACTGGTGCAGGACGATCGCGCGGACCAGGTCGTCGAGCTCGGTCTTCATCGGCAGCTCGTAGTTGACGAAGGGCACGCGGCGCGTGGTCGTCACGGTCTCGCCGGTCTTCGGATTCGTGCCCTCGTGTGGCTCCTCGCGCCACTGCACGGCGACGCCGCGCCGCTCCCAGGCGGGCAGATCGTTGAAGTTGATCCCGGCCTTGAAGAGCAGCTCGTTGCGGTCCGCTACCGAAGCGCCGACGAGCCTCTCCGTGGCCGTGTGCTCGTCGAGGCCCTGGTTGCGGAGGAGCCAGTAGGCGTGCCCGTTGAGCGCGTTGCGATGAGCGTCCTCCGCGCGCCATCGGAAGTAGTCCACCACGTCGTCGTCGGTAGGCAGCTGGGAGATGCGCGCGTCGAACGCGCCCAGGCGGCCGAGCTCGAGCGAAAACTTCGCGCTGGCCTCTCCCGCGAGCACGGAGATCAGCTTCCGGAGCTTGCGGCCGAACAGGCTGTCATCGCGCCGCAAGAGGACGTTCAGCTCGTCGCTCTGGGTGTAGCCAAAGAGCACGCTGAAGCCGGTGCTGATGCAGAGGTGCTCGAGCGTCGCCACCATGCAGTCGCGCATGCGCAGGTCGTAGGGCTCCGTCAGCTTCATCACGTCCCGCGTGAGCTGGGAGAACGAGCGGCCGTCGATCCGCCCCACGATGTGCACGCCTGGCAGCACGCAGTGATCGTGCGCGGTCTCGTAGACCCGCATGCGACGATCGAGCTGCTCGAACGTGGAGGACTTCCTCATGCCGTCGCAGCAATAGCACATCTCACTACAGGACCCGGAACGTCCCCATCAACCCGACGAGCGCCTGGAGCCTAGGAACAATCAGTACTTGGACGTTTCCGGCCTCGTAGCGCGGACGATCGAGCAACAAATCGACGGTCGCGCCGAAGCCGACATCGAGATCGCGCCCTACCCGGTAGCTCGCGACGACCCCGAGCCGGGCCGCCAGATCCGTCCGCGTGTCGTGGATCGGCTGCGCGGTCGAGAGCGACCCGCGCAGCCGCAGCGTGTGCGCCGCGAGCCCGAGCACGGGGGTGACCCGGAAGCCTGGCGCGATCAGCATCGGTGCACGCGCGACCGCGGCGACCGCGATGTCGAGCACGGTGCCCATGAACGCGGAGGTCGTGACGTCCGCGCTCGGCGCGAGCTCGCCGCTGATCGCGAAGCCGATCCGATCGGGCCGCCAGATCACGGAGAGCTGTGCGACAAGGTCACCATCGGGTGCGCCGAAGCGGCCTCCGACCAGCGCGCTCACACCGAGGCGGCGCTGCTCGGGCGCGGCCACCGCGGCGCGGATCGCGGGCGCATCTTCGACGCGCGGAGGCGGCTGATCGACATCGACCGAGGTCCGCAGCGCTCGCAACATCGTGCGAGCGATGCGTGCGGCTTCGGCGGCATGTGGCGCCGATAGCGGCAGCGTGAACGGCAGCTCGCGGACCAACAGCCGATCGCGCTCGCGATCGTACGTGACGAGCGTGATGCCGTTCGGCGATGCGATCAACCACACGGTCGCGGTGGCGTGCAGCCGATCCGCGAGCTCGCGCGAGGCGGTGGACAAGGCGCCGAGCGACGGCGCCGTCACGTCCTGCGCGCGGATCACGCCGAGGCCCGCCGGTGCGACCGCCTCGTCGAGCGCGGCCTGGAACACCGGATCCGAGCCGGCGAGCACGATCGATTCCGAGACCGGCTGCGCCATCACGCGCGCGGTCGCGAGAATCACCAGTAGCGCGAGCCCGATCCGCAAGCCCCTCATCGTACATCGAAATTTCGCTGGCCCACTTTCGTGGGCCAGCGGTGTTAGAGCAGCGAGACGTGCCTGTCGACCCAACCACGTACTACGGCAGGTACGCGCCAATGGTGCTGAGCTCACGAAAGACGCGGGCGAGCCGCTCAACCTCGCGCTTCCCGATCAGACCTACAGCGTTCACGTCGAGAACAAGGACGGCGAGCCTTCCGGCGGCTTCCGACGCACGGAGCATGGTCGCTGCGGTCAGCAACATGCGGCGCGACTTCAATGGTCTTATTGAGCGCATCCGAGGACAAGAACTTCGTCGCGTTCTCGAGTCTCCGTGCATCGAGCGACGCGAGGCCACGTGCCGCGAGGTCCGCGAGGTCCGGTGGCTTCCGCGTGGGCCGGGTCTCCGTCGGCGCCGCACACGCTGCCACCAACACGAGCCAGGCTTCATAACTTCGCGGACGAGCACACAGCGATCACGCGATCGCGAGTCGCGTCGTCGGGTACCTCGGTACACTCGCACTCGATCCACACCGCACCGAGCTTGCGCACCACGTACGTCGCGCGCTTGGTGTGCCCGACCTCGATCGACAGCGCGAAGCCATCCGGTAGCGTCTGCTTCGCGACGAGCTTCGACGTGGTGTCCTGGTTCGACGCCTGCAACAGCGCGAGGTAGTCCTCGGGACTCGGCGCGACCGCGGCCGACATCTGCGCGAGGTGCGCGGTCGCGTGCTGCTCTGGCGGCGACGCGAACGACCACGTCCCGCGGTCGTCGTAGGTGGCGGTCCAGCCGGCAGGCAACGCGACCGTCAACGCGGCGAGTCTCGTGCTCGCCGCGATCGGCTTGGCAGCGCCGGAGCCCGACCCTTTCGGCGGCGCCTTCAACACGCCGTCCGTATCGCGACCACACGCGACGAGCAGCACCGCGAGCGCGAGGTGCTTCACTCGACACCGATCAGCTCGCGCGCGGCGGCGAGCAGGTTGATATCGGTCGTGCCAGCGCCGAGCTCGAGCAGCTTGGCATCGCGTGCGAGCTTCTCGATCCCGAGCTCTTCCATGTAGCCGTAGCCACCGTGGAGCTGCACCGCCGTCATCGCGGCCTCGACCGCGTACTGCGCGCACATCGCCTTGCTCGCGTTGACGAACGCCATGTCTTTCTTGCCGTGCTCCTGCATCCACGCGGTGCGATACACGACGCTCTCGACGGTGCGGAGCTTGAGGTAGAGATCCGCGATGTGGAGCTGGACCGCCTGAAACGCGCCGATCGGCCGACCGAACTGCTTGCGATCGCGGACGTACTGCAGGCTCTGATCGTAGCAACGCTCGATGATGCCCCACGCCATCGCGGGGATGCCCGAGCGCTCGTTGCCGAGGCTGTCCTTGGTATCGCTGCGTCCGCCGCGGCCTCTCTCCTTGCCGCCGAGCAGGTGCTCGATACCGAGGTGGACCTCGTCGAAAAACACTTCGCTCGTCGGCGAATCGCGCATGCCCATCTTCTTGAACGGCGGCCCGACCGAGACGCCTTGCATGCCACGCTCGACGATGAACGTCGCGACGCCGGGCTCGGGCTCGCCGCGGTCAATCTTCGCGTAGACCAGGAACACGTCGGCGCCGGGCCCGTTCGTGATGAACGTCTTGGAGCCCTTCAGCACGTAGCCTCCGGCTTCGTTCGGCTTCGCGGTCGTGCGCATCGAACCGAACGCATCGCTGCCCGCATCGGGCTCGGTCAGGCACCACGAGCCGATCTGCTGGAGCGTGGCGACCGGCAGCCCCCACTTCTCGATCTGGTCGGCCGTACCCTTCGCGACGATCGCGCCACCGACCAGGCCCATCGATACGCCGAACCCCATCGCGAAGCCGGGCGACACGCGCGACAGCTCCTTGACGACGACGTGCATCATCATCGGGCTGCCGATGCCCTTCGCGAGCTGGCGGTCACTGTCATCGGCCTCGCCCGAGCGCAGCCGCGCGATCCGCTTTTTCACGGACGCGCCGAGCATCGTGTCGAAGCCGAACTGCTTCGCCATCTTCTTCATCAGGTCGAACGGTTGTTCGGTCCCCGCTTCGAGCGCCGGAATCTTCGGCGCGAGCTGGGTTTGACACCACTGCCGCACCATCGTTGCCACCATTTGCGTCTGCTCGTCGAGCTCGAACATGGCGGCACTGTAGCTCAGCCGTGGAACACGCGGCTCCTGATGATCCGTCCGTCGCGTACGTCGAAGCTCTCCGAGATGGGCAGATCCGGCACTCCGTCGAGCCGGCGGATGTATTCGAGGACGACGCTGTCGGGGCCCGCGGTGATCTGCGTCGCGATGTAACAAAGCGACGGCAGGCGATCGAACGAATCCTGCCACCACGCTCGCATCGCGGCCCTGCCACGGAGCTCTCCGCCGGTGTCGGGATGACGCTCGCGGATCTTCGGTGAGGTGTGGGTCGCATTCTCGCTGTAGAGCGCGAGCAGCGCGTCGAGATCGCGCGCCTCGAACGCGGCGAGCCACGCTTCTGCGATCGGTCGGGTCTGATGATCGCTCCTGGTGTGGACACCGTCGGCGAACCGCGAGCCGCGCAGCTCGCTGCAGATCTGCAGCGAGTAGGCCGCATAGTACTCGCTGCGCCCGAGCTCCTGCGCACCGCGATGCGGACCGAGGTCGCGCCATGCCTCGAGCTCCGGCAGCGACGCCCACTCGATCAGCGCGATGCGCTCGCCATCCTCGGCGGTGAAGTCCTTGCTCGAGACGAAGCCCGGTTGCGCGATCGCGAGGTCGTGGATCGCCTCCGCATGCGCGCCGTACTTGTCAGCTACTCCGGCTCGCAACCGCGACCGGAACACGACCACGTGGTTCATGGCCGCGAGTGTAAACGCTCAGAACGGATTCCAGGTCGAGCACGCACCGAGAGCGCCACTGCGCGACGAGGTCGACACCGGGCTGACCCAGCTCGCACCCGAATCGATGTGCTTCAGGGGCAAGCGCTCGAAAGTGCTGCGGGCGCCGCGACGATGGCCGTGCCGTCGCGCAGGAACGTCTGCAGGAAGCAACCGTACTGATACTTCACGGCGTCGAGCTGGCGGTGAATGTAGTGCGCGTCGAGCATGCCGTCGTCGTGATACTGGACGACCACCGCGGTGGTGGGGGTGCGATCGCCGACCACGGGATACGCTACGAGTCCGTCGAGGTGATCGACCGCGAGCGAGGTCTGCGTGCTCGGCCACACGATGTCACCTGCTTCGCGGTTGCCGTACGCGAGTGCGACCGCATCGAAGTCGTCGTTGGGGAAGAACTTGTCGTCCATGCCGATCGGCTCGTAGATGTTGCGCGGATGCGTCCCCGCGAGGGGTCGGCGCACGAGGCGCGCCATCGAGTTGATCGGATCCGCGATCTCCCAGCCGTGCTCGATCAAGCCGAGCGTCGGGTGCACGAACGAGATCGTGGTGGGATCGACGCCGAGGATCGCGCTCAACAAGCCGCGCGCGCCGGGCACGATCGCGGTCTCGAGGATCATCAGGTTCCAGAACCCCCCCGCGCCGAACGGCGTGATCGCGCCGAACCGCGGCTCGACCGCGGCGATCATGTTCGTGTACATGCCGCCCATCGAGTGTCCACCGGCGACGAGCTTGGTCGAATCGAAGTGATGGATCGTCTGCGCGGCACCGGTGCAGGTCGCGAGCGTCGCCGCCGGGATCTGCAGCTCGACGAGCGCGTCGAGCAGCAAGCGCTGCTCGATGACGCCTTGCTGGAACGTGAACGGGAACGCCGAGAGGTTGTTGAAGTTGAGGTACGCGTACTCGCTCGCATTCGCGAGCCGCTCGGGGTTGAGCGGCATCGCCGCCGCGACCGCCGCGATGCCGCGCCGTGCGACGACCGCGCCGGGCCCCTCACCGACGAGCGGCGGCCCGTCAGCGGTCGCGCTCGGACCATCGTCGACGAGGTCGTACGAGGCACCGCCGGAGCCGTGGAAGAACTGCCACAGCGGCCAGCCGTTCGCGGGCATCGGGCCATTCGGGATCGTGAGCGTGATCGGGACGGTCAGCGCGCCTTGCACGATCGGAGTGCCGGCCGCGTCGTACTCGAAGATGCCGTCCCGGTCGAACGGCGCGGTGCCGGTCTGGAACTGCGGCAAGGTCGCGGTCGCGAGGAGCTCGCAGTAACCGGTGTGCGCTGCACCATCCGTCGGATCGACGTGGACGTTGTCGATCGTCACGTGCTGCGCGGCGCGCACGGCCTCGGACCGCGCTTGCAGCACGCTGACCTGGTCGCTCGTGGTGAACACCGTCGCGACCAGCACGTCGGCCTTCGCGACGCCGATCGTCTCGAGCGCGGGCCACAGCGGTGCGTACAGCGCGGTCGCGGCGGCGTGCGACGAGGTGCCGGCGACGAGCTCCGCGAACTGCTGTGGTACCTCGGTGCCGGGCGCGAAGGTCTTCGAGATCACGAACGCGTAGCGGGTGCTCGCCCGCAGCACGAGGCCGGGAAAGGGCGCGAGGGCAACCAAGCCGGTGCCGGTGTACGCATCCTCGACGAGCGTCTGCGCGACCACGGGGTACTTCGATCCGAGCTCGGGCGAGCCCGGATCGATGTCGACGATCGTCGCATCGGGCGTGGTGTCCGCGAGCGCGTGATCGGGCGCGGTGTCGGTGAACTTGACGTACGCGATGGGCATCACCGGATAGCCCGCGCGGCGCTTCGCACCGACGAGCAGGTCGGTAACGACGGGTTTGGCGAACGTGTTCGGAAAGCCCGTGAAGTCGACCGTCCCGTCGGCCGCGAGGCGCAGATCCGACGGGTAGGGCAGGCTCCAGTATGTGGCGCTCGTCGCGAGCGTGCTGTCGAGGTCGAACGCGATCGTGTGGGGCTGCGGCAGCGGGTCGCTGCCACAGGCGACGATCGAGCTGAGAACGACTGCGGTGCGCGCCAGGTTCATGCGCCCTGGTACCGCGGCGCCGCCGTTCTCTCGATGAATAGAATCGGACTGCGGATGCGGGTGGTGCTGTTCGTCGTCGTCGTCGTCGCCGAACAGCTCCGGACGATCATCGTCCCCGAGACCCGCGGCGGTCGCGAGCCTGGGGAGAGGCGCAGCCACACCCGGACGATAGCAAGCCAAAAGCCGGCAGCGCCGAAATGACACGGCCCGAGGCCGAAGCTAGCTGCGGCGGTTGACCGCGGAGCGGCGCGACGATGTTTTCCCGCTGGCACCGACGACGAGTCTGTCGTTGTGACGCTGGCACGGCGCATGTCGGTGAGGCGGCACGGCGCGTATCGCGAACGAGACAATCTCGGGTAGGGTGCGCGCATGCCCGTCGACTTTCCGCAACGTCAGCTCGCCCCTCTCCAAGAGCTCGCTTCGCGCCTGTTCGAGAGCCGCAAGACGGGCTTGCCGCTCGACCAACTCGCGCGCGATCTGATGCGCGGTTTCTTCGATGTCTGCACGTACGCCGGCCTCGACAACGTGCTCGCGGCCCTCGAAGCGACCGAGCGCACGTCGCTCGAAGACCGCGAGCCCCTGTTCGCCGCGCTGGTCGCACAGCTGGTCGCGATCGATCTCGATGGTGGCGGTCCGCGCAATGCGAAGCCGGCGCAGATGGCGACCGCCGTGGTCAAGGGGCTCGACCTCGAGGTGATCGAGGTTGCCGACGACACGCTGTCGCTCGGCGACGACGTGCGCAGCGCGATGACCAAGGCGATCGACGACGTGATCAAGACCGAGCTCGCAATTCCCGCGGTACGCGAAGCGATCATCAACGAAGCTCGCACCCGCTGCGACGAGAGCTTCTCGAGCACGTTCAATAAGATCACGGCCCAGCTCGACGATCGCGGCACCCAGCTCCTCAAGCAGCCGAAGGTGCCGATCGATGCGTCGCATGCCGTGCAACGCGCGCTGACCGAGGCGCGTACCGCCGTGATCGCGCGGGTCGCGGCGAGCGTGATCGAACGCGTCGTCGCGGTGCTGCCGCCCGAGGCCGCGGCACGCATCGATCAACCGATCACCACCCGGTCGACGCCGCGCGAGGTCGCGATCAAGCGCGCGATCGATCCGCGCGTCGGCATGGTCCAGGCCAAGGTCGTGCAGTCTCTCACCGATAGCGTGACCGAGCTCGCGCGCCTCGGCTGGCACGCGCCGGAGCAGACCGTGATTCCATACGGTGCGAGCAAGACGTTCGAGATCGGCGACGTGATCGAGCACGTGAAGTTCGGCCGCGGCACGGTCAAATCGCGGCTCGCGTCACGCATCGATGTCGAGTTCGCCGATGCCGTGGTCACGCTCGTCCACGTGCCGCCGGGTGGTCCCGCGAAGCCCACCACCCCGCCGCCGCCGCGCCGCACCGTGCCCGCGCGTCCTGCCGACGAAGAAGTCTAGATCACGCGCTTCAGCGCCGCGGCGAGGTCGCCGGCCTTGGCGGACCGCTCGATCAATGCGCGGTGCGCTTCGTCGCGGGTCGGTGTCCTCGTCGCGTGATCCCCGCGGGGCGCACTCGCTCGGGCAGGTCGTACAGCCGCTCGTACGTGCGCCGCGGAGCGCTCGCGACCTGGCCGCTCCAGCACAAGAGCTCGATCGCGCGCGCGCCGGCCGCCGAGCTCACTGGAGCGTATTCGGCTGTGACGGCACGACGTGAACCTCGCGCTGCGGATACGGGATGATGATCTTCTCGCGCTTGAACGCGCGCGAGATCGCGAACCGCAGCTTCGACGCGACGATCAGCTCGTCGCGCGCCTCGGGGATCCACGCGAGCAGCGCGAGCTCGATCGCCGAGTCGCCGAAGTTCTGATGGCGGACTTCGTACTTCGGCTCGTCCAGCACGAGCGGCTCGTCGTGTGCGACCTGCTCGAGCACGCGCACCACGTGCTCGAGGTCGCTGTCGTACGAGATGCCGAGCTTGATCCAGATCCGGCGCGCGTTCGTCGGCACGCTGTGGTTGACGACCAGCGCCGTGACGAGGCTCGCGTTCGGCACGATCATCGTGACGCCCTCGCGCGAGATCACGTGCGTGGCGCGCAGCCCGATGTCCTCGACCGTGCCGAGCACGCCGCCGACATCGATGAAGTCGCCCTTCTTGACCGGGCGCTCGAGCAAGAGGAGGAGGCCCGAGATGAAGTTCTCGGCGAGCTTCTGGAGCCCGAACCCGATGCCGACCAGCAATACCGCGCCACCGGCCATCAGCGCGCTGGTGTTGACGCCGATCGTCCCGAGCGCCATCAGCACGGCGATCAGCATGATCACGTAGCGCGTGATCTTGATGGTCGTGTAGCGCATGCCCTGATCGAAGTCGCGCGCCGCGAGCAGGCGCTCCAGGCTGCGGCCGACGAGCGATGTCACGATCTGCGCGACGAGCAGGATCGTGAATGCGGTGAGCAGGGTCAGCGGGGTGACGGGAGTGCCCGAGAGCACGACCAGCGTGGTCCGCAGGTACTGCAGGATCGTATCGAGCACGAGGTGACCCTACTGTGATAGATCGCGACGATGCAACGAACGATCACGGGCCTCCTGGGCGTGCTCTCTGTGCTCGGGCTGGCCGCGACCGCGTCTGCCGCACCGACCAAGGGCCTCACGATCCAGGACATGCTGGCGATGCAGCGAGTCGGCGACCCGGTGGTCAGCCCCGACGGGAAGCGTGTCGCTTTCACCCTGCGTGATACCGATTACGACGCCAACCGCGGTCGGTTCGACATCTACGTCGTACAGGTCGATGGCTCGAGCGAGCCGGTCCGCCTGACCTCGCACCCCGAAAACGACACCGATCCGGCGTGGTCGCCGGACGGCAAATGGATCTACTTCCTGTCGTCGCGCTCGGGTTCGAGCCAGGTGTGGCGAATCGCGCCGAGCGGGGGCGAAGCCGAGCCGGTGACCAAGCTGCCCGTCGATCTGAACGGCTTCGAGATCTTCCCGGATGGTACGCACCTCGCGCTCACCGCGGACGTCTACCCCGACGCGAAGACGCTCGCCGAGACCGTGAAGCGCGACGACGACAAGGCCAAGTCCAAGGTCAAGGCGAAGATCTACACCGAGCTGTTCTTCCGTCACTGGGATACGTGGGAGGACGGCAAGTTCTCGCACCTGTTCGTGTGGGATCCGGCGAAGGCCGATGATGCGCGCGATCTAACGCCGGGACTCGCGACCGACACGCCGGTCAAGCCGTTCGATGGCATGGAGGACGTCTCGATCGCACCCGATGGCAAGTCGCTCGTCTACCTCGCGCGCGTCGGCGGTCGGGAGCAAGCGTGGACCACGAACACCGACGTGTTTCTCGTCGCGACGGATGGTCGCTCCAAGCCGGTCGATCTCACGATCGCGAACAAGGCGTACGACTTCTCGCCGACGTTCTCGCCAGATGGCAAGTCGCTCGCGATCGGCATGATGGTCCGCCCGGGCTACGAGGCGGATCGCACGCGGCTCGCGATCATCGACATGGCGACGAAGAAGGTCCGCGTCGTCACCGAAGCCTGGGACGCCTCGGTTGGCGGCTTCGAGTGGGCCAAGGACGGCAAGACGATCTACACGACGAGCGATCACGTCGGCAACCACGGGCTGTTCGCGATCGATGTCGCGACCGGCACGCCGAAGCTCCTCGCCGAGAAGGGCCTCGCGGGTGGGCCGCAGCTCGCGGGCGATCGCATCGTCTACTCGCGCAACATGCTCGATCAACCGACCGAGCTGTTCACGATCAAGCTCGACGGCAGCGACGTCAAGCAGATCACCCACTTCAACGATGCGCGGGTCAAGGCGATCGCGTGGGGCGCGTACGAGCAGTTCTCGTTCAAGGGCGCTCACGGCGACACCGTCTACGGCTACGCGATGAAGCCGGCGAGCTTCGTGCCGGGCCAGAAGTATCCGATCGCGTTCCTCATCCACGGCGGTCCGCAAGGCAGCTTCGGCAACGACTTCCACTATCGCTGGAATCCCGAAGTGTTCGCGGGTCACGGCTACGGCGCGGTGTTCATCGATTTCCACGGCTCGACCGGCTACGGCCAGAAGTTCGTCGACGCGATCAACGGGGACTGGGGTGGCGCACCCTACGAGGACCTCATGAAGGGCCTCGATGCCGCGATCGCGAAGTACCCGTGGCTCGATGGCAAGAACGCCGTCGCCCTCGGCGCCTCGTATGGCGGCTTCATGATCAACTGGATCAACGGCAACACCGATCGCTTCAAGGCGCTGGTCTGCCACGACGGCAACAACGACGAGCGCAGCGCGTACCTCGCGACCGAAGAGCTGTGGTTCCCGGAGTGGGAGCACGGAGGCACCCCGTGGGACAAGCCCGCGGGCTACGCGAAGGACGAGCCGTTCGACCTCATCAAGAACTGGAAGACCCCCACCCTGGTCGTCCATAGCGGCCAGGACTTCCGCGTCGTCGAGACCGAGGGCATGGCGACCTTCACCGCGCTCCAGCGCAAGGGCGTCCCGAGCCGCTTCCTGTACTTCCCGGACGAGAATCACTGGGTGCTCAAGCCCCAGAATTCCAAGCTGTGGCACGACGAAGTGCTCTCCTGGATCGATCGCTACACGAAGAAGCGCTGAGAGGGCATAGTGCGGTCCAACGCCCGTGGCTGACTCTCTCGACACGCTGCTCGACGATGGCGTGATCGACGAGGTACTTGGCCGGATCAAGAGCGGCAAGGAAGCGACCATCTCGATGGTCCGCCGCGGCGACCTGATCCTCGCGGCCAAGGTCTACAAGGACCGCGACACTCGCAGCTTCAAGAACAACGTCCAGTACAAGGAAGGCCGCAAGGTTCGCAACACGCGGACCCAGCGCGCCATGGACAGCGGTGGCAAGTTCGGTCGAGATTCCGCCGAGCAGGCCTGGAAGTCGGCCGAGGCCGACGCGCTGTATCGCCTCGTCGATACCGGCGTGCGCACGCCGCAGCCGGTGATGTTCTACGAGGGCGTGCTCCTCATGACGCTCGTGCTCGACGCCGAGGGCCGGCCGGCGCCGCGGCTCGAGGAGATCACGCTCGAGCGCGAGGCGGTGATGGGCGTGTATTGCGATCTCGTCGCACAGCTGATCGCCTTGCTCTGCTGCGATCTCGTCCACGGCGATCTGTCGCCCTACAACGTGCTGCTCGCGGTCGACGGGCCGACTATCATCGATTTTCCGCAGGTCATCTCGGCCGCGCACAACACCCGGGCCGAGTTCTACTTTTTGCGCGACTTCACGAACCTCCACTCGCACCTCGCGACGATGGATCCCGCGCTTGGCGTGCACCGCGTCGACGGTCGCGCGATCTGGCAGGCGTACGTGCGTCGTGATCTCACGCCGCAGTTCGTGCCGCCGCTGCCGCCCCCACTGCCAGCTCCACGCCGCAACGAGCGTTCGTTCGCGCCGCGCTCGAACAACTTCAACGCTCCGAACAACAACCAGCACTCGTACTCGCGTCCGAACAATTCGAACCCTCCGAATAACGACCAGCGTTCGTTCTCGCAGCGCCCGAACAATTCGAGCAAGCCACAGCCGACGCCACCGCGCCTCGACGACTACAGCGCGAGCCCGCGTCCGCGTCCGAACAACTACGTCCCGGCGCCGCCGGCGCCGTCCCCACCCGAGCCGAAAGCGCCCGCGAAGCCGGCGGAATTACATCCTCGCTGGACCGGCCAGGACACGACCCGACCGCCGCAAAGCAACCGACCGAACGGTCAACGCCCCAACGATCGCCCGAACGATCGGCGCCCGAACGATCGGCGCCCGAACAGCCCGAATGGCCAGCGTTCGAACGGTCCGAACCAGCCGCGCCCGGGTGAGTATCGAGCAAGCACGCCGAGCCAGGTGAGCAGAGACAATCCGCGACCGGGCTTCACGGGTCCTTCGGGGCCACCGAGGCCACCGAGGTCACCGATGCCGGGGTCGGGATCCAACGACCAGCGCTCGTTCCAGCCGCGGCCGACCGAGCCGCGACCGATCAACGCGGGTTCGAGCGCACCGCGTCCGATCCAGACCGTGGGCGATCATCGCCCATCAACTCCGGCGACACCCGGCAGCGAACTATTCGGCCAGCGTCGCCGTCGTCGTCGCTAAACCGGGGTCGCTAAACCGGGGTCGCTGATCTAGGGTGGCTGATCTGGGGTCGCTGACGATCGCATCGGTAAGAAAGCGCGAGCGCGGGGCGTAGACATGGCGCAACAATCGCGCGATCCCGAGCAACCCCGACTACTCGGGGTCGATCAGAGCGCGTCGAGGAGGGCGGGCAACACGAGGCCGGTCGCCTGATCGATCAGCAGCGCCGCGTGCTCGTCGCCGCGCGTCGGCCCGCGATTGACGATCGCGACCGGAACGCTGCGCTCGGCGGCGCGACGCACGAAGCGATAGCCGGAGAACACCGCGAGCGAGCTGCCCGCGACGAGCAACACCTCCGCTTGATCGAACAGGGTCCACGCGGCATCGAGCACGTCGCGCGGCACGCTGCCGCCGAAGAACACGACATCAGGCATCAGCACGCCACCGCACGCGGTGCACGCCACGATCTCGAAA
The DNA here is from genome assembly GCA_043780895.1 of Kofleriaceae bacterium. Taxonomy (GTDB): domain Bacteria; phylum Myxococcota_A; class Polyangia; order Haliangiales; family Haliangiaceae; genus JABFXX01. The sequence goes on along the minus strand of JAYWCI010000092.1, from coordinate 10,589 downwards.
TCGGCGACGAGCGCATCGGGAAGCTCGACATCACCATCCGGCTGGATCCGCGCATCACCGGCATGGCGCGGGTTCGCTTCGATCAACCGCTGCTGCATGTAGTCGCGCGACGTGATCTCGCTGCAGGCGAGGCAGCGCACGCGGCGCAGTGCGCCGTGGAGCTCGACCACGTTGCGCGAGCCCGCACTGGTGTGCAGGCCATCGACGTTTTGCGTGATGATGCCGGCGAGCAGGCCGCGCTTCTCGAGCGCGACGCACGCGAGGTGGCCCGCGTTCGGTTTGGCCTCCGCCATCCGCGGCCAGCCGATCATCGAGCGCGCCCAGTACTTCGTCCGCATCGCCGGCTTGTCGACGAACTCGCGGTGCTGCATCGGATCGCGCACGCGCGGCGGTCGATCCGGCCCGCGGTAATCGGGGATCCCGCTCTCGGTCGAGATGCCGGCGCCCGTCAGCGCGACGATGCGCTTGCCGCGCGCGAGCGCGACCAGCTGTTCGATCTCGAGAGCAGGCGCCACGCCCTGGTGATCTAGCAGGCCTACGGCTTTTTGCCGACGGTCGAGTACAGCGCGGTTTGCGCCGCCTGCTTCTCGGTCACCGCGAACGATTCGGCATCCGACGGGAAGGTGCTGGCGCGCACCTCGCTAACGTACTGCTGGGTCGCCTGCTTGATCGTGGCACCGAGCTGCGCGAACCGCCGCACGAAGCGCGGCTTGAACTCTTCGTTCATGCCGAGCATGTCGTAGCAAACGAGGACCTGGCCATCGCAGGCGACGCCCGCGCCGATGCCGATCGTCGGAATCTGCAGCGCCGCCGTGATGTCGCGCGCGATATCGGCCGGGATCGCCTCGAGCACGATCGCGTACGCGCCGGCCGCCTCGAGCGCGAGGGCATCGGCGAGCAAGCGCTCGCGCCCACCCGCGTCGCGCCCCTGGACCTTGAAGCCACCGAACTGGTGGAACGATTGCGGCGTGAGGCCGATGTGGCCCATCACCGGGATGCCCGCAGCGACCAGCTTCTCGACGAGCAGGCCGTGCGGTGCGCCGCCTTCGAGCTTTACCGAGTGGCAGCCGCCCTCTTTGATCAGGCGACCCGCAGCAGTCAAGCCCTGCTCGATCGAGGCTTGATACGACATGAACGGCATGTCGCCGACCACGTGGGCTCGCGAGACACCGCGCACGACGGCGCGGCAGTGATAGGCCATCTCCTCGAGCGTGACGGGGAGCGTGGTGTCATGGCCCTGGATGACCATGCCGAGGGAATCGCCGACGAGGAGTACGTCAGCGCCAGCTTCATCAAAGAGTCGCCCGAACGTCGCGTCGTAGGCGGTGACCATGGCGATCTTCTCGCCGCGCTCTTTCATCTGCCGGAGGGTGTGGATGGTGACGCGTTGCGCCTTCATTCCGTCCCGCTTTCTAGGTGGGTGATTCGCTTGCGAGGTCACGCGCCAGAACATCTGGCTACGCGCTTCGTTCGATCACGTAAAGCGATTCTATCAGATCGGGGCCAGCGAGAAGTTCACCTTCACCTGGGCACCCGAACCCGTGAGGATCACGACGGAATCCTTGCGCCAGCCGGTCTCGAACGGGTCGATCGTGATCTCTGAACCGAGGTCGTCGTCGGAGAAAAAGTCCTTGTCGTAGAGGTGCGCCTTGAGCTTGATGGTCGAGCCACCCGTGGGCGAGACGTTCACGATCGCGGTGGCGATGCCCTGACCGAACGAGGTGCCCTGGTGAACCTGGACGTAGTTGCCCGAGTCCTTGTGCCAGAGCGGGACCGAGTTGGTGCCTTCGACCGAGATGTCGCCGTAGATCTCGAGGTTGTCGCCGCTGTCGTTCGCCACGTCGACGGTGATGTTCTGCAGGATGACCTGCACCTGCTGCGAGATGCGGTTGCAGGTCTTCACGTCGTAGTTCGTGGTCTCCGACATCCGCGCGGGCGAGTTGTCCTTGAGGTAGTTGAGCTTGTACGCGATCGGCGCGCCCGGAGAATCCTTCGAGTAGTTGCCGCCCGCCTTGATGAACGTGATCAGGTTGTCGTAGCTGTCGATCGCCTGGACCGCGGTGCCGGCATCGCCACCGAGGATGAACGCGGTGATCTTCGACTTGGAGAGGATGTCCTTGTAGGTGACCGAGACGTTGCCCGAGACATCGGCGCCGCCCGAGTAGGCGAAGTCGAGCGCGGCGCCCATCTCTTCATCGGAGTACTCCGACTCGAACGTGAACACGACCATGCGGCCGTAGGTGATCGACGAGACGTACGCGGGCGGCCGCGTCTCGTCGATGTGCGCTTTGACATCGGCGAGCGTGACGCTCGCGTCGAGCACGGCGGCCGGCGACGACGGCGCATCGAAATCGACGGTGTAGTACGTCTGCATGTACTTCACGAGGTAGCGCGAGCGCGTCTGGTTATCGGAGAAGTTGAAGCTCGTCTTGAGGCTCGCGACGCCGAGGCCCCAGCTCGCCTTGACGCCGAGCGCGATGTTGAGCTGCTCTTGCGAGTGCACCTGCTCGATCTCCGAAGAGATATCGGCGGACGTCGAACCCGTGATGTCGGTATCGAGGATGCCACTGAGCGCGTCGCGATAGGTCGCGAGGCTCGGGTTGGCGATCGTCGCCTTCTTGGTGCCAGCGATGTTCTGGAGGCTGACCGAGATGGTGCCAGCCGTCCGCGGCATCACGATCTGGGTGAACAAGCCCGTGAGCACCGAGTCGGCGCTGACGAGCGCGCCCGGCCACAGCGAATCGGAGTTCGCCGCGAACGCCACGATCTGATCGTAGTCGCGGGTCTCTTGGAGGTTCTGCGTGGTGCACTGGTAGTCGCCGTCGGTCGTCTGGGCCGACGTCGTGCCTTGCACGATGGCAGGCGGGTCGACGGGGAGCAGCGGCAAGCCCTCGATGTATTGATCGATGGCGCCGCCTTGCGGACCGGTGGAATCGCCGACATCGCCGGCGCAACCATTGGTCATCACCGCAAACAGGATCCCGGTCAGTACAGCTCGCATGTCACGGACATAGAGCAACTACCCTGCCAGCATCATGTGCAAAGACTTTCACTACTTCCGCTAGAGCCGCGAGACCCCAGCAGCTGCTAGGCTGGCTAGTGGATCAGCCAGCTCAGCCGGTGAACGCCAATCCCTGTACTGACATACCCCCATCGACGGCGATGCACTGGCCGGTGATGTACGAGGCGACCGGCAGGGCGAGGAACGCGACCAGGCTGGCGACCTCGCGTGGCTCGGCGACACGGCCCATCGGGGTTCGCGCCACGATCGCGGCGAGCTTCCCGGGATCGGCCAGCACCGGCTCCGCGAGCGGCGTTCGGGTGTACCAGGGCGCGACCGTATTCACGCGGATCTGATCGCGCGCCCATTCCAGCGCCATCACGCGCGCGGCCTGCGCGAGCCCGGCCTTTGCCGCGGCATAGGCGACGCCGGTCGGCAGGGCGAGCTGGCCCGCGACCGAGCCGATATGGATGACGCTCGCGTGCGCGGCCCGGAGCTGCGGGTGGAGGTCGCGCGAGAGCAGCACCGCCGCACTGAGGTCGAGCGCGAGGATCCGTTCCCACGTCTCGTCGTCGTAGTCGACCAGGGACTTTCGGACGTTCGTCGCGGCGTTGTTGACCAGGATGTCGATCGGTTTTCCCGCGAGCGCAGCGACGACCTTCGAACGCTCGGTCGCGAGGTCCGCGCAGATATCGGCATCGCTGCGCGCGATCGTGGTGATCGTCGCGCCGAGCCCCGCGAGCTCTTCACAGATCGCTGCGCCGATGCCCTTGGTGCCACCGGTCACGACGGCGTGCTTGCCGCGGAGATCCCAGCCGATCATCACGTGGCGTGCCTCTCGACGATCGCGATGTACGCGGTCATCGCGGCATCTTTGGGTTCGCCCTCGTGCTTGGTCCACGCGTCGTACTTCGCGCGGCCCTTGAGATCGAGCATGCCCGGGCGCGAGCCCGCGACATCGCCGACCGTCGCTTGTTTGTAGAGCGCATACATCTCGAGCATGACGTCGTTGCCGAGGCCGGTGACCGGCTTGATTCGGGCCTGCGCATCTGCGAACCGCTGTGCGAGATCAGACATGCGGCAATGGTAGGACAGTGGGATGGAGGCGCGCATCCTGGACGGCGATCAGTATCGGGTCGACGATCCAGCATCGAGGATCCGGAGGACGCGCCCGTGGTGGTCAAAGCCACCGATCTGTAAGTACGTCTCCAGTTGCCTCCGGCGGGTGAAATGTGGAGTATCGGGCTGTTCCCGTGACGCGCGTTCTGATTCTGGTTGCAGCGGTCTGTCTGGCGGTCTCGACCGCGAGCGCCGGCAAAGCAGTCGGCTATGTCGCCGGGGAAAAGACCGCGATCAAGCTGACCGACATCAACGGCAAGGATGTCGAGATCCGCACGGCGAAGGCGTTCCGCGTGATGGCGAAGGCCGCGCGCAAGAAGGGCGTCGATCTCAAGATTCGCTCGGGCTTCCGCAGCTTCGCCAAGCAGGAGAAGCTCTACAAGCAGTACCGCCGCGGCCAGGGCAACCTCGCCGCTCCGCCGGGCTACTCGAACCACGAGAGTGGCCGGGCGCTCGATCTCTACGTCACCGATCACAAGGCGTTCGACTGGCTGCAGGAGCACGGCGCGACCTACGGGTTTCACCGCACCGTGCCCGGCGAAGCGTGGCACTGGGAGTACCTCGGCAACGAGGACAAGGACGCGATCGCTCGCGATTCGAAGAAGACGTCGAAGTCCAGGTCGAAGCCGAAGCAGACCAGCTAGTGCGGTTCGCGCTGCTGTGGGTTGTCGCGACGGCCATCGGCGGAGCGGCGATCCTCGCCGAGGACGAACCCGACGCACGTCGCGAGCACGTCGCGGATCGGCACGGTTAGCCCGCGACGTTGCAGCTGCGGTAGGATCAGCTGCATGAACGATGTGAAGTCGCGCGTCAGTGAAGAGGAGTGGAAGCTCCGTACTGATCTCGCGGCGGCGTATCGGCTGGTCGCTCACTTCGGCTGGGACGATCTGATCTTCACGCACATCTCGGCCCGCCTGCCGGGCACCGATCATCACTTCTTGATCAACCCGTACGGCATGACGTTCGACGAGGTCACGGCCTCGTCGCTCGTGAAGATCGATCTCGAAGGCAAGAAGCTGATGGACAGCCCGTACGAGATCAATCCCGCGGGCTTCACGATCCACGGCGCGATCCACGCGGCGCGCGAAGATGCCAAGTGCGTGCTGCACACGCATAGCCTGGACGGCGTCGCGATCTCGGCGACGAAGCAGGGCATCCTCCCGATCTCGCAGCAATCGATCTTCGTGCTCGCGTCCCTCGCGTATCACGACTACGAAGGCGTCGCGCTGCACGAGGGCGAGAAGCCGCGGCTCGTGCGCGACCTCGGCGACAAGAACTTCCTGATGCTGCGCAACCACGGCATCCTCACGGTCGGCAGCTCGATCGCCGATACGTTCCTGTTCATGTATCTATTCGAGGCGTGCTGCACGATCCAGGTCCGCGCGCAGTCGACCCATGACGAGCTGATCACGATCGATCCGAAGATCGTTGCGGGCGCCCAGATGGCCGCGAAGCAGGTCACGCGCTCGGCCGGTGGAGGCCTGGCGTGGCCGGGCCTGTTGCGGAAGCTCGATCGGATCGATCGCAGCTATCGAGACTGATAGACTAGGCTAAAGAAGATGCCCGCGCCCGATGACCTCGAGACCCTGCAGAACAAGCTCCGGAAGCGCGGGTTTCGCCAGGACGACCTGTTCCTGCACGAGTGCGCTGCTTGCAAGACGAACGCCGTCGTGATCTTCGCGATCTCGGGCCGCTCCGGAGGCCGAGATATTCGGATCTGCCAGGAGTGTGGCGATGCCAAATCGTGGACCGCGGGAGCGGGCATGGATGGGCGCGTCCAGGACGAGACGTTCGATCTCCGCACGTTCGCGCGCTAGCTCGCACACATTTCACAGGGCATCAACACCGGGGGACGGCGGTCGACTCTCGGAGTGATGCGACCGAAATTTCGCGAGACGTTGTGGTTCAAGAAGGGCGTCAAGGACGCCGAGGCCGCACAGGAAGCGGATCCGCACGACATCATGGCGCCCAAGGCGGCCGACATGATGCCGATCGAGGACCGTTACGACGACGGCGCCGAGCCGATCAACCTCGTCGACTCGGTCGCGTTCGGTGTCCATACCGGCAAGACCGAGTACATGCCAAAGCTCGCGACCGGCCAGCACGCGCCGCTCGACGAAGCCGATGAAGTGAACGAAGGCCTGATGGTCAAAGATCTCAAGGCCGGTCGCAGACGCGTGTTCGCCGCGCTCGGGGTCGGCGCGGTGCTCGTGCTCGCCGTCGTGATCGTGTTCGTCGCGAGCTAGCCGAGCAGCTGCGGAACCATGCGCGAGACATCGGCGGTCGAGACCCCGAGGCGCTTCGCATAGTCCGCCAGCTGATCGGTGCCGATCCGGCTGATCGCGAAGTACTTCGCATCGGGATGCGCGAAGTACAGGCCCGAGACCGAGGCGGTCGGCATCATCGCGTAGCTCTCGGTCAGCGACACGCCGTGATGCGCGGCGTTGCCGAGCAGCTCGAACAGCCTTCCCTTCGGCGTGTGATCCGGGCAGGCCGGATAACCGAACGCCGGGCGAATGCCGCGGTACTTCTCCGCGAGGATGTCTTCGCGCGTGAGCTGCTCCGCCTTGCCGTAGCCGAAGTCTGCACGCACCTGGTGGTGCATGTACTCGGCCGCGGCTTCGGCGAGCCGATCGGCGAGTGCCTTGGACATGATCGCGTTGTAGTCATCGAGCTGCTTCTCGAACGATCCGGCGAGCTCGTCGGTACCGATCCCGGCGGTCACGATGAACGCGCCGAGGTAGTCGACCGGGCGACCGCCGCTGGCCGGAGCGATGTAGTCGGCGAGCGAGAAACAAACTTCCTTGGCTTCTTGCTGCCGCATCATCGGGAACTTCGCGAGCTCGCGCGTGCCGTCGAACACCGTGATGTCTTCGCCGTTCGAGGCCGCGTTCCAGAACCCGTAGGTCGCCTTCGCGCGCAGCAACTTGCCGTCGATGATCTTCGCGAGCAGCTCCTTGCCGTCGGCGAACACCTTGCGGGCGGCATCGCCCTTCTTCGGATCTTTGAGGATCGCGGGATAGCGACCGCTGAGCTCCCAGGTATGGAAGAACGGCGACCAATCGATCCACTCGGCGAGCACGGCGAGATCGAGATCGAGGTTGCGGACGCCCGTGAACGCGGGCGCAGCGATCGTGGTGTAATCGATCTTCTCGCGGCGTGCCTTGGCCTCGGCGTACGTGAGCATCGGCCGCTTCTGTGACACGGCGTATTGCGCGCGCGCGGTCTGCTGCTTCGCGCTGATCTCGGCGAGATAGCCGGCGCGATTGCTGCCGAGCAGCTTGCCGAGCACGCCGACGGCGAGCGATGCATCGGGCACGTGCACCGTGCCATTCGTGTATGCCGGCGCGATCTTCACGGCGGTGTGCTTGCCACTCGTGGTGGCACCGCCGATCAACAGAGGCATCGTCATGCCTCGGCGAGTCATCTCGGTCGCGACGCTGATCATCTCGTCGAGCGAGGGCGTGATCAGGCCCGAGAGTCCAATGAGGTCCGCCTTCAGCTCGATCGCGGTATCGAGGATCTTGTGCGCCGGCACCATCACGCCGAGGTCGTGGACCTCGTAGCCGTTGCAGCGCAGCACGACGCCGACGATGTTCTTGCCGATATCGTGGACGTCGCCTTTGACGGTCGCGATGACCATCTTGCCCTTTGCGGTCGTATCGCCGGTGCGCCGCTTCTCCTCTTCCATCAGCGGCTCGAGGATCGCGACTGCCTTCTTCATCACGCGCGCCGACTTCACGACCTGCGGGAGGAACATCTTGCCGGTGCCGAACAGCGTGCCGACGATGTTCATGCCGTCCATCATCGGACCTTCGATGATGTCGAGCGGCTTGGCGTACGTGGCGAGCGCCTCGGCGATATCCGGATCGATGAAATCGGTGATGCCGTTGACGAGCGAGTGCGCGAGCCGCTCGGGCAGGGTGCCCTTGCGCCACTCGAGCTCGTCTTCTTTGCGGACCGTGTTGCCGGAGAACTCCGCTGCGATCGCGAGCATTCTCTCGGTCGCGGTTACCTCGGTGCCGGACGTAAATTCCGGCCCCTCCATTTTTGGCCGCCGGTTGAGCACGAGGTCTTCCGCCGCTTCGCGCAGCTTCGGATCGAGCTGCTCGTAGACCGCGAGCTGACCGGCGTTGACGATCGCCATGTCCATGCCGGCCTGGATCGCGTGATAGAGGAACACCGAGTGCAGCGCCTCGCGCACGCGCGGCGAGCTGCGGAACGAGAACGACAGGTTGGAGACACCGCCCGAGACTTTGGTCCCGGGGAGCTCGGCCTTGATCCGCTTGATCGCCTCGATGAACGAGACCGCGTAGCCATCGTGCTCCTCGATGCCGGTGCCGATCGTGAGGATGTTCGGATCGAAGATGATGTCCTCGGGCGGGAACCCGACCTGCTCCGTCAGGATCTTGTACGCGCGATGCGCGATCACGAGCCGATGATCGGCGGTGGTCGCCTGGCCGGTCTCGTCGAACGCCATCACCACGACCGCCGCGCCGAACCTGCGCACGATCTTCGCGTGCCGGATGAACGGCTCCTCGCCTTCCTTGAGCGAGATCGAGTTGACGATGCCCTTGCCCTGCAGGCACTCGAGCCCGGCCTCGATGACCTCGAACTTCGAGCTATCGACCATCACGGGCAAGCGCGCGACATCGGGCTCCCCGGCGAGCAAGTTGATGAACCGCCGCATCGCGGCGACGCCGTCGAGCATGCCCTCGTCCATGCAGACATCGAGGATGTTCGCGCCGCCAGCGACCTGGTCGCGCGCGACCGCGACGGCTTCTTCGTACTTCTCGTCCTTGATCAGGCGACGGAACGCGGCCGAGCCGGTCACGTTCGTGCGCTCGCCGACGATGATGAAGTTGGTCTCCGGCGTGATCGTGAGCGGCTCGAGGCCCGAGAGCCGCATGTACTTCGCGGGCACCGCGATCGTGCGCGGCTTGACGCCCTCGATCGCCGCGCGGATCGCGGTGATGTGCTCCGGGCGCGTGCCGCAGCAGCCACCGACGAGGTTGACGAGGCCTTCGCGCGCGAAGCTGCCGATCACGCCTGCCATCTGTGCCGGCGTGTCGTCGTAGCCGCCCATCTCGTTCGGCAGGCCGGCGTTCGGATAACACGCGACGCGGATGCCGGCGTTGCGCGCGAGCTCCATCACGTGAGGGCGCATATCCTCGGCGCCGAGTGCGCAGTTGATGCTGACCGCGAGCAAGTTCGCGTGCGAGATCGAGTTGAAGAACGCCTCGACGGTCTGACCCGACAGCGTGCGACCCGATCGGTCGGGGATGGTCACCGAGGCGATGACCGGCACGCGGCGGACGCCTTGCGTGAACAGCTCCTCGATCGCGTAGAGCGCGGCCTTGCAGTTCAGCGTGTCGAGGTGGGTCTCGGTCAGGATGAGATCGACGCCGCCTTCGATCAGCGAGCGGGCTTGCGCGCTGAACGAAGCGGCGAGCTCCTGGAACGTGACCGAGCGCTTGGCCGGATCGTTGACGTCGGGGGAGATCGAGGCGGACCTCGTGGTCGGGCCGATCGAGCCGGCGACCCAGCGCGGCTTGCCGTCGCCCATGGTCGCGCGCTCGGCGGCACGGCGGGCGCACCCGGCGGCCGAGATGTTGATGTCGTGCGCGGCGTCCTGGAGATCGTAGTCGGCGAGCGAGATCGACGTCGCCGTGAACGTGTTGGTCTCGACCATGTCCGCGCCGGCCGCGAGAAATTGGTAGTGAATCTCCTCGATCGCCTCGGGCTTGGTCAGCGCGAGGAGGTCGGTACAGCCCTTCACCGACGTGGGGTGATTGGCGAACCGCTCGCCGCGCCAGAGCTCTTCGTGCTTGAGCTCGAGACCCTGGATCATGGTGCCCATCGCTCCGTCGAGGACGACGATGCGACGATTGAGCAGATCCACGAGCTCGTCGACGGAAGACATCGCCCGTGATTACCACTAGTAAAGGCAGACGTCGATTCCCCCGATCGTCTAGACTTCGCGGTGATGAACGCCCGTAGCCCCGGCCCCATCTTGGACTCCATTCTCGACGCCACCGGTTCCACGCCGATGGTTCGCCTGGCACGGATCGGTCGCGATCTCCCGTGCGAGCTGCTCGGCAAGTGCGAGTTCATGAATCCCGGTGGCTCGATCAAGGACCGCATCGGCGTCAAGATGCTGATCGACGCCGAAAAGTCGGGCCGGATCAAACCGGGCGACACGCTGATCGAGCCGACCTCGGGCAATACCGGCATCGGCATCGCGATGGCGGCAGCGGTGCGCGGCTATCGCGTGATCATCACGATGCCGGAGAAGATGTCGCAGGAAAAGCAGGTGGTCCTCGAGGCGCTCGGCGCCGAGATCATCCGCACCCCGACCGAGGCCGCGTGGGATGCACCCGAGAGCCACATCATGGTGGCGCGGCGTCTCAAGGAGATCATCCCGAACGCGTTCATCCTCGACCAGTACACGAACCCGTCGAACCCGGCG
>JAYWCI010000091.1:0-5411 GCA_043780895.1 Kofleriaceae bacterium | reverse complement strand
GACCACGGCCAGAGCGTCGAGGTCATCGCGCACAACGTCGAAGCGAAGAACCTCAACTTCTCCTCGGTACGCTCGCGCATCGAGATCCAGGTCAACGGCGCAGCCGTAGGCCCGATGCGCATGACGAGTGCGGACCCGACGGTGTTCCTCGTCGAGTTCGACGGCAGTGCGAACCGCGTGCTCAGCATCAAGACCCGCCTCGATCGCCCCGAGGTCAAGACGCTCGCCGGTCTCGCGAAGGCGACGCAGGTCGGCACCGACCTCCACATCGCTCTCCCGCGCCACGCCGTGGTCGCGACGCCCGCGGCCACACCCGCACCGGTCGTCGCGCCGAAGCCCGTGCCGACGAAGGTCGAAGCGCCGGTCGCCAAGCTCGAACCGAAGATCGAACCGAAGATCGAACCGAAGCTGGCCGCCGCGATCGAATCGCATCCGATTCCGCCCGAAGCCAAGGACGGATTCTCGACCTCGCCCGGGGTCTACGGCATCGGTGCGCTCGTCACGCTGCTCGCGTGCGGCTACATGATGAAAAAGAAGAAGAAGGACGCCGCGGTCACGTCGACGATCGACGTCATCGCGCAGCGCGCGCTCGGCAACAAGGCAAAGGTCATGTGGCTCTCGGCCGGTGGTCGCGAGATGCTCGTCTCGGTCACCCAGCAGAACGTGCACATGCTCGGCTCGTGGTCGAAAACCGACCGGGAAGGCGCCGAGAAGAATCTGCCGCGGGCGACGCAACTCGAGCGTGCCCTGACGTTCCAGCAGCAACTCGCGGCCGAGATCGAAGCACCCGCTCCGCAACTCCCACTCGCTCCGCAACTCCAGAGCAATGCGGTCGCCGGCATCTTGAAGCTGCGCGCTCGCGCCGGCACGGTGCAGCCGACCCTTCCGCCGATCAACCCTGACATCGCGACCGACGACGAAGACGCTGACCTCGAGTGGGCCAAGGAGATGCTCACCGCATCGGGCGGTCGCCGGTGAACCCGCTTGGCCAGCTCGGGATCGATCCGAGCCAACTGCACCAGCAATCGGGCACGACCGCTGGCCCGCTCGGGATGGTCGTCCTCCTCACGCTCGTCACGCTGCTCCCCGCGATCGTCCTGTCCTGCACCAGCTTCGTCCGGTTCGTCGTCGTCCTCGGCTTCGTCCGCACCGGCCTCGGCACACCGTCGGCTCCGCCGAACCAAGTCCTGGTCGGTCTCGCGCTGTTCATGACGATCTTCGTCTCGGCGCCCGTCGCGATGGAGATGTACGACAAGGGTGGCAAGCAGTACTTCGCTGGCCAGCTCGACGAGCGACAAGCGCTCGAAGCCGCGCTGCCGCCGCTCCGCAAGTTCCTCATGGCGCACACCGCGGATACCGATCTGCAACTCTTCCTCGAGGTCTCGAAATCGGCGCGTCCCGCGACGATGGAAGAGATTCCGATGCGCGCGCTGATCCCGTCGTTCATCCTCTCGGAGCTCCGCATGGCCTTCAAGATCGGCCTCACGATCTTGCTGCCGTTCCTCGTCATCGACCTGGTCGCAGCGACGGTGCTGACCTCGCTCGGCATGGTGATGGTGCCGCCTAGCGTCGTCGCGCTACCCGCCAAGCTCCTCGTGTTCGTGATGATCGATGGCTGGCACCTCGTCGTCGAATCGCTCCTGCGCGGAGTCCGTGGATGAACGAAGACTCGCTGCTCGATCTGTGGCGCTCGGCGCTCACCATCGCCGCCCAGGTTGCCGCCCCGTTCCTGATCATCGGCCTCGTGATCGGTCTCGTGATCGCGATCGTCCAGACCGCGACCCAGCTGCAAGAGTCCGCCCTCACGTTCGTGCCGAAGCTCGCAGTCGCACTCGTCACGCTCGCGCTCGCCGGTCACTGGATGCTCGACAAGATCGGCGGCTTCGCCATCACCGCATTCACCTCGACGGCGACGTCGTCGACGAACGCCGGCCCCACCGACCTCGGCACTCCCGATCTCCATCCATGATCATCACTCCCGCAGAGCTCGGCGCGTTCCTCGTCGCGCTGATGCGCGTCGGCGCCGTCGCGTTCACGGCGCCCGTGATCGGCGATACCGGGGTGCCGGTCCGCGCGCGCCTCGTGTTCTCCGTCTCCGTCGCGATCGCGATCGCTGCGAATCGCCCGGGTGTCGAGCTCGACGAGCTCCCCGCGGCAGCGCTGATCGAGCTCGGCTCCGGGCTCGTCACCGGGCTCACCGCGCGCTTCGTGATGGCGCGCATCGCGAACGCGGGCCAGCTCATGGGTATGAGCCTCGGCCTCGGGTTCGCATCGGAGTATGACGTCCACGCCGGTGAGAACGCCGGCATCCTGCGTACGATGTGCTCGACCCTCGGCAGCCTCGCATTCATCTCGGCGCATGGCCTCGAGGCGATCGTGCGCAGCGTCACGGTGCCAGCCTCGACCTTCACCATCCTCGCTGGCAGCAACGAGCTCGTGCGCCAGGCCTGCTCGTCGTTCGGCTACGGGTTGTCGCTCGCCGCCCCGATCATGCTCGCCGCGCTCGTCGGCAATCTCGGGCTCGCCGTGATGAACCGTGCTGCCCCGGCGGTGAACGTGTTCTCGATCGCCCTCTCGGCCGTCATCCTCGTCGGTTTGGCGTTGCTCGTCGCCACCGCGGGTGGCTTCGTCGCGGGTGCCATGGATGTGGCGCACGCGACCGTGAATGTCCTACGATAGTGGAACGTGACCTCCTGGACCTCTCGGGCCCTGATCCTGATCCTGCTCGATGTCGGCCTCGCCGGCTGCTCCGTCGACAATGGTAGCGGCGGCCACTCGGCGTGCCTGAGCTCGTCGTCGATCGATCTGTGCAGCGAGAGCAACGTGTGCAGTGGCGGTGCGTGCACGGTCGCGTTCCCGCACGACTACGTGATCACGAACATCTCGGCGACCGCACCGAACCTGAAACCCGACGGCATGCCATGGGACAGCGACGGTGACGGCACGCCCGATATCTACGTCGACATCTCCGTCGGTGGCGCGGTCGTCCAGTCGACACCGGTCAACCCCAACAGCTTCAACGCGACGTTCGCCGGCCCGTTCACGATCATGCTCACCGACGGGACCGCGCTCGATCTCCAATCATCCGACAAGGACGACCCGGGGAGCGAAGTTATCTACGACTGCCCGATTCCGATGGTCACCGCGTCGCTCCTCCGGACCCGCTATGTCCAGTGTAGTGGGGTCGGTGGTGGGACCATCAACTACACGATCAAACCAGCAGAGTAGACGGTCAGCGGCCCTCAACAAATGGCCCCACCCAGCGTGACGGCGTCATTCCGGACCGTTCTGGACCGTTTGACAGCGCCAGCGCTGGCGACAGCGACGATCGTAAAACGAGACATTTCGAGGACGTAGCGCGGGCACAGCGGTTGCTGAAGTAGCACCCGCAACGTGAGCGAATCCGAGAAAACCCAGAAGCCAACTCCCAAGCGAGTTCGCGAGTTCCGCAAGCGCGGTGACATCGCCCTCTCGAAGGATGTGGTCTCTGCTGCGACCTTTGCCGGCGGCGCGATCGCGCTCCTCCTGACGGGTGCTACCGGTTGGGCGGCGATTCGCGGCCTCGCGCGCGACGTCGCGATGTCGGCCGACGGCCTGAGCCACGACGGCCTCACCAGCCAGGCGTTCCACGCGTTCATGAGCGCGGCGTTCCCGGTCGTCATCGGCGCGGCGCTCGGTGCACTCGCCGCGATCCTCGGCCAGCTCGGTTGGCCGCCCGCGTTCAAGGGCATCAAGTTCGATCTCACGCGGATCAACCCGGGCGCGAACTTGATGAACACGTTCGGCCTCAGCGCGGTCGTACGTCGCACGGGTGGCGCGATGGCGAAGATGATCGCGGTCGGCCTCGTCGTCGCGATCGCGCTCGCGGGCACCGCGAAGGTTCATCCGACGACGCCGCTCGCGTTCGCCGGCATGGCGGCGTCGTCGATCGCTCGCGTGCTCGAGGCCGTCATCGGCGTGCTGCTCACGATCTCGGGGCTCGACTACTACCTCGCGAAACGCAAGCTCTCCAAGCAGATGAAGATGTCGACCGACGAGGTCAAGCGCGAGCACAAAGAGCAAGAAGGCGACCCGCACATCAAAGGCAAGCGTCGCCAGAAGATGCGCGAGATGGCGAAGCGCCGGATGTCGGTCGCCGTCTCGAAAGCCGATGTCGTGATCGTCAACCCGACGCACTACGCGGTCGCCCTCAAGTACGACGACAAGAAGGACGCGGCTCCGGTCGTCGTCGCAAAAGGCATGGACGAGTCGGCCGAGAAGATCCGCGAAGTCGCACGCAAGCACGGCGTCCCGGTGATCAGCCGCCCGCCGCTCACGCGTGCCCTCCACAAGCTCGTCAAAGAGGGCAAGCCCGTTCCGGCAAACCTCTATCGCGCGGTCGCTGAAGTCCTCGCGTACGTCTACCGGATCAAGAACCGGAGCGCCGCGTCGTGAAAAAGAGCAGTGGATTCGTGATGGCCGCGGCGCTCGTCGGCATCCTCGGGATCGCCCTCGCACCGCTTCCGCCGCAGTTGTTCGATCTCTTGATCGGCATGTCGCTGTGCATCAGTGCGCTGACGTTCCTCGTCGCGTTCTACGTCGAGAAGCCGACGGATTTCACGTCGTTCCCATCGCTGCTCCTGTTCGTCACGCTGTTTCGCCTCGCACTCAACATCGCGTCGACCCGCCTGATCTTGACAGGCACCGACGAGCACGCAGCCGGCTCGGTGATCGCCGCGTTCGGCCGCTTCGTCATCCGCGGCAACTTCGTCGTCGGTGCGGTCATCTTCCTCATCCTCGTGATCGTCAACTTCGTGGTCATCACCAAGGGCGCCGAGCGGATCTCCGAAGTCTCCGCGCGGTTCACGTTGGACTCGATGCCGGGCAAGCAGATGGCGATCGACGCCGACCTCGGCGCCGGCCTCATCAACGAGCAGCAAGCTCGCGCCCGCCGCCTCGCGGTCCAGCGCGAAGCCGATTTCCACGGCGCCATGGACGGTGCCTCGAAGTTCGTCCGCGGTGATGCCATCGCCGGCATCCTGGTCCTCATCGTCAACATCGTCGCCGGCATCATCATCGGCGTCGCACAGAAGGGCATGTCGTTTGGACACGCCGGCGCGACGTTCACCGTGCTCTCGATCGGTGACGGCTTGGTCGCGCAGGTCCCCGCGCTGCTCGTCTCGACGGGCTCCGCGCTGCTCGCGACGCGTGGTGACGACGCGCAGCTCGGCCAGGCGCTCTCCGGCCAGCTGTTCGCGCGCAAGCGCCCGCTGCAAGTCACCGGCGCGCTGCTCGGCATGATCGGCCTCTTGCCCGGCATGCCTCACCTCCTGTTCCTCGGGCTCGGCGGCGTTGCGGCCTACGCGGCCTCGCGTGCAAAGGACCTGGCCGCAAACTCCGAGACCGGTGACCCCTCGCGTCCCGCCGCCGAG
>JAYWCI010000090.1:0-38481 GCA_043780895.1 Kofleriaceae bacterium | reverse complement strand
CGCGCGCGCCGCAAAACTGACGAGCTGGGCTTCGTCGAAGCCGAACCGCTCGAGCTCCTTGCGAACCGCGGCGTCGAGCTTGAAGGGCGAGGGCGCTTTCGCTTTCTGGACCTCGGCGCCGGGCTTCTGATCCTCGGGAGCAAGCTCTGCCATGCACGCAGCCTACTCGCGAAGCGGGACGTTGTCGTGGCGAGTCAGGCCCCCAGTGGGCCCCAGCGCTTCTCGAACCTTGCGGAGCAAGAGCTCCGGCGTGAACGGCTTCTGCAGGAAGAACGTACCTGCATCGAGGACGCCGTGCCGGATGATAGCGTCGGTGTACCCAGAGAGGTAGAGCACCTTCATCGCGGGCCGCGTCAACTCGAGCTCTTCGGGGAGCTTGCGACCACTCATCCTCGGCATCACGACATCGGTCAGCAAGAGGTCGATCGCGGGTGCGTGGTTCTTCGAGATCAGGAACGCCTCGCCGGCATTCGACGACTCCAGCACCGTATAGCCGTTGCGATGGAGGATCGAGCACGCGACCGTCCTGACCTGCGCTTCGTCCTCGACGAGCAGGATCGTCTCGTGCCCACGTGCGACGGTCGCGGTCGCATCCACGAACGTCACGATCGGCACCTGCTTCGTGCGCGGGATGTAGACCGAAAACGTCGTGCCCTTGTCGAGCTCGCTGGTGACATCGACGTAGCCACTACTCTGCTCGACGATGCCAAACACCGTGGAGAGTCCCAGGCCCGTGCCCGTTGCGGCGCAGTGCATCCTCGGCCGCCACCCGCGCCGAGACATCGCGCAACACCCAGAGGTGTTTGCCGGGCATCACGCTCGGCTTCTCGCTCATCTCGACGGTGCGTTGGGTGCCGTCGCGAAGCGTGAACAGCGTCAGCCCATCGCGACCGCGTTGCGCGAGCTGCGCGAACATCCCGACGCTAGACTCGAGCAGCTGGGCGCGGGGGATCCCGAACAACCGGCTCGCCGCCGGATTCGAATCGAGAAATCTCCCCGTATCGTCAGAGATCAGGAGCGCGGTCAGGAGGCTGTCGAACACCGCTCGCATGAGGCGCGATCGTGCTTGGAGCTCCTCGAGCTCGCCGATGTTGTCGCCAGCCATGCCCACCCGGCGGATGTGATAACACGCGCGCGCATCATCATGCGGAATGGACTCTTGTCGGCGTGCGCAAAACTACGTAGTTGCGCCTGGCGCACTGCGGGCTGGCCATCGTCGTCGAGAGCGGCGCGTCGCGGAATCGAAAGATCAGCGAGCTTCTGATGTCAGCCGGCGCGGCGTCTATTTCGAACTAACGCCCGTCCGCTGGTTCGTCAGCGAGCCCAAGAGCGGTAGCCGACATCGACTCCGAACGTGGAGTCGGTGAGCGGCTCGTCACCGATCGCCGGTCATCGGCGAATGGGTACGAGTAGGATAGCTCGACGGTCGATCGATGGGCTCCCAACCACACGCCCACGGCGAGCTAGCGCACCGCGAATTCTTGGACGAACGACGACTTGATCGGGTGACCATCGTCGTCGAGCGCGGGCGCGTAGCGGAACCGAAAGATCAACTCGCTCGCCATCTCGCCGCGTGGGCCCGGTTGCATCTGCACCATCTTCGCGCCGACGACATCACCGTCCGTATCGACGGTCACGAAAGCCTCGAACAGCTCGGCGGCGGCGACGTCGGTCTGGCGCGTTGGATGGAGCAGCGTTGCAGGCCGCGCCTTCGACACGATCGGAGTCGGAGCGACCGGCACGTCGGCGATTTTCGAGATCACCGCGCCGTCGCCGATTTCGATGCCGTTTCCGTTTCCATCATCAACACCGGTGAGCTCGCCCACGTCTTTCGAGGACGTGATTGCTTCGCCTTTTGAGAGCGTAGCGACGGCTAGATTCATCGAGACGTGCCCGTCGCCACCACCACCCAGATCGACCTTGGCCGGCGTCTCGACCTCGACCTCCATCACCTCGATCGCCGCTGCCTCGGCGCACCGCGCCTCGCGCACCGGACCCAGCGACATCCACACCAAGGCGGCGTGGATCACGATCGAGCCGAGGACCGGGGCTTTCTTTACGCCCGGACAGTGACGCGCCGATGGCGCATCGACCAGTGCTGCCCGCTAACGCTCTATGAGTGGCTGATGCCCGGTTGCGCCGCAGCTGTCGCAGGCGCGAGGAGCTCCGCGCTCGTGCTGCGCTGGATCACGCCGAGGCCGTCCTGGAGCGAAGGAATCGCCAGATACATCAGGCGCTTCACCTCGCGTCGTCCGCGCGTGACGGTATCGAGCACGAGCCCGACCGCCAGGCTGAGGAAGGCGAGGAGCATCATCGTCGACGACAGGATCGCGGTCGGGAACCGCGGCACCAGGCCCGTCTCGAAATACGTGATGAACACCGGGATGGAGAGCCCGACCGCGAGGAGTGCGAGGAGCAGCGTCATCCACGAGAAGAACGCGAGCGGCCGCTCGTTCTTGAACAGCGTCAGCATCACGCGCAGGATCCGCACGCCGTCGCGATAGGTGTTGAGCTTGCTCTCCGAGCCGGCGGGCCGCTCGAAGTAGTCGGTCTCGACCTCGGCGACCGGGAGGTTCAACGTGAGCGCGTGGACCGTGAGCTCGGTCTCGATCTCGAACCCGGCCGACAGCGCGGGGAACGACTTCGCATAGCGCCGCGAGAACGCGCGATAGCCCGAGAGAATATCGGTGAAGCGCTGGCCGAACAGCCGCGCGAGAAAGCCCGTGAGCATCCGATTGCCGAGCACGTGACCGGGCCGGTACGCCTCCTTGGCCTTGTGGATGCGCTTGCCGACGACCATGTCGAGGTTCTGGTCGACGAGCATATCGATCATCGCGCGAGCGGCGGTCGGATCGTACGTCGTGTCGCCGTCGGTCATCAGGTAGATGTCGGCATCGATGTCCGCGAACATCCGGCGCACGACGTTGCCCTTGCCCTGGAGATTTTCTGAGCGCACGACCGCCCCCGCTTGCCGCGCGCGCTCGATCGTCTTGTCCTTCGAGTTGTTGTCGTAGACGTAGATCGTGGCTTCGGGGAGTGCCGCCGCGAAGCCGCGAACGGTGTCGCCGATCGCGACCTCCTCGTTGTAACAAGGGATCAAGACCGCGATGCGAGGACGACGCGACACCATGCGAGCGTGCCGAACGTAAGCCTTGTCCGCTGACTAGTGCTACGGTTTCTAGCGTGAAGCTCGGCATTTCTATCGTGGTGCTGGGGCTTTGCACGCTCGCGCACGCCGCGCCGCCCGAACCGACCGGCCCCCATCCGAGGATGATCCTCGACAAGGACCTCCGGGCGGCCTGGCGCGCCCAGGCCAGCGCCGAGCACGGCCCGGTCATCGGCTCGATCAAGTTGTGCGCCCGCGCACGCGCGACCCACGAGTACGATCATGGCGTCTATGAGGGGTCCGAATGGGCCAAGGTGCTCCAGGGCTGCCTCGTGGCGTGGGCCGCGACCGACGACCAGGCCGACGCCGCGACCGCGATCAAGTTCTTCACCGCGCTGCTCGACGATCACGACCTGATCGGCGATGGCAAAGGTGGCGACACCGCCGTGCGTCACGACGACGGCTACCCGATCCGCATGGTCGGTCCGTACACCGCGATCGCGTACGACTGGCTCCACGATCGGATGCCGCCCGCGTTGCGCGATCGGACGCGCGCGCGCTGGAAGGCGTGGCTCGATTGGTGGCGCGCGAATGGCTATCGCCACGACGGCCCGGGCACGAACTATCACGCCGGCTATCTGCTCGCGGCGACCGCGATCACGATCGCGCAGGCGGGCGACGGCGATAATAAGGATCTGTGGCACGAGGTTGCCGACAAGATGTGGGGCAGGGACATGGCGGGCGTGTTCAGCGACAATGGCCTGCTCGCCGGTGGCGCGTGGCCCGAGGGTTGGCAGTACGGTCCGCTCTCGGTCGCCGAGATAGCGATCGGCGCACGCATGATGCGCAACGCGGGCGTGCTGGTGAGCACCGCGCGCTGGCTCGATCAGGTGCTGCGCGTCCACGTCTACGGCCTCACGCCGAGCGACGGCGTGTTCGCGGGCGGCGATGCCGATGAGGAAGAGCACGCCTACATCAAGACCGGTGTGCTCACCCTCGATGCGATCGCGCTCGGCGATGCTTCCGACGACGATCGACGTTGGGCGCGGGGCGAGCTAGCGCGCTTGCAGCTCGTCGATGTCGATTGGTTGCTCTACGACGCACTCGCCGGTGTCGGCGACAAGCCAGTGCTTCCGCCGCGCCAGCTGTGGCCGACCTGGTACGTCGCGAATGCGGTGCGCACGGTGTTCGCGCGCGCGAACTGGAGTCCGGATGCGATCTGGTTCGTCGCGCAGTGCGCGCCCATGCTCGATGTCGATCATCGGCAGGCCAATGCCGGCAACTTCGTGCTCAGCCGCGGCAAGGATGACCTGATCATCGATCCGTCGCCGTATGGCTCGCAGTCGACGCTGACCAGCAACGCGCCGACGGTGCGCTCGCTGCAACTCCCGAAGGACTATCAGCCGAGCCAGGGCTTCTGGGGCGAGAAGACGGGCTTCGAGTGGGTCACGCAACGTGCGAGCGGGGTCGTCGCGGCGCGCTGCAACTACGCCGAGCAGTACAAGTTCCAGGATCGTCCGACCGATATCGCCAGCGCCTCGCGCGACTTCGTCCTCGTGCCGAGCACCGATGGCAAGGACGCCGCGCTCGTCGTGATCGATCGCGCCGAGACCGGTGGCGCCGATCGCGAGATGCACCTGCGGTTTCGCACGCCAGGCAAGCTCGCGCTCTCGGGCGCGACGGCGAGTGCGACGATCGGCGCGAGCACGCTCGCGATCTCCGTGATCGGTCAGTCCTCGGGCACGCCCACGATCGCCGCGAACACGCTGAAGGATTGCTTCGCGGCGGGCACGTTGCGCGGCCAGTGTAACGCCGCGCGTGTCCCTGTCACCGAGGATCGGATCGAGCTCGCCGGTCCCTCGCCGCGCGCTGTGCACGTGATCTCCGCGACCGCGGGTGCGCCGATCGCCGCGACGGCGATCCAGGGCAGCGGCTGGACCGGTTTGCAGCTGAAGTTGCGTGACGCAACTGTCATCTGGCCGACCAAGAAAGCCGACTTTACCTACACCGCGCCGCCCGGGCTACACGTCGTACTCGATGCCGCGTCCGCGACCGGCAAGCCTGCCGGCAGCACCTGTAGCGTCGACATCAAGAGCGGGTCGCAGGCCCTCGTCATCGCCCTCGATGCCCAGTGCACGGTGAAGCCGGATGCCGAAGCGGTCTCGGCGTCGGTGACGCCAATCGCGGTCCAGCAGCCTATCGCACATACCCGATCGGCCAGGGGAGGCTGCTGTGGCACGCAGTCCGGGCCGGGGTCCCCGGCGCTGACCGGTGCCCTTGTCCTAGGGCTATTGAAGTGGCCGCGTCGTCGGAGAATAGCGAAGAAGAGTTAACAAGACAGACTTGTCTGCCTAATCATCTTCTCAGTTCATAGCTTCAGGGCAGACTCGGTCGGCAGTCATGTGGATCGTCAAGATCGCTCTACGGCGCCCGTACACGTTCGTCGTCATGGCGATCCTGATCGCCCTCGGCGGCCTCTCGACCATCACCGGCATCGGCGGCAAGAAGATGCCGACCGATATCTTCCCGTCGATCGACATCCCGGTGATCTCCGTGATCTGGCAGTACGGCGGGCTGCCACCCGAGGACATGGAGAAGCGGATCACGAACGGCTTCGAGCGCTTCCTCACCACGATCGTCAGCGACATCGATCATGTCGAATCGCAGACCCTCACGGGCAACTCGATCATCAAGATCTACCTGCAGCCCGGCGCCGACGTGCCGCAGGCGATCGCGCAGACCACCGCGATCTCGCAGACCGCGATCCGCTCGATGCCACCGGGCGCGATTCCTCCGCTGATCCTGCGCTACTCGGCGACGAGCGTGCCGATCATGATGCTCGCGCTCGAGACCGATACGCTGAGCGAGCAGCAGCTGTTCGACTACGGCATCAACTTCATTCGCGCCGAGATCGCGACCATCCCGGGCGCGCAGATTCCGTATCCGTACGGCGGCAAGCAGCGCCAGATCATGGTCGACATCGATCCGGCGCGCCTCCATGGCGCCGGCATCTCGCCGCGCGACGTCAACACGGCGCTCTCGAACCAAAACGTGATCTTGCCGTCGGGCACCGCGAAGCTCGGCAACAACGAGTATCCGATCATCATGTCGTCGACGCCGGAGACGCTCGAGGAGATCGGCGGACTTCCGATCAAGACTGTCGATGGACGCACGCTCTACATCCGCGATGTCGCGAGCGTGCGCGACGGTGCATCGCCCCAGACCAACATGGTCCACGTCGCGGGCCGGCGCTCGGTGCTAATGCCGATCCTCAAGAACGGCGACGCATCGACGCTCGATGTCACCGACGCGGTCAAGGAGACGATCCCGCGCGCGCTCGAGCGCTTGCCCAAGGAAGCGCGCGGCCACCTCTCGATCAAGCTGCTGTTCGATCAGTCGCTGTTCGTCCGCAACTCGATCAGCAACGTGCTCCACGAGGGCCTGATCGCCGCCGGTCTCACCGCGCTGATGATCCTGATCTTTCTCGGTAGCTGGCGCTCGACGATCGTGGTCATCACGAGCATCCCGCTCGCGATCTTCTTCTCGATCCTCATGCTCCACGTGCTCGGTCAGACCCTCAACGTGATGACGCTCGGCGGCCTCGCCCTCGCGGTCGGCATCCTGGTCGACGATGCGACGGTCGAGATCGAGAACATCCACCGCAACCTCAGCCATCACAAGCCGTTCGTTCGCGCGATCCTCGATGGCGCACAGCAGATCGCGGTACCGGCCTTCGTCTCGATGCTCTGCATCTGCATCGTGTTCTTGCCGATCTCGTTCCTCACCGGCGCGGCGAAGTCGCTGTTCGTGCCGCTCGGGCTCTCCGTCGTCTGCGCGATGGTGATGTCGTACATCCTGTCGCGCACGATCGTGCCGGTGATGATCCGCTTCCTGCTCGAGAAGGAAGCCCAGAACCATCACAACCCGAACAAGTTCATCAAGTGGTTCGACGCCGGCTTCGCGCGCCTCCGCACTCGGTACGGTCGCCTGCTCGCGTTCTTCCTCGATCACCGCTGGTTCCTGATCGTCACGTTCGGCGTGTTCGTCGTGGTGTCGCTCGCCCTGACCCCGCTGCTCGGCAAGGACTTTTTCCCGACCGTCGATGCCGGCCTCATGAAACTCCATGTTCGCGGGCCGCCTGGCATGCGCATCGAGGAGACCGAGAAGCGGCTGTTCAACATCGAACGGACGATCCGACAGATCATACCGGCCGACGAGCTGGATACGATGCTCGACATCGTCGGCCAGCCGTACTCGTCGATCAACCTGTCGCTTTCGGAAGGTGCGCTGATCTCGCCCGCCGATTCCCAGATCTACATCGCGCTCACCAAGGATCATGCGCCGACCGAGAAGTACGTCCGCGGCATCCGCGAGGCGCTCAACAAGAACTACCCGGAGACCACGTTCTTCTTCCTCGCACCCGACATCACGACTCAGGTGCTGAACTTCGGCCTCGCCGCCCCGCTCGATGTCTCGGTGGTTGGTCCGATTGGCAGCGAGGACAAGACGCTCGAGTTCGCGACAACGATGATGGCCAAGATCCAGAAGGTCACCGGCACTGCCGATGTCCACCTCGCGCAGGTCAACAAGGTGCCGCAGATCAAGGTCTCGATCGATCGCACGATGGCGCAGCAAGCGGGTCTGACCCAGCGCGATGTCGCGAGCGACTTGCTGATCTCGCTGTCCTCGAGTGGTCAGGTCTCGCCGAGTTACTGGATCGACAAGCGCGGCGTGCAGTACCTCGTCGCGGTGCAGACCCCGCAGTACCAGATCGACACCGTCGATGCGATGCGAGCGACGCCGATCTCGACCGCGAACGGGAAGCCGCAGACGTTCGGCAACCTCGCGACCGTCCAGCGCATCACCGGTGCCGCGAACATCACGCACCTCAATGTCGCACGGACATTCGACATCCTCGCGAACGTCGACAATTCCGACCTCGGCTCGGTCGCGACGCAGGTCCGAGAGATCATGACCGACATGATGAAGCGAGCGCCTCCCGGCGTGCGCGTCCAGCTCAAGGGCCAGGCCGAATCGATGGACACCTCGTTCGGCGGCCTCGAGAGCGGCCTCGTCGTCGCGATCCTTCTCGTCTACATGCTGCTCGTCGTCAACTTCCAGTCGTGGCTCGATCCGTTCATCATCTTGATGGCACTGCCGGGCGCGCTCGCGGGCATCGTGTGGTTGCTGTTCCTGAGTGGCACCACGCTGTCGGTGCCCGCGCTGATCGGCGCGATCATGTGCGTCGGTGTCGCGACCGCGAACAGCGTGCTCGTCGTGTCGTTCGCGAACGAGCAGCGCAAGTTCGGGCGCGATGCGCGCCACGCCGCACTCGCGGCCGGCATGACCCGGCTCCGTCCCGTGATGATGACCGCGCTGGCAATGATCTTCGGCATGCTGCCGATGGCAACCGGTTTCGGTGAAGGCGGCGAGCAAAACGCACCGCTCGGTCGCGCGGTGATCGGTGGCCTCGCGTTGGCGACGATCACGACCCTGTTCTTCGTTCCCGTCATGTACAGCTTGTTGCGCAAGACTCCGCCGCGCACCGAGGAAAACCTATGAGCGCGACAGAAATTCATCCCGACCGGCTCGACAACCAAGCGCAGGACAAGCCCGAGGATCTCGGCTTCGAGCTGCCTGCGGCCGGCAAGGGCTCGAAGGTCGGCATCATCGTCGTGATCGCCGTCCTCGCGGGCGGTGCCTTCGCGTTCCGCTATCTGCGCAACCAGAACGCGCACGCCGAGAGTATCAACGCGCACGCCGATGCGATCGCGAGGGTCGATGTCATCAAGCCGAACACGCTGACCAGCGCGAGCGCGCTCGCCTTGCCCGGCATCACCAAGGCGCTCGAGGAGACCAAGATCTACCCGCGCACCACGGGCTACGTGCGCAAGTGGTTCGTCGATATCGGTGACAAGGTCAAGGAAGGCCAGCTGCTCGCCGAAATCGACACGCCGGATCTCGATGCCCAGCTCGCGCAGGCGCGCGCGCAGCTCGCCTCGGCGAAGGCCGCCGTCAAGCAAGCGCAAGCGCAGAGCACCTACACCAAGCAGAACACGGCGCGCTACCAGAACCTCGCCGATCAAAAGCTGGTCTCGGGCAGCCAGCTCGAGCAGACCCAGGCGCAAGCCTCGACCGACGAAGCGACCGTCGTGGCGAACCAAGCGAACGTCACCGCGGCGGAGGCCAACGTGCGCCGGTTGAGCGATCTGCAAAACTTCTCGAAGGTCACCGCGCCGTTCGCCGGCACGATCACGTCGCGCACGATCGATCGCGGCGCCTTGCTCACCGACACCGGCACCACGCCGATGTTCACGCTCGTCGCGGTCGATCCGATCCGCGTGTTCATCGACGTACCGCAGACCGTCGTGCCGAGCATCCAGTACGGCACGCCCGCGACGGTCACGGTGCGCGAGTTCCCCGGCCGGAACTTCGTCGGAACGATCACGCGCTCCGCCGGCGCGCTCGATCCGAACCTCCACACGATGTCGACCGAGGTCGACGTGCCGAACCCCGACAACGCGCTCTTGCCCGGCATGTACGTCCAGGCCGCGCTGACGCTGCCGGTGCCGCACAAGGTGATCGAGATTCCGGCGACCGCGCTCTACAGCGATGCGCAGGGGATCCGGGTCAGCATTGTCGACGCCCAGAACAAGGTGAAGTTCGTGCCGATAACGATCGAGCGCGACACTGGTGCCACCCTGTGGGTCGCGACCGGACTGACTGGCGACGAGAAGTTGATCAAGGTCGCGGTCGCGTCGTTCGTCGAGGGCGACCCGGTCGAGATCAACAAGGCGCCGCCTGCTGGTTCGGCTGGCGATAAGAACTAACCGATGGTCGCTCGACTGCTCGTGACCAAGCCGGTGTGGGCGGCGGTCGAGCTCAGCGCTTCGGTCGATCTCACCACCACGTGCCCCACGTGCATGGTCGAGATGCAGCCCGAGCACGCGCACTACCAGTGCGGCAGCTGCGGCTACCGCGATTCTTCGAGCTTCTGATCGAGCTCGGCGTGGAGCTTGGTCGCATCTAGATCGCGGCACCACCGCGCGACCACGAGCGTCGCGACGCCGTTGCCGATGACGTTCGTGAGCGCGCGCGCCTCCGACATGAACCGGTCGATGCCGACGATCAAGCGCACGCCCGTCGTCGGCAGTCCGCCGACCACGTCGATCGTCGCGGCGAGCGTGACGAACCCGCTGCCCGTCACGCCGGCTGCGCCTTTCGACGTCAGCAGCGCCACGCCGAGCAGCTCGAGTTGCTTCGCGATCCCGAAATCGGTGTTCGTGGCCTGCGCGATGAACACCGCCGCCATCGTCACGTAGATCGCCGTGCCGTCGAGGTTGAACGAGTAGCCCGCGGGCACCACGAGCCCGACGGTCTGATTGCCGGCACCGAGCTTCTCGAGCTTGGCCATCATCCGCGGCAGCACCGATTCCGAGGAGCTCGTGCCGAGCACGATGAACAGCTCCTCCCGGATGTAACGCACGAACTTGAGGATCGAGAACCCGTGCACGCGCGCGATCGTGCCAAGCACACCGAAGATGAACACGAGGCACGTCGCGTAGAAGCAGCCGAGCAGCCACGCCAGGTTCGACAGCGACTGCACGCCAAACTGCCCGACCGTGAACGCCATCGCACCGAACGCGCCGATCGGCGCGAGCTGCATGATCATGCCGATCACGCCGAAGATCACGTGGCCGACGCTATCGACCATCTCGCCGACCGGCTTGCCGCGCTCGCCCATCGCCTGGAGCGAGAACCCGAACAACAGCGCGACGAGTAGCACCGGCAGCAGCTCGCCGCGCGCGAGTGCGCCGAAGAAGGTATCCGGAATGATGCCGAGCAAGAACTCGATGGTGGTCTTGTGGCCACCTGCGGCCACCATCTTGTCCGCGACCGCGCCCGGCAGATCTCCTGGGTGCGCGTACATGCCGGCGCCCGGCTTCACGAGGTTCACGATGACGAGCCCGACGACGAGCGCGAGCGTGCTGACCACCTCGAAGTAGAGGATCGCGAGCCCGCCGGCCTTGCCGACGGCGCCCTTGCTCTTCATGTTCGTGATGCCGACGACGACCGTGCAGAAGATCAGTGGCGCGATCGTCATCTTCACCAGGTTGATGAAGCCATCCCCGATCGGCTTGAGCTGCACCGCCGTGTCGGGCACCAGGAGGCCGACTCCGACACCGACAGCGATCGCGGCCAGCACCCGAAAGTACAGCGTCGTATAGAACGGGCGCTTCATGCCGAGCCCAGCTTCTCACGCTACGATCGACGTGTGGAACGGATGTCCTCCAGTGGTCGCCGATGGGCGTTCCTCATCGGCATCGTCCTCGCGTTCGCGATCCCGAAGCGCGTCGATTGCGGGTATCCCGGGGCGGTCTGCATGCGCGTCGACGCGGGGAAGACCTGCGGCGATTACGAGCTCGAGCCGTGGGGGTTCTATCTCGTCGAATACGTGATCGGCCGCAACGTCGGTTTCGCCTATAGCGCCGGCGACGACTGTCACTAGGTCGATCGATCTCCAGGTGGCGCCACTCGGGACGGACCGCGGCATCGGCGCTTGCCGCGCCGCTGTCCATCCATCAGATCGAGCCTCAGGGGACTGAACTTCGTCGAGCCGACCTGCAACCGCGTCCGAGGTGGGGCACGGACAGGACACGGGATGGCCGAGATCGCGAGCGTCGGCGACGAGGCCGCTCGATCTCGAAGCTCGCGCCCCACGTGGGGCACGAACCGGACACAGGGATCCCGAGATCGCGAGCGTCGGCGGCGAGGCCGATCGCTCTCGAAGCTCGCGCCCCACGTGGGCACGGAACCGGACACGGGATGCCGAGATCGCGAGCGTCAGCGACGAGGCCGATCGATCTCGAAGCTTGCGCCCCACGTGGGCACGGAACCGGACACGGGATGCCGAGATCGCGAGGGTCAATGACGAGGCCGATCAATCTCGAAGCTTGCGCCCCACGTGGGGTACGGGGGAACTCTGGAGCCGAGATCGCGAGCGACGGCGACGAGGCCGATCGACCTACAGCTCGAGCTCGCGCCCCACGTGGGGCACGAACCGGACACGGGATCCCGAGATTGCGAGCATCGGCGACGAGGCCGAACACCTACCCAGGATCTGGCGAAAGTCGCTCGTTCGAAGAAGCCAACGATCGCGGCTTACGTGGGCGCGCTTCCAACTGTTGGAACGCGCGCTCCCGCTGCCTCGACCGAAGTTGAAGCCGCTGCTGCGGTAGTCGGCTGCATGAGACGTCTGCGCGGAAGAGCCGGATGGTGGAAATCTCCTTGTCCGGATCTGGTGGGGGCTGCGGAAGGGTGAACTCCCGCAGCTACCCGACGTATTGATTGGACACGGGATGCTGCGATCGCGAGCGTCAATGACGAGGCCGATCGATCTCGAAGCTCGTGCCCCACGAGGGGCACGGAACGGGACCTAGGATGACGAGATCACGAGCGTCAATGAGGAGGCCGATCGATCTCGAAGCTCGCGCTCCACGTGGGGCACGGAACGGGACCCGGGATGACGAGATCACGAGCGTCAATGAGGAGGCCGATCGATCTCGAAGCTTGCGCCCCACGTGGGGCACGCGGGACTCTGGAGCCGAGATCGCGAGCGACGGCGAGAGGCCGATCGATCAGGAGTTCGCGCCCCACGTGGGGTACGGATGGCACACGGGATGCTGCGATCGCGAGCTTCAATGACGAGGCCGGTCGATCTCGAAGCTCGCGCCCCACGTGGGGGCACGGAACGGGACCCGGGATGCCGAGATCACGAGCGTCAATGAGAAGGCCCATCGATCTCGAAGCTTGCGCCCCACGTGGGGTACGCGGGACTCTGGAGCCGAGATCGCGAGCGACGGCGAGAGGCCGATCGATCAGGAGTTCGCGCCCCACGTGGGGCACGGACCAGGACACAGGATGCCGAGATCGCGAGCGTCAATGACGAGGCCGATCGATCTGCAGCTCACGTCCGTCGGCGATGAGGCTGACGCCCGGCGTGGGCATGGACTGCGTGCCGAGATCGCGAGCGTGGGCCCAGATCGATCTCGAACTCACGTCCCGCGCGGGCACGGATGGGACTCGCGACCCGAGATCGCGCGAGCTTGCGATGAGGCCGATCGATCGGCGGCTCACGCCCACGGAGCCGGGACTCGAGGACGCGCGTCGGCCGGACCGATCTCGAGCTCGAACTCGCGCTCCCGAGACCGCGAGCGTCGGCGGCGAGGCCGACGGATCGGCAACTCGCGCCCCACGTGGGGCACGGACCGGACACGGATGCCGAGATCGCGAGCGTCAGTGATGAGGCCGATCGATCTCGAAGCTCGCGCCCCACGCGGGCCACGCTCGGCGCTGAGGCCGATCGATCTCGAGCGCGCGCCCCACGTGGGGCACGGGGAGAACTCGGGAGCCGAGATCGGGAGCGACACCCACGCGGGCCACGGACCGGGTACACGGGATTCCGAGCGCGCGCGTAGGCGCCGATCGATCCGTAGCTCTCGAGCTCGAAGCCGGCCAGGATCAGCGGCTACCGGAGTGGAAGCTCGCGCTCGTGAACCTCGTACCGCGGCCGACGAAGCGCGCGAGCGAGCTCGCGCGAGCGGAGCTCCACGCGGGACGCAAGGCGCTCGCCAAGAAGGTCGTGATGCAGCCGCGGATCAACGCGCTCGTCGGCGTGGCGCTCTATCCGATGGTGTTCGCGCGCGAAGATCGGAAGGCGCCGATGCCGGTGCTGCCACCGGGGCCGGGGGCCAAGCCGCAGCTGTTCGGCGGGGCGCACGTGTTCGTCGTGCCGAACCCGAGTGGGTTGAACGCGAGCTTCCCGACCTTCGAGGCCAAGCTGCCGTGGTTCGTCGCGTTGTGCGCGTACCGCGACGCGCTTGTCAGCCCCCAGCGGTAGGCTTTCCAGAATGGCTGCCAGCGAGAATCCGCGCCTCCCGCACGTGGGGGATGAGATCTTGGTTAGCTGCGATTCGCTCGTCGAAGTCGCATCGCCGAACCCCGGAATGCCACCCACGTGGCGCTATCTCGCCGCAGGCTCGCGTGGACGGCTGATCGGCTGGCGGGAGCGTCCGGACGAAGCGCGCGCCGTGGTCGATGTCGCGGGTGCGGAGAAGCGGTTGGTCGTCTTCGTGCGCGAAGCGTCGGTCGATCGCATCTAGTTCTCGATCTAGGCGCGCGGAAGTCACCCAACCGACACACGGAGTGGTTACCGTTGCCTCATGCGTTTGGCATGTGGTGTGGTGTTGCTGGCGGCTCTGGCCGCTTGTGGCAAGGCTGAGGACAAGAGCAAGCCCGGCGTGCAAGTCGCGCCCGAGCAAGCGCGGCCCGAGGATGGCCCGCACGTGACCCTGCGGTTCGCGTATTCCAGCGAGAAGAAGGCGTGGTTGGATCAAGCGCTCCCGCAATTCGCGGCGACGCATCCGAAGCTGGCGAACGGCAAGGCGATCGTCGTCGAGGCCAAGTCGTACGGCTCGGGTGAGGCGTCGGCCGCGATCCTCGCGGGATCGTTCCACGCGAACGTGTACTCGCCTGCATCGGCCGCGTATCTCGCGCTGTTGAACGATCAGTGGCGAGCCAGCCACGCCGGCAAGGTGCTCGCCGCGACGAGCGAGCCGCTCGTGCTGTCGCCGATCGTGATCGCGATGTGGAAGCCGATGGCCGAGGCGCTCGGCTGGCCGACCAAGGACATCGGCTGGACCGACATCATCAAGGTGTCGAAAGATCCCAAGGGTTGGGCGACGCTCCATCATCCCGAGTGGGGTTTGTTCAAGCTCGGTCACACCCATCCGGAGTTCTCCAACTCGGGCCTGCTCGCGGTGCTCGCCGAGGCGTTCGCGGGTGCGGGCAAGACGCGCGGCCTCACCGTCGAAGATGTGAAGGCACCGAAGACCAGCGCGTATGTCCACTCGATCGAGGATGCGATCGTGCACTACGGCAAGTCGACGGGCCTCTTCACCGAGCAGATGCTCGATCACGGGCCGGGCTACATGTCGGCCGCGATCACGTACGAGAACCTCGTGATCGAGTCGTATGCGCATCCGGGTCGCGCACCCTTCCCGCTCGTCGCGATCTATCCGGTCGAGGGTACGTTCTGGTCGGATCATCCGTTCGCAGTGCTCGATAACGAGTTCACGGGGGCCGACGAGAAGGCCGCGGCGGCGCAGTTGCTCGCGTTCTTGAAGGCGCGGCCGCAGCAAGAAACCGCTCGCGCGCTCGGGTTTCGCCCCGCCGATCCGAAGCTCGAGATCACGGCGCCGCTGGATCTCGCGCACGGCGTCGATCCCAAGCAGCCGCAGACCTTGCTCGAGGTTCCGCCGGTCGAGGTGCTGACCGCGCTGCTCGCGGTCTGGCGCGAGCAGAAGAAGGCCGCCGACGTGATGATCGTGTTCGATCGCTCGGGCAGCATGACCGGCGATCCGCTCGCGCAGGCCAAGGAGGGTGCGCGCGCGTTCGTCACGGGCCTCGACGATCGCGACTCGCTCTCGATCATGTTCTTCTCGAACGACGTCGGCACGCCGGCCGAGCCACTGCCGCTCAAGCAAGCGCGCGCGAAGCTGCTCGAGCAGATCGATGGCGTGTTCGCCAACGGTGGCACCGCGCTCTACGATGCGGTCGATCTGGCCTACAAGGTCATGATCGCGCGAGCTAAGAGGACGCCGGGCCAGATCCACGCGATCGTCGTGATGACCGACGGCAAGGACGAAGATTCCAAGATGCAGCTCGAGACCTTGAACGCCAAGTTTAACCCCGAGAATGCGCCGGTGAAGATCTTCACCATCGCGTACGGTGACAGCGCCGACCCGACCGTGCTGCAATCGATCGCGAGCGCGGCGCAGGGCACGAGCGTCAAGGGGACCGCGGCGACCATCGTCGAGGTCTATCGCGATCTGTCTGCGTTCTTCTGATGCCGAGCACCCCTGTCGAAAAACCTGATCTCAAGCCCCGCCTGGGTAAGGTGGTCGCGCGCGCCTCGACGAGCCCGATCAACCTCGGCGTCGGGGCGGCTGCGGCGACGCTCGCGATCGGGCTGGGCTCGCTCCCGCTCGCGGCGCTCGGCGTGCTCGCGTACGGCGCGATGGTCGCGTACGACTCGTTCAACCCGACGTTCTGGAAAAAGGTCTACGAGCCCAAGCCGCGAGAGCGCTTGAAGCTGCCGGATGCCAAGACGATCGAGGATCCGGGCACGCGGTCGGCGATCGTCCAGATCATCGCGACGAAGGCCGAGCTCGAGCGCGTGCTCGAGCAGACGCCGGCCGATGTCCTGGCGTCGCTGTCGACGACGCTCGCCTCGCTCGTGCAGCTCGAGAATCAAGCGACGATGCTCGCGCGTCAGGCCGAGGACATCTCTCACCACCTCAACACGGTGAATGAAGATGCCTTGCGCGCGGATGCCCAGGTGCTCGCGACACGAGCGCAGACGACGAAGGATGCGACGGCGCGCGCGGGCTTCGAAGAAGCAAAGTCCGCGCGCGAAGAAGAGCTCCGCACGATCAGCGAGCTGCGCGGGGCCAAGGATCGGATCGATGCAAACTTGATGCATCTGGTCGCGGTGCTCGGGGGGCTACCGACCAAGGTCGTGCACATGCGTGCGCTCGATCGCGAAGCGGCAGACAGGTTCGGCGGTGACGTCAACGCGGAGCTCGAGGCGATCGCCGACGAGCTCAAGACGTCCGAAGAAGTGATGAAGTCGATCGGCGAGATCGGGGAGACCACCAAATGAAACCAACGCTCAAGCTAGTGATCATCGGCGCGTTCGTCGCGGCAGCACTGATCATCGTGCTGGTCGCGAAGGACGGCAACAAGCCGCCGTCGGGCCCGGCCACCGGCACGTCGGGGCAGGGGAGTGCGACCAAGGTCGAGCCCACGGGCACGGCGATCCAGGTCCTGTACTCCACGGAAAAAAAGGAGTGGATCGAGGCTGCGACCCAGGACTTCAAGAAGGTCCATCCCGAGATCAAGGTCGAGCTCGTCGGCAAGGGTTCGATCGAAGCCGCGTCCGGCATCCTCGAAGGTACGTACACGCCGACGATCTGGAGCCCGGCCGACACGATGGCGATGAACCTCCTGGTCTCGGACTGGCAGACCAAGACCCACACCAACGTGATCGCAGCGTCGGGTGAGGACGCGCCGCAAGCGCTGCTCCTCACGCCGCTCGTGTTCGTGTGCTGGGAAGATCGCGCGCAGGCGCTGCTCAAGGCGAGTAATGGCGCGATCTCGTGGAAGGCGATCTCGAAGGCCGTGTCGTCGCCGCAAGGCTGGCCGGCGATCGGTGGGCAGGCCAAGTGGGGCTTCGTCAAGCTCGGGCACACCGACCCGACCAAATCGAACTCGGGCCTCGAAGCCATCTACCTCATGGGGCTCGAGTTCACCGGCAAGCCGAAGCTCGTGATCGAGGATCTCCTCGATGCGAAGCTGCAGGAGTTCGTCAAGGGCATCGAGAAGGGCGTCTCGAAGTTCGAATCCTCGACGGGCACGTTCATGACCGACATGGTCCGGTTCGGGCCCTCGAAGTACGACATCGCGGTGGTCTACGAGTCGCTCGCGATCAGCGAGATCGGGAACGCCGCGGGGCGCTGGGGCAAGCTCCGCGTCTACTACCCGGCGACGACGATCTGGAGCGATCATCCGGTCGCGTTGCTGCAGGGCGCGTGGGTCACGCCAGAGCAGAAGGTCGCGGCGCGCCAGTTCATCGCGTTCTTGCGCAGCAAGCCCGAGCAGCAGCGCGCGCTCGAGTTCGGCTTCCGCCCGGCAGATACGTCGATTCCGATCGTCTCGAGCGACGCGCAGAATCCATTCACCCGGCTCGCCGCGGATGGCATCACGGTCGACGTGCCGACCGCGGCGGACCCTCCGGATGGCGTGGTCGTCCGCAACGTGATGATGATGTGGCAGCGGGTGGTGCAGCCGTAGCTCAGTGACCAGGACGCGGCGCGTTCGCCCAGTCCTCGACCACTTCGTCGGCGCCGCAGTGGGCGGTGTACTGCTCGCCGAACTCGCGCGCCTCGGAGCTGCGGCCATCGAGCACCATCAGCCGCACCAGGTCGTGCGCGGCAAACGGGATGCATCGATCGCCGAGCTCGCTGCGTAGAAACGCGATCCGCGACTTGCGCGCGCTCGACACCGCGTGGAGCTCGCGGCGCATCACTTCGTGCTGGGTCGGCTTGCTGACCGGCAGCGTCCCGACGAACCACGCGCCCAGCGACATCGCGAGCGCGATCACGACGCCTCCGATCACGAGCTGGTGGTGGTGCTTCTTGTTGCCGATCGGCAGATGCGTGAGCCCGGCCGTGCGCTGCGCGATGCCGCGCCAATCGGCACCCGGCACGGCGAGCTTGAGCTCGGCGACCGCGCGCTTCGCTTCATCGATCGCGATCGGATCGACCCGCACCGCTTCGCTGTCGGTCGCGGCGCGCTTCACGTGCGGGCGCATCTCGTCGTACGCGATCGTGTTCGCACCGCGCTTGGCGAGCTCGCGACGCGCGCGATCGAGGTGACGCCAGATCTCCGGATACGTATCGTGAACCTCGTGCACCGCGCGCCAACGATCGGTGGCGGGAGTCGCGGTCACGGTCACCCGAGCCGCGGCGCGGTCGCAATTGTCGACCAGTGCTTCACCGATCAGGATCGCGCCGACTGCGCGGTCGTGTTCGTCGAGTGACTGCGCACGGTCGCGGTACATGTCTTCCAGTGTTTCGGATGATCGGCACCATGGCAAGCCGTAAGATGAGGGCCATGACCGACGAGGCCACGGGCGACGGCAAGAGGAAGCGCAAGCTCCGGACACTCGGCAAGCTCGACGTCGAGACGTTCCGCCACCCCAGCGACGCCAAGGCCACCGATGCGTTGAAGAAAATCCCGGGGCTCGACAAGGTCCTGGCCAAGATCCTCGAGTACGGGCTCGAGCGGCTCTACTACGTCGATAACACCGCTTCGAACCTCCGGGTCACGCCAAAGATGTTTCCGCGGCTCTACAAGAGCCTGACCTGGGCGACCAAGATCCTGGACGTCCCCGAGCCCGAGATGTACGTGAAGCTCGACCCGGTCCCGAATGCGTGGACCTACGGGCACACCAAGCCGTTCATCACACTGACGTCCGCGCTGATCGATGTGATGAGCGACGAGGAGCTGTTCTTCATCATCGGCCACGAGGTCGGGCACATCAAGGCGGGGCACGTGCTCTACGGCACGATGGCACGCAACATCGCGGCGATCGTCGCGATGCTCGGCCAGGCGACGCTCGGCATCGGCGCGTGGGTCGGTCAGGGCCTCGTGATCGGGTTGATGGAGTGGTACCGCTGCGCGGAGCTCACCTCGGATCGCGCGGCGCTCCTGTGCGTGCAAGACCTCGAGCCCGCGCGCGACACGTTCATGAAGCTCGCGGGTGGCACGACGCGGCTCGCCGCCGAGATGGATCGCGGCGAGTTCTTGCGCCAGGTCCAGGAGTATCAAGAGGTCGATCGCTCGACGCTCGACAAGGCGTACAAGGTGCTACTCACGATCGAACGCACGCACCCGTTCGCGATGCAGCGCGCGAAGGAGCTCGAACTCTGGTTCGCGTCCGGCTACCAAGACCTGATGCCGCGCGATTGAGTACCTCGGTATTCGAAGCGCGTGCTCGCTCGCTAGCCGAGTCGACCCCTTGGCGCTGGCACGAGCAGTGCTCTTACTGGCTGCATGCGTAGCCATCCACTCCTGACCATCCATGCGTCCTTCCTCGTCGACGTCACCGGCGGTTGCCACAAGGGCTGCCAGCCGGCGGCACAGCAGCAGGCACCGGAGAAGCGCCACGCCGATGTGACCGTCGCCACCGGGCAGGTCGGCGGCCAGCTGATCCAGCAAGCGCTCGGCGGGCCAGCAGCCTGATCGAACCATCGACTCCGCGGTCGCGGGTGCGCTGAGCGCGGGTGCGCCGAGCGGAGTCGGATCGTGCGGCTTTGCGAGCTCGTTCAGGGAGAGAACACGAGCGGCGTGCGGAACGTGAGTCCGGCGCCGGCGTGGAACATGCCGACATCCGCGACGGTGTCGCGTGCACCGGCCTCGATGTAGACACCGATCGCGTACGCGCCGAGGAATACGCCGCGCGGCTCGATGCCGACACCGCCCACGAAGAGCTCGGCACTCAAGCGACCGGTCACGCCGAACCCGTCCTTGGTCTCGCCGAACGCGCTGCTCTGCAGATACTCGCCGCGACCCGCGGCCCACACGCGCGCGAAGTCACCTTGCGCGAGCGTGTGACCGACTTCGAGATACGCGCCGCCGATCGAGACCCCGGTGCCGGTAACCATCGACGGATCGTTCGGCGCCGACATGAACGCACCGAACAGGCCGATGCCGACGTCGGTATCGGTGGGCTTGGGCGACAGCGACGCCCAGTGCACGCCGATCGCGATGCCGACGCCGGGCGCGTAGCCATGCGTCGTGTTGATGCCGGTCTCACCGATATCGATCTTGAGCGGCAGCATCACGCGCGGCCCGGGACGCCGGCGATACCGAAGTCCGCTATCGGGCGCACCTTCGTTGCCCCGGTGATCTCGAACCTCCGGCGCCGGTGCACCTTCGCTGCGGTGATCGCGAACTTCACCTTCGGCGAAGGCAGGGGCGGCTAAAGCCGCGAGAGCGAGAGCGACATGAGCAATGCGAGTCATAGGTGAGCTGACCTATTCCACCAAGCGTGCCACCGCGAACTCCGCGCAATTGCTGTGACGCCAGACCGACCCGACCGTGAACGCCGGTTGATGGCGTGCCGAAACCTAGGTGCTGCGGGTCGACCACCAGCGCTGCCACGCGCCGGCGTCGGTGCCGAAATCGCGACCGCGCGCGAACGAGCGCAGCGATTCGACCGCGTTGCTGCGGACGTATTCATCGCTGTCAGCTAGCGCCGCGATCAGCGCGGGCACGGCGGCGGCCGGGTCTTGGTGCTGTAACAAGATCGCCGCGCTCCGCCGATCGATGTCCTGACCGTGCGCGACGAGATCCGTGAACAGCGAGGCCGCTTGGGGCGAGGCGATCACGCCGAACCCGTTCATCGCGGCGACGCGAACCTTCTCGGGCAGCGCGTGATCGGTGATCCGCGCGGCCATGTCCTTGGCCGAGACCTGGCCATCGCGATAGAGCTCGCCGAGGCCGATCGTCGCGACGATCGCCGTGCCGAGATCGCTATCGTGCGACGCCTCGAGCAGCGTCGCGGGATCCTTGGCATCGCTCGCGACGAGCTCGCGCATCGCGGCGATCCGGACCTTCGGATCGCGATCGCGTAGATCGCGCGCGAGCCCCGGCGCGACGGCGGGTCGGGTGAGGGCGGGCGTGCGCGCCACGGGGACCGCGCGCGGTGCTTCGGCCACCGGCGGCGCCGCGACCACCGGGGCGGCCTTCGTCGCGTGACCGAGCCACACGCCGGTCGCCACGAGCGCGCCGGCCGCCACCGCGAGGAGCGCGAGCTGCTTCACTCGATGCTCACGCAGCAGCGCCCGTACGACGAGGTCGACGTCGCGCGCGATGCATCTGGCGATTCGGCGGTCGTCGAGGTGACGTAGAGCGCCGTGCCGACGGCATCCTGATCGCCGATCCAGTCCAGGAACATGGTATCGGTCGTCGGTGCGGCCGAGGCGAGGATCGCGCGGACCTCGGGCGAGCTACACAGATGGGCGCCGAGCGTCGCGCAGCGATTCGAGGCGCCGGTGAACGTGAGGCCAGCAGTGTCGCTCGCCTCGACGCAGAACGCCGCGCCGACCTTCACGAGGCCGGTCGCGCAGCCCCGATTCGTGACGCGCTGACCGTTCATGTTGAGCGTGCCCGACAGCGTGCCGCCGGTGAGCATCAGGTAGCGACCGTCGGTGTACGCGGTGTCGAGCCCGATCGTGTCGGCCTGGACCACGACGCCGACGCCCGCACCGACATTCATCGTCGCCGCGCCACTCGTCGCACCGCCGCTGAGGCCCGCGCCCGCGACGACGCTCGTGATCGTGCCGCCCGAGTTCGTATCGAGATCGGGCGAGCATGTCCACGTCGTACCACTCCACTTGAGCAGCTCGCCGGCGCCACACGTCGTCGGTAGCGACAGCACGAGGTTGCCGGTCGTGCCGCCACCGATCAGGCCAGGGCCCGCGGTGACGCCCGTGATCGTGCCACCGGAGTTCGTATCGATATCGCTGGCGCAGCCCCACGCCGAGCCGGTCCACTTCAACATCTGACCGGTCGCACACGTGTTGACGAGCGATAGCGTCACCGCGCCCGTCGTGCCGCCGCCCATCAGGCCATTGCCCGCCAAGACGGAGGTGATATCGCCCGAATCGTTGTCGGCGCCGCACGCCCAGCCCGCGCCGTTGAACTTCAAGATCTGACCCGTCGCGCAGCTCATCAAGCCGAGCGTCGCGTCACCCGCGGTCGCGCCGCCGACCAGGCCGTTCGAGGCGATCACCGCGGTGATATCGCCGGTCGCCGCGCTATCGGCTTCGCACACGATCGCGCCGTTCGTGATGTTCTGGATGTGCTGACCGTTGTTGCATCTGCCGGTGATCTTGGGCTGGATCTGATCCGCGGTCATGCCGCCGATCGCATCGGCATTCGCCGCGGCGGTCGAGCGCACCGCGTAGGGCACGCTATCGAGCGCGATGCGCGGCGACATCGTCGCGCCATCGACCGTGATCTCGAGGAACCGATCGGTGCCGTCGAACACGTGCCCGTCGAGGGGCGTCGTGTCACCGAGCTCGACGAACACGAGGCCATCGTCGGCGATCGTCACCGAGTGGGTCTCGGTCCAGACCGAGTGACCTGCATCCTGCGCATCGAACAGCGTGAACAACACGTCGTGCGTGCCGGTCTTCGCTTCAGCGCTCTTGTCATCGACCAGGCGCGCGGTGAATGCGACGGTGCCGGGCACGTCGGTCGCGTGGGCGGTCGTGGCGAGCGCGAGCACGATCGCGAAGGCGAGGCGGTTCACGGGATCACCGGCGAAGCCGACTTCATGACGAGGCCGGTGGTCTTGGTCGGCTTCTGCGAGAACGTGTGACCGATCGAGACGTCCATCCGCATGCCTCCACCCTTGACGCTGCCGGCGCCGCTCACCACTTCATGCGAAGCGCGGACGGATCCATCCTCTTTCTTCGCGGTCGCGCATCCAGCACATACGATCACCACCAGCAGAAGCTTCATAGTGGCGCGGACACTACTCGAAACTCCCCGTCGCTGCGAGGTCGAGTGCGAGGTCCGAGAGCCGGACCAGGGAGGCCCAGCTCCACAGCTCACCGGACTCCTGCAACTCGAGCGCGGCGTCGACGGTGCTGTCAGATCTGGTTAGTTCCACATCCATTGAAATTGTCGGCAGGTGCTGGACGCCGAGCGAGGTCGAACCACCACTGATCGTGATCGACCAGGCGAGGTCGAGGTCGAGCGCCAGCGTCGCCGTCGCCTCGTCCGCGGTCGTCCAAGTAGGCGCCGCGCTTGAGGCTCTGGTGAGCATGATCCGAACGCCGGTCAGGCTCGCGGGCTGGTGGAAGACCGCGGCGGGGAGCTCGACCGGATCGAGCGAGACATCGAATGCGTCGATGACGAGGGTGTCGCCGACCAGGGACGCGACCAGCGCGCCGGTCGAGATCGTGATGCTGGCGCCTCCGCCCACCCAGCTGTCGCCGATGGCCCGGTGCTCGGCATCGATCGAGCCCGTGCCGGTGATCGCGAACCGGAGCGGGCTGGCCGAGAGCCGGTCGTGGATCGAGAGCGGCGGGTCGGGGGGAACGGGGACGCCGCAGCCAAGGGTCGAGATCGTGGTCGAGATCAGCAGGAGCACTCGCATCATGCGGTCGCGCATGAGCAGTGATCGTGCCGGCGCCGCGGCGGCGCAGCGCGCGATCGAGTGCGCCATGTCCGCACGATGCCGGCTAACCGGACAGCCGGTACCTAGCTTCGGCTCCGGTCAACGCGACTCGAACGCGATCGACCACACGAAATCGGTCTGGATGTGGCCCGCGAAGTACGGATCGTCGCTCTTCAAGCGCGTCCGGGTCACCGGGAGATAATCCGCGGCACCGACGACCGCGCGCTGGTGACACGTCACGCAGTTCGACTGCAAGCCATCTGGAAAGCGCGCCTCGAGCCACGGGTTGAAGCACGGCGTGCCCGCCGAGTAGGTCACGTCCATCAGGTAGTTCGCGGCGGCCCCGTGCAGCGAGTCGAGCGCCGGCTTGCCCGCGGCAAACCGGCCTTCGCTCGGCGCGTCGTGCCACCAGTAGGTCTGCCACGTCCAATCGGGAATCTCTTTCGTCGTGACGTGGACCGCGACGAGCGCGACGTGATCACCCGCGACGAGGGAGGGATCGTGGGTCGCACGGCGCGCGGACCCGAGCTCCTCCGCGACG
This sequence comes from Kofleriaceae bacterium, assembly GCA_043780895.1. Lineage (GTDB taxonomy): Bacteria > Myxococcota_A > Polyangia > Haliangiales > Haliangiaceae > JABFXX01. Next base: position 14,019 of record JAYWCI010000090.1, on the reverse strand, counting down.
AGATCGCGCACGAGGAACGCCGACAGCGGACGGACCTTCGCGCTGAACGTGCGGCCACCGAGCGTGACGAGGGCGAGCTCGCCGTCGGGGATCACGGTGCGATCCGGATCGACCGCGATCGCGCGCTGCCAGGTCCGATCGGGATTGCCGTCGGCATCGGGCTGCGCCGGCTCGCCATCCCAGATCGGCATCGCGGTCAGCCCGTGCGCGTGGACCGCGTACCACGTGAGCTTCACCGCGGTGGCGTCGCTCGGAAAGGCGGGGAGCTCGGCGAGCGTGTCGAGCACCTCGCGCTCGGCGAGGTGCTGGACCCTGACGTGGCGCGCGGCATGTGGATCGAACAGCACGTCGAACATCACCGGCAGGGTCTCGGCATCGATCGCGTCGCCGTTACGAAACGGGCGCGGCGTCCGGAATTTCGGGCGCGCGACCGGCTTTGCCGCGAACATCTGTTCGGTCGCGGGCCAGTGCTCCCACGCGAGGTGTTCGCCGCCGGCGAGGTGTTGCCACAGCTCCCAGCCATGAGCGCGCATCGCCACGAGATCGCCGCGATCGCGATCACCGAGCAACACCTCCTGAAGCGTCGTCGGAGCGGGTGTGCACGCACCCACGCAGATCGCGAGCGAGACGAAGCGCATTTCGATGCCACTATACGGCGTGATGCGATTCTTCACCGCCGATTATGTCGAGCGCGCGACCTTGCGCGACGGCTCGACGGCGTTGATCCGGCTCGTCGCGCCCGATGACAAGCAGCTGCTGCGTCACGAGTTCGAGCGCTGGTCACCCGCGTCGCGCTACGCCCGGTTCCTCGCGCCGAAGCAAGCGCTGACCGAGGACGAGCTCGAGTACCTGTGCGTGCTCGATCAAGAGACCCACTTCGCGATCTGCGCGGTCGCCGAGACCGGCGATGGCACGGGCGAGCCGGTCGGTCTCGGCGTCGCGCGCTTCATCCGGCTGCCCACGATCCCGCTCGAACCTGTCACCGCCGAGGCCGCGATCGCGGTCGCCGACGACGCCCATCGCAAGGGCTTGGGGCAGCTGTTGCTGATGCGGCTGTGCGCCGCGGCGGCCGAGCGCGAGATCGAGCGGTTTCGCTGCGAGGTCCTGGTCGAGAATATCTCGATGCAGGAGCTCATCAAGGTGATCGCGCCCGAGCACACGACCACCACGCGACACGGCGTGCTGACGATCGACTTCCCGATCGAAGCGATCGCGCCCGACGCGCCACTCACGCATCGCGTGCGGGAGAACGCGCTCGATCGGTTCTTCCGCGCCGCTGCCGAGAACACCGTGGAGTGGACCGACGCGGTGCGAAAGCTCTGGAGACGCTAGAGCAGCTTCGCGGTCATCGTGATCGGCGTCGCGGAGAGCGCCTTCGAGACCGGGCAGTTCTTCTTCGCCGTCTCCGCGAGCTCCTGGAACTTCGCTGGATCGATACCCGGCACGGTGCCCGTGACATCGAGATGGATGGCGGTGATCGCCCAACCTGCGTCCTGCTTGTCCATCGATACGGTCGCGGTGGTCTCGAGCGTGGTCGGCTCGAGGTTCGCGCCCGTGAGCTGGAACGCGAGCGCCATCGTGAAGCACGAGGAATGCGCCGCGCCGATCAGCTCCTCGGGGTTCGTGCCCGCCTTGCCGTCCTCGGCGACGAAGCGACTGTTCACGCTGTAGGGCAGGTCTTTGAGCGCACCCGAGAGCGTCGAGAGCGTGCCATTACCTTTGGGACCATTGCCGTGCCAGACGGCGTTGCCGGTTCGTTTGAGCGTCATGCCGCGGTTATATCAGCTGACGCGCGTCCAGCCATTCGGCGTGACCTGGCCAACGGGCGTCTCGGCAGCTGCCGGTGCGGACGATCCGTGATTCATCATCATCATCATCGGCATCATGTCGGACATCCCGCCGCTGCTCTGCTGGCTCGTCGCGAGGCCTTGGATCGATGACAAGAGCGACGTCAACGCGGCCTCGATCGTCGAGCTCGAATCGGTGGCTGCGCTCGTCACACCGCCGGTGACGGAGCTGAGCTCGGCGGCATCGATCGTCGAGAGTTCGGGCGTCACGGAATCATGGGGAAGCTTGGACATCTGCGTGGACCTCGGTGGTGGTGGTGATTTCCCTAGAGAGCAGTCCGCGTGCCATGGGTGACACCTCGTGGATCCAAAGGCTTGCGAGAAACGGTCACCCCTCGTCCCTGACTCAAGCCCCCACCTCGACTACCGCGGGAGACACGCGAGGCGTAGAGTCCCCAGGTGGTGGGCGACCCTGGGTATCGAGCGATGTTCGAAGCGAACGCCGCGATCAAGCTGTTAATCGATCCGGAGTCCGGAGCGATCGTCGACGCGAATCCCGCGGCGGCCGCGTTCTACGGCTGGCCGGTCGATCAGCTGCGCGGGATGCAAATCTCGCAGCTCAATCAGATGGCGACCGAGGAGCTTCGCCACCAGCTCCATCACGCCGCGACCACGACCGCGGCGCCGGCGCTGCACTTCAAGCATCGCCTCGCGGATGGATCGGTTCGCGATGTCGAGGTCCACAGTGGCCCGATCGTGCTCGAAGGTCGCACGCTGCTGTTCTCGATCATCCACGACATCAGCGAGCGCATCGTGCTCGAGGAGAAGCTGCGGCGCGCCCAGCGCCTCGATGCGATCGGGCGGCTCGCCGCCGGCGTCGCGCACGACTTCAACAACTTGCTCGCGGTCTCGCTCGCCTCGGTCGAGCTCGCCGAACGCAAGCTCGGTCCCGATCATCCCGCGCTCGTCCACCTCGACGACGTCAAGCGCACCGTGCGGCACGGCGCCGAGCTCACGCAACAGATGCTCGTGTTCGCGCGTCAGGGTGACCTCGAGCCGACCCGCGTCGAGATTCGCACCTTGATCGCGCAGACCGCGGAGCTGTTGCGCTCGGTGCTCGGCGACAAGATCTCGGTCACGACCGAGCTGGCCCCGACGCTGCCGGCGGTGCGCATCGATCCGGGCAAGCTCGAGCTCGCCTTCATCAACATCGCGCTCAACGCGCGTGATGCGATGACGAAGGGTGGGCGGTTCACGATCTACGCGAAGTTGCTCGATGACGGCCGGATCTGCATCACGCTCGAAGACACCGGCTGCGGCATGGATCCGCCGACCCGCACGCGCGCGTTCGAGCCGTTCTTCACGACGAAGAACCTCGCGGGCAATTCAGGGCTCGGCCTCGCGGCGGTCTACGGCCTGATCAAGCAATCCAATGGCGAGGTCACTCTCGAGAGCACGGTCGGGGTCGGTACCCGCGTCCACATCACGCTGCCGCCGCACGAGCGCCTCACGCCGGTCACGATGACCGTGCCTTAAGAGCCGCGCGCGATCATGCTCGTCGATGATCGCGACGACGTGCGCAGTGCGCTCGCGATGGCGCTCGAGGATGCCGGCTTGATCGTGCACACCGCCGGGAGTGCCGTGGAAGCGATCGCTGCGCTCGTCGAGCTGCGCGGTGCCATCGATGCGGTGGTCTCCGATGTCGCGATGCCGGAGCGCTCCGGTGTCGAGCTCGCCGGAGATATTCGAACGCGCTGGCCCGGGATCCCGGTGATCTTGATGTCGGGCCATCGCTACGCGCCGACGACCGCGGCGATCTCCGGCTGCCTCGCAAAACCGTTCTCGATCGACGAGTGCTCGTGATGCTCGAACGCGTCCGCCGCAAGCAGCGTTAGACATCTCTTAACAACCACGTCGAAGCTCTGCCCGCGATCTCGACCTCGACTACGACTTCGGTAGCTCACTGCAGAGTCCGAGGCGTTCGTTGTCGGCGTACGCCGCGCCGAGGAGAAGCTACCAGCGGCCGCGGAACGAGAAGCCACCGTGGCCAGAGCCACCACCGCTGTTGTAGTTCACCGTGACTTCGCTGCGGTTGCGCATCGCCATCGCCATCCCGAACATCATCATGTTCGAGCCGCTGAACAGGCCGTTGTTGTTGCGGTGGCTGAGGTCCTTGATCGAACCGGCGATGCTGTTGAGAGAGGTCTGCAGGCCGTCGCTGATGCCCGAAGAGCTCGAGCTGGTGCCGCTGGCCGGGCCGATCGGGCCAAGCGTAGGCGAGCGTGAGGTCGAGGTCGAGGTGACGGTGCCGCCGGTGACAGTTTCGAGGTCGAGGATCGAGATGTCTTGCATGGGTGGTTGCTCCTTGGGCGTTCCCTAGAGCAGCCCTCGTGCCAGCGCGCTTCGGGTCGTATGTCCGCGAGATCCGCGACGATCGCCGATCGGCGTCGATCGGGAACTGCTGCCCCGAAGGTGACATGCCGAATACTCGAGGATACGCTGGCCACGACATGCGACTCCTCGATGTGACGTTGCCCGTGGCGGTCGGCCTGATGAGCGTGATGGGCGGTGCTGCGCATGCCGAGACGTTCGGCGAGGTCCAGGCAGGCATCGCGAATCCGATCGGCAACAGCGACTGGACGAACCTGGTCTCTACGAGCTTCAAGCTCGCGGGCCGGCTCGGGTTCACGGTCCCGCAAGGGATCGGCGCCGCGCTCCAGCTCGACTGGACACCGATCAACATCAACGGCAATACCCTGCCGGGTGTCGACGTCTCGGCGTACCGGATCCGGCTGCTCCCGAACTTCGTCTATCACCACCCGATCGCGCCGAAGGTCGACCTCAGCGCACGCGTCGGTATCGGCATTGACTACGTCCACGAGTCGGTCACCGCCCTCAACACGACCTCGACGACGAGCGATACCGCGTTCGCGTTCGAGCTTGGTGGCGGCCTCTGGTACGACGTCGGCTCGGTCGAGCTCGGTGGCGAGCTCGCACTCCCGATCAGCTCGCACTCCGACAAGAACGGCGCGAACTACTCGAGCTACGACATCGATATTCTGGTCGGCGTGAGGTTCACGGGAGGCCGTGGTCGCTAGCGCCAGTTGCGTAGCGTCGTCGGCGCATCGCCGCGGATCTCGGCGAGTACCTCACTCGGGAGCGGGAACCAGCGCAGCTCTTCGAAGTCCGCCGTCCGGATCGGATCGACGAGCTCGAGGGTCTGGAACTCTACCGTCGCCGCCGCGATGATCGTGTTCGCTTCTTCGATATAGCCGGGGAGCGCCCACTCCGGCTCGGTCGCGTGGCGCGAGCGATACTCCATCTTGCCGGTGCGATACGAGACTTCGCCGAGGCGGAGCACGTCGCTCGGGTTGTGCGCGCGATGGCGCCACTCGCCAGTATCGGGGTTGAAGTTGTAGTGCGGCAGCAGGCGCCAGCCTTCGTTCGCGATCAGATGGATCGCGTCGAGGATGAACTTGAACTGGGTCTCCGAGAGGAAGTAGTTGAAGTTGACGCGGACCCACCCCGGCTTGATGCCCTCGCAGCCGCGCACGATCTCGCGCTCGAACTCCTTGCTGCGATCGAGATCGATGCCGAGCAAGCGGTGACCGTACGGACCCGCGCACCCGCAACCACCGCGCGATTGGATGCCGAACAGATCGTTGAGCAGCGCGACGACGAAGTTGTGATGCAGGTAAGCGTGCTTGTGCCGGATGATGAATGACACGATCGAGAGCCGCCACGCTCCCTGGTTGCCGAGGATCTGGATCTTTGGGTTCGCCGCCCACGATCCGATCGCGCGCTGGATGAACGCGACCTCGCACTCGCGGATCGCCTCGGCGCCGACCGCATCTTTCAACTGGAACACGAGGCCCGCGCGAATCGATTCGATGATCGCTGGCGTACCGCCCTCCTCGCGCATCACCGGATCGGTGACATAGCGATGGCCCTCGGTGTTCACGTACGCGACCGTGCCGCCACCCGGCGAGCCCGGCACCGTGTTCGCACAAAGCGGGCGTTTCACGACGAGGATGCCGGGCGTCTGCGGGCCGCCGATGAACTTGTGCGGCGAGATGAACACCGCGTCTTTGTAGCTGTCGCCCGGGCCATTCATCTCGATCTGCACGTACGGGCCGGCCGCGGCGTAGTCCCAGAACGAGAGTGCACCGTGATCGCGCAAGAGCTTCGAGATCGCGTGCGTATCGCTCGCGATGCCGGTGACGTTCGAGGCCGCCGAGAAGCTGCCGATCTTCAACGGTCGCGCGGCATGGCGCACGAGCTCCTCGGTGAGGTGCGCGAAATCGACATGCCCTTCGGCATCTTCCTGGATCACGATGACGTCCGCGATCGATTCGCGCCACGGCAGTTCGTTCGAGTGATGCTCGAACGGGCCGATGAACACGACGGGGCGCTGGTCGTTCGGGATCCATTGATCGAGCGAGAACCGCGCATCGAGATCTGCGGGGAGCCGGAGGTTCATCACGTCGATCAGCTTGTTGATCGCGCCGGTCGCGCCCGAGCCGCAGAAGATCACGAGGTCGTCGGTCCCACCACCGACGGCGCGATGGATGATCTCGCGCGCGTCGTCGCGAAACGTCGTGGTCTGACGCCCCGTACCGCTCGTCTCGGTGTGCGTGTTCGCGTAGAGCGGCATCACCTCGGCGCGGATGAAGTCCTCGATGAACGTGATCGAGCGACCCGAGGCGGTGTAGTCCGCATACGTCACGCGGCGTGCGCCGTACGGGCCTTCGAGCGCCTGGTCATCGCCGATGATAGCCGCCCGAATGGTCTCGATCAGTCTCGCGCTCGCCGGGTGCATGGTTCCCGGTCACTATGCCATGCGCTCACGCATTCGCTCCGTACCGAACCTGCGAACCACCGCGACGCTGTGCGTCGTGTTCGCGGCAAGCGGTGCGCGTCCTGCGCATACGGGAACGGACGCTGGGAGGGCTCGTGACTCCGCTGGGCCCGCCCACTCGGGCTGCATGGCGTGACGTTGCGAGTCACGACCGGCGTGACCTTCGATGCCGATCCGCATTTCGTGCTCTCCGGCGAGCTCGCGTTCCAGCTCGCGGACATCGTCGGCCGGCTGTAGTAGCTACCTAGCAGGTCAAGACGATCTTGCCGAAGCCCTGATTGCTCGCCATGTGCTCGTGTGCCTTGCCCGCTTCGGCGAGCGGGAACACGCGATCGATCACTGGCTTGATCGTTCCGCGCGCGAGCAGCGGGACGACTTGATCCTCGAATACGCGCATCGCCGCGATCTTCTCCTCGAGCGGCCGCGCGCGCAGCATCGTGCCGGTGACCTGCACGCGCTTGCGCAAGATCGCGCCGATGTCGGTCTCGGTCTTGCCGCCCGCGAGCAGGCCCACGATCACGATCCGGCCCTTGAGCTGGATACAGCGCAGATCCTCGGCGAAGTAGTCGCCACCGATCAGCTCGATGATCACGGCCGGCGAGGGAATCTTGTCCGCGAACGTCGCGTTCTCGGCGACGACGCCGACATCGAGGCCGAGCACCTTGCAGCGCGCGATCTTGTCGGCGGTCCGCGCGGTGCCGACCACGGTGCAGCCGAGCGCGCGACCGAGCTGGATCGCGGCGGTCCCGACGCCGCTGCCGCAGCCGTTCACGAGCATCACTTCGCCGGTGCGCAGGTTCGCTTGCATCATCGCGTCGTACGCGGTGATGAACGCCTCCGGAATCGCGGCCGCGTCCTCGAACGAGATGCCATCCGGAATCTGCGCGAGCGCACGCTCGTGCGAGGTCACGGCCTCGGCGTAGCCGCCACCGCCGACGAGCCCGAACACCCGGTCGCCGACCTTCCAGCGCTGGACATCGGGGCCGAGCGCTTCCACCTCGCCGGCGATCTCGAGCCCCGGGATGTCGGGAGGGGCATCGAAGGGTGCCGGATACGCACCCATCCGCTGTAGCAAATCCGCTCGATTGATCGCGGTGGCGCGGATCCGCACGCGGACCTCGCCGCGCGACGGTTCGGGACTCTTTTTCTCGACGAGAACTAGTGTGTCCGGACCGCCTGGCTTCGTGATCGAGATAGCTCGCATGGTTTTGCGGGTGTAACATTTTGAAGATGCGGACCGTGGCGCTGCTGCTGTTTATCGCGGCTTGCGGAGGTGAAACGCCGATGCTCGGTGGAGTCGGGCATCCCAACAATGGAGCTGTTGCGGGAGGTGCGGCCGCGGCGGCCGCCGCGCTGACGCTCGCGGATCCGCACGCCGCCGATCGCAAGCCCGAACAGAAGCAAGAAGAGGAGAAGCGGCCGATCAAGGTGAAAGAAGAAGTGCCCGCGAGCGTCTTCGATCGGATCGATGGCTCGGCGGCGAAGACGGGGAGCGGCACCGAAGTGCAGCGCCCGCGCGCGAAGCCGGCGACCCCCGCCGCCGCGGGCTCGGCCGCATCGCCCCCGACAACAACGACACCTCCGAATGGCAAGGTGCCGGTGCTGCCATCGCCGCACGACGCGATCGATCCGGGCCACGCCGACGCGAACTCCGCACCGTAGCCGCGTTAGCGGTGGTCGCAGTATGGTGCGTGTCGCGCGTGATGACCGATAGCCTCGCTACGCTCGCCGCAGATATCACCGCGTGTCGCAAGTGCGCGCGCCTGGTCCGTTGTCGCGAGGCCGCCCCGGCCGATCCGCCGAAGCGATTTCTCGACGACCTGTACTGGCAGCGCGCGGTGCCGGGATTCGGTGATCGCGATGCGACGCTGCTCGTCGTCGGCCTCGCACCTGCGGCACACGGTGCGAACCGGACCGGGCGGATGTTCACAGGCGATCGCAGCGGCGACTGGCTGTACGCGGCGCTCCATCGCGCGGGCCTCGCGAACCAGCCGACCTCCAAGCACGCGGGGGATGGCCTCGAGCTGCGCGGCGCCTACATCACGAACATGGTCCGCTGCGCGCCGCCGGAGAACAAACCCACGCCGAAGGAGCGCGATCGCTGCCATCCGTTCTTCCTGCGCGAGCTCGCTCTCCTGCCGCGGCTGCGCGTGATCGTCGCGCTCGGCGGCTTCGCGTGGGATGGCGTGCTGCGCGGGCTCGCGGCGCACGTGGCGACGCCGCGGCCGAAGTTCGGGCACGGCGCGCACGCGACGCTCGGGCCGTACGAGTTGTTCGCGAGCTATCATGTCAGCCAGCAGAACACCTTCACCGGTCGGCTGACCGAGCCGATGCTCGATGCGGTGTTCGCGGCCGCGCTCGCGGTGTAGGTACGCGCGGTTCCATAGATCCAACGCACCGCTCGCGCGTTTGGTCTACCCATGATCCGAGGCAAGACCTTCAACCTGCTCGAGCTGTTGGTGATCGCGGCGTTCGTGCTGGGGATCCGCCAGCTCGTTGATGCCGACCCGCTCGGTGGCATCGAGGGCAATGTCGCGAGCCAGTCCGGTACCGCGATCAGCGGTGCGACGGTCACGATCCGGGGCACCGCGAAGACCTGTGGCTCGCGCACCGTGACCACGGATGGCTCGGGCCACTACGCGGTGACGGGCTTGCCCGCCTGCACCTACGCGGTCACCGCCTCGGCGGCTGGCTTCGTGGTCGCGGGCAGCCAGGTCACGATCGCCGCGGGTGGAACCGCGTCGCTGTCGCTCGCGCTCGTGAAGATCGGCGGCGATGGCAAGGTGGCCAAGCCGGAGCCGAAGCAACAAGCGCAGGAGACGGCAGGGGACAAGCCCCGCCGAAACACGCCAGCTCCTGCAACGGTGACGATGACGCCGATGATGCATGGCGCGCCTCCGCCGGCGGTCATGCCGTCGCCGGCGCACATCTATCGCTCGCCGTCGATGTCGCGCATCGCGCCGGGCAAGCCCATGAGCCAGCCGATCGAGCTCCAACACGACGCTCACAACACCGAGCAGTACGCGCTGATCGACGAGAACCCGTTCGTGGCGGTGCGCGCGCATCCGCTCTCGACGTTCTCGGCAGATGTCGATACCGCGTCGTACGCGCTGGTGCGCCAGGCGCTCAAGTCCAACACGATGCCGAACAAGGATGCGGTCCGGCTCGAGGAGCTCGTCAACTACTTCCACTACGATCTGCCGCCCGCGCCGAAGGGCCAGCCGTTCTCGATCACCACCGAGGTCGGCGCGAGTCCGTTCAACACGCACTACCAGATCGTCCGCATCGGCCTGCAGGCGCCTGCGATCGACGACGCGAAGGTGCCGCCGCGCAACCTCACGTTCTTGATCGACGTGTCGGGCTCGATGTTCTCGGCCAACAAGCTGCCGCTGCTCAAGCGCGCGCTGCTCCTCCTCGTCGATCAGCTCAGGCCCGAGGACAAGGTCGCGATGGTGGTCTACGCCGGCAACTCGGGCCTCGTCCTACCGCCGACCAAGGGCATGGACAAGGCGACGATCCGCAACGCGCTCACCGCGCTCGAAGCAGGTGGTTCGACGAACGGCGCCGCGGGCATCCAGCTCGCGTACGACACCGCGCAGAAGAGCTTCGTCAAGGGCGGCATCAACCGCGTGATCCTGTGCACCGACGGTGATTTCAACGTCGGCACCACGAGCGAAGGCGATCTCACGCGCCTGATCGAAGGCGAGCGCGAGAAGGGCGTGTTCCTCACCGTGCTCGGCTTCGGCATGGGCAACCTCAAGGACGCGACGATGGAGAAGCTCGCGGATCGCGGCAACGGCAACTACGCGTACATCGATTCGATCGAGGAGGCGCGCAAGGTGCTCGTCAAGCAAGCGGGCGCGACGCTCGTCACCGTCGCGAAGGACGTCAAGCTCCAGGTCGAGTTCAACCCGACGCAGGTCGCGGGCTATCGCCTCATCGGCTACGAGAAGCGCGTGCTCCACGATGAAGACTTCAACGACGACAAGAAGGACGCGGGCGACATCGGCGCCGGTCACTCGGTCACCGCGCTCTACGAGGTGATCCCCGCGGGACAGGAAGTCCCGGGCGCGAAGGTCGATGGCCTGAAGTACCAGACCGCGCCCGCCAACAACGGCACGGCGAGCGCCGAGATGATGACGGTCAAGGTTCGCTACAAGGAGCCCGACGGCAAGATCTCGAAGTTGCTCTCGCAGCCGGTGCAGGCGCAGCTGACCGAGCTCGCGAAGACCTCGAACGACTTTCGCTGGGCGGTCGCGGTCGCGGGCTACGGCATGATGCTGCGCGAGTCGAAGCACCGCGGCAACGTGAACTGGAAGCAAGTGCTCGAGCTCGCGCAAGGTGCGGTCGGCAACGACGCCGAGGGCTACCGCAAGGAGCTCGTCCAGCTCGCGAAGATCGCCGCTGGCCTCGCGCGATCGTAACGTCGTTGCCCGGGTCCCGTCAGAGGTTCGGGCCGAACAGACAGACCGAGATCCGATCGGCCGTGTCCTTACACGCCGCGAGCGTGTAGCGCGCCTTGTCCGGCAGGTACGGCCGCTCGATCGTGATGTGTGAATCGTCGATCGCGCGCCACGATCCGCGCACCACGACGTCGGCGCCGAGCGTGTGCTCGGTGACGCGCAACCCGCCATCGGCTGCGAACTTCACGTCGGCCGACTCCCAGGTCGAGCGCTCTTTATCGGGGTTGAGGTAGTGCCACGTGTCCTCGAGGAGGAGCGGGAGCAGCAGCCTTGGCTTCGGCGGAGTCGGGGGCGATCGGCGCCGCGGCGAGAACGGCGCGCGGGCGGGTGCGGTGACGGGTGCTTGCGCGACCGGTGGCGGGACCTGGATCTGCGCCGCGGGCCGCGTGAGCTTCTCGGCCTGGGGCTGCGGCGCGGCCGCCTCGGCGGCCGCCATTTCGGTGAGCGCGAGCAGGATCGGGAGGGCCCTCATCCCAGGGAGGACACCTCTACGGTGTCGCGGTCGCATCAAATCGTGATCGGGCCTCGTCGATCGCCGTGCGCGCGACGATCCGTAGTTTCGCGAGGTTCGATAGCGCCGCGGGCGTCGCCTCGTGGCTCGGGGCCCGGCCCCAGTAGGCGTCGAGCCATTTGAGCGCGGCGAACGGCGAGGCGATCGCTATCACCGCGGCACCGACATTGAGCGGTGGCGGCAGGAAGGCGAACGATAATCCGACGAGCCCGGCGGCCCACAGCGGGTAGACCACGAGGGCGGTGCCGAGCTTGATCGTGGAGACCGCATCGGCGTCGTAGCGCTTCGCGACCATGCGCGGGATGAAGTACGGAATCGCGTAGAGCGCGAAGCCCGGCACGGCGAGTGGTGCGAGCAACGCGCGCTTGGCCCAGCGCGACTGCGGCTTCGCGACGGCCGCCCGTGCGGTCGCGAGCTGGGCATCGCCGAGCCCGTACTTCGCGAGCTCGGCGTAGTACGCGTCGACCTTGGCCTCGACATGCACGATCACCTCGGGTCCGAGCTCGCGCAGCGTCTTGTTCGCGATCCCGACCTGGCGACCGATGGTGTTCCAGCCGGCGAGCGAGGCATCGCCCGCATCGTTCGCGAGCATCTCGGCGACGCGCGCGATCAGCCGGCGCTCCTCGTGCGAGCCGCCTTCGACGAGCAACTCGCGCAGGTCTTCGTCCATCTGTTCGGTGATCCGGGCGATGCGCTCTTCGCCGATGCCCCCGACCTCGGAGAGCGCGCGCACCGGCCCCCACAGCACGAGACAGCGCGAGCGAAAGTCATCGCGCCGATCGAATTCGAGAGCGACCGCCTGGAAGGTCTGCGCCGTGCCCTTGCGACCCTCGGCTGCGACGAGCATGCGCGCCGCGCCGGTACGCAGTGGTGCGAGCTGCGGCTCGCTGTGGCTCGTGCCCTCCGGAAAGATCAGGATGTTGCCGCCGCCTGCGAGGTGACGGGCGATCTTGTCGAACGCGGCGTCATTATCGCCGGCGTGCTTGGTCGGCGTGTCCTGCTTGCGAACGATCGGCACCGCGCCTGCGCGATCGAGCAGCCAGCGCAGGCCGGGAACATCCCACAGCGTCGATTTCGCGATCGGCGAGATTTCGCAATCGGTATCGGTGAGCACGAGGATCGGGTCGATCAACGCGTTGTGGTGATTCGAAACAAACACGCGCCCACCGGTCTCGGGGGAGGGAGGTGTGCCGATCCGCTCGATGTCGCGGAAGTACAACCGGATGACTTTCCGAAACGTCGAGATCAGTGCGCTCCGCACCGACAGTCCCTCAACCATCTCTCGACGATGACACGTCTGACGAGTTGAGGGGGATGCGGAAGGCATGCGAACGTCGCGGGGTGAAGGGCGACCCGCGCGAGGCGACCGCAGAGCTGCGCTGCGTCGCGCCGCTGGTCGTGCTCGGGCCCGAGGGCCGGCAGTTACTGGGGCCGTGTCTGTTGATCACGAACGGCATGCAGACGATCGCGGTGGCGAGCTCCGAGGTCCTGCGCACGGCGCGCGAACCGCTCGCGATCCTCACGCGCCTGGACGGGTCGACGCACCTTTTGGTCAAGGCCTGGCAGCTCGCGCGTCACTCCGCAATCGGCATCATCGAGCTCGGCGAGGGCGTGCAGTTCAGTCCGGAGATCCATCCGCTGCATCTGTCGCTGTTGAGTGCCGCGGTCGAGACGCGCGGCGCTCCTTCGGCGCTGATCACGATCCGCCCCGAAGGCAACGGCTTCGTGCGCGAAGTGATCGGCGTGCGCATCGAGGTCGACGACGGCGTCGGGATGAGCGACGAGCTCGTGAGGCTGGTCTCGCCACTCGATGCGGTCGAGTCCGGGACGCTCGTCGATGGCTCGCCGCTGTTCGCGTGGATGCCACCCGATCCGCTGCTCGGTCGAACGAGTGAGGTCATCGCGGTCGCGATCGGCGTGGTGGCGCGCGCGCGAACGGCGCCCGCAACCAGCAACGCGATCGCGGAGCTCGTCGGTCTCGAGGATGCAGGCCGTGCGTTGCCATGGGGTGAAACCACGCCAGCCCCGAGCAACGACCTCGGTCAGGTCGCCGGGGAGATCGCGGTCGACTCGTCGGCGAAGAAAGCGTAGGCGCACGGCCGGCGAGCATTCGATCGCGAGACGGGTGCGCGGAGATGGGTGATCGGCGACACTCGGCTCGTCATGGCTGATGTCGTCGGCGCCCGCGTCAAGTGTCCCGAGTGCGGTGCGAATAGTGACGCGATCGGCGACGTGCTGAAGTGCAGCTACTGCGGCACGACTTCCCGCGTCCAGCGTCGCACGCAGTTCGGCTTGAAGGTCCCGCTGCCGCCGCGCCCGCCGGAAGCACCGCAACGCGTAGCGGTCCAGGTCAACAACCGCGGCGCGACCGTGTTCGTCGCCGCGATCGCGATCTTCATG
>JAYWCI010000089.1:0-3955 GCA_043780895.1 Kofleriaceae bacterium | reverse complement strand
GAGCAGCCGGCTGCGGGCTGAGCGAATCGCGATCGTCACGACGTCAGGCTGCCATCGATCGGGCTATCCCGGAAGAACGCTGCTCGTGCAGCGGATACGCAACCAGCAGCAGAAAAGAAGCCCGCGACTCGATTCGCTACTTCTTTTCTCGCACTTCAGAACATGCCGAGCTTCGGCGCGGCGCGTTCGGGGACCCAGAGCATGCTCAAGACGGTGCCCATCTCACGGGAACAGATCGAGTGCTCGATGATCTCCACGTCGTGCGCGGTGTCGAGCCACGCATCCGCGGGCACGGGCTGCGGTTCATCGTCGACCGCGCCTTTCGTGAAGTAGTCCCAGGCGAGCGAATTGCGATCGATCCGACGTCCGCGCTCGATCACGTACGTGAACGTCGTGCTCGGCGCGAACCACTTCACTTTACCCGCCACGGAAAGCACCGCGGCACAGCGCTCGCTCGCCAGCTCGTGAATCGGATCGCACTCGCGAGGATCGAGACGTCGTAGTCGCGCGAGATCTTGCGGGGGACCGTCAGGTCGACCGGTGAGACTTCACACACCGCGCGCACCAACGTGGTCGGTATGAGCAGCTCGGCGGCGAAGGCGTTCGCTTCCGCTTCATAGTCGCGGCTGCCCGCGTGCTTGAGCCGGCTCGCGTACGGCGTGCACAGCTCGGACGCTGGGCGGGAAGGGTGGCGCATCACGAAGTGGCCAAGCTCGTGCGCGATGCTGAACCGTCGCGCCAACGGATCGACGATGCGGTCCGAAACCATGATCACCGCGCGCTTGCCGTTGTGGATGAGCTGAGCCGACGCACCGTCGAGCGGAGCTTCGATGATCTCGGCGCCGAGCTTCGCGGCGAACGACTCGACCCGGATGTGAGTCGCATCGCGGACACCAAATCGATGCAGCAGCCCATTCGCGCATCGCTGCGCGTCCCGTTCCCATTCGCTGCGCATGCCAGCTCCTAATCGTGGGATTCGGGATCGAGGGTATCCACCAAGCGGCGCAGGTCGTCATCGCTGAGGCCTTCGAGGTTGCGATGCGCGTACTGCAACGACGGTCCGATCTTGCTCGCCAGCTCATTCAGCTTCGCGAGGAGCGCGTCACGTCCCATCACGAGCAGCGACGGGCGGATCGGATGAGCCTTACTGACGGTCGCGGTCGCAGGCACGAGGTTGCGACGCAGCTCGGCGAGGCGCGCTTGGACGCGCTTCGAGGTCTCGCGCGCCCATCGCTCATCTTCGGGCGTGCTCTTGCCGTTCGCAGCCGCATCCAGTGCGGCTTCCATATAGATGGCGTCGAGGATCTCGAGACTGTTTTCAGGCTTGTCGGTCATCACGGTAGGTCCTCATATGCGCGCGACGGCAGCGTCGCGAACATCGTTGGGAAGTTGTTGAACAAGGCGGATCATGCGCTTGCGGGTCGCCTCGTAACTTTTCGTGTTCCAGCCTGCTGCGCGCATGATGTCGGCCTTCTTGGTGATCGTGTCGCCGTATAAGGCGAGGAGTTGGAGAACGTCGGGATCCTTGATCGCGTGTTCCTTGAGGTGATCGAGAACGCGTTCCGTGGCGTTGCCGCGCCGCGAGCCATCGTCACCGCTTCGTTGCGCGAGCGCGACCTCAGTCTCAGCGAGCGTCGATCGCGACGAAGGTCCCGCTGGGCGAGAGCAACGCGCCCGCGGCCTGCCGTACCGGCGTGGAGCTCGAGCGGCGTGCGTGCCCGTACGACGACAGTCGCGGCCGGATCCAGGGAGCGAAGATCAACATTTCGGCGCTGCGCCAGGTCACGCGACGGTTCCGGCCGCTGCTGGGCGCCGTCGGGTTTCTCCGCGATGCCTACATGCGACGGACCGGCTGCACCGCTTGGACGTTGCCGCATCTGTGGACCCTGGGGCAGATCGGAACGCTGATCCCCACCTACCTGTTGCGACGCCGGGTCGACCCGCTCGCTGATGGCGAGCTCCCCGTGCTGGTCGCCGCGATCTTCAAGACTCTCGCTGGCTTGTTTCTGAGCGCGGACGCGCTCGTCATCGACGCCGTGCTCGACAACCGAGCCGGCGGCACCGCCGAACAGGTGGACCTGTTCGCGGCCAACGAACCTGCCGCCGCGCTGACAACCGATGAGCTGGTAACTCTCACCAACCTGCTCGACGTCTTTGGTCGCGGCGACGCGGTCTGCGCCGGGTCGCCAGCGATGATCGACGAGCTCGTCGATGTGGTGATCTCCGGGACCGCCTCCGTGAACAACGAAGGCGGTCGCGAGCTCGCCGCGATCCTCGGCAATGTGGAGGACTTCTTCGAGTTTGCCGAGCGGATGAACGCGATCATGATTGGGCGTGATCTGCTGCGCCACCAGCTGCGCGATGAGCACGCCCGCCTGCGAGCTCACATGAATCCGGCGACTCGCCTGCCATCCGTAATAACCGAGCAGATCCTGCTGGCGCTGGGGACACGAGATCACGCGATCTGGATGCGCCTCTACGAGGCGTCCGCCGTGCCGGCAAGGCGCGCGATGACACGCTGGTTCGAAGCAATCTTCACGCTTGCCGATCGCGCACGGCCATCGCCAGCGGCGCACGCCCTGGTGGCCGTGCGTTCACAGCCGCACGACGTCGGTCGGGTCGTCGACTGGATGGCGCGCGAGGCGCGCGTGGCATCCCGCCCTGCATCCGATGGCGGAAACGTTGCTGGCGTGCGCGGCTCACGAACGGCGGTGGCTCGGCAGACTCACCGTCCTTCAACGCGACGTCAACGAGCAGTGTGGCGTGCGGAGACCGTCGACCATCCTCGGCAGCGCCGCGACGGAGATGGTCTCCCGGTTACCGTCGTTCGTGCACGCGTTCGGCACCTTCGCTGCCGTTCGCGTTGTCCACGACGGGGACGATCTGATCCTGGAGACCCCGACCGGCTGTGCCAGGTTGCTCGTGTTCGGATAGGGGGTTGCCGTCGAGGCCGTTGCCTGTTGGATCGAGTTCTCGTCACTGCCGCACCAAGGGCCGGGCACCCGTAGGATCGTAGGGCGCGATCGACGAGTCACGCGAGCCGCGAGCCTCTACCGCGAACCTCCGCGTCGCGCCGGCCGACACGATGGAGCCATCATGGCGTGGTTCGATCGCCGGTCAGGAACGTGCCGGTGACCGAAACGATCGTCTGGTTGCCGAAGTAGAGCCCGCTGTCGAGCGAGACGAAGTCGGGCTGGACGGCGAGCTCGAGGCCGACCGCGAAGTTGGGGTGCACCGCGTACGAGCCGCCGAGGCCGGCCACGAACGTGACACCGGGCGAGACGAACGACGAAGCCGTGGGCCTCATCGCGCTGATCGAGACGGTTGCGCCTGACAGCGTGACGAGGCCACCGCCGGCGACCAGGTACATGGCGACGCGGCCGTCGTGGCTCCGCCACAGCGTGGGCTCGACCAGCGCGCCGGCGCGTGTGATGCCGACGACTTGATGGTCCTGAACGCCCGCGTTCGCGTTGCTGCCGTAGGCGAGGATCAGCACGGAACCGAGATCGATCCCGAGGCGCAGCGACGGCACCATCAGGAACGACTCGCGCGACACGCTCGATGTTGCCGATGATGCGGTCGTCGTATCGATCGGCTGGACCGCGGTGCCCACGCCGAGGCCGGGTTGCAGGGCAAATGCGACATCCGCGTCGGATCGGGCGGGCAGGAGGAGAGCGCACGAGAGCATGGCGAGCGAGACGAAGAGGCGCGGCGTCATTTGCGCGGGACCCTATGCGCTCGCGCCGAAGCAGTCGTCAAATAGTTCCGGACGTCTCAGGCGCTACTCGCGCTGGAAGGTGCGACTCGCGACGAACAAACCGAGTAACCCGAGCGTCGTCGCCGAGAGCCTGGTGGCGCGCGTAGGTAAAACAAACGGGGGTTTCGCGGAAGTGGGGTTGAACCGAGGGTGGCCGAATTGGGATCGATCCGATGGTCGTGACTGGCGACTGTAAGC
>JAYWCI010000088.1:0-13220 GCA_043780895.1 Kofleriaceae bacterium | reverse complement strand
CTGCTCTACGAGATGCTCGCCGGCGAACCGCCGTTCACCGGCGCGACGCGCGACGAGATCATGCGCAACGCGCTCGAGCGGCGTCCTCGCTCGCTGCGTTCGCTACGCGACGGCATCCCGAGCTCGCTCGATGACTTCGTCATGCGCGCCCTCGCGAAGGATCCGGGGCATCGGTTCGCGACCGCGGAGCAGATGCAGGCCGCGCTCGGCACGGTACACCTCGCCGAGCCCTCGACGAGCGGCTCGACAATGATCGAGCTCTCGTTGGAGCAGCCTTCGCGATGGTCGAGGCTGCTCGCGTGGGCTCGCTTCGGTCGCTGGCGCTGGCGCCATCGCCTCACGTGACTCGCCCTGCGCTCAGCGGACTCGCTTGTCGTCGCCCAGGTTGTCCTGGATCTTCTCGAGCAGGCCGGTGCGATCGAATGGCTTGGCGACGAACTGCGCGCTCGAGATCGGTAGATCTTGGTGATAACCCGACATGAAGATCACGCGGGTACTCGACCGGATCGCGCCGAGCTCGCGCGCGAGCTCGCGACCCGACATACCGGGCATCACCATGTCGGTGAGCAAAGTGTGAATCTCACCAGGATGCGTGCGCGCGATCTCGAGGGCGGCCTCGCCCGAGCTCGCCGAGAGCACGTTGTAGCCCTCGCGCTTGAGCATGCGCTCGGTGATCCGGCGAACGCTCTCGTCATCGTCGACGACGAGGATCGTTGCATCGCGGTTGCCGACGAGCGTGCCCTCGGTCGTGGCCTCGACGCGATCCGTTTCGGGCAAGTAGATCCGGAACGTGGTGCCGACGTCGATCGTGGAGTCGACGACGATGTCGCCGTGCGCCTGCTGGACCAGCCCGTACACCGTCGCGAGGCCGAGGCCGGTGCCCTGCCCGCGCGCCTTGGTCGTGAAGTACGGCTCGAAGATCCGAGCCATGACCTCGGGCGACATGCCGGTGCCCACATCGCGAACTTCGATCGCGATGTACCTGCCGGAAGTGATGGCCCGGCGAGCCGCGCGATCGGCATCGATGTCGACGACGTTGACGCCGAGCGCGACCCGGCCACCATTCGGCATCGCGTCGCGGGCGTTGACGACGAGGTTCATCAGGATCTGCTCGAGCTGCGAGCTATCGATCAGGATGTGCGCCGCGGGACAGCTGACCTCGGTCACGAGCTGGACGTCGCCGAGTGTCCTGACGAGCATCTTGTTCATGCCGCGCACGACCGTGACCACGTCGACCACGCGGGTCTTGACGAGCTCGCGCCGGGTGAACGAGAGGAGCTGGCGCGTGAGATCCGCGGCACTGGTCGCGGCGTGCGTGATCTGGTGGACGTCGTCTCTCGCCGCAGGATCCTCGAGCGACTCGCCGAGCATGTGGGCGTAGTTGAGGATCACGACGAGCAGGTTGTTGAAGTCGTGTGCGATGCCACCTGCGAGCTGGCCGAGGAGCGCGACGCGGTCGCGATGCGCGGTCTGATTCTGGCGCTCGCGCTCGGCGGTGATGTCGCTGACGATGATGACGGTCTCGTTGGCGTCGACGGACGTGGTCGCCGCGATCGAGAGGACCCGCTGGCCTTTCGTGGTCACTTCGTGAGCGCGCGCATCTCTGGTCAGGACGTCGGTGGTGACGCCCGCGATCGCGGCGACCTCGACGCCGACGCGCAGCTCGCCGACCGCGTCGGCGTGATCGCTGATCCATCGATTGGCGAGGACACACCGGCGCTCGTTGTCGATCACGACCACACCGACGGGAAGGCTGCGCACGACCCGCTCGACGCGTGCCCCCTCGTCGCTGATCACGGACTGGACACGCTGCACGAGCAACGAGTTCTTGATCGCGAGTGAGGTCGGACCCGAGATGGCAATGAGGAGCTCGAGGTCGGGCGCGCTGAACACGTTGACGCTGGCGCGCGAGTCGAGCTGGATCACACCGAGCCACTCGGTCTCGTCCGCCTGATAGCGGAGCGGCACCGCCATCACCGAACGGACGCCGTGAGCGGACAAGCTCTCCGAGCGGCGCAGCGCCGCGTCGTCGTCGACCTCGGTCCGGAGGTACGGCTCGTGACCGATCATCACCTGGCTGAGCACGCTGGTCGAGATCGCAAACGCTGGCTGGTTGGCCGCGCGCGCGCGCGTCGCGGTCATGTGCGGCACCTTGGAGTGCGGCTGATAGACCACGATCGCGGCGCGATCCGCTCGCAACAGCTGGAGGCAGGTCGAGAGGACGCGATCGATCACGCGCTTGAGATCGTGCTCGACGCCGATCGCATGCGTGAGCTCGGACACCGCACGCAGCCGAACCAGCTCTTTGTGGTCCGCGGGCGAGAGGGTCTGCTTGGGTTCCTCTTCGAACCGGAGCTTGACGGGGCCGATCAAGATCTCGTCACCGTCGGCCAGCGCCACTTGGGTCACTTTGTGCGCACCGACGAACGTTCCACGCCGGCTCCCGAGATCGCGGATCTGGTAGGTGCCGTTCGCGTCCTGTACGATCTCGGCGTGGGCGCCCGAGATCATCGGGTCATCGAAGCGAATCGTCGAGGTCTCGTCACGACCGATCACCGTCCGCGACGTGATCACATGACTGCGTTTACTCGCGAACTCGACAAGCTTCGCCATCGGACCCATGTCTATGGTACGGCCGCTTTAGCGATCGGTCGATAGCTGGCTCTATTACTTAACACTCTGCGACGTGCAGACGCGCACACCCAACGTGGGGTCGCGAACGCTCTTGGCGAGGACGTACCGATTGGTCAGGTTCGCGGTCTTGCGGTCGTTGTAGTAGCTGCCGCCCTTCGCGATGAACTCGCCTGGGTGCTCGCTCTGGGTCCACTCGAACGCGTTTCCCGACATGTCGTTAACGCCGTACGGGCTGACCGAGGCGGGGTGGGAGCCGACCTCGTCGGGTCCCATCAGATCGCGACCATAGGTGACGTCGACGTTCGCGTCGGCCACGCGCTCTCCGCTCGGATAGCTGCGGCCATCGGCCCCACGCGCCGCGTGTTCCCATTCGAGCTCGCTACACAGTCGAGCGCCCGGAACGCGCCCCGTGCGATCGAGCCACGCCGCATAGGCTTCTGCGTCGATCACCGAGATGTCGAGGATCGGAAATTTTCGCCAATCCTGGCTCGCGTGACTCGTACGGCCTGGATACGCGAGCATCTCGTCCCATCTCGCGACGTACACGCGCTGCATCGGTTGCATCGCGATGCGCCAGTGATCGCGATCCGCAGCGATCACGATCGAGCCGGTCGCCTTGCCCGGTTGGTTGGGCAGGAGGCGCGCCTGGTCGGCGGCCGGCTGCGCCGCGACATAGTCGAGCCACTCGGCGATCGTGGTCTCGTCGCGCGCCATCAAGAACGCCGGCGTCGATCGGGTGTGCAGCGGCACTGTCTGAAAAAAACTCGTACGCAGATCGTCCGCGGCACCGCTGCCGAACAGGAACGCGCCTTGGGGGATGTACACGAACCCGGCGGGGAGCGAGCTCGGCATCTCGAGCTCGAGCCGGAGATGGCCGTCTCGCGGCAGCTCGATCGGATCGAGGACATCCGGGCCAGCTTCGGCGTGGAGCCGCACGACGTACGTTCCCGGTTCGAGCTCGACACTCGCGTGGCCCACGCCGATCCGGAGGTGTTGGGGCTCGATGAAAATCTCCGCGTGCGCGGGCGCTTCGACCTCGAGCCGCGCTCGACGCGCCCAGCGTGCGCGCAGCATCCCGCCGGTATCGTACGCCGCCATGCGCGAGATCATCTCGTCGCGGCTATCGAGCTCGTGCACCGACTCGGCGAGCAACGCGCGGTCGTACAAGATGGAGCCGAGCATCGCGCGCACGTCGGCGCGTGACGGATCTTTCGCGAGCGCCGCCTCGACGTTCCCCGAGACCATGCGATAGGCGGTCTCGGCTTCGTTGCGCGCCGCGAGTGCCTGCGCCCAGATCTTTTCGGCGGCCGCAGCGTCGTCACTGTCGAACCGCGCGTACGCGGCGGACGCGAGCTCGTGATGCTGGAGCTCGGCCGCGTGCGCCTTTTCGAGGACCGTCTTGGCCGTGGCGACCTCGGTCGTCACGACATCCGCGAGCCGATGCTTCGCGACGTAGCGCTGGATCGTGATCGCCGCCGCGAGGAGCATCACCACGCCGAGCAGAGAAATCCGCCGCAGCCAGACCTGGCGACGCACGCCGCGCGCTGACGCGGCGATGAACTCTCGCTCGAGGATCGTGAGCTCGGCTTCGTCGAGCCCCTGGGCCTCGACGAGCCGCGGCCCGAACCAGGTCTGGTCGCGAAGTCGCCCGGCGCGCTGCCACTCCGTCGCCGCGGCCGCGACGCGTTCGCGGCGTGCGCGATCCTCGGCATCGGCGTCGAGCCAGTCGCGGAGCGTGCCCCAGCCGCGGATCAGCACCTCGTGCGCGAGCTCGTACGTCGCGCCTTCATCGCCGTCGTAGACCACGACGAGACGACCGCGGATCAGCTCGTCGAGCGCGTGCCGTGCACCATCGCCGATCAAGAGCTCGGCATCGGTGCGGCGCACGCGCGTCCCGAGCGAGGTCACGAGCCGCAGCAAGATGCGACGAGCCAACACGCGCTCGACCGCAGGCATGCCGGCGATCACCGCATCGCCATGGCGAGCGAGCGCGCCCGCGACCCCACCCATCAGGTCGAGCGCGGACTCCTTGATCACGTGCTGCTCGCGATCGCGCGCCTCCCACAGCTCGGCGAGGGCGAACGACAGGAGCGGTAAGCCGCCGGCACCCGCGTTCGCGGTCGCATCGACGAGCTTGGTGATCATCTCTTCGGATTCGAACGCGAAGCCAGTGACGTTCGCCGGCCCCGTGATGACGTCGCGCAGCCGCTCCGACGGCAGCGGACTGACGAAGAACAGTAACCGCGCGAGCTCTTGGCCCAAGCGCGGAAGGTTCGCGATCCGCGACAAAAAGTCCGCGCGCACGGTCATGATCAGGCGGACCTGCGACGTGCCTTCGCTCAGCCGCGCGAGCCCTGCCTCGAGTGCCGCGACCTCGACCGGATCGCCGACGGTGACGAGCTCTTCCATCTGATCGACGAACAACACGACGCTGCGATCACTCGCGCGGCGATGCAGCTCGCGTGGCAGCGCCTCGGGGTCCGCGAGGATCCGGCCCGCGATGTCCGGATCGCCGAGCGCCGCCGCCAACGAGGCGAGCGGGCGGCGACCGGGTGTAAACGTCGCGGCTTCCCACTCGCGGCCCGCACCGAGCGCCCCGTCGAGGATCGCGGGAATCACGCCGGCGCGCACCAGCGATGACTTGCCGACGCCGGAATCACCGGTGACGATCAATACCGATTCTGTGCGCAGGCGTTCGATCGCGGCGCCGACCTCGAGCGCACGCCCGAAGAACAGGCCACGATGATCCGCGTTGAACGCGCGCAGCCCACGGTATGGATTTTCGCCGACACGAATCGCGAACGCGCGGGACGGCTGGAGCTGCTCGAGCGCCTCGCGCAGCTCTTCACCGCCCGCGAACCGCTTCTCGGGGTCGCACTCGAGACACCGCGCGACGATCCGCGCGAGCCGTGGCTCCGCACCGGGCAGCTCCGGCGCGAGGCGGTCGGGCGTGCCGACCTCGGTCGCCGAGAGGCCCTTGAACGGCACGCCACCCGCGACCATCTCGAACACCATCGCGCCGAACGAATAGACATCGGAGCGCCGGCTCGCGACGTGCCCGTTCCACACTTCGGGCGCCATGTAATCGGGCGTGCCGACCGGGATGGCGCCCGCTTCTTCGGAGCCCTCGAGCACCACCCGCGCGAGCCCGAAATCGACGAGCTTCGCGATGCCGTCCTCGGTGACCATCGCGTTGCCCGGCTTGATGTCGCAGTGCACGACCCCGCGACGATGCGCGGCCGCCAGACCCCGCGAGAGATCGATCGCGATGCCGAGCACGTCTTTCGCGGGAATCGGCAGCATCTCCCGCAGCGTCTTGCCGCGCACGAACTCGCTGACGATGTACGGCCGGTCGCTGAGCTCGCCGACGCGATAGACACCGACGACGTTAGGATGCTGGATGCGCGCCGCCGCGCGTGCCTCCATCAAGAAGCTCTGGCGCGCATCGAGATCGGGTTCGACGCTCGCGATGAACTTGATCGCGACGGGGCGTGCGAGCACCGCATCCTCCGCGAGGTAGACGCGGCCCATCTGTCCTCGCCCGAGCTCGCGGACGAGCACGTAGTCATCGAACTCCCTCGGCGGGTCGAAATCGGTCACGAGGGGCCTGCCACATAGTGCACCAGTTCGGTTTTTCGCGCGTGACGACTACCGACGGAGATGGCGACGGTTGCAATTCGCAACCCGAACGACGAAAGCCCCGATCCCGGAACCGGGATCGAGGCTACTCGTCGATCAACAATCAGACGCGGTGGAGAGAATCAGAACGGCGGGAGCTCGTCGATGAGCGTCGCGCCGTTTGCGAACGACTGGCCGCACGAGCCGCCAAGCGGGAGGGTACCGTCGGTCACGCAGGTCGGCGTCGGGTTACCAACGTGCGTGTAACGGGTGTGAGCGGTGTCGAGGATGCAGAGTGCACCCGCCGAGGTCCACTCCGACTCCGCGCCCCACGACTCGGTGTCCGTCTGGACGCCCGCGACGTCGTACAGGTTCACGGTCTGACCATTCGCCGTGTAGGCGTGGCCATTGCCACAGTAGTCGCCGCGCAGCATGCGCACGCACGACTGGAGCTCTTCGTCGTAGCCGAGCCAGCCCTTGTAGCCCATCTCGACGCACTTCGCGATCGTCTTCGCGCGGCACGACCAAGTGAACTGCGAGCCATCGTTCGAGTACGCGCCGCCGCCCGCCACGCCGGAGTCGGTGTTCCACACGCCTGGGACCGCAATCGCCTGGATCGCGACCCCGTTCGCGCCGGTGCCGCACAGCGGGTTCCAGGCGTCGTTCGCCCAGTACGAGACGCCGTAGAACGACAGGTCGCTGTTCGTGCCCGTGCCCTGCTCGAAGCTATCGATGCGCGTGACGAGCATCGAACCATCCGAGAGGTTGCCGGCCCACGTGGTGCCGTTGAGCGACGTGCCGTTCAACGACGTGCCGTTCAGCGACGTGCCATTCAGCGACGTGCCGTTCAGCGAGACGCCGTTGAGCGACGTGCCGTTCAGCGAGACGCCGTTGAGCGACGTGCCGTTCAGCGACGTGCCGTTCAGCGACGTGCCGTTCAGCGAGACGCCGTTGAGCGAGACACCGTTGAGCGACGTGCCGTTGAGGGAGGTGCCATTGAGCGACACGCCGTTGAGCGAGACGCCGTTGGCCGACACGAGGTCTTGGCCCACCTGGCTGGTGCTGACCGTGTCGGCACATGCGCCGATTGCGACCAGAGGTACGAGAAGCTGAATCAATGTACGTTTCATAGACACACCCGCCTCGGCCAGTTGCGGAGAGTATGTAGGGGCAAAGGCGCGTTAGTTTCGGGGTCCGGAATCACTCGTAGCGTTTCGCTACGCTCTGCAGCCATTCCAGTGCCCATAGCGTCCATCGTAGTCGAGGCGTCCCATCTCCCTGGGTAGAGGTCGGCGGTGTGCGGGGCGCTGATGGGGTAGCCTACGCTGTGGCGATGCGCCCCAACCCGATCACGCGAAGGGCGACTTCTACCGAGCGAGAGCGGCGCCGTGATCTTTGGCGACTGGGTGTCGAGCCACGATCAGCTCGGCCTCAACCGCCCCCGAGCTTCCCTAACTGAGGACCAGCGCGAGAGCGAGCACCAACAGCACGCACGCGATGCCCATCAGCCACGCTTGCAGCGTGTACACGCTCTTGAGCTTTCGCATCGCGTACATCAGGTTCATCACGTCGTTGCCCTGGGTCTTCGAGATGTCGGCCAAGGACGTGGCGGCGCTCGAGAGCCAGGTGCCGACGACGACCTCCAGCGCGCCCTGCCCCATCATGAGCAGGCCGCGAAGGTTGATCCCTCCGGCGAGCCCACCGATCAACTGGAGCACCCCGGACACGATCGTCACGATCCCGACGAACTTCATCGCTGACGCAAGGCTCCGGAACGTCGAGTTGTCGCTGTCGGAGAACTCGAACTCGCCGTTGCCCGGGTTCACGAACTCCGGCGAATCCGGCACCTGGGTGGGAACGACAACGTCATCCGGGATCACGAGCTTGGACATGGTGTGATTGTAGGGTCACCCCACGATCGATGCTCCGAAACCCATGCCAATCACGATCGCGGCGTACAGCGCCGAGCTCTACTTGTTGGGCTCGCTGTGATCGCGGCCGCGAATCAGTGATTCCGGGTGTCGGCTGAGATAGTCGGTCAGCGCGCGCAACGAGAACGCGGCGCGGTCGAGCTGCTCGAGCGTGCCACGTGCCGTCTGCTGGATCGCGGAATCGGGTGCGGCCACGTTGTCGCGCAGCGCCGCGAGGCTGCCCTCGAGCGCACCCATCGCCGTCTCGGCCTTCGCAAACACGCCCTGCATCGCCGGCATCACGTTGGTGTCGAGGTGCCCGAGCAACGAGCTCGCTTTCTGGGCCGTGGCGTCGAGGTCGGTACTGATCGCTTCGAACGGGATCCGATCGACCTTCGCGAGGATGCTCTCGAGATGTTCCTGCATCTGCTCGCCACCGCCACGCTCGGTCGGCACCACCCACACACCATCCTTCGCGACGATGTGGCTCGGCTTCGCGCGCGGGAACCACGCGAGGTCGACGTAGTACGCGCCGGTCAGGATGTTGCTCGTCTTGATCTGCGCACGCAGGCCGCGATCGACGAGCGTCTGCAGCATCTGCGGTCCGCTCAGCCCACCTCGCGCGCCCTCTGCGACGAGCTTCGTGTACACGCGGCCGAGGCGTTCGGGGAACACGTTCGCGCGCGCATCGAAGTGAAACGACTGCGTGGTCTCGTCGTAGTCGGGCACGATCTCGACGATCTCGCCGATGTGCACCCCTTCGAGCTCGACGTTGACGCCGGCAGCGGTGCCGCGAATCGGCTGATCGAATCGCATCTCGAGCGAGAGCCCGGCCGCATCGGGCTTCGCCATCGCATGGCGAAGGTCGGCGTACAGATGGAACTGCCGGTTCGGCTTTGCCGGCGGCGTCGCCGCCGCATGGTCGCGTACGCCGAACTCGATCCCGCCGGCGACCACGGTCGCGAGCGACTCGGTGTTGACCCGCAGGCCACTCGCATCGAGCGTGACGTCGAGACCACTCGTGTTCCAGAACACGGTGCTCTCTGTCACCAGGCGATCGTAGGGTGCGGAGACAAAGATCTCCATGTCGGTCGACTTGCCATCCTTTGCGATATCGATCGACAGGATCGAACCGACGCTCTGGCGCTGTACGTAGATCGGAGACTGCGGTGCGAGCGAGCCCGCGTCACTCGTGCTGAGCCGAAACCGCGTCCCCGATTGATCGTTCGTGACGCCGGGCGGTCGTTCGAGCCCGACGAACTGCTTCTCTTCCTCGGTGGAGACTCCGACGTCAACGCCAATGAACGCGCCCGAGAGCAACGTGCCGAGGCCCGAGATGCCGCCGACGCCGACGCGCGGTCGCTCGACCCAGAACTTCGAATCCTTGGTCGCGATGCTCGCGCCACCGCCGGTCAGCTTGATGGTCGCGATGATGTGGCGGCGATCGGGCGACAGATCGACGCTCGTCACCTTGCCGACAGGCACGTTCTTGTAACGCACCTCCGACTTGCCGCCCTCGAGCCCGTCGGCTGTGTCGAACGTGATGTGGATCGTCGGTCCCGTGTGCAGGTACGTCCGCACGGCGAGCGCACCGGCCGCGACGATCGCGATCAGCGGGACGATCCAGACAGCCGAAGGTCGCCCGGCTTTACGATGCAGCACGGCCGGCGCGGGAAAGTTCTCGTCACTCATGCGTACCTCGGTCCCAGATCGCTCGCGGGTCAAACGACGACGACGCGAGCATGGTCAGGATGACCACACCGGCGAACGGCAAGATGGCAGGGCCCGGATCGATCTTCGCGAACCGACCGAGCTGGACGACCGCCGCGAGCAGCGCGACGACGAACACGTCGAGCATCGACCAGTGCCCGGCGACCTCCAGCACGCGGTAGAGCAGCGTCCGGCCGTGGCGATACTTCGTCGAGTGCTCGTCGGACGAGACGAGCAGCACGCCGAGCGATACGATCTTGACGAGCGGGATCACGATGCTCGCGGTGAACACGAGGGCCGCGAGCGGCCACGAGCCCTCACTCCAGAGGAACGCGATGCCCGACAAGATGGTGTCTTCGCGGTGCGACGAAAATGAATCCGTCTGCATCATCACGAGCATGTTGGCCGGCAGGTACAGGATCGAGGCAGCCGCCAGGAACGCCCACGAGCGCGTCCTCGCGTTGCGCTTGCGCAGGTGCACCGCTTCGCCGCAGCGAGGGCAGATGCCCGGTTCGCCCGCGGTCCGCACGACCAGCTCGCACGTCTCGCACGCCGCGAGGCCGATGTCGATCGCGCGGGTCATCGGGCGAGCCTCCCGAGCTCGTCCGCGCGACGCCACATCATCCCGCGATCGAACGACGCGAGCGAGGCGAGTGCGAGCGTCATCACGGCGACGCCAAAAAAGCCCCATCCCGGGACGGTCTCGGCAAGGTCCGCGAGCTTGACGACCGCGACCACGACGCCGAGCAAGAATACCTCGACCATGCGCCACGGCCTCAGTACGTGCATCAGCCTCATGATCGCCGTGAAGCCAAGCGGGCGCGTCCGCAGGCAGAGCGGCACGAGCACCAGGAGCAGGAGTCCTAGCTCGAACAGCGGCGCAACGATCAGCGTCACCGCGAGTGCGACCGCGACCGCCGGCAGGTCCTGAACATACGATGCGGTGATCGCGTGCCAGAGCGTCGCTTCGGTCTGGAAGCCGCCCGAGGTCAGGGTGATGAGCGGAAACGTGTTGGCGACGACGAATGCCAGGGTTGCCGTGATCGTGACCGCGAGCATGGCGCCGAGATCGGTATTGCCATGATAGAGCGGCCGCTTGCAGTTCGCGCAGCGTGCGACGCCGCGCACCGACACGTCGACACGTTCGTGCACGGTGTCGCAGTACATACAGATCGCGAGCTCTCGCATGGCGGTGTCGCGAGCTGTGGTGCAACCAGTACGCCATCTCATCGAATCTCGCGGGCGTAGCGGATCTTGGTTTGCAATGCGCTTCGGTGTGCCCGAGCCCGTAGTACCGGCCTGCGTGATGATCGTCGATGACGAGAGCGACATCCGCGAGCTGCTCCGAGAGCTGCTCGAACGCCGCGGATATTCGGTGTGCACCGCGGCCAACGGGCGAGAAGCCCTCGCGGCGCTCCACGAGCCGAACCGCATCTGCTTCGTACTGACAGATCTGATGATGCCGGAGGTCGACGGGCTCGGCCTGCTCGAGTCGATGGCGGCCGATCCGAAGCTCTGCGACGTCCCGGTGTGCATGTCGACATCGACGCCCGTCGGGGTTCCCGTGAACGTGGCGTGCCTGCCCAAGCCCATCAACCTGCAAAAGCTTTACGAGCTGATCGACCGGTACTGCGTCAGTTGATCCCGATCGAACGCTCAGCGTGCGTTCACGCTCGGCTTGCACCCCGTCCCGGACTCCGAGGAAGCCCTAGAACCGGGCACCGGCATTGCACGAGCGCAGACCGGAAGATGGCCGCGAACAACGAACTTGTCGTGTTCGCGCTCGGCGAGCGCATGGTCGGCGTTCCGGCATCGACGGTCCGCGAGCTCGTCCGTGCGGTCGCTGTCACCGAGCTGCCTGGTGCGCCGACCGGTGTGGAGGGAGTGATCGACCTTCGGGGCACTCTGATCCCGGTCGTGGATCTCAGCCTGCGACTGGGACTCACGCCGCGCGGCATCCGCGCATCGGATCAGCTGTTGATCTGCGATGTCACGGTCGGACCGCTCGCCGTGCGAGCCGACCGCGTGATCGAGCTACGAACCGCCAGCTCCGAGACCGTGCCGCTCGGCGCCGAGTCCGATCCGATCGTACGGAGTCTCGCGCGCACGTCGGACGGCG
This sequence comes from Kofleriaceae bacterium, assembly GCA_043780895.1. Taxonomy (GTDB): domain Bacteria; phylum Myxococcota_A; class Polyangia; order Haliangiales; family Haliangiaceae; genus JABFXX01. The sequence goes on along the minus strand of JAYWCI010000088.1, from coordinate 1,229 downwards.
TGATCGTGATCGCCGAGTTGTCCGCGTTTCTCGCGGAGGCCGATGTCGCAGCACTGGCCCGGATGATCGCGCGTCTGGGAGCCGCAGCGTGAGGATGCACGATCAGCTCGTGACGCGTGCCCTCGACGAGGTCAACCGACATGCCGGGTTGTTCTTCAAGGACGTCCGGCTGACCGGCGCCGTCGAGACGATCGAAGAATGGATCGCGGCGCACGGCATCTCGAACCCGGTCGATATCGGCCCCGGTGTCGCCTTCGATGCACTGCTCGAAGATCTGGTCGTCCACGAGAGCTACTTCGATCGCGACATCGAGCAGCTGCGGCTCGTCGACGAGCTCGTGCTGGCGCAACTCGCACGCACGACCGACTCGATCAAGGTCTGGAGCGCCGGCTGCGCGAGCGGCGAGGAACCTTACACGCTCGCGTTCATGCTCGCGGCGCGCGGGCTCCTGGAGCGCGCGACGATCACCGCGACCGACCTGTCGCGCCCCGCCCTCGCTCGCGCGCGTGCGGGGCGTTATCGCGCCTGGGCGGTGCGCACCGGCGCAGCTAGCCCGGCAATGCGCTTCCTCGAGCTGAGCGGCTCCGAATGGAGCGTGCCGGCGCCGATCAAGGCAACCGTCGATTTCGAGCTCTTGAACCTCGTCGAGGATCCGTTTCCCGCCGACCAGGACCTGATCACGTGCCGCAACGTCCTCATCTATCTCGACCAAGCCGCGATCACGGTCGTCGCGCAGAAGCTCGCGAACGCGCTCGCGCCGGCTGGTTGGTTGTTTGTCGCGCCCTCGGATCCACGCCTCGATCCGCACGCCGCACTCGAAGCGACCGTGACCGATCGCGGCGTCTACTACCGGCGCGCGGATCAGGTCAGGCCGGTGCTCGCGCGCACGCCGCGCGCGTCGGTGCCGCCACCGCTCGCCACCACGCCACCGATGCGGGTCGCACGCGCACCATCGGTCAAGGTTCCGCCGGCCCCGAAACATGACACGCGCGCTGCACGTGACCGAGCTCGCGTGCTCGCAGATCGCGGCGACTACGAGGCCGCGCGCAAGGTCCTCGAGCACGCGATCGCGGCGACCCCGCTGGATGGTGAGCTCTACTTCCTCGAAGCGGTGCTGTTCGCGGCGGACAATCTCGAAGCCGCCCTGACATCCCTCGATCGCGCGATCTATCTCAGCCCTGATGCGCCCGTCAGCTATCTCTTCGCGGGGCGGCTGCGCCACTCCAGAG
>JAYWCI010000087.1:0-50339 GCA_043780895.1 Kofleriaceae bacterium | reverse complement strand
GCGAAGCGCCGTGTGCCAGCGCTGACGCTGGCGCTCGCGGTCTGTCGTGGGATTGATCCACTGGCTCTGATCCAGACCCATTCTTGACGATAAAGAAATACGCCAAATCATTTATAGCGAAACAGCCTCGCGGCTGCGTTCTCTTCATGGCGCCCTCGCAAACGCCAGTTCAAACCGAGCTTCACCCTCCGAAGCTCGACAAGAACGGCCAGCACCGCGGTGGCGCTCGCCCGAAAGCGGGCGCCCGACCAACGGCGAGCACGCGGCGCATCCCTCGCGGCGCGGCCGGCCGTGAACCGGGCCCAGCCGCAGCACATCACGTTGCGCGTCATGCGCGGTGAGCGCGCGGAGGAGCTGGTTGATCAACCACGGTCTCGCGAAGACGACCGCGATCAGCATGCTCGAGGTGCCAGGGCCTCGGAAGATCCGCACCGTCGACGCCTAGGTGCGTGGCCTGACACGCCGCGCGAGAACGCGAGCGCGGTGCAGGGGAGGTCAACTTTACGGTCGGCTCCGGAACCTGCGGGTTTGAACCGTTGGCTTCGCAACGCTCGTCGAGCGCCGCGGCTCGCGATCAGCGCAGCGGTCGTGCAAAGGCCCGAAGTCACGAACTAGCGCGAGAAAGTCTGGGTACAGTCTCTCGGTCATGTCGTGGCAATTCGAAGCCGAGCTCTCGCAAGATTTCGAGCGCGACGCCACAGCGGTTACACCTACGACGCGATCCGTGCGATCGCGTCGCCCATCAAATCGTCCGGTGAGCCCATGAGCACGACCGCCACCAGCTACCGCCTGCGCGCCCTTGCCGACCACGTTCGCAGCGCTAGAGCGCAACTCCACGTGAGCTCGCGGGAGTCCTTCGCATGCTCCTCGACGACGAAATCACGGCGGGGGCGTCCGACCCTGTCTCGGTCGTGATGACGACCCTCGAACGACTACGCACGGAACGCTGACCTCGTCTTACCTGCTCGAGATGAGCGAGCTCGACGAATTCGGGAAGTGCCGCGCGCGGCTCGAGCTGTGGGCTCGCGCCCGGGAAAAACAGAACTGATTTCGAGAGCGATGCGGCCTTGGCGCGGATACCAGATCACGACTGCACCGGGAGCGCGGCCACCGAGCTCGTGGGTCCCTCGTCACCGCGATCGCGATCCTCGGTCCCTGGAATCGGTCGCGGCGTGCGCCACGCCCAGTCTCCGGTCCACGAGGAACCAGCGCCCTACGCTGAGCGCGGGATCCGGTGAAGGCGCGGAGCTACTTCGACCGTGCGATCGCGCTGTACGAACGCGTGTACGGCGCCGATAGCGTCGAGGTCGCGGACTCGCTCTCGAATCTCGGGAGCTCGCTCGTCGTCTCGCACGACTACCGGCAAGCTCGACGACGCGCTCGCGCGTATTCGCCAGGCCGAGGCGATCGCTGTGACCGTGCAGGGTGCGGATCATCCAGATCTTGCCGATTACCTGTCGCGCGAAGGCAGCGTGCTCACCGCCATGAACAAGGTCGTCGAAGCCGAGCCCGTCCTGGTTCGCGCGATCGAGGTCTATCGCAACGCGTACGGCCCCGAAGCGCTCCCGTTGCTCGAACGTGCGCTGACGATCCGCGAGCACGCCCACGTGCCGCCGCCCTCGGTCGCCGAGACCCACTTCTATCTCGGTGCCGCGCTGGTCGGAACGAACAAGGCGCGCGCGCTCCAGGAGATCCACACCGCGCTCGAACTGTACACGCAGGCCGGCGATCCCGACGACGTTCGCGAGATGCAGACCTGGCTCGCGAAGCATCGCTGAACGGGTGCGACACCTGGTGTTACGGCGCGTGAGCCGCCGGCGTCCGGAGGGATATGACGCCCATCTCGCGGCTCGCTGTGCTCTCCTTCCTCTTCGCTGGTTGCTACGAGCTCCCTCCACCCAAGGTGCCTCGGCCCGAGCTTCCGCCGATCGTCGCCGGCGCCACGCTCGAGGTCGATTCACGACACACCACGGAGAGGCGACCGGTGACCTCGCACGATCGCGTGTGCGTCGGCGCGGATTGCTCGACCGTCTCGGTCACGAGCTCCGAACGCGTCGACGTTCATCGCGCGTCGGCGACCTACAACGGGACGCCAGTCACGCTGGGCCAGGCGCAAGCGCTTGGCGACCCGTCGTACCTCGAGGATCTTCAAGCGATGCAGGATCTCACCGCGACCTGCAACCACGCGAAGGTGCCCAAGTACATCGGCGAGGCGCTGTTCTTCGCCGGCACGCTGTTGCTCATTAACGGCGCGGGCACGAGCGACGGCTCGACCAAGGAGCCATACTTCGGCCTCGGCATCGCCGGCATGGCAGGCGGCATCGTCTCGTACGCACTCGGCAAGTACGTCTTCGGTGGCCAAGCGTGCTCGGAGGCGCAGGAGATCTACGATCGTCGACGCGACGAGTGGACGTCGCAAGGCGATCGCGATGTCGAAGGGTCGCTCGCCCACGAGCTCGAGACCGTCGCCAACACGTTCAACCAGCGCGCGCACCCGACCGCGTCGGTGACATCGGAGTAGCGCGGCGAGAGGTCATGATCGATGGACCGCGCGGCTCGGGCCCGTGTGCAGGCGACGCGACGCGCTATTCGTGGCGCGCGGCTGTCAGCTCGGCGGCTGAACGCATCGGGGCCTGCGGCTGCTCGCGGGTGCGCCGCTGATCACACACGGGGTCCGCCGGCTCACGGACAGATCGCGATGTCGAGGTTGTCGAACCGCGCCTGACCGGCATCGCCACGGGGCTGAACGTCCGTGGAACCGTAACCAACGACGAGCGACCGGATCGTAGGGAACAGAGCTCTGCGTGCCGTTGTATTCGATGAACAAATTGCCGGAGTCGAATCGAAGCCCTCCGAGATCCCATCCGCACTGGCCAGGATCCGCTCGTTGCGCCACCGCTCGAAGATCTACACCTGAGGACCCCCAGTGGAAGTGGCTCGAACAACGCGGTGCCGACGTTGTGTGGCGCAAGGTGAACGCGAAAGACATCACCACCGCCGAAACGAAGCTGAAGTTCAAGTTCCCGCCGTCGTACAAGCTCCTCGTCACCACGCACGGCGCGGCCGGACTCGGCAAGAACGCGAAGGGCTCGTACGAGCAGCTGTCGTATGCGGTACTGACCCCGAAAGAAGTGGTCATGTTGACGAAGGAGCTTCGTGGAACGCTCGACGCCGACATGTTCGAAGAACCGAGCTCGCTCGCGCGCGTGACCAAACAACTCGCGAACGCGGTGTTCTTTCAGATTGGCCAAGACGCTGGCGAGGGCTTCGTTTTTCTGCTCGACACGAAGGACAAGAACGGCGAGATGTCGATCGCCGATTACGCGCACGACGACCTCGAAGAATTGATGTGGGAGCCGAGCAGTACCGTGGTGTGGCGCTCGCCATCGAAGGCGATGTTTCAGGCAACGAGTCGGATCGCCGCCGAGCTTCTCGACTGACATCGGAGTGACCGTGACGACGACGACGACGGTCGCGTCACCAGAAGGCCGCTTCCTTTGCGCGCGCGCGCTCGCCGCGGGCCCGGGCGTGGCTAGCTGCCGACGACCGGAGCCGGCGAAGGGTTCGTGAAGCTGGCGAAGGTTGTTTGGGTGTAGAGCACGAACCAACCGGTGCCGCCGCCGCCACCACCGCCGGCACCATGCACGGTGCCCGCGAGCTTGTCGGCGCCCACCGAGCCCTCCGCACCGCCCGCACCGCCAGCGCCGGAGTTCGAGCCGCCCATCCCGCCCGCCGGCGCGGCCGTGGAGGTGGTCGACGTCCGCGCGCCCGTTCCGGCGATATTGTTGTTGCCGCCACCCCCGCCGTTGGCAGAGAACGCGCCGCCACCGGCTTTAGCTGCGCACGCAACAACCACAGCAACAGGAGCGCGCGAAGCACGCTGCATGATATCGCGCTAGAACTCGAAGTCGATACCGGCGAACCACGTGGTCGCACCGACGTCGAGCTTCGAGGATCGGCCGAAGCCATCGACCCAGCCCGCGTTGACTTCACCGAAGAAGCCCGCGTGCTCGAGGCCGCTCTCGTGCATCGATTGCGCAGCGCTCGCATCGATCCGCTCCAGGCGAAGTGCGACGCCGATCGCGCCGACGAGCCCGTCCGTCGCGCCGCGCGCTTTGTTGCCGGAGTCCTTGGGATCGGTGGAGAAGCTGCCGTTGGGCGCGGTCGCCCACCACACGTAGTAGCCGAAACCGCCGCGCACGTACGGGATGATCGGGATGCCGTAGTTGTCGTCGAGATAGGAGAACCGGTAGATCGCGGTGAGCTGGAACGGGAGCATACGGAACGAAGTCTCGTCGCCGGGCGAGCGCTCGCGATCGACGGCCATCGGGTCGGAGCCCAATGTGTACGCGTGCGCGGTCTTGCCGATATAGCCGACGGAGAGCCCGACCCCGAGCTGGCCGAAGCGAGTCCACAGGTAGCGATCGACGGCGAGGGTCGGCATCAGCTCGTAGCCGCCGAACATGGCTGCGTAGGGACCCTGCCCGCCGGTGTTGCGAACGGTGGTCTGCGAATCGATCGCGGGGGTGTAGGGACCGATGCCGAGGCTGACATGCCACGTGACATCGACCTCGCCGGGAACGTACGGAGTATCCGTATCGGTGCCTGTGGTCTGATCTTCCCAGTAGGGCGACTGTGCGTGGGCGTGACTCGAGGAGAACAGGACAAGCGTGACGGTCGCGGCGGCGGTGACCTGCGCGCCGAGGCGCGACTTCATCAGGCGTCGACGGAAGTACACGACGCCGAACACCAGCAAGAGCCCGGGCAACGTGAGCAGGTGCCAGAGCAGCGCGAGCGCGACCAACGGCACGAGGATGATGCCGCTGAGGATTCGCAGCGTGATGTGACCTTGGACGTACTGACCGAGCGGCGCGAGCGTCGCGTAGTACGCGCGGCTCAACCAGCGGCCATAGCTACTGTCGGCGAGCGTTTTGTCGCGGAACGAGCGCAGCGTCTGGGTCAGCGGGTTGTTGTCACCGTACGTGTCGGCGATCAGGCAGAAGCCGCCCTGGATGTCGTCGCCTTTGTCGTGAAGGTCTTCCCAGAAATCGGTGACCGGCTGCGGCGTCAGCGTCTTGTCGAACACGGTACCGGTTGCATTGCCGGACCGATCGATCGCGAGGACGACGACGTTGTAAGCGACACCGTTCGCGAGCCCGTCGATCCGCATCGACGTCGCGGTCTGGCTCTGGACCTCGCCGCAGATGTAGCTCGGATCGAGCTGGCGAAGTGCGGCTGGAATCGTCACGCTCGGAGTGCCGCCATCGTCCACCGCAGCATCGACCGCTGCGTCCGCGCTGCCGTCGCTACCACTGCCCGTGCCCGCCACGGTGATCACGCTCGTCGTGAGCGCGACGTCGGCGCCATCGATCGTCGCGCCGCACAGGTTGCGCGCGGTGGAGTAGCGCGGATCGTTCGACCTGCTCGCGAGCGCCGGCGTGCCATCCGACGCTTTCGCACAGAGGGCCTGGTACGCGTAGATGCTGGTCTGGTTGCTGGCGGGCGCGGTCCACGAGATCGAGATCGCGTTCTCGGCGCCGTTCGCATTGAACTGGGTCGGCAGTGGCGGCGGCAACGAATCGGTCGCGATCGATTGCGCGAGAAAGAAGTTGGGCGTGCCGGCGCCCATGGTATCGGCGATCGCCCACGCGTTCGCCGAGAGGATGCGATGCATGCACGCGGGCGCGACGCCCGTGGCGCGGGGCTCCGGGTTCATGAGCTCCCAGATCGGCACGTCGGGCGCGACGCCGACGGTACTGATCGCAGCGATATCGGTCACGCCGGCACTGCTGATCTGGTGACAGTTCATCGGCCGCATCACCGTGTCGTCGCAGCCCGTGCCGGTCCAGATCTCGAGCGGCTGGTGGATCGTCGACGACGCGCTGCTCAGCAGGATCAAGTACGAGAACACGTTCTCGTAGTACGGCGACTTCTGTGCGACCCCCGGAATCGAGCATTGGCAGTGCGCGTAGTTAAAGTACTTATAGACCGAGTCCGGGTCGTGGATGGGCTGGGTGTTCGCCTTGGTGTTGTTCTCGTGCAGGTAGAGGTGGTTGAACGAGAGGGTCGTCCCGTCGGAGAGCGGCGCCGTCGCCGTACCATCGGTACCGGCAGTCGCAACGCTGACCATGCAGAAGAGGCCCAGCAGGCCGGAGAGTAGCGTTCGCATCGGCGCGTGGTTCATGTGCAAAGGCGAGGCCGCGGCAGGAGCGCGGACGTCGACGTCTCGTCGATAACACGGGCGGATCGACGACTCAACTTCGACGACAACATGCCAGTTTGGCACGCGCGCGGTGCGGGGCATGTCACCGGGTCGCAGTGGCGAGCGACGTCCGGATCGTTGCCGCCAGCTCGTCGGCGCGGCGCTCGGCGGCGGGGTCGGATTTGCCACCCCATTCGGCGGCGTAGTACAGGTCCGTGAGCTCGGTCATCGGCGGGCCGAGATCGTTCCTCATGCTCACGGCGAGCTCCTGCGGCGTTACGCCCGGAGCGCGTGAGATGCCGTGTTTCGCGAGCTGGCGGAGGGTCGCGTGATAGGTCCGGGCGATCGCCGAGCGGTCACGGCCGCTGCGCCGGCTCGTGATCATCTCGGTCCCGCGCCGCCGCTTGCGCAGCGACAGGCCGACGATGACCGCGATCACACCCACGAGCACCGGCCAGTATCTCAGCGCGTGGCCGATCGCATCCCGCACGTGCACCGCGCCGGCTTTGATCGCCGAGCCGATATCCTTGAACAAGCCAAGCTGCGCGACGAGGTCGTACTCGATCACCCACTTGGCCCACTGGAACTTCAAGGTGTCCATGAAGCGCCCCATGCGGGCGCGCCAGCCCGTGCCGCCGCGACCGAGTGGGTCGTCGCGATCGGGGGGGGTCGGATCGAACGTGATCCAGCCCTTGCCCGGGAAGTAGACCTCGTCCCACGAGTGCGCATCGCCAGCGCGCACCGCGACATAGCCCTGGTACTCGTTCCACTCGCCGCCGTAGAAGCCGTTGACCTGGCGGGTCGGGAGGTTCGCGATCCGCGCGAGGATCGCGAACGCGGAGGCGTAGTACTCGCAGTGGCCGCGCTTGCGATCGAACAGGAAGAAATCGAGCGGCTCTTGCGTGCCCGGATCGGCGAGCTCGAGCGTGTAGCTCGTGTTCTCGTCGAGCCAGCTCTGGATCGCCGTCGCCTTGTCATAGTTGTTCGTGAGGTTCGCGGTGATCTTCGCGGCGAGGTCGCGTGTGCGTTGCGTGATCTCCGGAGGAACTTGCAGGTATGTCCCCAGCCATTGCGCCACCGCGGGCGGCGTGATGCGCGCGGCGCGCAGCTGGAGCGGCGAGGGCGGATCGAGCTGCGACCACACCGTGTAGTGCACGGTGCTCGAGTGCTGGAGCCGGAGTTCCTCGTTGAACATCTTCTTCTGGGGCAACCGGCGCATCACCTGCGAGGTCTCGAACACGCGCGGGTTCGACGCTCCGAACATCACGTCCGAATCGAGTGGCTCGAGCCAGACCTCTTGCTTGACCGCGGCCTCCTGGATCCGATTCGGATTGTTCGGTAGCGCGTGGATCCACGCGATCGTGTGGCGCTCGGTCCCGGGGCGCGGATAGTCCACTGACTCGATCGTCGGCTGCGACTCCGGCGCGATGCTCCACTCGCCCTTCGAATACTTATCGAGTGCGATCCCGCGCCAGTGCATCGCCGGCGCGGCGCGGCTACCGACCTTCGGATCGAGCTCGACGCGCATCACGATCGTCTCGTCGGACTTGAGCACGCCGTGACCGCCGAGCTTCACGTGCTCGGAGAACCCGGTCAGCGTGAGCCCGCCGCGGTTCTTGAGGAAGAAGCCGAAGCCGACGCGGGGCAGGGTGAGGAATGCCGCTGCCGAGGCGAGGAATACCGCCAGCGAGAGGAGGCCCGTGCCGACGAAGAACCGGCCGCCGACGATCCGCTTCGAGTCGAGGATGCGCCGCACCTCGACCCGCTCCGACGCGCGATCGGCGGCGTGCTTGACGAGCAGGTTGTCTTCCATCTCGCGGCGTAGATGGAACAGCGTCATCGCCCAGGTCGTGGAGATCACGAACCCGAGGAAGCAGAGGCCGTACGTGAGGTTCGCGTTGAGCACCGAGCCCGCGACGAGCATCAAGAACGCGAGCAGGTACATCTGCTGCCAGTCGCGTGCCGCGCGCCGGTTGCAGGCCTTCGCGATCGTGAGCCAGACCAGGAACTGCGCGCCGACGCCGAGAAAATCTCCGGTGACGATCGAGATGAGGATCGCGTAGGCGAGCGCGAAGATCGAGCCGAGGGTCCACACCCACGACCACTTCTCGTAGCGGATCAGCGGCGGTTCCCAGAACCACGACGCACCGAGCGCGAGGAACCCACCGACCGCGATCGGTGGGGCGATGCCGCCACCCGAGGCCATCGCGAGGTACGCGCACGCGACCATCAAGTAGGTCGCCGCCTTGTGCGCAACCGCGAACCTCACGCGTCCATCACCGTGAACGCACTCGGCCGACCATTCGCCTTCACGCCCTTCGGCGTCACCAGCACGCTCTCGACGCGCGGAGGCAGCGGCGCGAACGCGACCTCGTCACCGACGTACGGCAGCGTCGCCAGCACCTTCCCGATCCGCGCCTCGTGCTGGCGGCCCATCCCCCCCGCGACGTGCGTGCCCCGCGCGACGAGCTCGACGGTCCAGCCGACTTCGAGGTACGCCGCCGCCAGGCTCGCCGCGATGCTGATCGCGCGCTCGACCGCCGAGACTTGCTCCTCGAACGCGGGCGTCATCGCGCCGAACCCGTTCGACCACGGGCCGACCGGTGCAGTCTCGTCGGTCGCGTTCGCCGCGACCGCTTCGCGGACCTCTCGCGGCAACGCGTGATCGACCGCGATCACCAACCGGCGCGCGAGCTCGTCTTCGTACTCGCGCACGAGCAACCTGCCGCTCCGGGCAGACGATTTCCAGTGCACGTCGCGCCGGTCATCTCCCGCGCGATGTTCGCGCAGGCCGAAGAACTCGCCGCGGCGACCGAGCCGCTCCGCCGTCGCATCACCGCGCGTCGCGCTGCGTGGTGGCGGGCGGGGCACCGAGACGCGCGCGGGATAGACCAACACGTCGAGCGGTGCTTCGACATCGCGCGACTTGCGAAACAGCGCGAAGGGGAACTTCGTCGCCAGGCGATAGCCGGTCAGCGTGTACAGGCCGCGCCGCACGAACGTGTGGCGGTACGAGGTCCGCTGCGATTTCCCCTCGGGGATCTTTAGAAAGTAGCAGCGCTTGTCGATCGGCGTGGTGCCTTGCAGATCCTCGACCTCGATCGAGTACGACGCGCGCTTCGCCTTGTCGTTCTTGATCACGACCTCCATCAGGAACGGCTCGGCCGCGAAGATCTTCGGCGGGGGACGGCGCTCGACGACGAGCTGCTTCAGCGTCGCCTCGGAGAGCACGCCGGACGCGATGATGAACGACAGCATCCAGCCGAGCAGCAAGTACAGGAGGTTGTTGCCGGTGTTGATCGCGGCGAAGCCGACGCCGACCGACAGGAACACGAGGATCCGGCCCTCGCGCGTGAACGACAACCGGCGCGGCGGACGCCAGCGCCGCCACTTCACGTGAGGGCCCGCTTCATGTCGGGACCGGAACGCGCCCGACGATCTCCGCGATCACGCGCTCCCCATCGGTCCGCGCTCGGCCGAGCGAGTCGTGCGAGGCCGCGAGCACGAGGCGGTGCGCGAGGCACGGCACGGCGAGGCTCTTGAGGTCATCCGGGATCACGAAGTCGCGACCCGCGGCGAGGGCGCTCGCTTGCGCGGCGCGATACCAGGCGAGCACGCCGCGCGTCGACACGCCGACGCCGATCGCGGGATGGCGACGGCTCTCTTCGACGATCTGCATCGCGTAATCGAGCAGCGCATCGTCGACGCGGATCGCTTCGACGCTCTCCTGCAGCGAGCGGATCGCGGCGAGATCGACCGCGGCTTGCAGCGCGCCGACCGGGTCGCTGCCGGTGCGCTCGCGCAGCAGCGCACGCTCCACGCTCTTGTGCGGATAGCCGAGCGAGATCCGGAGCAGGAACCGATCCATCTGCGACTCGGGCAAGGGATACGTGCCGTAGTGCTCGGCGGGGTTCTGGGTCGCCATCACCATGAACGGGCGCGGCAATTCGTAGGTCGCGTCGTCGATCGAGACCGAGCCTTCGCTCATCGCCTCGAGCAGCGCCGACTGGGTCCGCGGCGTGGTCCGGTTGATCTCGTCGGCAAGCACGACGTTCGCGAAGATCGGCCCCTTCTTGAGCTCGAACGTCCTGCCACTCTGGTCGTAGACAGAGACCCCGACAATGTCGGACGGCAGGAGGTCACTCGTGAACTGGACGCGGCGAAACGTTCCGCCGAGGGCCGCCGCGAGGGCACGTGCGAGCGTGGTCTTGCCGACGCCCGGAATGTCCTCGATCAGGATATGCCCGCGCGCGAGCAGCGTGACGACCGCCGAGCGAATCGCCTCTGGCTTGCCGCGGATGACCGTCGCGATCGCGTCTTCGAGTCGGCGGACCGCGCCGATATCCGTCGACGAGAGCGGAGCAGGAGCCACCAACGTCTGGTCAGTATAGCCCGAAAATGAAAATGGGACCTGGGGGTCCCTGAAGGAGCCAAAAACTTCGGCTCCGGACGAACGTTACTTGTTAGCGGCGGTTCATCGACATCAAGAACTGCAGCACGTACCAGAACAGCGTCGCGATCGTCGAGAACAGCATCAGCGATGCCGCCACGTAGGCGGTCGGCGGGAAGTAGTTCATCACGAGGCTCGTCTGATAGAGGATGTAGCCGCCCATCAGGAGGATGCCGATACCGCAGAACACGGCGCCCATGTGGAAGCCGAAGATCATCGAGGCGAGTGCGACACCGATGAACGCGAACGACGCGATCGTCAGCGCGCTGCGCATGAACGAGAAGTCCTTCTTCGTGACGAACACCGTGGCGGTGAGGCCGATGAAGATGGCGAGCGTGATGACGACTGCTTCGCCCATGATCACGCCGGCCTGACCGGTCATGTCCGCGTGGTTTCCGAACTTGTACATCAGCACCCAGATCAGGGGCTGGAGCAGGATCGACTGCGCGACCACGGCGACCGCCAAGCCGATGAACTGCAAGCCGCGCGAGGTCTCGGACATCGCGAGCTTCTGCGCGACGTAGCCGACGAGCATGAACATAACGAGGACGGCGATCCATGTCCACTGACCCTGGAACGCCCATTGCGAGAACCGAAAGCTCAGATCGGGAGCGAACTTGATGATGCCGGCCGTGCAGCCGGCAAAACCAGCCAGCGCGACGGTGAGCAGCGTGTACGTCTTACGCAGGAAGGCGACGCGATCGCTGACCCCGAGGGTCGCGACCGCGCCCGCAATCGGACGGGCAGATGCTGAGAGGGCCATGCGGCCTTCTTAGCACGGTATCTAGCGGGTTGCCTTGAGCTTCTTGATCTCTGCGATCAGCTCGGGGACCGCTTTTTCCCACTCCGCCACGATGCCGTAATCGGCAACCTGGAAGATCGGCTCGTCCTTGTTCTTGTTGATCGCGACGATCGTCTTGGAGCCCTTCATGCCGGCGAGGTGCTGGATGGCACCCGAGATCGCGACGGCGAAGTAGAGGCTCGGGGCGACGATCTTACCCGTCTGACCGACCTGCCAATCGGCGGGGACCATGCCGGCGTCCGTCGCGGCGCGCGACGCGCCCATCGCGGCGCCGAGCAGATCCGCGAGCTCTTCGAGGACCTTGAAGTTCTCGCCGTTCTTCATACCGCGTCCACCCGAGACCACGACCTTGGCATCGCCGAGGTCGGGGCGATCGGACTTCTGCGAGTCGAGCTTCACGAACGTGGCGCCCTTCGCGTCGATCGTGCCGGCCGCGGCGGTCGAGACCGTGCCCGCGCTCCCGAGCTCGGCCGCAGGCTCGAACTCCGATTGGCGTGCGGTCACGCAGATGATCGGGGTCGAGATCTCGACGGTCGAGTACGCGTTGCCCGCGAGGATCGGGCGCACGAACTGGTTCTTCGCCGCGAGCTTCGAGATATCCGACGCCATGCCGGCATCGAGGAGCGCGGCGACACGCGGCATCACGTCCTTGCCGAGCGAGGTCGCGGTCGAGGTCACGACCGTGGCGCCGGTCGCCTTCGCCTGCTCGGCGATGATCGGAGCATAGGTCTCCGCGAGGTAGTGCTCGAGCTTCGGATCGTCGACGACGACGACCTTCGGCGCGAATTTGGCGGCACCGGCCGACGCGGCTTGCGCGCCGTGACCGACGAGGAGGATCACGACTTCACCGCCGTGTGCTTCGGCTGCGGTGCGCGCGAACGCGAGGTTCGAGAGCGCGCTGGTGCGGAGCGCACCGTCTTGGAATTCACAGAGTGCGAGGACGTTGCCCATTAGATCACCTTCGCTTCTTCGGCGAGCTTCTTCACGAGCGTGGGGATATCCGCGACGATCTGGCCGGCCGCGCGGGGCGGCGGCAGCGTCACGCCGACTTCTTTGATCGACGGCTGCGGCTCGACGCCGTAGTCGGCGAGCTTCGCGATCACCATCGGCTTCTTCTTCGCCGCCATGATGCCCTTGAGCGACGGGAGCCGCGCGCCTTCACCGCCGTACGCGAACGTTGTCGAGGTGACGCCGTTCTGGACAGAGTGCGAGCTGACGATCCGCAGATCGACCGTGAGGATCGCCGGGACCGGGACCGACTTGGTCTCGACGCCACCATCGACTTCGCGATGGACGATGAACGTGCCGTCCTTCATCTCGATCGCCGCGGCGAACGTCGCCTGCGGCCAACCGAGCTTGCCGGCCAGCATCTGGCCGACCTGGTTCGCATCGCCATCGACCGCTTGCTTGCCGAGGATCACCGCGTCCGGCTTCTCGGCGGCGACGATACCGGCGAGGATCTTCACGACGGCGAGCGAGTCGAGCTCGTCATCCTTCGCGACGACGTGGATCGCGCGATCCGCGCCCATCGCGAGCGTGGTCCGGAGCTCCTTCGCGGCGTCCTCCGGACCGATCGTCACGACGACGATCTCGCTGCCGGCGGTGCGGGTGTTCGAGTCGCCGTTCTCGAGCAGGCGCAGCGCCGTCTCGACCGCGTACTCGTCGAACGTGTTGACGATCCAAGACGCGCCCGTCAGATCGATGTGGCCGTCTTTGATCTTCGCTTTTTGCGTCGGGTCGGGGACGCGCTTCACGGGTACCAAGATCTTCATGCGAGCTCCTTCGATGCATTTCTAACGAGACCAGTTTCGACCATGTGGATGATCCAGTCGGCGGCGCGGACGATATCGAACTTCTTTGGCCGCGTTCCAGGCGAACCGCCGTTGATCGACGGTGTGCGAGCCAGCACCCACGCGAGTGCCAGCTCGTCGAGCAGTCCGAAAATCATGCGCGCCGCGATGTGCGGCGGAATCGCGTCGTCGAACTCGCCAGCCTCCTGGGCTGCCGCGAGGATGCCGCCGAGCGTGCGCAGGAAGTCGACGAACGCGGGGTTGTCGTACTCCTTCATGAACTTGTTGCTCGACCTCGACTCGATCGTCAGGACCTCGGTCGCGGTCGGGTGGTCGGCAAGGATCTGCATGTGCGTCCGTATGAAGGCGCGCAGCGCGTCGCGGGGCTGCTTACCCGCGATCGCGGCCTTGAGCCCGTCGTTGAGTTGCACCATCCGGCGCTCGAACAAGGAGATCAGCAGGTCATCCTTGTTCTTGAAGTAGAGATAGATCGTCCCGTCGGCGACGCCCGCTTCTTTGGCGACGTCGGAGACCTTCGCCGCGAAGAAGCCGTGGCGGGCGAAGATGACCTCAGCGGCGTCGAGGATCCGGGCTCGCTTTGGAGCCTCGTTGTCCCGAGAGTTCTTATCGGCCACTGAATGAACCGTCATTCAGTTGTTAGATACCGCCCGTGACGCGCTCCGTCAAGGACCCTCGCAGGTTCTGAACATCGGTTGAAACGCCCGTCCGTTCGCCGTACAACCCTCGGGTGTCAAAGGCGTATTTGCTACTGATCTGCGCATCGCTGTCGCTGGCGGCTTGCGAGAAGAAGTCCCCCAAGACCGATCCGGGGGCGGTCACTCCAGCCGATCACGGATCGTCGGGGAGCGCGGTCGTGGATACGGGGCCAGTCGATCGCACGCCGCTCGATGGCGTCTCGACCGACAAGCTCGGCGACGACAAGAAGGGCCTGTTCTTCAAGCTCGTCGG
Source organism: Kofleriaceae bacterium (assembly GCA_043780895.1). Taxonomy (GTDB): domain Bacteria; phylum Myxococcota_A; class Polyangia; order Haliangiales; family Haliangiaceae; genus JABFXX01. Next base: position 36,126 of record JAYWCI010000087.1, on the reverse strand, counting down.
CTCGTTGTCCTCGCCGTGCGGCAAGGCCGAGTCGCTGCGCAAGGCGTACGCGGATACCTCGTGCAAGCGCTCGCCGTTCGCGGCGCGCTACGTGCTCGCGCTGATCGAGGACGATGCGACCGAGCCGCAGGTTCGCGAAGAGTACGAGAAGAAGTACAAGCCGAACCCCGCCGAGGTGAAGTTCGATGTCTCGAAGGCACCGCACGATGGCCCCGACGACGCGCCGGTGAAACTGTACGAGTTCTTCGACTACGGCTGCCCGCACTGCAAGGTGTTCAAGCCGATGCTCGAGGAGGTCGTGAAAGAAGAAGCCGGCAAGGCAGTCGAGTACTTCATGATGTTCCCGCTCGACAAGCACGAGCAGAGCAAGAGCGCCGCGCAGGCCGCGCTCGCCGCGAACGCGCAAGGCAAGTTCAAGGCGATGCACGACATGCTGTTCGACAAGACTCCTGATCACGACAAGGAGCACGTCACCGAGTACGCCAAGTCGATCGGCCTGGACATGACCAGGTTCGAGAACGACTACGCGGCCGCGCTCCCGCAGGTGATCAGCGACTACGCCCAGGGCGAGAAGGCCGGGGTGGACTCCACGCCTACCCTGTACTTCAATACCCGCAAGTACGAGGGACCCATGCATCCCAAGTACATCAAGATGTGGATCGAAGAAGAGCTCGCGGTGAATCGCTGAGCCTCGGGGCGCGTCATACTCTGTACATGCGCGCCGCTGCTGTTGCTGTAGGTCTTCTGGTTTCGGTCGTCTCCGGGTCCGCCTTCGCGGACGAGCTCAAGGTCGGCGATCGCCTGGCCGAGCTCGACACCGCTGTCGACGTGAGCGGTAAGGCCTTCCGCGTGAAAGCGACGAAGGGCTGGAAGATGCTCACGTTCGGCGCGTCGTGGTGCAAGCCGTGCGCGAAGGAGCTGCCGGCGTGGGATGGCATCGCGCCGGACTATAAGGGCAAGGTCGACTTCGTCGCCGTCGATCTCGATAGCGAGAGGGACGCGGGGAAGGGCTTCCACAAGAAGCTCAAGCTCCACAACATGAAGCTCGTGTACCTCTCGCCGGATTCCGCGGTCGCCGCGAAGTACGGATCGGACCACATGCCGACGACGGTGCTCGCGGATCCCGACGGCATCATCCGCTACATCCGCGGTGGCTTCGAGAAGGGCGACGTCGACGGCGAAGTGAAGAAGATGAAGGAGCAGATCGCGAAGCTGGTGAAGTAGTGGCTCAGAGCCCGGCTTGTAGCTTGAGTGCTTCGGCTTGATCGTGGGCGCGCAGCGCCTCGACGATGTCGTCGATCTGACCGTCCATGATCGCCGGCAGGTTGTGCTTCGTGAGGCCGATCCGGTGATCGGTCACGCGATCCTGTGGAAAATTGTAGGTCCGGATCTTCTCCGAACGATCGCCGGATCCGACCTGCGATTTGCGGTTCGCGGCCTCTGCGGCGGCCTGCTTCTCGCGCTCGCTCTCGAGGATCCGCGAGCGCAGCACCTTCATCGCCTTCGCGCGGTTCTTGATCTGCGAGCGCTCGTCCTGGCACGCGACGATCGTGCCGGTCGGCAGGTGCGTGATGCGGACCGCCGAGTCGGTCGTGTTGACATGCTGACCGCCGGCGCCGCTCGAGCGGTACGTATCGATCTTGAGGTCCTTCTCGTCGATCTTGACGTCCACCTCCTCGGCCTCGGGCAGCACGGCGACCGTGGCGGCGCTCGTGTGGATCCGACCCTGCGCCTCGGTCGCGGGCACGCGCTGCACGCGATGGACGCCGGACTCGAACTTCAACTTCGAGAACACGTCCTTGCCCTCGATCAACGCGATCACTTCTTTCATGCCGCCCGAGCTGCCCTCGTTCATCGACATGACTTCGACCTTCCAGCCCTGACGCTCGGCGTAGCGCACGAACATCCGGTAGAGATCGCCCGCGAATAGCGCGGCTTCATCGCCACCGGTGCCGCCGCGGATCTCGAGGATGGCGTTGCGGCCATCGTTCGGATCCTTCGGCAGCAGCAGGATCTTGATCTGGTACTCGAGCCCTTCGCGCCGCGACTCGAGCTCTTTTTGCTCGTCGCGTGCGAGCTCGCGCAGCTCCGGATCGGTCTCGGCCGCGACCATCTGGGTGGCGGACGCGAGGTCCACCATCATCCGGTCGTAGACCCGCCACGCCGCGACCAGCGGATCGAGCTCCGCGTGCTCGCGCGAGAGCTTCATGAACTCCGCGCGCTTGTTGATCACCTCGGCCGTGCCGAGCAGGGCGCCAAGCTCTTCATGCCGACGCGTGAGCGTCGACATCTTCTCCCTGAAATTTGCGGTGTCGAACAAGAGACCGAGAGAGGCTTACGCCTTGACGGGCGCCTTCGCCGCAGCGGCCGCGTACTTCTTGTTGAAGCGGTCGATCCGGCCGGCGGTATCCATCAGCTTCTCCTTGCCCGTGAAGAACGGGTGGCAGTTCGAGCAGATGTCGATGCCGTAATCTCCGCGGGTGGAGAAGGTGTCGTGGACCGCGCCGCAAGCACAGGTGATGTGGGCGGGGCGGTAGTGCGGGTGGCCTGCGGTGTCTTTCATAGCGGCGGGTAGATGTAAGGCTTTACAGGGTCCGACGCAAGTGGATCTGCCCGGCCTACTAGGGCTCGTAACACCCGGTTATCAGGAAGCTTTTGCACGCCCACCCAGCCGGGCAGGCGCTTTGTCCGGGTACAGCGGCACGATTTCGTGGCCGATCCGGAGGTCGCGGACCCCGCGGTACTTCGCGGAGAGGTCGAGATCGAGGAAGACCTTGTTCTGATCGAATAGCCCGAAGCTGGTCGAAACGATGATCTGCTCGTCGCCGATCTTCTCGAACCCATCGGGGATCACGTCGTGGCCGTAGATGCTCATCGTGCAGTTGAGCGCGCGCAGGAACCGCTTCGCTTCGAACTCGGTCGCCGACCTCGCCCACAGCACCTTGCCGACGATGGGCGTATCGAGCAGATCGAGTGGGCTCGCGAACCCGGCACCGGAGAGGTCCGCGCCTTCGAGATCCGCGATCGACTCGATGACTGCGGCGGGTGCACCGTGGGTGAACGCGGCGCCGCACTTCGACACGGCGGCGAGTGCGAACGTGTGGATGATGCCGCGCATCCGGACCGTCGCGGTGGGGCCAAGGATGTGCTCGAGTAGCGCGACCTCATCGGCGGCGAACTTCGCGGTGTGCGGCCCGCCGACGTGACCGTGCTCGTGATTGCCGAGCAACGCGTGGACGCGGCCGGGATACTGCGCGGCGAGCTGGGAGTACGCGATCATCACTTCGCCGCTCGCATCGCGATAGTACTCGCCGAGGAAGTCCGGCCAGTCTTCAGGCTCGATGTGCGGCCCGTGGATGAGGTCGCCGGTGAAGATCAGATGGACGTCGCCGCCGTACTCGAGCAACGCCTGCTCGAAGACCTCGACCATGCGCAGGTAGTCGCGCATGCAGCCCTGGAGGTCCGTGCACACGAGCAGGCGACCTTTGTCGGGGAACCTGATCACTCGTGCCATCGGGACGTACAAAGCTAGCAGGCCACGCGCAGCCTCGATAGGTCCCGAGGAGGGATCGTAATCGGGTGCGAGAAGGGCCCACCTCAGTGGGTGTCGATCGCGATCGACGCACCCACGAAATCGGTCAACGGGACCACGGGGCCCACGCTGTACAGCATCCCCTCGAAGGCCGTGTACAGGTTGCAGCTGCCCGGTGAACCGGCATACACGGCGCCGGTGCGCATCGCACCGACCTCGTGGATCTCGGTCGAGTAGGTGCACGTGCCCGGCTCGGGTGCGATCGATTTGCGAGCGTACTTGGGTGGTGTGGGCGCCATACAGCCCGACGGACCTTGATAGACCTCGACGACATCGAGCGGCGTGGTGCAGCCCGAGTTTGCATAGAACGTGCTGACGTAGCCTCCATCGGCGATGCAGCGGATCGAGCCATCGGGCAACGTGGCCGGATAACACGCCGTCGCCATCTGCGCGTCGTAGAGCGAATATGGATCGCGGTAGCGCAACCCTTCGGGGGTCGTGAAGTGCGCCTGCTGGACGCGATGCGCGGTGCTGGTGTCGACCGTGCGCGCGAGCGACGGGAGGTCGACCTGCGAGCCCATCGTGTAGTAGGTGTCGCCCGACGACGGTGAGATCGCGATGCAGCTCGTGCCGACCGCCTCGTACAGCGGCGACGCGGCGACCGCATTCAGGGTGTAGTACGGCGCGTCGTCGTACGGGCAACGCGTGAACGATTCGGGATACGCGTAGGTCGGCTGCGCGCACGTGGTCTGCACGCCGAGCTCGCGCTGCGTGCACGCCGCATCGTGCGAGTAGTACGCGAAGCCCGAATCCGCCGGCACGCAGCGCGCGGTCGTCGAGCCCTGGGTGGCGTAGTCGGTGTAGCAATCGGTCGCGAGCGTGTTGTCGTGGAGCGTCCACGGGAACTGCATGCCATCGGAACTCTCGTAGTAGCGCAGGCCGATCCGACCGCTTCCTTCGGGTGCCGAGAGCGAGAGCTCGACGAGCTGGCTCGCCGCTACTTCGGAGCCGAGTGCGTAGATCGCGTCGTACGCATGCGGCGCACCGTTCGATGCGCACGTCCCGTTCGACAGCTTGGTGTACGTGGTGGCGGGCGCGATCGTCGCGCCGCGCAGGTAGAGATGCGCGGGCACCGACGAGCAACCCGAGGCGGCATACGCGAGGTAGTACTTGCTCGGATCTTGCGGACAGATCGAGTCGACGTAGTAGTCGAGCGCCTTCGTGGTGCACGTCGAGTTGGTGTAGACGAGCGAGCCGCCGGTCTGCGGAACGCAGTAGACATGCCCGTCGGCCCACGCTCCGTAGTACGGACTGCACAGCTCCTTGTTCTGGGCGTCGTACATCCCGCTCCACTGCTTGGTGCCGTCGGTGAACAGGTACCAGGTCAGCTTCAAGCGCGACCCGGACTTCGCGCCGTCGTTCGGATCGACGGCCGAGCCATCGTTCGTCGCGCTCGTCGCATCGCCGGTGTCGGCGACGCCAGGACTGCACGCAGCGATCAACAGAACGACCCAGACGCGCCCCATCCTGCGAAGGATACGTCACGCGGTGCAGGGGCGGGCGTTCAATCGTCGAGGCCGAGCAGCTCGCGCGCTTCGGGGTCGGGCGGCCGACAGACCACGCGATCGACGGTCGCCATCTTCGCGTGGATGACGTCACATACCGGGGTAAACGAGGCCTTCACGAACGCGCGAATCGAGGCTTCGTTGTGCGCTTCGATCAGCGCCCAGCTGCGATACGCGTCGGTTGCGCGCAGATCCTTCGTGATGTGCTCGAGCATTGCCGGGGCGACGGCTCGACCACGCGCGCCGGGCGAGACGAACACCGAGTGGATGTACGCGTCGTACTTCATCATCCGCAGCGTGCGCTGGAGCTCCGGTACTTCGATCGGGCCACGCGCGGTCCACGCGACCCCGGCGGGCCGGGCGTTGAGCTTCGCGAGCACCATGTGATCACCGCGGCGCCAGAACTTGCGAGCGGTGAGCTCGTCGAGCGAGACCTGCTCGAGCAGATCCGCACGCGCGTGATCGTCGAGCTTGTCGTAGTCCGCTTCGGTCATCTCCGCGAGCTCGAGGCCGGGCGCGAGCTCGATGCCGCGCGTCCACAGCTGGCCGCGATACAGGCCGTAACGATCGTATTGCGCGACGCTCGCGGCGGCGCTGCGAATCTTCGTCCACGCGGCGCGCGCTTGCGCGGCCGCGACCGACGGCGTCTCGCGGGCGCGGCGCGCACGACGCGCGACTTGCGAGTACGTGCGACCGACCGAGGCCGCTGCGGAGTTGCCCCACACCCGGACGGCGAGGGCAGGTTGCTTCGAGCTCGGCATCGTCGAGAGTGGATACTCGCCAGCGCCGGTCACGACATCGAGCGCGACGCAGCCGCGCGACTTCGCAGCGAGTGCTTCGGCGTGGATCAGGCGCTGCGGCGAACCATTGGCCGCGACCTGCGGATCGACCGCCATCGCGAGGATCACCGCGCGATCACCGTCGTCGACGACGAGCGCCGCGACGACCGCTTCACCGGTCGCATCGTCGAGTCTCGCGAGCCGAACGCGGCCCTGCTTGCCGAGTGCAAGCGCGACTTCTTCGAGCAGCGTGCTCGCGTCGGCATCGGCGAGCGGCGAGGGTTCGTCGCGCTCGGCCCACTCGAGGCGCGAGAGCCGACGCATGACGTTGAGGCCCTTGCGCAGATCGCCGAGGTCTTCGCCGAACGTGGTGACGAGGCCACCCGCATCCGTGATGTCGCCGGGCGCTGAAGCGAGCCCGATCCGGCTCGCGCCACCCGCCGACGGCGAGCTCTCGACGGTGAAGCCGGCGGGCGCCAGGCGTTGAACGAGGTGCGCGCGCACGCGCGACGGATCCGCGAGCGGCTCGAGATCGATGAGGTCCCAGTTCGGAGCGTCTTCGATCAATGTCCGCGCGATCGCCTGACCGGCGCGATCTTCCCAGCCGACACGCGCGAGCAGATCGAGCGACGGAGGACGCGGTCCGGCGTCGCCCATCATGCGGAGCTCGCGGCTATCGAGCAGCGCGACCTTGACCGTGCGGCGATAGAGCGGCGCGAGGCAGACCATCTCGCCGGCCTTGATGCCGGTTGCATCGGGCTCGGTGGCGCGACCGACGAGCACGTGGAGCTCGCCGTGCAGCGTGTTGTGATAGGCGAGCCACCACGGGATCAACCAATCGGGGCCGCGGAACAGTACGCCGGGGCCATCAGCCGCCAGCGCACGCCATTCACTCTCCAACGCACGGAGTGCGGCGAGCTCCCGCACTACCGTTACATCGATCGCCATTCGCCTCGCAAAGGTATCACGGTGGTGCGAAGCGATCGCGTTGCCAACGGCAACGTCGTTCGCCCCGGGTGTTGCGCTATGCGTCGTGAGCGCGGCCGAAACGAGTTCCACGAGGGGGTGCAGTGCACGTCGAATGCCGGCGAATCAGATTCTGCGGAACACGCGCGCGTAGAACCCGTCGGTGCCGTGGCGATCGGGGGTGACCGAGAGTGCGTCGGGGTCCGAGGCAAGGCCACCCAGCGAGGCCGCGCGATCGACGCCGAATCGTTCCGCGAGTGGGACCGCTACGAGATCCTTGTGCACCGCGAGGATCTGCGTGACGACCTCGGCGTTCTCGATCGCGAGCACCGAGCACGTCGCGTAGACGAGCGTGCCGCCCGGCGCGAGCAACCGCTTCGCATCGGTCACGATCTGGAGCTGACGTGCCGCGAAGCCAGGCAGCTCGGTCTCGCGCATCCGCCAGCGCGCTTCGGGGTTACGACGCAGTGCGCCGGTGCCCGTGCACGGCGCATCGACGAACACGAGATCGGCCTGTTGGTTCATCGCATCGAGCTCGCGATCATCGACCCGCAACGCGCGCGCGTTCGACACCTTCGCGCGGCGAGCGCGGCGGCGCAGCTCCTCGAGCTTCTTGTCATCGATATCGGTCGCGACGATCCGCCCGTGATTCGCGAGCCGCGCGGCGATCGCGAGGGTCTTGCCACCGGCGCCGGCGCAGTAATCGACAACGAGAGGGCGCGCCGACGTCGGCGTCGCGAGCTCGGCGAGCAGCTGGCTGCCTTCATCCTGGGCTTCGAAGGCACCGGCCGTGAATGCTTCGGTGCCGAACAAGTTCGTGCGGCTGTCGATGATGACCGCGGTGTCGGTCCACTTGCCGGCGTGGGTCTCGAGCTGCTCTTTTTTTAACGCTCCGATCAACGCGTCCCTGTCACCGACGAGGGTGTTCGCGCGGACGGTCATCGGCGCGCGCTGGTTCATCGCGCGCGCGAGGGGTTCGGCGCGGGCGCCCCAATCGGCCACGAAGCGCTCCGCGAGCCAATCGGGGAGCGACGACGCGAGCGCGATCCGCTTCACCAGCTTGCGCTCGCCCGCGATCACGTCGTCGACGCCGATCACGCGCGTCCAATCGAGATCGGGCGCGACCTTCGCGGCGCGCGCAGGAGGAAGCTGGCCTTCGAGCACGAGCAGCGCGAGCAGGCGCTCGAGATCTTTCGGCGCGCGCTTGGTCTTGGTCGCGCGTTCGAGGCCGAGATCGATCCGGCGCAAGTTGCGCACGATCCCGTAGAGCGTCTCGCTGATGAACCGGCGCTCGTGCGAGCCGATCCATTTCTCCTTGCGGAACGTGACCGCGAGTCGGTCTGTGACAAATCCCCAGTCCATGCGCGTTCGCTGCCACAGCTCCATCACGGTAGCGCGTAATTTCCCGCCCTCGGCAACCGCATCAGCGAGCTTTGGGTCGACGGTTTCGGGAGCGTTCGTCAAGAAGGGCCTTATACTCCAACGCACTGCGCAATCGACCGAAATAGTAGGGAAATTGGTTGCTCGGTCGCAGCGAGCGGGGGTACGCCTAACGCCTCATATGAGCACCGCACAAACGCCGGTAGTACCGGTGGCGCAGAAGAACGCTGAAGTCGCTCTGAAAGATCGCGGCAACCTTTTCGAGATCGCTACCAAGCAGATCGAGAAGGCGATGAAGCTGATCAATATGGAGCCGGATATTGCCCAGATCATCGGGCAGCCGAAGAACGAGTTGATCGTGAACTTCCCGGTCCGCCGCGATAACGGCCGGATCGAGATGTTCAAGGGCTACCGCGTTCAGCACAACAACATCCTCGGGCCCTACAAGGGCGGCATGCGCTACCACCACGAGGCCAACCTCGATGAGATGAAGGCGCTCGCGTCGTGGATGACCTACAAGAGCGCGCTTCACGAGATTCCGTTCGGCGGCGGTAAGGGCGGCATCAAGTTCGATCCGCGCCAGTACTCCAAGACCGAGCTCGAGCGCATCACGCGTCGCTTCACCGCGGCGCTCGGCACCAACATCGGCCCGGATCACGACATCCCGGCGCCCGACGTGAACACCAACAGCCAGACCATGGTCTGGATGATGGACACGTACATGAACATCGCTGGCGCCTCCGACCGCAACACCGTCCGCGGTGTCGTGACCGGCAAGAGCGTCTCGGCGGGTGGCTCGCACGGCCGCGCGGAAGCGACCGGCCAGGGCGTCGTCCACTGCATCACCGAGTGGGCCAAGGACAAGGGCTTCAACCTCGATGGTTGCCATGTCATCATCCAGGGCTTTGGCAACGTCGGCAGCTACGCCGCGCGCCTGCTCTCGCAAAAGGGTGCAGTCGTCCTCGGCGTCGGTGACGTCGGCGGTTACATCGCGAACTCCGAAGGCATCAACCCGCACAAGCTCGGCGAGCACGTCCACAAGTCCGGCTCGGTCGCCGGCTACAAGGGCGCCTCGAAGATCACGCGTGAAGAGTTCTTCGCGCTCGACGCGCACATCTTCGTGCCCGCCGCGCTCGAGCTCGAAGTCGGTGTTGCCGAAGCGAAGGCACTCAAGGTCAAGATGGTGGTCGAAGGCGCGAACGGCCCGACCTATCCCGAGGCCGAAGAGATCCTGCTCGAGAAGGGCATCGACGTCATCCCCGACATTCTTTGCAACTCGGGCGGCGTGATCGTCAGCTACTACGAGTGGCTCCAGAACAAGCGCGCCGAGCAATGGGAGATGGCCGATGTGCTCGGTCGTCTCGAGCGCCGCATGAAGCAGACGTATCAAAACGTCCGCCAGTACGCGCTCGCGCAGAAGACCGATTGGCGGACCGCGAGCTACGCGATCGGCCTCGAGCGGTTGCAGCACGTCTACAAAGAGCGCGGCATCTTCCCCTGATCGAGGCGATCGTCGCGATCCTCGCGACGCCGTTCACGAAGGCGCGGTGTCGACGCTGAACACGTAATCGCGCTGTCGGACGTCGCGAAGGTGCAACCGGCAACCGGTGAACGCGACGACCAGCGCTAGTCGCATTGGCCAGCTTGGCACGTGCACACGCCTTCGCACTCGTTGACGATCGTACCTGTCGCGTAGAACTCTTTGAGCTGACGACGGGTGGCGGCCTGGATGCGCGTGAGGTCGTGCATGCTCGGGTCGACTTTCGGGGCAGGTAGGTTGGTCGTCGGCGGGGCCGCGGCGCCGCCATCCATGATCAAGATGCCGCTCGCGCCCGGGGCGAGCGGGCTCTGCGCGACCTCGAGCCCCCACGGCGTGATCGGCGTCGGTCCGATGACCGGAATGTTCATCGAGCGAGCCTGCCAGTAGCTGCCGAGGTTCGGCACTTGCTCGTCGGACAGCGCGACTTGCATGAGGATCTGCTTCGCGATCGGTGCGGTCGGCGAGCCCGCGAGCACGGTGTTCACGATGCCCGAGCCTTCGACCTTGTCCCACCGCATCTGGAACAGGTTCATCACCATCGTGTCGTCGAGCGCATCGGGATACGCGCCCGAGAGGATCGTGCGGTACTGCGGCCAATCGGCGGAGCGGTCGAGCAGCAGCGAGTAGTTCGCGCCGCCGACCCCGAGTGCGGCGCGCTGGATCGTCGGCTCGTACGCCATGATCGAGGTGCCGAAGATCGCGCCCTGCGAGAGCCCGTAGTAGTAGACCTTCGTCGGATCGACGAGGCTGTGGTTCGCGTTCGCCACATCGACGAACAGCGAGCTCGCGAACGTGGTCCGCATGGCGCGCACGAGCGTGACGTTATTGACGATGCCCTGCTCGAGCACTTCCATCACGCCGTCGGCGTGCGTCGCATCGTTGAGCGCCGTCGCGACCGCGCTGAAGTCGGGCGTCGACATGCCGCGCATGTCGGTCGCGACCATCACCAGGCAATCCTCGGCCGCGGTCTGGCTCTGGACGCCGTAGCTGACCTCCGCCGCGGTGCCCATCAGGCCGTGGCCGTAGAGCACCATGCCGACCGGCGCGAGCGCGGTGTACGCGCACGCGGGGACGATCGCGGTGTACGGAATTTGATAGAAGCCTTGCAGCGCGGGCAGGTCCTGATCGTCTCGCGCGATCACCGTGCCGACCGTGTTGTTGCCGCCGTTCGTGAGGAACAACGGCGCGTCGAGGTAGCCGGTGATCTTGCGCTTGATGTGCGAGCCGTCGTCGATCGGCGCATTGGTGGTGATCGTGAAGGCGATCGGATGCGCATCGAGCGCGGCGACCGCGCGATCGCGCGCGGCGATCATGTCGCGATGGATGAAGTCGTCGGACGCGACCGTGAAGTCCCACGCGGCCACGAGATCCGCGGACTCGAAGCCGGCGGTCTCGAGCGCGTCGAGCACCTCTTTCATCCGCGGGCGATACGTCTCGAGCAACGAGTGATCGGTGTGCTTGCCGTTCAACACCGCGGCGAAGCCGGGGGGAATCGGCAGGTCGCCACCGTCTCGCGCCTTGACCTTGGTCGTGATCGCGACCGCGTAACGATGGCCCCCGATCAAGCGCTGCGACGGCCGCATGAACAGCGCCTGCGCATCGGGCGTCGAGTCCGCCTGCATGTCGATCTCGGCGAAGTGCGCGACGCGCGTGCCAGTCGTCATGTCGAGGATCACGGTCGGGCTCTCGGGCATCAACGACGACGTCATGTCGCTCGCCTGCGGCAGCCCCTCGGCCGAGACGCCACCGGGGAACGACATCACCATCGGCGCCGAGGGCGAGAAGCCATCCGCCTTGTTCCAGCCGGCCGGATCGACAGTGTCATTGTCGAAGTTGGTCGGAAGCGTGTGGTCCGGAATCGCGAGCTTGCGCTTGGTCGACGTGGTCGAGTCGTAGACTTCGAACACGGCCGACGGCCACGGCGTCATGCAGTTGTTGATGCCGAGCGGGTTGCACTGTGCCTCGATCGGCAGCGCGGTATCGCCGCTGCATGCCGCGAGCATCAGACCCAGTCCGACGGTGAGTCCCCTCATCGCTCGGACCGTACATCGAATCGCCGGCGCGGAGGATTCTTTACGCTATATTCACGCGGTGCGGTGTGCCTTGGTGATCGTCGTCGCTGTCGCGTCCTGCGGCGGCCATCCGCCCGACGTCACGAATGGGAAATCTGGGGCGCCGCGCACACCGAATCGTGCGGGAAGTGGCGCCGTCGCAACGCCCAATGAGATCGGTGCGGGATCTGGATCACAAGTCGCGATCGCCGCACCCGATGTTGGTTGCGCGACCACGACGTGCGCGTTTCATCAAGCGACCGCGACGTACTTCACGTGCCTCGCGGGCGGTGCTGGCATCTGCTTTCACTTCGGTGCAGCGTGCACGCCGCCCGAGAGCTGCATGATCGATCCGGCCGATCGCACGTACAAGCAGTGCTCGGGGCCGGTCGAGGGCGTGTGCACGCAGTGGGGCGCCGCGTGTGCACCGAAGAGCGCATGCATGTTCTCGTTCGGCGACGGCCTCTATCACCACTGCGATGCGGTGACCGGCGGCACGTGCGCCAAGTACGGCGCCCTGTGTGCTCCCTAGTGACTCGACGTGTGGAGGTCGAGCTGCATCAGCATGCTCGTCTTGTCGCTGCCGGTCGTCAGGTCCATGTGGAGCTCGGCGGCGAGAGCGCCGTTGATCGCGAGCTTGCCTAGATCGAACGAGCCATTGCCCGTCGCGGTGCCCGTGATCGCCTTGCAGTCGACCTCGACATCGTCCTGCTTCACGACTTGATCATCGCCGTGCACCGTCGAGGTCACGGTGTAGTTGATGACATCGTGGGCGATGCCTGTCAGATCGATCGTGGTGACGCTCGTGAGCGCGAGTGGGCTCGCGGGCCCGAGGCCGCGCGATGTTCGCCACTTTGCACCGACGCCGACCGGCACGCTCGGTAGCGGCATCACGAGCTTTGGCATCGCTCGCACGATCTGATCGACCTCGGCCTTCGCGGAGGCCGAGATCTGCTTGTCGATGTTCGCCTTGACGTGGTCGATCGAGCCGTCGGGGCGGAGCAGCGACGTGATCGCTGTGCCCTTGATCGCCGCGGCCTCCGAGGTGACGTGCGGGACGCCCGGCTGATCCGGCGCACCGCGCGCGGTCATGTCCGTGATCGTCGAGGTCAACTTCATCGCGCCATCTGGCAGGACCTCGTCGACCGAGACCTCGAGCGTGAACGACAGCGATGGCGACGAGCTCTTCATCTCGCCGGCCGCGAGCTTCTCGTCGAGCTCGAGCTCGACGATCGCCTTGCTGCCCTTCACGAGGTGGTAGCGCAGCAGCTGTTGCGGCGGCGCACCGGCGGTCACTACGACCAGATCGCTCTTGGCCGGTGGGGCGGGTGGGGCGGGTGGGTCCGGTTGTTTACAGCCGACGAGCATCATGGAGCCGATCGCCAGAACGCTTCGCACGAGCCAGAGCATAGTGAATCCGGGCCCTTGGAGGCCAATAATCCGCCTCGAACGAAGGCCTTGACGTAACCGGTTTTGAAATGCATTATCAATTTCGAAACATGATCGTCTGCATGTGTTACCCGGCCTCGAACCGCGATATCGACGCGGTCATCGACGAAGGTGCGCGCAGCGTCGAGGAGATCGGCGCGCGGTGTCGCGCCGGCACCGGCTGCGGCATGTGCCACGACGAGTTGCGCGAGCGGCTCGACGCTCGCGGCTGCGGTGAGAACGCGGTCACCCGTGATTGTACGTCCGCGCTCGTGTCGCTAAGGTCGCGCTGAGCGGTCCTACCGCTCGGCGAGGACGAACACGACATGAAGGGTAACGAGGAGGTTCTGAACCTCTTGAATCAGCTCCTGACCAACGAGCTGACCGCGATCAACCAGTACTTCATCCACGCGAAGATGTGCCGCAACTGGGGCTATCTCCGCCTGGCGAAGAAGGTGCGCGACGAGTCGATCGACGAGATGAAGCACGCCGAGCTGGTCATGGATCGGATCCTCTTCCTCGATGGTGTTCCGAACATGCAGCGCTATCACAAGCTGCACGTCGGCGAGACCGTCAAGGAGCAGCTCGAGGTCGACCTCCAGCTCGAGTACGCCGCGATCGCCTTCCTCAACCAGGGCATCGAGGCCTGCCGCAAGGCCGGCGACAACGCGACCGAAGACCTCATGACCAAGATCCTGGTCTCCGAGGAAGAGCACACCGATTGGCTGGAGACCCAGCTCGAGCTCGTACGTCAGGTCGGCGAGCAGAACTACCTCTCGCAGCAGATCAAAGACGAGTAGTCGAAGCGCCGCGTGCGCGTTGTCATTGTGGCAACGCGCAGCGTGCGAGCGGTGCCTAACTGCGCGAGACCTCGCGGTCTCGGATGGCCGCTGCTTTGCAGAATCCGGCGAGATGATGCTGTTCCGTTCCCTCGCGGTCGGGCTCCTCGGGGCGTGCCTGGTGCTGCTTATCTTGCGGCCCAAAGCGTCGCCGCGCATCGAGCACGAACGCGAGCTCGTCGCGGTGGCCTCCAACGCCGACGTGCCGACGATCATCGATGTCGCGCCCGGTATCTCGACGTCGCAGATCGCGCAGCTCGTGCGGCTCGCACCCGATGAACGCGTCACCGCGGTCGATGATCAGCCGGTGTCCGGCAACCTCGATGCGGGCACCGTGATCGGGCCGCCGGCGGGGCGGACATTTATCGATCTAACGATCGGTCGGAACGACATCGGCACGCAGCGTCGCGTGCTCGTGCTCGTTCACTGATCGGCTTCGAGGTGATGCTCGTCGTGGCAGAACTCGAGCAGGCGTGCGCGCTGCGCCGGAACGTGGAGCTCGGTGATCGCACGCAGGTCGTCCGGGCATCATGGTGTCTGCACGGATGGCGGGACCGGCGGGCGTACTGATCGCAGCGCGTTGACTATTTGGCCAACAACATCAGCATCGAGATCACGTCATCCTCGGCGATCGATGCGGTCGCGATCGTATCAGGGCCGGCATTCGAGAACTTCACGGTCGCGAGCGTCGCCTTGAACTGGCCGGAACCCGCCAGGCCAGCGATCTTCTTCTGACCATCGGCGAGGAGCGCGGTCGCGGTCTTGTCGCTGTCGGTCACGAGGTGCGCGTTGACGTCGATCTTCTTGTTCGCGACCGTCGCGCTGACATAGAACGACTGCATCGAACCGCCGAGGTCGGGTAGCGGCGTGACCTTGTTCCCGACGAGCCAGACGCTCGCGTTCTTGTTGACCGTCGCGAGGCCGGTCTTGAGCACGGCGCTCTTGTCGACGCCGCCGGCGAGGAGCTTCGTGCTCACGTCCTTGTCGTCGGGCGACGTCGACACCGCGAACGTGTCGGCCGAGATCCAATCGACGTAGATAGCCTTCTCTCCCATGGCCGAGCCCGCGTATTTGGTGAACTTGCCGTCGGTCGTGATCGCGATGTCCTTGCTGTCGGCCTTCGCCATCTTCTGCGCGCACGCATCGAGCGACTTGTGGGTGACGCCTTTGAGCGAGATCACGATCGTGCCGACGCCCGTATCGTCGACGCCGACCGCGGCCGAATCGATCGACCCGAGGAGGTCGATGCTGCAGGTCTTCTGGATCGATTCGATGCCGGCCTTGAGCTGCCCGGCCTGCGACATGGCGAGCGGCAAGAACTGCTGGTAGAGGCCGCTCGACCGCAGGCTCGATGCGGTGATCCCCCCGACGATCGTCGCGCTCGAAGGAATCACGGCCTTGCCGGCGGTCCACGCCTTGGAATCCGCGAACGCGGAAGGCGAGGCAAGAAGAGCAAGGGCGGTGACTAGCTGCACTGGCTTCATCCCCCAAGCATGCCACGTCGCGGCCGAGGTTCGAGTACGCTCCGACGCATGAAGCTGCCAGGTCTTGTCGCACTCGTCACGGGTGGAGCCTCCGGGCTCGGAGCTGCCACGGTTCGTCACTTGAGCGCCGGCGGCGCGAAGTGCTTGATCGTCGATCGCGACGACAAGGGCGCCGAGCTCGCCAAGGAAGTCGGCGGCGCCTTCGCGAAGGCCGATGTCACGAATGCCGCGGAGGTCGAAGCCGCGGTCGAGCAAGCCGGCACGCTCGGCCCGCTGCGCGTGGTCGTGCAGTGCGCGGGCGTCGGCTGGGCCGCGCGCACGCTCGACAAGACGGGCAAGCCGCACGACCTCGAGCTGTTCCAGAAGATCATCGCGATCAACCTGGTCGGCCACTTCAACGTCCTGCGCGTCGCGGCTTCGGCGATCGCGAAGACCGAGGCCCTCGAGCATGGTGAGCGCGGCGTGATCATCATGACCGCCTCGGTCGCCGCGTACGACGGTCAGATCGGTCAGATCGCGTACGCCGCGTCGAAGGCGGGCGTCGTCGGGATGACGCTGCCTGCCGCTCGCGACCTCGCGCCGGTCGGCATTCGCGTCGTCACGATCGCGCCGGGCATCTTCGATACGCCGATGCTCGGCTCGCTCAAGGAAGAGGTGCGCGCCGCGCTCTCGAAGGACGTGGTGTTCCCGAAGCGGCTCGGTGATCCCGTCGATTACGCCTCGTTCGTAGCGTCGATCGTCGAGAACGGCTATCTCAACGGCGAGACGATCCGGCTCGACGGCGCATTGCGCATGCCCCCGAAGTAAGGGAGTGACGGAACCGGGTAAATTCGCCACGTACCTCGTGTACGAGCTGCTCGGCAAGGGCGGGATGGCGACCGTGCACCGCGCGGAGTCGCAATCGGCCAGAGGCTTTCGCAAGCGCGTCGCGCTCAAGCGCTTGCTGCCGCATCTCCTCGACGAGCCCGAGGTCGTCGAGTCGTTCGCACGCGAGGCCAAGCTTGCCGCGCACCTGCGTCACGCGAACATCGCGCAGACCTACGACCTGGGGATTTGCGACGGAACGTACTTCATCGCGATGGAGCTGGTCCCGGGGCCGACCCTGCGCCAGGTCGTGCGCCAGTGCGAAGACGCCGCGGGTGCGATTCCGATTCCGCACACGATCGAGATCCTGATCCAGCTGTGCGAAGCGCTCGACTACGCGCACAACCTCGCCGACGAGAAGGGCGTGCCGCTCGGCATCGTCCATCGCGATGTCTCGCCGGCGAACATCATCGTGTCTGGCTCGGGTACGGTGAAGCTGATCGATTTCGGGCTCGCGAAGGTGACCGCGAGTCGCGGGACCAAGGCCGGGATCCTGAAGGGCAAGCTCGGCTACATGGCGCCGGAGTACACCCTCGGTCAGCTCGATCACCGCGCCGATCTGTTCGCGGTCGGCGTGATCGCGCACGAGTTGCTCACGGGCAAGCGGCTGTTCGATCACCACAACGACTACGAGATCATCAACATGCTGCGCGAGATGCCGATCCAACCGCCGTCGCGGCGGAATTCGTCGGTGCAGCCCACGCTCGATGACATCGTGATGACCGCGCTCAGCCGCGATCCGGGATCACGCTGGCAGAGCGCGGCGGCGCTGCGTGCGGCGCTGATCAATAACGCGCGAGAGCTCGGCCTGCAATCGAGTCGCGAGAAGCTCGCGCAGTGGACCGAGTGGGCGTTCACGCAACAGCCGCGCCGCGATGTCAGCGGCCTGTCGCAAGTGATCCAGATGCTCGGCGATCCGAGCGATCAGCGGCCGATCACGATCGAGCCCGACATGATGCTGACCCCGACGCCCGAGCCGGTGCGCGCCCAGCCAGCACCGAAGCCCGAAGCGAACTCGAAAGCGAAACCAAAACCGACACCCGAAGCGAAACCCGAAGCAAAAAAAGACCCGACGCCACCGACGACGATCCGCGTCTTGCCCGACAGGGCGCCGCCGATGTTCGAGACCTCGGCCCTGCCGGCGACCGCGGCCCCGCTGCCCGCGGCGCAAGGTGGCCGGCTCTGGCCTTGGCTGTTGCTCGTCGTCGCGATCGCGGCCGGCATCGGCGCTGGCGCCTGGTACTTACTTCTTCGGAAGTAGCTCGGGCGGGATCGTGTTCGGCACCTCGGGCACTTCGCCCTGATACAGCCACGTGTACGTGAAGAAGCTGCCGAGCACGCGCTTGGTGTAGTTGCGCGCCTGATCATCGACGATACCTTCGACGAACTCGTCGGCATCCCAGGTGCCACGCGCGCGCAGCATCTTGGTCACGCCGGCCGGCCCCGCGTTGTACGAGGTGGGCACGAGCAGCACGAAGTTGTTCCACTTCTTGAACAGTCCGCCTAGGAAGTGGGAGCCGACCGTGACGTTGTTCTCCGGATCGCGGAGGTATTCGCGGTTCGGCGTCACGCCGGCAGGTGCGTTGTCCTTCGCGGTCGACGGAATCATCTGCGTGAGGCCGATCGCGTTCGCGTAGCTCTCGTCGAGCGGATCGAAGCCGCTCTCCTCGCGCACGATGCCGATCTGCATCGCGATCGGCACGTTGTTGATCTTCGCGTACTTCGTGAGCAGCGGCCAGTACGCCTTGGGATACGCGATCAACCACTTCGCGCGGTTCGCGCCGGTCGGCCACGCACGGCGATAGTCGAGTGCGTGCCAGCGCGTCGGCCAGATCGAGGTCGCGTAGCGACCCGCGCGATCGTAGAGGAACGCCATCGCCCACAGCTTCTCGAGCTTGTCGGGATCGTCGACGCGCTTGCGATCGTTCGGCGTGGTCAGGCCGAGCTTCTTGAGCTCCTTCTCGGCCGGTTCGCCGAGGCCGATCCGCAACAGCTCCATCGCGCGCTGGAAGCCCGGCGAGGACCACTCGAGACGCGGCTTGAACGTGAACGCGGGCGCCTTCGGATCGAAGCCAGGCGGATCCGTTTTGATCTCGACGAGCATCTGCTCGTACTGCTGCGGCGCGTTCTCCTTCAACCGATTGAGCGCGAGCAGCGTGTAGTACGCGGCGGGATAGCTCCGCACCGTGAGCTGCCACTGCGCGATCGCCTTCGGCATGTCTTTCTTCGCGGCGTACGCCCGGCCGAGCCAGTACTGCGGTTCGCCTTCGCCGAACCAGTTGTCGTCGTGTGGGACGAGCCGGATCTGTTCGTTCCACCACTTGATCGCATCGTCGTAGCGCTGCTCGCGCCACGCGCGGAAGCCGAGCCGCCACATCGCCTCGGCGGTGTTGTCGCCATCGGGGTACTTCGCCGGCATCGCCGAGAGCACCTGATCGACCATCATGCCGTTCTTGAGTGACTGCCACTCCTCGGCCTCGCGCAGCGTCGCGTCGTCGGCGTAGCTGTGCTTCGGATCGATCGTCTGGGCTTTCTTGTAGTGATCGATCGCGGTCGTGTGATCGCCGATGAACGAGTAAGAGCGCGCGGCCTGGTAGTTGCTCTTGATCTCGAGGTCGGTGTTCTTCGCCGCGGCACACGCGGTAGCGGCGGCATCGAACCGTGGCGCGGCGCCCTTGCGATCACGCGCCTTGAACCGGCTCTGCGCTTGATTGTACGCGGCCGTGCACTTGTCGGCCGCGGAGATGTTCGGATCCGCGAGCGCCGCGGTGAACGCCGCCTCGGACTCCGGGTTACGCATGTTGTCGAACAGCACCATGCCTTGCGTGAGGTGCTCGGCGCCGTTCAGTGGATCCGGCGTCGCGTGGAGCGCCGCGAGCGCCGCCTCGGCCTTCGGCGTCCATGATGACAACGGATCGTCGATCGTGATCAGGCGATACAGCGCGATCGCCTTCTGCGGATCCTGCTTCGCGTTCGTCAGCGCATCGGCGAGATCGAAGCGCGCCTCCGAGCGGAACGGGCCATTCGGATGGCGCGAGAGATAGTCGGTGTAGTAGGTCACGACCGTGGGCCAATCGTTCTTGCCGCGCAAGAGTTCGCCCATCAGGATCTCGGCATCGGCGCCGACAATCGAGTCCTTGCTGATGCTCGATGCGATGTCGTGCGCCGCCGGATCGTGCGCGAGCCACAGCGAGCGCGCGAGGTGGTAGCCGATGTAGTCCGACAGCTCGGGCAGCGCCTTGTACGCGATTGCGAGGTGCGTGACCGCGCTCGTGTTGTCGTTCAGCTCTGCATTGCACAATCCGAGCAGGAGCTCGAGTCTCGGGATCTTTGGATCGTTCGCGTCTTTGATCACGCCGCGCGCGACTGTGAACGCGGTCTTTGCGGCCGCGTAGTCCTTCGCGGTGAACGCGGCGCTGCCGGCGAGCTCGTCGGACGTGGTCCAGTACGAGACCGCCTGGGCTTCGGACAGCACGCCCGGGCCGGTCGGTGCGATCGTGTCGCTTTTTACGATCGGCGTCGGGCCGGTCGCTGGCTTCGTGACGTGGCGGTGCGAGTCGTCACCCAAACAGGCCCCGAGGTTGACGGCCGCCAGTAACAAGAGCCATGGGCGCATGCCCAGACCCTAGCAACGCAGATCGCCCGGGCCAAATTCCTGAGGCCCTACGCGCGCCGCACGCAGTTACGACCCTCGCCCTTGGCACGGTAGAGGGCTATGTCGGCCGCTTCGACGAGCTGATCCGGCAGTTTGACCGGCGACGACGGGAACCCCGCCACGCCGATCGACACGGTCGCCTTGAGCGGGCCGGCGCTCGACATCGCGGAGGTCTGCTCGACCAGCTTGCGGAGCCGCTCCGCCATCTGGAACGCGGGCTCGATCCCGATCGCGCGCAGGATGATCGCGAACTCTTCGCCGCCGAACCGCGCGACGACATCTTCGTTGCGCACCGCGTGGCCGAGCACCCGCGCGAAGTTCGTGAGCACGGCATCGCCGGCGAGGTGGCCGTGAGTGTCGTTGATCTTCTTGAAGTGATCGATGTCGAGGAGCAGCAGCGATAGCGAGGTCTCGTGACGGACCGCGAACTTGAGCTCGCTGTCCAGGCGATCCATCAGGTAGCGCTTGTTGAACAGCTTGGTCAGGCCGTCGCGCAGCGCCGACGACAAGAGGTTCTCGTGGAACGATTCGTCGAGCGCATCCTGGAACCCGAACCGCAGCACGGTGCCGCGACCGACCTGGATCTTGTCGCCGTCGTGCAGCTCCATCGGCTGCTTGATCCGCTCGCCGTTGAGGAAGGTGCCATTGCGGCTCTCCATGTCCTCGATCCACGCGTTGTTGGTCTCGCTGCGGATCCGCGCGTGGTTGCGCGAGATACCATCGTCATCGAGCCGCAGCTCGGCTTGCGGCGAGCGGCCGATATTGAGGTGGCCTTTGGTGACCTTGAACAGCTGGCCCGAGAGCGTGCCAGTCAGGATCGTGAGGCAGGCGCGGCGGGCAGAGATGGCACCAGTGCGCTGGAGCTCCTCGATGTCGGTAGTGCCCGTCTCCTCGTCCCACTCGTCGGTCACTCCTATTCGTACCTCAAGCGCGAGCGAGGATCCACGCCGCAATTGCGTCGAGATGTCGGCCACGCGGACCGAGCGGGGCAATCTCGGCGCGGGCTTGCGTACACAGCGTACGCATCCGTTCGGCGGCCGCGGCCCCGTGCTCGAGCAGCTCGGCATCGTCGCGATCGTCGGCGTGCTGGAACGCGATCCCGATCGCCATCCCGTAGCGGCCGAGGGCGGCAATGGTCGCGGCCGGTGCACCCGCAGCAATCGCACCGAGCTCGCCCGCCGCCGCGAACAACGCACCGGTCTTCGCGGCGTGCATGTGCTCGATCTCGTCGAGCGTGCGCGCCGGCACGAGCTCGAGCGCGGTGTCGGTGACCCGGGTGGAGTCGATCAGTGGCGACGACGTTCGCGCGGCGCGGTGCTCGATGTCGATCAGCTCGACCTCGTCGGCGGGCTGGCTGATGCTGCCGGCGCGCGCATACGCGAGATCGATCGCCTGACCGGCGAGGAGCTCGGCACTACCGGATCGCTGCGCGAGCACGCGCACCGCGGGCGCGCAATTCGGACCGAGCTCGGCGAGCGTGCCGAACGCGGCTGTGAGCAGGCCATCACCGGCGAGGATCGCGATCGCCTCGCCGAAGGCGATGTGCACCGTGGGCCGACCGCGCCGCATGTCGTCGTCGTCCATCGCCGGCAGATCATCGTGGACGAGCGTGTACGCATGCAGCATCTCGAGTGCGCAGGCCGCAGGGAGGGCGGCCACGCGCGAGCCACCACACGCTTCGGCCGCAGCGAGGAGGATCGCGGGGCGCAGCCGCTTGCCGGGACCGGTCGCGGCGTAGTGCATCGCCTCGACGAGGCGACCTGGATCTTCGGCGGGTGGCGCGAGCCGACGCGCGAGGTCGCGATCGACGAGCGCGCGCATCTCGTCGAGAAACGCGGCGAGCTCTTTCGGTGCGCTGGCAGGAGCAAGGGTCGCCATCAGGAGCTCGTCTCGTCGAACGGCACGGCTTCGACTCCGCCGGAGGCGCTGACCAGGATCTCGACGCGCTTCTCGGCCGAGGCGAGCTGCGCCTGACCCGTGCGTGCGAGCTTGACGCCTTCTTCGTAGACCGCGAGCGACTGCTCCAGCGTGAGCTCGCCCGATTCGAGCTTGCTCACGACCTCGCGCAAGCGCGACATGATCGCGTCGAATCCGAGCTCGGGATCGGCCACGGGCGGAGAGTAGCTGCGCATAACTGAAAAGTCATCCCTCCGAGATCGCTTGACGTCAAAGGCAGTTGCGGAGAAGCTGAAACCCATGGGGGAGCGCTCGGACTTCAGGCCGAACGATACGGACGAGCTGAAAAATCGGTGGCGGTCGTACATCACCGACAACCGGCTCAACACCACCGCCCAGCGCGAGGCGATCGTCGAGCAGTTCCTGCGGACCCGCGATCACGTCTCGATCGACGAGCTCCTCTCGAAGGTCCGCAAGCGCCACCCGAGGGTCGGCTACGCCACCGTCTACCGCACGCTCAAGCTGCTGGTCGAGAGCGGTCTCGCGATCGAGCGCCAGTTCGGCGATGGTCAGGCGCGCTACGAGGTCGTCGGCGATCATCACGATCACTTGATCTGCATCAAGTGCGGCCTCATCCTCGAGTTCGAGGACGACGAGATCGAGCGGCTGCAGGAGCGCATCGCGGCGAAGCTCGGTGGTTTCACCGTGCTCCGTCACCGCCACGAGCTCTATGGTACGTGCCCCAAGTATTCGGGCGATGCCAACGGCACGTGCCCGAACGAGCAGCGGGCCAAGAAGTAGATTCCGCTTTCGGTGATGAGCGGCCTCGCGCATAGTTCCGCCGGATGCGCCGCGTCGTTCTCGTTGTTGCATGGCTCACGCTCGCTCTGGCGTGTCGTGGCAGTGATGGCGCCGCCGGCGATTCGGGCGTGATCGAGCCCGACGGTGTCGATGGCACCGGATGCACGCCGCGTACGGCGCGGACCGTGCCGCTCGAAGCGTTCGTCGGACCGATGGGGCTCCAGGATCGCGTGGACGCGGCGATCGATAGCGCGCAGTCGAGCCTCGATCTCCAGATGTATCTGTTCACGGTCAAGGACATCGCGAACCACATCGTCACGGCGCGCAAGCGCGGTGTGACCGTGCGCGTGATCCTCGATCCCGATGAAGCGGGGAATGCCTCGGTCACCGGCATCTTCAACACCGGAGGCGTCCAGTGGCTGAACGCCTCCACGGTCTACACGTACTCGCATGCGAAGTATGTGATCGTCGATCGCGGCCGCGCCCTCGTGATGTCGATGAACTTCAACGCCGATGCGATGGACAAGGAGCGCAACTACGGCTTCGTCGATCGCGATCCGGAAGACATCACCGACATCCAGGCGATCTTCGATCAGGACTGGCAGCTCGCGCAGGGCAAGAGCCCGCTGGCTGCCAACCTCGACTGCACGCGACTGATCGTGTCGCCTCTCAACTCGAACCAGCGGATCTACGACTTCATCAACAGCGCGAACACGACGCTCGATGTCGAGGTGCTCTACATCACCGACGCGACGATCCGGAATGCGGTCGCTGGGGCGCACGATCGAGGCGCGACGGTGCGCGTGATCCTCGCGAGCGATACGTCCAGCGCTGCGGGCGTCGCGACCTTCATGCAGCAGCGCAACATCCCGGTGCGCTACGCGATCGATCAGTTCTATCTCCACGCGAAGCTGCTGATCGCCGATGGCGTCGCATTCGTCGGGAGCGAGAACATGTCGTCAACCTCGCTGTCGCAGAATCGCGAAGTCGGTGGGCTCGTGCTCGAGCCCGATCAGGTGCAGGTGATCCAGACCCAGTTCGATGCGGACTGGGCGATCACGACGCCTGCCTACTGATGCTGCGGTCAGTCGACGCCATCGACGCCATCGACGCCATCGTCGGCCGTAACAGCTCACGCCCGCGATCGCCCGCGCGCCGGCGCTGCTCGCGCGCGCATTCGACGTCTCGCTCGAGCTCGTGACTACTCTGCTTTGATGCGATCGATCTCGGCGTTCTCCGAGAGCGGCAGCAGATGGATCAAGCAGCGGCCGGGCTCGCTCGGCAGGAACGCGCCGACCCACAGGAACGAATTCTTCCAGTACTCGCGTGTCGATTTGCTCTCGATCGGCGGACCGAACCGCTCGCGCAGCCAGCGCTCGGCTTCATCCTCGGAGCAGCCGCGGACCTTGAGCTGGAGCTCGATCAGCGGCGCCGTGGTTTTCGGATCGAACGGCGGCATTGCATTGAAGTACGCATCGACCTCGGCGACCCGCTTGCCGACCTTGATCGGCGGCAGGCCGAAGCACCAGATCGCCTTGCGGCCATCGCGCAGCTCGGTCGGCTGGCAGTTGCCGTCGTGAATGCCGGCGATCGTGGTGTGCCCGAAGCGGTAGTTACCGAGCCCGTTCGGTTCGACCTTCGCGCCGTCACAGGCCGCCAAAACCGCAACCAGCAGCAGCCACTTCACGACCCTGATCCTTGCTGGCCGTGCAGCGCGATCTCGACCGTCACGACGTCCTCGACCTTGAACAGGAAGAACTTCGGCGCGGCGAGCCCGAGCAACTTGATGTCGAGGTCGAAGCTCGCGGAGGCAGTGAGACGATCGGCATCGAGAGAACCCTTACCCGAGAGCTTGAGCGGAACCGTCTTGCCGCGCCAGCGTAACTGCCCCTGGGCCTTGGCGGCAAAGCTCGCTCCATCCTTCACGACATCAGACACCCGCTCGAGCGTGAACGTTGCGGTGGGGTGGTCCTCGATCGCGAAGTCCTTGCGGAGCTTCCGGTTCTTCAGCCAATCGCCGGCATCGAACGCGGTCATGTCGACGGAAAACGTCGCAGTGGCGGCTTCGATTCCGCCCGGCGCGCTCGGATCGGCCACGACCTCGCCCGTGATCTTGTCCCACACGGTGGTCGTGTCGTGGATGCTCGACCGCGCCTTGACGGTCAGCTTGCCTGTGACCTTGTAGGTCATGACCGTGCCTAGGCCGCCAGACACTGCAAGAGCAGCGTCGTGACGTTGTCGGTTCCGCCATTGCGGTTCGCTGCATCGACGAGCTCGGCGACCGCGCGCTCGAGGCTCTTCGCGCCCGAGGCGATCTCGGCGATCGACGGATCGGTAACCATGCCCGATAGGCCGTCGGAGCACAGTATGTAGACGTCACCGCTCTTGATCTGGTGCGAGCGAATGTCGACCTGAACGGTCTCGCGCATGCCGAGCGCACGCGTGATGACGTTCTTGTGGGGGAAGTTGCGCTCTTCCTCCTCGGTCATATCCGGCTTGGCTTCTTTGTAGTCTTCGAGCAGCGAGTGATCGCGCGTGAGCTGCGAGATCGCGTTGTCGCGCACGCGGTAGACGCGCGAATCGCCGACGTGACCGACGTAGATCTTGTCGCCCGAGACCAGCGTCGACACGATCGTCGTGCCCATGCCTTTGTAGCGAAGGTCGCGATTCGAGGTCTCGAAGATACGGAGGTTCGCGAGCTTGATGCTGCAGACCAGCCGGTTCTCGATATACGAGAGCGAGCGGTCCATCTTGTACGGCCACGTCGCGTCCTCGTCCTCGCGCGTTCGTTGATAGAACTCGCCGATCGTCTCGGCCGCCATCTTCGAGGCGACTTCGCCGGACGCGTGACCGCCCATACCGTCCGCGACGAGGAACATCTGTTCGTCCTCGATCAACGAGAAGTAATCCTCGTTGTGCGTCCGCTTCATGCCGACGTCTGTTTTAGCCGCGTACCGAATCTTCATAGGAAGAACTGAGAGCCTCGTACTCCACCGAAATCATAGGAGGGGCGGCGGTGCTGCGTCAACCGAACCGCCCTACTTCTCGGCCTGAAGGAGATAGAGTGTGCGGGCCATGAATGCCGAGATCTTGACCATTGGCGACGAGCTGTGCCGCGGCGAGATCGTGAACACGAACGCGTCCACCCTCGCACGGCGCTTGTGGGACCTCGGTATCACGACACGCTGGCTGACCAGTTGCTGCGATGAGGCTAACGATATCACCTCGGCGCTGCGCCAGGCGGTCGAGCGCGCCGACGTCGTGATTTGCTCCGGCGGACTGGGGCCGACGGAGGACGATCTGACCGTCGACGTGGTCTCGGCGCTCGTCGGGGTGGCTCCGGTGGTCGACGAGCCGGCCCGGGCGCGGATGGAGTCGTTTTTTACCCGCATGCCGGCGGCTTCGGGCAATCCCGGCCTCGCCGCGATCCAGCTCCGCCAGGTCCGGGTCCCGACCGGGGCCCGCGTGCTCGGCAACCCAGCCGGGCTGGCGCCCTGCTTCGAACAGACAATTCACGATCAGCAGGGATCGGGCATCTCGGTGTTCTGCCTGCCCGGGTTCCCGCGCGAGATCACCGGGATCTGGGAGTCGACCCTGCGGGCACGGCTCGCCGAGCTTCGTGAAGCGGCCGGCAACGTCGAGCGGATCGCGCGTCAAATCTATCGCGCGTTCGGGCGTGGCGAGTCGCAGATCTCGCAGCTCTGTCGGGGCATCGTCGATGGTGTGCCCGGCGCGACGATCCACTATCAGGTGAAATTTCCCGAGACCCTCGTGAAGCTCGTGGTGCGCGATCGCGATCAAGCGACGGCGGATGCGCGGCTCGCTTCTATGGATACGCAGGTCCGCGAGCGCCTCGCGGGGGTGCTCTATGGAACGGGCGACGACAACCTCGTCGCGGTCGTGACCAAGCAGCTGATCGCGACCAAGCGCACCGTCGCGACGGCGGAGTCGTGCACGGGCGGCCTGATCGGCGAGCTGCTGACGTCGCTGCCCGGGAGCTCGGCCGCGTTCGTCGGCGGCGCGATCGCGTACTCGAATACAGAGAAGATCCGGCAGCTCGGCGTGGCCAAGGCGACGCTCGAGACGCACGGCGCGGTCAGTGAAGCGACCGTGCGCGAGATGGCGAGTGGCGCACGTGAACGGTTCGGGACCGATCTCGCCGTCGCGGTGAGCGGGATCGCCGGCCCGGATGGAGGTACCCCCGACAAGCCCGTCGGCACGGTGTGGTTGGCGATCGCTACGAGCGCGGCCGTCAAGACGAAGCAGCTCGCGTGGCCGGGTACACGCGACCAGATCCGCCAGCTCTCCGCGTGGTGGGCCTTGAGCTTGATCCTCGAAGAGGTGAAGTCGTGAGTGAAGAAGGTAAACGTTTGTTCGTCGGTGTTCGGGTCTCGGTCCAGACCGCCAATGCGCTCGCGCAATGTGCCGAGCAGCTCGCGCGTCGCGCGAAGGACGCCAACCTCGACATCAAGTGGGTCTCGCCGACCAACTATCACCTGACGCTGAAGTTCCTCGGCTGGGTCCATCCCGAGCTGGTCCACGCCGTCGAGGATCGGGTCACCGCCGCGCTCGTCGGCTTCCAGCCGTTCAAGTTTCGAACGGCTCGGCTCGGCGGGTTTCCGTCGCTGGAGTCGGCCGATGTGGTGTGGGCCGGGGTCGAAGATCGCGGCGAGACTGCGGAGCTTGCCAACCGGATCGATCTGGCCTGCGCGACGCTCGGGTTCGCCGCCGAGAGCCGCGGCTTTAAAGCGCACGTCACGCTAGGTCGTGCACGAGAAACTCGACCGCTGAAAGACGTCGTGTTACCCATGTCGGAACAAATGTTCAGTGATACCCGGGTGGACGGCGTGATTATGTTTGAAAACGAAACGATATCAGCGGTTTCTGTATACAAGGAAATCTCCAAAATCGCCTTCAAAACAGCCGATCGAGCGCCGGCAGAGCCCGAAAAACGTCAGACCGAAGCCTTAGACATGGCGGACGAAACTGACGACGGATGGCCACGCGAACGGGCCAAATAAGGAGCGCCTCAGCGCGCTCCGGGAGACAAATCAGATGAAGGAATCGAACGACAAAGCATCGCCCACGGCCCGCGTCGAAAACGCCTCCTCGCAGGCGCGTGACAAGGCCATCGACCTCGCCCTCGCTGCGATCGACAAGCAGTTCGGCAAGGGCGCCATCATGAAGCTCGGCAAGGATCCGATCGACCGCGAGATCAGCGTGGTCCCGACCGGCTCACTCGGCCTCGATATCGCGCTCGGCATCGGCGGCCTGCCGCGCGGCCGGATCGTCGAGATCTACGGACCGGAGTCGTCCGGTAAGACGACGCTGACGCTGCACATCGTCGCCGAAGCGCAAAAGCGCGGTGGCGTGTGCGCGTTCATCGACGCCGAGCACGCGCTCGATGTGAACTACGCGAAGAAGCTCGGCGTGAAGACCGAAGAGCTCCTCGTCAGCCAGCCGGATTTCGGCGAGCAGGCGCTCGAGATCGCCGACATGCTCGTGCGCTCGAACGCCGTCGACGTGATCGTCATCGACTCCGTCGCGGCACTCACGCCGAAGGCCGAGCTCGAGGGCGAGATGGGTGATACCCACGTCGGTCTCCAGGCTCGTTTGATGAGCCAGGCCCTCCGCAAGCTGACCGCCGCGATCTCGAAGTCGCGAACGATGGTCATCTTCATCAACCAGATCCGTATGAAGATCGGCGTGATGTTCGGTTCGCCGGAGACCACCACGGGTGGCAATGCACTCAAGTTCTACTCGTCGGTGCGCCTCGACATTCGTCGGGTCGGCGCCCTCAAGAAGGACGAGGACGTGATCGGCAATCGCACGCGCGTCAAAGTCGTGAAGAACAAGATGGCGCCGCCGTTCAAGGAGGTCGAGTTCGACATCCTGTACGGACATGGCATCTCGCGTGAGGGCGATCTCGTGGACCTCGCTTCGGAAGCGAACATCGTCGACAAGAGCGGCGCCTGGTTCTCGTACAACGGCGAGCGGATCGGCCAGGGTCGCGAGAACGCGAAGCAGTTCCTGATCGATCACCCCGAGATCTACAATTCGATCGAAGCGAAGGTCCTCGCACATCACAGCATCCGCCGGATCGGCGTCGATGTGGCGCCCGAGCCCGCTGTCGCTCCCACTGCTGCGCCAGTGAGTAAGCCAGATGACGCAAATAAAGCCGCGACTTCGGTGCCGGCCGCGCGGACTGCGGCGCCAGCGCCCAACGCTAACGGAAAACGCCCGAACGCGTGAGCAATGCTCAGGTGTAGTTGGTAGTCAAATTATCTGACGTACGGATTCCGGACAGGGATCTAGTTGTGACAAGGCTGGCATTCTGCTGGCCTTTGTCATTTGAGTAGCTTGCGTTCGACACACAAGTGGGCGATCACTCCGCTGCCGAAAGCAACTGTTGGGAGGCTCGTTTAATGTCCGTCTATCTTCCACTTCGTTGGAAATGGGTCGGCGTGGTCGCGACGTCTGCGCTCGCGCTCACTGCCTGCACCCGTCCTGATGAGTACAGCGATCTGCGGCCTGAGGGTCCGCCAGAGGTACTCACCGTCTCCGTCAACGCGCTCGATACGCGCCCCGCTTTCTTCGGGGTCGGGCAAGCGCTCGAGCAGGCCACCTACTGCAAAACGATCGGACCAAACGATCAGGGCATCGGAGATCCGAAGCGCCCTGGTGAGGTGAACCTGGTCGACATCACGCAGCTCGTGTACTGCCCGAACGACCTCACCATGGGTGTCCCCGAGCTCACGAATGCGATGCCCGAGGCATGGTACGTCCGCATCGAGTTCGACGAGCTCCTCGATCCCGCGATCGAAGATCTCGTTCCGGACGTCGACTCCAAGGGCGTTCCGATCGGCACGTACAAGGGCACGCTAGCAAACACCCAACCGGTGACGCTCAAGTGCGAGAGCTCGACCGGCTCTGGCCTTGTCGACGTTCCGTACGACGGCTACTACTCACCTTCGGGCAACCTGATCTCGTATCCGCTCGGACCCAGCCTCGTGATCATTCCGACCGATGCTTCGGCGGTCGCGACGAACTCCGAGTGCTTCGTGTCCTTGAAGGACAAGATCCACGACAAGGACGGCAACGAGGTCCCCGCCGATCAGCGTGGCACCGCGGCCATCCCGTACAAGTTCAAGACCGCACCGATCCAGATCACGGCGATCTCGCCGAAGGACGCGGCGACGAACTCGCTCGCTCCGGCCGCCGCCGGCGTCGATCTGACGTTCAACACCTCGATCGCTTCGACCGACTTCACCCCGACCTCGCTGAACTTCACGCCCGCCGTCCTGAATGTCGGCGCGTCGGAGTCAGCACCGAACGAGTACTTCGTCGTTGGCGACTTCCCGGCCTCCGCCGGCCCGTTCACGTTCACGATCCCGCAGGGCACGGTATTCCATGACCAATGTGGTCATGCCACGACGTTCGGCGCGGCCACGGCCGGCAACCAGACGCTGACCCGGTTCAGCACCAAAGCGATCGCACTCACCGGCCTCACGCCCGCCGCCGAGCCCGGCAACAAGATCGCGCTCACGTTCAACCAGTACATGAACGACGCGACGCTCGCGGCGACCGAATATACGATCACGCCGACGCTCGCGAATGCGCGCGTCGAAGTGTCGGGCCTCGATCAGACCAAGCTCTTGATCGCCGGTGACTACGCACTCGGCACGATGTACACGTTCACGCTCCCGACGAGCGCGGCGATCGACGATTGTCCGGGCGCCGAAGGGTACGCGGCCGGTGACCCCACGGTGTGTGTGAAGAGCGCGACCTTCAGTCCGCCGACGGCCCAGACCGTGACGTTCACGACCGCGAGCGCGATCGCGCTCAAGTCGATCACTCCCGCCGACAACGCGACCGTGACTAGCGGTCGGATCTCGCTCACGTTCAACCAGGAGATGGATCCGGCGACGTTCGACGCGGCGGACTACACGATCACCCCGGCGGTGACCCTGGTTGCCCGGAACGCAGGCGTCAATGCGTATGCCACCGGCGGTTTCGGAAGCTACGAGACGCTGCAGCTCAACGCTGCCGCCGGCTCCTTCGTGAATGGCACGACGTACACGTTCACGTTGAAGGGCACCGCATCGCTCGCGGACAAGCTCGGCAATGTGTACAGCCCTGGCACGGACAAGGTGATCCACTTCACCTACACGGTCCCCGCCGCCACCCCCCCCCACGTCTGCCTCTAGGAAGGGATAACCATGAAAAAGCTATCTACGTTCATGGCAGTTGCCCTCGCCTTCGGGGGAACCTCGCTCATCAAGTCTGAAGTCGCGTTCGCGCAAGCGACGACTGCGGGTCAGGTCCGCGGTGTCGTTCGCGACACCGGCGCGAAAGAGCCTGCCGTCGGTGCGACGGTTGTCGCGACGTCGCCCGCCCTTCAGGGCGAGCAGGTCGTCATCACCGACGAGACCGGTCAGTACTTCGTCACGTCGCTGCCACCTGGCATGTACACGCTGACGGTCTATTACAACGACGCCACCTACTCGCGCGGCAACGTGCTCGTGCAGGTCGGCAAAGAAGCCGTCGTCAACATCTCGGTTAACTCGATCACGAACGCTGGCAAGCCCAAGGGCGAAGTCATCGAGATCAAGGGCACCGCGCCGATCGTCGATCAAGGATCGACGAAGACCGGCATCACGCTGACGTCGGACTACACGAACAACGTGCCGACGGGCCGTACGTTCGGCGCCACGATGGGCGCCGCGGCCGGTTCGCAGGGCGACCTGTACGGCATCTCGTTCGGCGGCGCTACGTCGGTCGAGAACACGTACGTCGTCGAAGGCATCAACACGACGGATACGGCCTACGGTCAGCTGTCGTCGAACTTGCCGAACGAGTTCATCAACGAGACCGAGGTCATCACCGGCGGCTACAACGCCGAGTACGGCCGCGCGACCGGCGGTATCGTCAACGTCGTCACCAAGTCGGGCTCGAACGAGTTCCACGGCTCGGTGTTCGGAACGTTCTCGCCGAGCTCGTTTACCGCCCAAGCCAAGACGGTGCAGACCGAGGGTGGCTCGGTCGACAACCAGCTCAACGCCGGCAACATCTATGATATCGGCGCCGAAGTCGGTGGTCCGATCATCAAGGACAAGCTGTGGTTTCACGTCGGCTTCGATCCCTCGGTGACGAATTCGACGAACACTCGTCTCGTCCAACGCCAGGTCGATGTCAATCAGGACGGCATCCCGGACATCGATCCGGCGACCGGCCTGACGAAGCACGAGCTCGTGTCGAAGTCGCAGGTCGACGGTTCGGCCAAGACCTACTACTTCACGGCGAAGATCAACGGCGCGATCGATCAGAACAACCAGTTCCAGATCAGTGCCTTCGGTAACCCGCGCACGAACCATCGTCCGTACACGGGCTCCAGCAGCCAGAACACCACGTCGGCTCTCAACGACGACTCGCTGAACACAGACTCGGGTGCCGAGGACGTGTCGGCGAAGTGGACGTCGAAGCTCAACGGCGGCAAGACCGAGTTCGACGCGGTGGTCGGTTATCACCACGCGTACTCGAACACCACGGCGGCGACGGATGCCGGCAACAAGTCGTTCGTCTACTACCGCTACGAGCGCTCGCTTCAAGATTTCGCCGATATCGAAGGCCAGGGTATCTCCGCGAAGTGCACCGACGGTGGCCCCGGCGATCTCTATCCGTTGATCCGGAACTGTCCGGTCACGAACTACCAGGAGTCGGGTCTCGGTCTACTCGAGAATCGCAGCAACGACCGTCTGACGGGCGCGCTGTCGATCACCCAGCGCGTGAAGCTCGCGGGCTATCACGTGTTCAAGGGCGGCATCGACTACGAAGGCTCGACCTACGACACGACCGAGAACTACTCGGGCGGCATCGGTACGTTCTACCGCGCGAGCTCCGGCACGTGGCGCTTCCAGAACTTCTACAACATCCAGCGCAACCTGACGGCGGACGAAGTCTCGAACCCGAGCACGGTCACGCTCGCGAACGACGAGACGCTGTGCTCGAGCAATCGCGCACTCTGCAAGCAGAGCCCGACCCTCGCGCGTAACGCGAGCGACGGCAGCCTCGGCGCGTACATCCAGGATTCGTGGCAGATCGTTCCGAACTTGACGCTCAACGCGGGCATTCGGTTCGAGCACCAGACCGCCGGTATCCCGAAGGAAGTCCAAGGCACGATTACCCCCGAGGGCGAGACGGTCGGAAGCACCGGCTTCACGCTCAACAACTGGGCCCCGCGCCTCGGCGTCGTGTGGGATCCGACCCAGGAAGGCAAAGCGAAGATCTTTGCCCACTGGGGCCGCTTCTACGAGAACATCCCGATGGATCTCAACATCCGTTCGCTCGGCGGTGAGATCGACAACATCGCGAACCTCAACTCGAAGCACCTCATGAGCGGTCAGACGGGCTACGATCCGAACTGCGCCGTCAACCACGCGATGGGGACCGACGTCGGCGCGACGCTCAAGAACTGCACGGACTTCGTGCAGGCCTCGATCTTCGGCAGTGGCGTCGAGTACGTGACCCCGGGCCTGCAGGGCCAGTACTCGCAGGAAGCGATCTTGGGCGCGGAGTACGAAGTGCTCCCCGACACCAAGATCGGCGTGACCTACACGCACCGCACGCTCCCGGTCGTCGTGGAAGACATCTTCCTCGCGAACGGCGACTACGGCATCACGAACCCCTCGGAGAACTTCGACGCCGAAGCCGACAAGCTCTCGGCGAAGGCGAAGACCGAGCAGATGTCGACCGATGCGAACGTGGTCGCGCAGGGCAACCTCGATGCGTCGCGCGCCGCCGGTATGTACCGCATCAAGCAGTACGACTCGCCGTCGCGTAACTACGACTCGCTCGCGTTCAACATCACGCAGCGCCCGACCAAGAACTCGCTGATCCTCGCGTCGTACACGTACTCGAAGGAGCAAGGTAACTTCCCGGGTCTGTTCTCGACGGAGACCGGTCAGCTCGATCCGAACATCACGTCGCAGTTCGATCTCCCGGCGCTCCTCGCGAACCGCTACGGCGCGCTCGGTCTCGATCGCCCGCACAACGTCAAGATCGACGGTTTCTACCGCTTCGATTTGAAGCAAGCAGGTCTCATCACGATCGGCACCAGCCTCCGTGCGCAGTCGGGCATCGCCCACAACGTGCTCGGCGCGGATGTCGTGTACGGACCGGGCGAGTCGTACCTCCTGCAGCGTGGCTCGGCGCCGCGTTCGCCGACGACGGGCCAGGCGGACTTTCACCTGAGCTACGGTCGCCGCCTCGACAAGACGAAGACCCTCGAGGTGTTCGGCGATGTGTTCAACATCACCGACGCGCAGCAAGAGGAGCGGACGGACGAGAACTACACGACCGACTCGGCGAACCCGATCGTTGGTGGTGACATGAACGACCTCAAGCACGTGAAGGCGATCAGCGCCGATACGTCGACCGAGACCGCGCACACGCCGGTCCTCAACCCGAACTTTGGCCACACGACGTCCTACCTCCAGGCGCCGCGTAGCTTCCGGTTCGGCGTCCGCCTGACGTTCTAAGCAGACCGATCCTTGGGATCGAAAAAGGCCCCGCGATCGCGGGGCCTTGTTGTATTTTGGCCGTCAGACCGAAATCGCATATCCAGCCGTTGAACGGAGGATGGATATTCGGTTTGGCGATCACGCCTCGTTTCATCGAGCCGCTCTCGGCATGACCGCCGGCTCCGCCGCGCTCGGGGTCGCGCTCCACGGCGTGATGCCGGCCTCGCCGGTGGCGCCGCTGCTCGGTGGACTGCTCGGGATCGCGATCGGTGCGGCGCTCGGCTACGGCAAGCCGATCTTGCGCCTCGCCGCGGCTGCGCTCGCAAGCATGCCGCTCCTCTTCATGACGACCAACCCGGCCGCACTCGCGCTTTGCGCGGGGATCCTGGCACTCGGCACGATCGGCGGGTGCAGGCTGCGTGGGCTCGCCATCACGCTGCTCGGTGCGACGGTGACGTTGCTCGCGATGTGGACCGCCCTGCGCTTCGATCACGCGCGGGCGACGGCGACGTGGTCGCCGTGGGTCACGGCGGGTGCATCGAGCGCAGCGATGGGCATCGTCGCCGTGATCGCGATGCTGCCGCGTCACCTCTCGTTCGAGATCGATCCGGTGAAGCGCGCGATCGCACGCTTGCCGGCCACGCTCGATAGTGAGGTCCGCGGCCTGTGCACGCGCACCGTCGCGATCTGGAACGAGATCAAGACCAAGCTCGCCGAGACCGATCCCAGCGCGAGCCTGGTGCGCGAAGCGGTCGTCAAGACGCTCGAGGTCGCGGCGACCAGCACGGAGAGCCTGCCGAATACCACGAGCGATGAAGAGCTCGGTCGCCGGATGGAAGATGTCGATCGCCGGATCGCGGCGGCTACCGACGACGAGGTGAAGACCCAGTACACCTCGGCCCGCGCGGCCCTCTCGGATCAACGCACGTATCGCGACCGGATCCGACAGCATCGCGAGCGGCTCGTCGCGCGGCTTCACAATCACCTCGCGGCGCTCGAGAAGTTCCAGCTCGCCGTCGGCGTGAGCTCCAGCCAGCGCGCGCTGGAGCTGGGCCCACAACTCCAGGATCTTTTTCGGGATGTTGTCGGAGACGAGGCGCTGGAGGGTGATGTGAGTGAAGTGGGCGAAGCGTAGCCAGGGCTGATACGATTCGCGTTACATGCGCGCGTTCACTCGAATGATTCTGGCCCTCGGGCTGGCGGTCTCGGCCCCTGCCTTCGCGGACAAGGATGCCGATGCCTCCTACAAGGAGGGCCTCGCCTACAAGGCCGAGAACAAGCCCGACCAGGCCATCAAGTCGATGGAAGAAGCCGTCGCCACGAACCCCAAGCACGGCATGGCGTGGGCGTCGCTCGGCGCGATGTACCGGCAGAAGAAGGATCTGCCGAGGACGATCGATGCCTACGAGCACGCGACCGCGCTCATCACCAAGGACCCCGTGCTGTGGACGAACCTCGGCACCGCCTACGCGAAGGCGGAGAAGTGGGACCCGGCGCTCATCGCGCTGCAGACCGCCTGCAAGCTGAACCCGAAAGACGCGGAGATCCGCGCGTGGCTCGGCACGGTCCAGCGCAAGAAGAATGACTACCCGAACGCGATCCTCAATCTCGAGATGGCCGTGAAGCTCAAGCCCGACAACGCCGACTGGCAGCACAACCTCGGCGTCGCGTACCGGTTCGCGAAGCGCGATGACGACGCGATCAAGGCGCTATCCGCCGCAGTTGCACTCAACGACAACGACGCGCAATACCATTTCGATCTCGCGGTCGCGTATCGTCGCAAGCAGGACATCGACAAGGCGATTCCCCAGTACGAGCGCGCGATCG
>JAYWCI010000086.1:0-13300 GCA_043780895.1 Kofleriaceae bacterium | reverse complement strand
ATCCTCGTCGCACAGACGCGCAACCACACCGCGAGCGGGGCACGGCCATCGTAGGCCTCGATGCCGAGGCGATCGCCGGTTCTCACGAGCATCTGCTCGCGCAGCATCTGCACGATCTCTTGCCGATCGGTGAAGCTCGCGAGGGCGCGCGTGATCGCCGGCGCGATGTCGCGCTCGAACGCAGCGAGCGCGGCCGGATCGCCGCGACTACACGCCCAGACCAGGTACAGATCCTCGATGTGGAGGGCGGAGCGATCAGCCGCGAACGCGAGGAATACCTCGCGATCGTCGGGCAAGCCCGGATACGCCGCACGCGCGAGCGCCCACGGCTCGGCCAGCGTGGGGGGCATCACGGGGTGCATCGAGCGACTGTCTCGCAACTTCTGTTCCCGATCAGTGGCAATCGGCCGGGCATGACGCCGCGGTCTCGCCGACCTCGCAGAAGCCGTTGCCACACTGCGCGACGCAGGCACCGTCGCCCGTTGTCTCGCAGCAATCGCCGGGGCACGAGGCGTGATCTTCGCCCGCCTCGCAAAACCCGTTGCCGCATTGCGCGACGCAGTAGCCGTCGCCGGTGGTCTCGCAACAATCGGACGGGCACGAGGAGTGGGTCTCGTTGCCATCGCAGAAGCCGTTGCCGCATTGCGCCTGGCAAATCGCGCCAGCACCGGATCCGGATCCGGATCCGGATCCGCGACCGGAGCCGTACCCGCTACCGCCCCCGTACCCGCTACCGCCACCGGAGCCGTACCCGCTGCCGCCACCGGAGCCGTACCCACTACCGCCACCGGAGCCGTACCCGCTACCGCCACCGGAGCCGTACCCGCTACCGCTACCGCCACCGCCACCGGATCCGTACCCGCTGCCGTCGCCCGATCCGTAGCCGCCTCCGGATCCATCCGAGCCGCCGCCCGATCCGTAGTCACTGCCGTCCGATCCGTTCGACGACAACTGGCAGCAGTCATTCGCACACGTGTCATGGGTCTCGCCCGGATCACAAACTCCGTCACCGCACGCGCCCGCTTCCGAGAGTGAGTGACGCTGGCTGGAGGTCGTGGGTGAGCTGCCGAGACAGGCAGCGAAGAACAAAGCAGACGCGAGCGCGCCGAGAGTGATGAAGTTACGCATGGGGAACGACCTTTCAGGCAGGTAGACAGCGACCGTAAAAAAGTCGCGCGCAGCCTCGAACAATTCTGATTTCAGATGGCCTGCGCCGGACTTACGCGACCGTGTTGTGCACCCCCCGGCACAACAGTTTTGCGTGGACGCTCGTTGGATCAGCGTCGGGCAAGCCCCACAGTGACGGGATGCGGATGCCGACCGTTTACATTCCTCACGGCGGCGGACCTTGGCCGTGGATCCACGTCCCGTTCGGGACCAAGCAAGAGCTCGGCTCGCTGCGCACGTATCTCGAAGACCTCGGCAAGATCGTTCCGGAGACCCCCAAAGCGATCCTCGTGATCTCGGCGCACTGGGAAGAAGCCCGCCCGACGCTGATGACCAACCCGCATCCGCCGATGCTGTACGACTACTACGGCTTTCCGCAGGAGTCGTACTCGATCCAGTGGCCCGCCCCAGGTGCGCCCGAGCTCGCGGCGCGCGTGCGCGAGCTCCTGAAGATCAACCGGATGCCGGCGGCCGACGATGCCGAGCGCGGCTTCGATCACGGTACGTTCGTGCCGTTGAAGCTCGCCTATCCGGATCCGAAGATCCCGGTGCTGCAGCTGTCGCTGGTGACCGGCCTCGATCCTTCGCTGCACCTCTCGCTCGGGCGTGCCCTCGCACCACTCCGCGACGAAGGCGTGTTCATCGTCGCGAGCGGCATGAGCTATCACAACCTGCGCGCATTTCACGCGAGTGCCGCACCGGCGGCAGAGGCGTTCGATACGTGGCTACGCGAGGCCGTCCTCGCCGAGCCCACGGAGCGTGATCGCAAGCTGGCCGAGTGGACGAAGGCGCCGAGCGCGCGTGCCGCGCACCCGCGCGAGGAGCATCTGATGCCGCTAATGGTTGCGGCGGGTGCCGCGGGTGCCGACCGTGCGGTGCTCGGCTTCTCGGGCACCGTGAATCAGCTCAAGCTCAGCGCGTACCACTTCGGATCGGATCCTTCGCTGTCATGAACGCGGTGATGTCAGCGGTGGTCGCCACGGGTTCACCGCTGGCATCGCGACGAACGAATTGTCGTCCGCGTGGCCGATGCTCAGCGGATAGCGCGCGTGCGGATCGAAGTGCACCGTTGCCGTGATCCTCGACGAGGCGCGGGGTCGTTGCATCGATCTGTGTGCGCCCGCAACCGAACCAGGTCCAGCCCCGCTGCGCGCAGAGATCGATCGTGCGAAGCAGGGCGCGTTGCGAACAATCGTCGAGATGGGCAACAAGCGGCACTCGTTCGAACGCGTACAACGCCGAACGCTCGTCATGATACGAATGCTAGGATGAATCGTCTAGGTGTTGGAGTCTTCGGGATCGTGACCGTGGTTGCCACCTCGGCGCTCGCGCAACCAGGGCCTGGAGAACCGGCGCCCCCCGCCGAGATCGATCAGGGCGTGGTCGATGATGCGTTGTCACCCGGTGCCTTCCTGGCCCCCACCGCGCTCACCGAGCCGGCTGGGACGATCAGCGCGAGCGTCGGTGGGTTCACCGATACGAGCTTCGATTCGAAGGCGCTCTCGCACGTCTCCGTGGCCTACGCGGCGACGAACCAGATCTCGCTGAGCGCGACGCTCGAGTTGCCCGGCCAGATCGCCGGGCTCACGCTCGGCACGCTCTCCGCGACAGCACAAATGTATCGCGCTGGTCGAGTGCGCGTCGCCCTGCAGGGCAACTCTTGTTCGCGACGGAAAGCGGCAACAGCAGCGAAGCCGTGCTGGTCGGCGGTGCGGGCACGCTGTGCCTCGACGATGCATGTAACTCGTACGTGACTGGCTACGCCGGGTTCGGGTTCGAGCACAGCTCGGGCAGCGGAGTGCCGGTCCTTCTGTCGGGCGCGGCCGCGGTGCAAGTCGTGCCGCATCTCAAGCTCCTCGCGGAGCTCGTCAGCGGCTTTTCGACCAGCGACGTCAGTGGCGTGGGCAATGGCGCGCTCTTGTTTTACGGGGTGCGCGCGACGGACAAGAACGTCGGTGTCAACCTCGGCGCCTTGACCACGTTGGGGGTTGGAAACAGCAGCACGGCCCTCCTCGCGACCGCGACCGTGCGGTTCAAGCCCTAGATCGTCGTACGTCCGACGGCGCAGGGCTGACATAAAAAAACGGCGCCTTGAAGGCGCCGTTTCGTAGTTGGCTGCTGGTGAACCAGCAGCGGCTTAGCTCACGCCAGGCCGGCTTGCAGCGCGACTTCAGCGGCGAAGTCGTTCTTCTTTTTGTCGAGACCCTCGCCGAGCTCGAAGCGGACAAAGCGGCGGATCTTGATGTTCTCGCCGATCTTCGCGATCAACGTCTGCTGGAGATCGTTGATGGTCTTGTCCGGCTCCTTCACGAACGGTTGGTCCATGAGGCAGATCTCCTTCTTCCACTTCGAGATCTGACCATCGACCATCTTCTGGACGACGGTCTCGGTCTTACCCGACTCGAGCGCCTTCGCGAGGAGCACGGCGCGCTCCTTCGCGATGACTTCTTCACCGACTTCGTCCGAGTGGACGAACTGCGGACCCATCGCGGCGATCTGCAGCGAGACGTCGCGCGTGAACGCTTGGAAGTCCTCGTTGCGAGCCACGAAGTCGGTCTCGCAGTTGATCTCGACGAGGACGCCGATGCGACCGCCGCCGTGGATGTACGAGACGACCGCGCCTTCGGTCGCCTCGCGACCCGCCTTCTTGGCGGCCTTCGCGAGACCCTTGGTGCGCAGGTAGTCGATCGCCTTGTCCATGTCACCGCTGACTTCGACAAGTGCCTTCTTGCAGTCCGCCATACCAGCGCCCGTGCGCTCGCGCAGATCCTTGATCAGGGTAGCTGTGACTTCCATGGTGCTTACTCCGTCGCGTCCGGCGAGGCCGAGGCCTCGGGGTTGAACATGGCGCCACCGGTCGAGATCTCGACGCGCGGACCATCGCCGCCCGACGAGACATGGATGACGCGCTCGCCTTCCTGCTCTTCCTTTGCGCCACGGTGACGTGCGGTCTCTTTCCAGACCTTGTTGCCGATGATGGCCGCGTCGGCGATCTTCGCTGCGAACAGCTTGATCGCGCGGATCGCGTCGTCGTTACCCGGGATGACGTAGTCGATCTGATCCGGGTCGCAGTTCGTGTCGGTGATGGCGACGACCGGGATCTCCAGGCGGCGCGCTTCTTCGACGGCGATGTGTTCCTTGTGCGGATCGATGACGAACATCATGCCCGGGAGCTTCGACATGCCCTTGATGCCGCCGAGCGACTTCATGAGTTTGTCGCGATCGCGCTTGATCATCACCTGCTCGCGCTTGTGGAGCGCAAACAGCGTGCCGTCTTCTTCCATCTTGTCGAGGCCGCGGAGACGCTCGAGCGAGCCCTTCACGGTCTTGAAGTTCGTGAGCGTGCCACCGAGCCAACGCTGGGTGACGTAGTGTTGACCCGAGCGGCCGGCCTCTTCGACGATCACTTCCTGCGCCTGCTTCTTCGTACCGACGAAGAGCACGGTGTCACCTCGGCTGGTGCATTCGACCACGGCGTTGAACGCCTGGCGGAACAGCTTCACCGTGTGCTGCAGGTCGATGATGTGGATGCCGTTGCGGGCACCGAAGATGTACTGCTTCATCTTCGGGTTCCAGCGACCCGTGTTGTGGCCAAAGTGCACGCCTGCTTCGAGCAGTGCGCGCATCGAGATGGGGTTCGTCCCCATCGCTTCTTGCATCGTTTCCATTTGTCAGTCCTTCGTTGTGTGCCACCCGCACCATCGTTGCTGCTTGGAAACCCCCATCTGTGAGGGCCACGACCAAGAAGCTCCGGTGCGGTGAGTATTTGCTCGGAAAACCCGAACGGCAGCGATCTACCACGCGCGCTCCATGGTGAGCAAGCTACCTAAAGCGGTGATATAATAGGCCCCTCATGCCCACGAGCTGGACCGTGGCCGCAGCACCTGTAATCAGAAACTAGACCGCAGCCGGTCGAAGTCGACGGCGCCCGAGATCGCGCTGAAGCGACCCTTCACGTTCGTGATCATGAGGTGACGGACCGAGAATTCCGCGGTCGAGTGCGAGCCATC
Source organism: Kofleriaceae bacterium (assembly GCA_043780895.1). Taxonomy (GTDB): domain Bacteria; phylum Myxococcota_A; class Polyangia; order Haliangiales; family Haliangiaceae; genus JABFXX01. Next base: position 8,123 of record JAYWCI010000086.1, on the reverse strand, counting down.
GATGGTGTAGCGAGTCATGACCGCGAGCTGCGCCTTCAGGGAACCGGGTACAAGACCGCAACAGAGCAACGGATTGTTGCTACAATGAGCACAACTTGGACTACAACGATCTCGCTCTGTTCGCGCGTGTCGTCGAGAAAGGCAGCTTCACCTCGGCCGCGAAGGCGATGGGGCTGCCCAAGTCCTCGGTCACCCGCGGCATCGCTCGGCTCGAGAAGGGGCTCGGTGTTCGGCTGATCCAGCGAACGACCCGCCAGCGCGGGATCACCGATGCCGGGCGCGAGCTCTACGAACGCGTGCGTGGTGCGGTCGGTGCGCTCGAAGAAGCGGCCGAGGCGGTGCGGGAGCAAGGCAAAGATCCGCGCGGCATCGTGCGGGTCACGGCGAATCCGGATGCCGCGATGATGGGTGTCCCGCAGATGCTCGTCGAGCTCCGCGCGAAGCTGCCGTCGATCCACGTCGAGCTGATCCTCACGAGTCGCGCGGTCGATCTCGTCGCCGAGGGCGTCGATCTCGGCATCCGCGCCGGCAACCTCGCGGACTCGTCGCTGATCGCCAAGAAGGTCGGCCAGTCGAACATGGCACTGTACGCGGCGAAGTCGTATCTCAAGAAGCGCGGCACGCCGAAGAAGCTCGCCGATCTCGCCGACCACGATTGCGTGTTGTTCCGCGGTCGCAACGGGCGAGCGACCTGGCAGTTCGAGCAGCCGAAGTCCGCCTCGATCGATGTCGAGGGCGTCGCGAGCATCGACGATTTCTGGTTCATGTCGCGAGCTCTCGGTGCCGGGCTCGGCATCGGTCCGATTCCGATCTTCATCGCCGCGAACGATCCGGACCTCGAGCGCGTGCTGACCGATCACACCATGAGTGGCGCGCCGCTGAGCCTCGTGATGCCCTCGGCCGCCTACGTGCCGGCCCGCGTAGCCGCCGTCCGCGACTTTCTGCACGCGAAGCTGACCGCCGTCATGAATTCGTGCGACCAGAGGTAATCCGCGGGCTCTTCCCGGCGGAGTGCCCCGTGTCGTGCGAAGTTAGTCCCGTGGCGCGTGTCGTCGCGGTGTGGGCCCTGGTAGGGGCGCTCGGAGGCTCGGCGTACGCCGCGGATAGCGCGCGCATCGAGAAGGCGCGTGCAGAGCTCCTCGACGATTCGTATCAGACACGGCTTCCGGGTGAGGACGGCGCGACCGTCTCGCCCGATCAGGCCGGTCGACGCGGAGGCGGCCTCGGTCAGCGCGGTGGTGGCGGCGGGCGAAATCCACGTGATCGGCTCGACGGTCGCGATGGTCGGTTCAACGATGGTGAAGGTCCGAGCGACCGCGACACCCGTCGCGATCCGTCCGAGATCAACGCCGGCCCGATGTCGTCGCTGTTCGACGCGCTGCTGTGGGGCGTCGCGATCGTCGGCATCGGTATCTTGATCTTCTGGCTCGCGAGCGAGCTGTTCAAGTACGGCGGTGACGACGCGCAGCTATCGTCCGATGAAGCGAACCCGGATGCTGCGACGGTCGACCTCGCGGTGATCCAGCGCCCGCTCGGCGATGCCCAGGAGCTCGCCGCGCGCGGAGAATATCGCGAGGCGATCCACACGCTGTTGTTACGCACGCTACAAGAGCTCGTCCGATCGTCCGCGGTCCGCGTCGGTCCCGCGATGACCAGCCGCGAGATCCTCGGTCGCGTGCCGATCGCCCCCGATGCGCGCGATGCGTTGCAGGGCCTGATCGTCGCGGTCGAGCTCACGCACTTCGGAGATGACGAAGCGACCGAGGAAGAATACCGGCGCTGCCTCGCGCAGTTTCAGAAGTTCGCCACCGCGTTTCGTGCGTCGGCGCCCCGCGGCACCGGCACCGGCACCGCGCTCGGAGCCATCGCGTGACCAATCCGTTCAACCGCTCCACGCTGTGGGTCGTGATCGGGGTGGCTGGGATCTCGCTCGTCGTCGCGATCGTGCTCACCGTCCTCGGGCCCGCGCAGAAGTTCTCTGCGGCGAGCGATGGCTACTCGGTCTCCGCGATCGGGCACAAGGGCCTGGTCACCTTGCTCGAGAAGCTCGACGTCCCGGTCGTGCTCAGCCGCAACAACTCGTCGGCCAAGGCGCAACACGGACTGTTGATCATCGCCGAGCCGAACATCACCGACAAAGAGACCGAGCGCTTGAAGGCGCTGATCGCGAGCGCGCCGGCGAACGTGCTGGTGGTGCTCCCGAAGTGGTACGGCTTCACGAATGGTGATGGTCGGTGGATCGACGACGCCGAGCTCAAGGACCTCCCCGAGGTCGATCAGGTGCTCACGGCGATCGGGCTCGAGGATCGCAACCTCCTCGCGCGCGCCGCGCCGAGCATGCAGTGGCTCGCCAAGGATCTACCGCAACCGAAGTTGCGCGCGAGTGTTCAGACGATCGCGTTGCGCGCGGTCACGCCGGCGATCAGCGATCGCGAGCGCGCCCTGCTCGGTCACTACGAGCACGAGGGCAAGACGATCTGGATCCTCACCGACCCGGATGTGATCAACAACGCCGGGCTCTCGCACCCCGAGAACGCGCAGCTCGCGGTCGCGCTGATCGATCGGCTCCGCGATGGTGGCCCGGTCGTGTTCGACGAGACCGTGCACGGTCACGCACAAACCCCTAGCCTGCTCCACGTTTTGTTCGAGTTCCCACTCGTGCTCGCGACGATGCAAGTGATGATCTGCGCGCTGCTCGTGGTGTGGGCCGCGCTGGTCCGGTTCGGCCCCACGCGCGCGCCGCCACCGCCGCTCGCGCCCGGCAAGGATTTCTTGATCGCGAACACCGCGGCGCTGTTGCGCTACGGCGGTCACGATGCCGCGGCGCTCGAGCGCTACCTCGGCGCGACGATCCAGGTCGTTCGCCACGCGCTGCACGCGCCGGACTCGCTCGGTCCCGCGGCGACGATCGCGTGGCTCGAACGCCTGCGCGTCTCGCGCGGCAGCAAGCTCTCGCTTCCCGAGTTACAGAACACGGTTGCCGCGGCACGCGATCCACAGCGCGTGCTCGAGGTCGCCGATCAGGTCTATCGCTGGCGCATGGAGATGACTCATGGAACTGCAAACCGTTCGTGAAATTGCGGCGCGCCTGCGCGAGACCGTCCACGAGGTCGTGGTCGGACAGGACAACGCGATCGACCTGTTGCTCGTATCTCTGCTCGCCGAAGGTCACATCCTGTTCGAGGGTGTGCCGGGCGTCGCGAAGACGCTGCTCGCGCGCACGTTCTCCGCTGGGCTCTCGCTCGATTTCGGGCGCGTCCAGTTCACGCCGGACCTCATGCCCGGCGACATCATCGGCACGAACCTGTTCAACTTCCAGACCAACCAGTTCACGTTGACGAAGGGTCCGATCTTCACGCAGCTCTTGCTCGCCGACGAGATCAACCGCACGCCGCCGAAGACCCAAGCGGCGCTCTTGCAGGCGATGCAGGAGCGCTCGGTCACGATCGATACCTCGACGTACGAGCTCGGCGATGGCTTCATGGTGATCGCGACGCAGAACCCGATCGAGCAAGAGGGCACGTATCCCTTGCCCGAAGCGCAGCTCGATCGGTTCTTGTTCAAGGTCGTCCTCGGCTATCCGACGCGCGACGAAGAGCGCGCGATCGTCCATCGCCACGGTCATCGCACGACGATGCCGAGGCTCGCCGACTTCGCGCTGCGCCCCGTCGCGGACCTCGGCACGATCGTGCAGATGCGCCAGGTGATCGTGCAGATCCGCGTGAGCGACGCGATCATCGACTACATCGTCGATCTCATCCGCGCGACCCGTGAGCGGCCCAGCATCTCGTACGGTGCGTCGCCCCGTGCCGCCACGATGCTGACCACCGCCGCGCGCGCATACGCGGCGATCCAGGGCCGCGATTTCGTGCTGCCCGACGACGTCAAGGCGCTCGCGGTGCCCGCGCTGCGACATCGCATCGTGCTCGCACCGGGTGCCGAGATCGAAGGCCTGACTACCGAGCAGGTCGTCCGCCAGATCGTCGAACAGGTCCCCGCTCCCCGGTAAGTCATGCGTCCCACCCTCCGCGCCCTCATCGTCTTTCTCGCCGGGATTCCGCTATCCCTCGGCGCGGTGACGGTGTCCGTACGGCTGTGGACGATGTGGCTCGCGTACCTCGGCGCGGCGCTGCTGCTGCTCGGCGTCGATGTCGTGCTCGGCCTACCGAAGCGGCGGTTGAAGATCGCGACCGCGCTGCCCGAGCAATTGTTCATCGGCGAGCCCGGGGTCGCGCGGCTCGCGATCACGGCGCGCTGGCGGCGCCAGGCCACGCTCGAGATCCTCGCAGAGCTCGATGACGATCTCGCGCCGCAGCCGGCGTTCGAGGTCACGGTCAAGCCGCCCGAAGCGAAGGGCTCGGCGACCGCGACGCTCGAGATTCCGCTCGTCCCTCGCCGCCGTGGTGATCACGGCGTGCGGACCCTGCACGTGCGCTGGACCGGTCCGCTCGGCTTGATCGAGCGTCGCATCGCGATGCCGGTCAACGCGAAGGTCGGCGTCGTGCCGAACCTCGGCGCGGTGCGCGCGATCGCGCTGCGCATGTACAGCGATCGCTCGTTCATGGCGGGCATGAAGGTCGAGCGCTACCTCGGTGATGGCACCGAGTTCGAGTCGCTGCGAGAGTACGTGCCCGGCCTCGATCATCGCGCGATCGATTGGAAATCCTCGGCGCGCCATCGCAAGTTGCTGTGCACCGAGTTTCGCGCGGAGCGCAACCATCAGGTCATCCTCGCGGTCGATTCGGGGCAACTGATGGCCGAGCCCGTCGCCGGGGTGCCGAAGCTCGATCACGCGATCAATGCCGCGATCCTCCTCGGTTGGTTCTGTCTGCGCACCGGCGATCGCGTCGGGCTCGTCGGCTTCGCCGAGAAGATTCGGGCGTGGGCCGATCCGCAGGGCGGCATGCACACGTTCGCGCGGCTCCAGGCGCTCTCGGCCGAGATCGACTATCACCGCGTCGAGACCAACTTCACGCTCACGCTCGCGGACATGTCGACGCGGGTCAAGCGGCGCTCGCTGATCGTGTTGTTCACCGATTTCCTCGACACCGTCAGCGCCGAGCTGATGATCGAGAATGTCTCGCGGCTCGCGCGCCGCCACCTCGTGCTGTTCGTGGCGGTCAAGGATCCCTCGCTCGATACCCGCACGCTCGCAAAGCCCTCGACGCTCGATGCGCTGCACGAGGCGGTCGTCGCGAGTGACTTCTCGCGCGAGCGCGCGGTCGTGCTCGAGCGGCTCCGGCGCGCGGGCGCCCACTGCATCGACGCCACGCCCGGCGAGTTCTCGATGCAGCTCGTCAATCGCTACATCGAGATCAAGCGAAGGGAGCTGTTCTAGATGCAGGTGATGAAGTCGGTCGAGTTCCGCCGCGAGCGCGAAGCCACGTGGGCCGAGCTCGAAGCGATGATCCAGTTCGCCGATGCGAAGGGCCTGCGCTCGCTCAGCGCGGACCGGCTCGCACGCTTACCCCACCTGTATCGCGCGACGCTGTCCTCGCTGTCGGTCGCGCGCTCGATCTCGCTCGACCGCGCGCTCGTCGATTATCTCGAGAGCCTCGTCGGTCGCGCGTACTTTGTCGTGTACGGCACGCGCCAGCACGTCCGCCGCCAGATCGCGGACTTCTTCGCGTGGAAGCTGCCCTCGACCGTGCGCGCGGCGAAGTGGCACATCCTGGTCGCGGTCGTGATCTCGCTTGCGGGCTTCGTCGCCGCGTACTCGCTGACCTCGCACGACGCGGACTACTACTACTCGTTCATGGGCGATTCTGCGCAAGGCCGCTCGCCCGCCTCGACCAGGGTCGAGCTTCGCGAGGGCCTCTATCATCAGGAAGGCGTGTCGAGCTTCCTCACCACGTTCGCGGCGAGCTTGTTCGATCACAACTCGCGCGTCGCGATCCTCGCGTTCGCGCTCGGCTTCATCGCCGGGTTACCGACGCTGGTGCTCCTCTTCTACAACGGGCTCACGCTCGGCGCGTTCGTCGCGCTGTACACGTCACGCGGGCTCGGCGTCGATATCTGGGGCTGGTTGCTGCCGCACGGCGTGAGCGAGCTCTCCGCGATCATGATCGCGGGTGCCGGCGGCTTGATGCTCGGCCACGCGCTGGTGTTCTCGGGAGCACAACCGCGCCTCGATGCCTTGCGCGCGCGCGGTCGACCGGCGGCGATCCTCGTGATCGCGGCGGTGCTGATGCTGTTCTGCGCCGGCATGATCGAAGGCATCTTCCGCCAGACCGTCACGGACATTCACATCCGCTACACCGTCGCTGCGGTGACGGGTGCGTTCTGGATCTGGTACTTCGGCTGCTGCGGTCGGTCGCGAGGTCTCGGCTGATGGCGAAACAGGCGCTCTCGCCGCTGTCACCCGCAGGTCTCCAGGCCGCGCGCAGCGCACTGACGCGCGAGATCGTGACGCCCGAGGGTGTGCCGCTCAACTTCGTGCTCGCAAGCGCGGGCGATCGCGCGGCGGCTTTCATGATCGACATGGTGATCCAGATCGTCACCGTGCTCGTGCTCGCGCTGCTCCTCAACTTCTCGGGCACGAGCAACGCGGTGATCCAGCCGATCGTCATCATCGTCTCGTTCCTGATCCTCAACTTCTACTTCGCGTTCTTCGAGATCCGCTGGCAGGGACAGACCCCGGGCAAGCGCAGGATCGGCATCCGCGTGATCGACGCGCGTGGCGGTCAGCTCGAGACGAGTGCGGTGCTCGCGCGCAACCTCGTGCGCGAGCTCGAGGTCTGGATCCCGCTGCGCTTCGTGATCGCGAATCGCGTGATGTGGCCCGATGCGCCGGTGTGGGCGCTGCTGCTCGGCGGCGCCTGGACGTTCGTGTTCTTGTTCATGCCGCTGTTCAACAAGGACAAGCTGCGTGTCGGTGACCTGGTCGGTGGCACGCGCGTCGTGGTCGTGCCGAAGACCGTGCTGCTCGGCGATCTCGTCAACGAAGCGGCGATCTCGATGCAGCGCAAGGCGCAACCCACGCCGTCCTACACGTTCACCGACGAGCAGCTCGGGATCTACGGTATTTACGAGCTGCAGGTGCTCGAAGGCGTGTTACGTCAGGATCCGGATACATTGGGGTATCTCGAGAATACGGCGACGGTGAGTGAGAAGATTCGAGCGAAGATCAGCTACCTGGGGCGCGTGGTGGATAGCGCCCGATTCCTGAAAGATTTCTATGTCGCGCAGCGCGCTCATCTCGAGCAAAAGGTGCTGTTCGGCCAGCGCAAGCAAGACAAGTTTTCCAAGAAATAGACAACGTACGGGAGAATGCAATGAACGAGAACTTTGGTGTCGGAGCGGTTATGGGTACGAGCTTTCGCGTGTTCGCACGCAACCTCATCCCGTTCGTGTTGATCGCGGGCGTACTGAACATCCCGATCATCGTGTGGACGATGTCGGTGTTCAACGATCACTTCACCGGCTTGAGCCCCGGGTACACGTGGGGCACTCGCTTCCTCGAGATGGTGATCAACGCCTTCATCACGGCGACGATCACGTACGGTGTGGTCAAGGAGCTCCAAGGTCAGCGCGCTAGCATCGGCGCCTGCATCGCGAACGGCTTCAAGCGCATGCTCCCGGCGCTCGGCGTCGCGCTCGTCACCGGCCTCGCCGTCGGTGGCGCGTTCATCCTGCTGATCGTCCCCGGCATCATCGTGTACTGCATGCTATTCGTCGCGGTGCCGGTGTCGGTGGTCGAGCAGCCGGGCGTGCTCGCCTCGCTGCGCCGTAGCCGCGAGCTGACCGCGGGCCACAAGGGTCAAGTGTTCGGCATTCTCCTGCTCATCTTCATCATGACGTTCGGCATCACGATGCTGCTCGGCAACATGATCGAGCTCGACACCATGTCGCACATCCGGACCTATCTCTACGCAGTCCTCGGCGTGCAGATCGTCTTCGGTGCATTCGGTGCGGTCGTCGCCGCGGTGACCTACACCTCGCTGCGCGGCGACAAAGAAGGCACCAGCGCGAACGACCTCGCCTCGGTGTTCGAGTAGCGGATGCGCGGGCGCCTGCTCTCCCTCCTCTGGTTGGCGAGCTGTTCAGCGCCCGCTCCGCACACCGCGACGCCACCGCGACGCCACCGCAAAACTCCTACTCCCGCGTGCGGCGAAGATCGACGG
>JAYWCI010000085.1:0-4499 GCA_043780895.1 Kofleriaceae bacterium | reverse complement strand
CGTCGTGACCTCCTCCGCGGCTGAAATGGCCATCGATCGAGCCTGGTTGGGGATGCGGACCCGCGACGGGGTCGCCGAGGAAGACGTGCCAGGTGCGGTCGTGGCCTGGCTGATCGAGCAGGGGCTCGCCGAAAGAGCTGGCCTGCGGATCTCACCGACGCTGCGTGGCTTTTTGATGGCCGATCGGATCGCAGCGCGTATCTCCGAGGCGATGTAAGCTCGTCGGAACATGGCCGGCGATCTGTCCAGACGTGCGCAGAAGATCCTGCACGCCGTCGTAACCGAGTATCTCTCGGTCGGCGACGCGGTCGGGTCGCGCACGATCACGCGCCGCCACGATCTCGGGTTGTCGCCTGCGACGGTGCGCAACGTGATGGCGGATCTCGAAGAGCTCGGCCTGCTCGAGCAGCGCCACACCTCCGCGGGCCGGGTGCCCACGGCGACGGGCCTGCGGTTCTTCATCGATAGCCTCTTGAAGGTTCGCGGCCTCACGCCGCGCGAGCGCGAGGAGATCCGCGAACGGGTGACCGCGCCGTCGCCCGACGAAGTGATGCAACGTGCGTCCCGCTTGCTCTCGGATCTCACGCACCACGCGGCGGTGATCCTCGCGCCCAATCCCGACGAAGCACGGCTCGAGCGCATCGAGTTCTTGCCGCTTCGCGACGGCAAGCTGATCGCGATCCTGGTCACCACCGACGGGCGGATCGAGAACCGCCTCGTGATGGACGATGTCGATCCCAGCCGCCTCGATCGCATCCACAACTATCTCAACCAGCTGCTCGCCGGGATGACGATCGACGAGGTCCGCGAGCGGGTGATCCACGAGCTCGGGGAAGAGCAGAACAAATACGACGAGCTGGTCGCGCCCGCCTTGCGGCTGGGCCATGCTGTATTCGTCAAGACGCCCGAGCGCTCGGCCGAAGTGGTGATTGCGGGTCAGTCCAACCTGCTCGACGATGTCCAGCCCGAGCAGATTCGGGATCTCCTGAGGACGCTCGAGGACAAGCAGACCCTCGTTCGGCTCCTCGACCGGACCCGGACCGCCGACGGGCTCCAGGTGTTTCTCGGGACCGAGACGGCGATGCAGGCGCTCTCGAACAGCTCGATCGTTGCCTCGTCGTACGGCCCCGAGGAGCAGCCGATCGGCGCGCTCGCCGTGATCGGCCCGATGAGGATGAACTACGGCAAGGTGATGTCGGTGGTGGACTTCACCGCGGATACCGTCTCCCAGCTGCTCGCAGACCTGGCCAAAGCCTAGAAAAGACCGCGTTTCGTGGTTAATGTCGTGGACGATGACGAGCGACCCCGCCAAGCCAGACGGAACCCCCTCCGGCGGTGACAATCCTGACACCCAGGCCGCCGATCAAAGCGGGGTTATCCCCGTGGAAGTCGAGCCGCCGGACGCGCCTGCCGCCCAGGCCGAGGCGCCACCTGCCGAAAGTCCGATCGCCGCGCTCGAGGCCAAGCTCGCGGCGTCCGAGAAAGAGAAGAAGGAGAACTGGGATCGCTACCTGCGCTCGGCCGCGGATCTCGAGAACACCCGCAAGCGGCAGAAGCGCGAAGCGGAAGATGCGAAGTTCGAGACGAAGACCAAGATCTTGAAAGAGATCCTGCCGGTCGTCGACAACCTCGAGCGCGCCGTCGAGCACGCCGGTGCCGGCATGGAGAGCAGCCCGATCGTCGAAGGTGTCCAGCTCGTGCTGCGCCAGCTGATGACCGCGTTCGAGCGGCTCGAAGTCACGTGCGTCGAGGCGCTCAACCAGCCGTTCGATCCGAACCTGCACGAGGCAATTTCGCAGCAGGAGAGCGATGCGCCTCCCGGCTCGGTCGTCACCGTGCTGCAGCGTGGCTACAAGTCGGGCGAGCGGTTGCTTCGCCCCGCGCTCGTCATCGTCGCGAAGCCCAAGGCCGCCGCTGAATGACCGAGCAGGTCCGGAGGAGTGCAGGCGCGCCTGAAAGAGGCTCCGAGCGAGAACCTGTGACGAGGTCATACCTGTGACCCGCGTCGTCGGGATCGATCTCGGCACGACGAACTCCTGCGTCTCCATCATGGACGGCGAGGCCGTCGTGATCGCCAATGCCGAAGGCACGCGCACGACCCCGTCGGTCGTCGGCTTTGCCGCATCGGGCGAGCGGCTCGTCGGTCAGTCCGCACGCCGCCAGGCGATGACGAACGCCGAGAATACGATCTACGCGGTGAAGCGCCTGATGGGGCGCAAGTTCGAGGACGCCGAGGTCCAGCGCCACTTGCTGACGTGCCCGTATGATGTCGTCGCCGCGCCGAACGGCGATGCCTACGTTCGCGTGCGCGGTCGCGATTATTCGCCGCCGGAGATCTCCGCGATCGTGCTCGCGAAGATGCGCCAGACCGCGCAGGACTGGCTCGGCGAAGAGGTCACCGAAGCGGTGATCACGGTGCCCGCATACTTCGACGATGCGCAGCGCCAGGCGACCAAAGACGCCGGCCGGATCGCCGGCCTCAACGTGCTTCGGATCGTCAACGAGCCGACCGCCGCGGCCCTCGCGTACGGCGTCGAGACCCAGAGCGCCGCGCGGGTCGCGGTCTACGATCTCGGCGGTGGCACGTTCGATATCTCGATCCTCGAGCTCGATAGCGGCGTGTTCCGGGTCCGCTCGACCGCAGGTGACACGTTCCTCGGCGGCGAGGATTTCGACAACGCGATCGTCGAAGCGATGCTCTTGGCGTTCTTGCAGCAGAACGACATGGATCTGCGCGGCGATCGCCTCGCCCTCCAGCGCCTCAAGGATGCCGCCGAACGCGCGAAGATCGAGCTGTCGAGCGCGGCGGTGACCGAGGTCAACCTGCCGTTCCTCGCAGCGGGTGCCGATGGCCAGCCACGCCACCTGATGATGGCGATGGAGCGCAGCCAGCTCGAGGCGCTCGTCGAGCCGCTCGTGCAAGCGACGCTCGAACCGTGTCGCCGCGCGCTCGACGATGCCGGCATGACCGCGAAGGAGATCGATGTCGTGATCCTCGTCGGCGGTCAGACCCGCATGCCGCGCGTGCACGAGGTCGTCGCGGAGATGTTCGGCAAAGAGGCGAGCCGCCGGGTCAACCCCGACGAGGTCGTCGCCGTCGGCGCTGCGATCCAGGGCGCCGTGCTCACCGGTGACATCCAGGAAGTGTTGCTGCTCGACGTCACGCCGCTGTCGCTCGGCATCGAGACCATGGGTGGCGTGTTCACGCGCCTGATCGGTCGCAACACCGCGCTCCCGGCGCGCGCGACCGAGATCTTTTCGACGACGATCGACAACCAGCCGTTCGTGAACGTCCACGTGCTGCAGGGCGAGCGCGAGATGGCCGAAGACAACAAGTCGCTAGCGCACTTCGAGCTTACCGGGATTCCGCCGGCGCCACGCGGCGTGCCGAAGATCGAGGTCGCCTTCGATATCGATGCCGATGGCGTGCTGAACGTGACCGCGCGCGATCACGGTACCAATCGCATCCAGAACATCACCGTCCAACCGACGACCGGCCTCACCGAGGACGACATCGATCGCCTCGTCGCCGAATCGAGCGTGCTCCAGAACGACGATGCCGTGCGCCGCTTGCTCGTCGAAGCGCGCAACAAGGCCGAAGGGCTGTTCTACTCGTCGGATAAAGCGATGGCCGAGTTCGGTCCGATGATTCCGCCCGACGAGCACGAGTTTCTCGTCAACGAGCTCGCCGAATGCCGTGCCTCCCTGGAGACCGATGACCTGACGCTCGTCGAGGACGCGGTCGCGCGTCTCGAGGTCGCCGCGCAACGTATCGGTGAGGCGATTTACGCTGCCGCAGATGTGGGTGGCGGAGACGCCGAAGGCGGCGCATAAAGCACCATGGCCCGCCGCAAGCGCGACTACTACGTAGTGCTCGGCGTCGCCAAGGACTCCTCGGAACCGGAGATCAAGCGCGCGTTTCGCGAGCTCGCCCGCAAGCACCACCCGGACGTCAATCCCGCGGATGGCGGCGAAGCATTTCGCGAGATCAACGAAGCGTACGCGGTGCTCTCCGACCGCGATTCGCGCAATCGCTACGATCGCTGGGGCCACGGCGGCGACGATGCAACATCGTCAGGCATCGGCGCGGTGGTCGATGCCGCGCAAGACATGTTCAACGAGATCCTGCGCCGGCGTCGCGGCAAGCAGAAGGGCAGCGATTCGCGCTACACGCTCGAGGTCACCTTCGAGGAAGCGGCGTTCGGCACCGAGAAGACCATCACGCTTCCGCCGCAACAGCCGGGCGGCAAGGCGCGCGAGCTCAAGATCGTGGTGCCGACCGGCACCAAGGAAGGCGCGACCAAGATCGTCCGAGGCGAGGGCGAGCTGGGCAAGACGGGCGCGCAACCCGGCGACCTCAATATCATCATGCGCGTCGCCGAGCATCCGAAGTTTCGGCGCGACGGGCTCGATGTTCACAGCGACTACATGATCACGTTCACCCAGGCGGCGCTCGGCGCCGTGCTCGACCTTCCGACGATCGACGGCGCGGTCAAGAT
>JAYWCI010000084.1:0-7396 GCA_043780895.1 Kofleriaceae bacterium | reverse complement strand
GGCGGCTGGGAGCTGTTGCTGACCGCACAGGTCAGCGAGCGCGCGGCCGTGATCGGCAAGTGGCTCGCGGCTTCGACGGTCTACGCGCTGCTGTGGATCCCGACGCTCGCGTACCTCGCGGTGGTCGCGATGTTTCGCCAGGACGCGGGCGGCTGGGACCTCGCGAGCATCGTGTGCGGCTACGTCGCGGCGATCGCGCTCGGCGCCGCGTTGCTCGCGTGGGCGGTCGCGGCGAGTGCGGCGACCTCGACCACGCTCGCCGCAGGTGGCCTCGGCTTCGCGCTTTTGTGTGCGTGGTTTCTCGTTGGTGAGCTGCCCGCTCTGGCGCCGGATCTCGGCGCGGATCATCCAGTGATCGCGCACGTCTTACAGACCCTCAGCTTGCGCGCGCGGCTGACCTCGTTCGCGCGCGGCGAGATCGAGCTGGTCGGCGTGATCGTGATCGCCGCGCTCGCGCTCACCGGCCTGTCGCTCGCGGTCGTGCTCGCGTGTGTCGGCCGGCGGCGCACGCGCGAGCTGCGCGATCGGTTGCTGGCGACGCTGAACATCGCAGCGATCGGGGTGTTCGCGACCGCGCTCGCGGCGCGCTCGGGCTGCGCGTGGGATGCGAGCGCACGCCATCGCAACTCCCTCGATCCAGGCACGCTCGCGGTGCTGAGCGAGCTCGAGCAACCCGCCACCTTGGTCGTCGTCGAGCCGACGTACGGCGCGCTCGAGCCGCTCTACGCCGAGGTCGGGCACATCGCCGACAAGATGGCGCAGACCGGCCACGTCACCGTGCGCCGCGTCGATCCGGCAACGCTCGAAGGCGGCATCCCGGCGGCGGCGCGGCTCGCGGGCTTGCAGCCGAAAGAGCTCGAGTCCGGCGGCGGTGTCGTCGTCGAGCTCGGCACGCAGCGCCGCGTCGTCGGCGTCTTCGAACTCGCCACGCTCGAGGGCGGGGCAGGGACCGCACCACAGATCGAGAGCCTCGCGGTCGAACAGGCCATCGCCGGCACGCTCGCCGAGCTCGCTCAGCGCGCACCGGTGACGGTGTGTGCGACCTCGGGTCATGGCGAGCTCTCGCTCGAAGAGGCCGACAAGCAAGGCGCCGATTGGATCGCGATCGGCAATCGCTTGCGTGGCGACGGCATGACGACGCGGATCACGGACCTCGCAAACCTCGCGCATCTCGGTGAATGCAACGTGGTGATCGTGGCGGGCCCGATCCGCGAGCTCGAGGCCGCGGAGGCGCTCGCCCTCGATCACTTCGTCGCCAGCGGTGGTGGCTTGCTCGTCGCGCCGGCGAGCCGCCCGGTGCCGAACGGGCCCGATCTCGCGGCTACCGGGCTCGAGGGCGTACTCGGTAGCCGAGGACTCGGGCTGCCGCTCGCCGTCGCGGTCGATCCGTCGCTCGCGATTCGTGAAGTGCCCGGCGCGCTCATGATCACGACGGGGTTCGCAAAGCATCCGATCAACACGAGCTTCATCGATCGTCGTCGGGTGCTGTTCTTCCAGCCGCGCGCGGTCACGATCACGGGTAGCGCGCAGCCGCTGATCTCGGCCACCTCCGCGAGCTGGGGCGAGACTTCGTTTCACGCGCAGCCCGCCAAAGACGAAGCAGACCTCGGCGGTCCGATCGTGCTCGCCGCGGTCGGCAATCGCGATCGCGTGATCGCGATCGGTTCGGCCGAATCGTTCTCGTCGGCCGCGCTCGAGGGTGGCGCCTCGGCCGGCGATCTATGGATCGAGCACGCGGTGCGCTGGCTCGCGAACCGGCCCGCACCGGCGCTCGCGATCAGCGCGCGCACGCCAGACCAAGTGCGCCTCGTGATGACCGATGGTGAACGCCGCGCGGTTGTCGCGCTGAGCGTCGCCGGCATTCCGCTCGCGTGGCTCGTCGTCGGTGGCGCGCTGGTGCTGTGGCGGCGGAGGCGGCGCGCGGGCTCGGATGGCGCGTCGTGACCGCGGATCTGCGCGCGATCGTGGCGCTCGCGATCCTGATGCTCGTGCTGTTCACATCGTTGCTCGGCGGGTCGCCCGCGCGTCCGCCGAACCGCAGCGTGATGCCGGCGTTCGATCCCGCGGCGATCCGCACGCTGCGCTGGTCGCGTCCCGATGCCTCGCCGCCAACCTCGCTGAGCTCGGAGGGTGGGCACTGGCGTGGCGCCGAGGGGCTGCCCGTCGATCCGCGGTTTGTCGCGGATCTGTTCTCGTCGTTGCGGAGCGCGCGATGGCATCGCCGAGATGCGGTATCCCATCACACGTTTCGTCGCACGCTCGCGATCAGCTCCGAGCGCGCCACGATCACGATCGACCTCGGCGAACGCCTCGAGGGCACCGAACAGGTCTGGCTCCGCATCGACGGCAGCAGCGCGGTGCTGCTCGTCGATGGCTGGCTCGCGAAGCTCGTCGATCCGGCGGCGATCGATCCGTACGAGCGCTTCCCGTTCGCGACCGCGGGGAGCGAACCGAGGATCCAGATCAGCGCGCAAACCTACGTCCTCGATCTGCAAACGCATCCGTGGCGCGACAGCCACGGGCTGGTTGCCCCGAAGCTCGGCGAGGCGCTGACCTCGGCACTCGAACGGGTCGAGTACCTCGCGCTAGCGACCGGCCCGACGGTCACGCCGGATCATCTCGCGCTCGGCGACCACTTCTTCTCTTTCGGTGGCACGTGCCCGGGCACCGACCTCGTCGCGATCCGAGCCGCGGCTGCCTCGCGCTCGGGGTGCGTCGCACCTGCCGTGTGGCGGGATGTCACCGCCGCGATCGCCGAGCTCACACGTGGCGTCGCCAACACGATCGATGTCCGGCCGGCGGGCTTCGCGATCGATCACGTCGAGCTTCGTGGCGGCACGCTCGCGCTGGTGAAGCGCCCGACGATCACGATCGCCGGCGTGGTCCATCCGGCCGATCCGGATCGCGTCGCCGAGCTCGTGCACGCGCTCGCGCAGCTCTCCTCGCAACCGGTCGCCGTCGCAGCCGGGGCGGCTCAGCAAACGCTCGTGATCACGCCCGTGGTCGGTGTGGCGGTCGTGCTCGATCTCTATCCGCGCTCCGTGCAACGCCGCGGTGAGCCGCGTGGGATGTCAATCGGCGATGCGGCTCACGACATCCTCGCGCGACCCGCATCCGCGTACGTCGAGAGCGAGCGGTGGAGCGAAGAGCCTGCGACGATCACCGAGCTGACGCTCGACACGATCACGTATCGCCGCGGTGCCGTGATCGGCGAATGGACGCGCGACCCAGCGGGTGCGTTCGATCCAGCCCTCGTCGAGACTCTCGCCACAGCTGCCGCGAAACTCCACGCTGCGGCAATACCTGGCACCGCGACCGCGATCCATCACCTGCAGCTGCGGTTCTCGCCGCCCGTCGGAGCGCCCTTCACGCGCGAGCTCGCGCTCGGCGGAGTGCGCTCGGCGAGCGGGACCTGCGCGGGCTCGTTCGAGACCGAACACGTCATGCTGCCGGCCGAGCTTTGTATCGCCGTCGCCGCCGTCGCGGCACACTAGTTGCTGTCTACTGTGGCATGACGCGAAGTACGGCAGTGTGCCCGGTGATGGTCGGGCTGCTCGGGTGCTCCGGCGTGACCGAGCAGCACGACATCCACTACGACCCGCGCAACGGCGCGGACGTCCTCGATGTCTACTCGCCACCGCGGGGCTCGTCGCCGCGCCCCGCGGTGCTCGTCATCCATGGTGGCAGCTGGACCGAAGGCACTTATCGGAGCTCGATGGCGAGCCACGCCGAGCGGCTCGCGGCGGCCGGCTACGTGACGCTCAACCTCGACTATCGGCTCACCCCGAACGGCGGCCAGTATCCGCATGCGGTCCAGGATTGTTTCTGCGCGCTCGCGTACGCGCGCAATCACGCGACCGAGCTGGGCATCGATCCGCAGAAGATCGCGGCGCTCGGATACTCGGCGGGTGGTCACCTCGTGTCGATGCTCGGCGTCGATCACGACGACGACGTCCAACCCGATTGCGCCGAAGCGACCACGCGGGTCGAGCCGGTCGCCGCGGTCATCCCGGGCGCGGGTCCCGAGGACATGGAAGCGATGCCGAATGTCGGGCTCGTCCAGGACTTCGTCGGCGGCTCGCTCGACGACGTGCCGGGCCTGTATCGCGCAGCCTCGCCGCTCTATCACGTGACTGCCGGCGCACCACCGTACCTCTTGATCGGAGGCGATGACGATTGGTTCGTGCAGTTCACCAAGCAGACCGAGCCGATGCAGGCGGCGCTCGAGGCGGTCGGCACCGCGACGCACCTGCTACGCATCCCGGGGGGTGGGCACGTGTTCAATCGCGGCGCCGACGGCGGGTCGTGGGAAATCCCGCTGACCTCGATCGACACGCCCGAGGCGCAAGCCGCGATCATCGACTTCCTCGATCACACGGTCGGGCCTCCTCCATGAGCCCGCCCCCGATCCCGGCGACCTATGACCAGCACGTCGAGGTCGCGTTGCCATCGCTCGATACCGGTCGCGGTATCGACGCGGGCTACGAGCGCTGGTTCCCCGAGCCGAAGCTCTCGTTCGAAGTTCGCGGCGAAGTGCGCGAGACCGCCGCGGGCGACTACACCGGGTTTCGGATCGGCGGTGGCGTCGAGATGAAGTGGTTCTGGCGCGGCGATCACGAAGCGTGGCTGTCGGTGTTGCGGGCCCACCACATGGTCGGTTGGTTCGTCGGCGCCGGCCTCTACCTCGACGGCGACTTCACGCACGACGACCTCGATCACCGCTGGCTCGGCAGCGACCTCACGGTCGGCACGGTCGGCCGGGTCGGCTATCGCATCGCGCCGTGGCGCGCGCTGACGATCACCTCGAGTGCGGGGATCGAGCTCCAGCGCGACTACGATCTATCCGGTCGGCTCGAGAGCGTTGTCCGTGGTGGCGCGACGTTCGGCCTCGACGTGGGCTGGCTGTTTTAGTGCTTCTTGACGAGATCTTCGGGCGACGCCTTCGCGCCCGGAGCAGGCGCGCCCGGGGCACCCGGCGGCGGCGCGATATCCGGCGTCGTCCAGGTCTTGGTCGTGTTCGTCATCTTCTTGTAGACGAGGAGACCATCGGAGTTGCGCTCGCTGTGCGGCGACGACATCTTGAACGATCCCGCGACGGTGACTTCGTCGCCGACTTCGTACGGCGGACAGATGTTCTTCTTCGGGTCCTTCTCGTTCGGCTCGCAACGATCCGGAAGGTTGCGATCCGGCTTCTTCATGCGCTCCATCTCGAGCTTGTTGTACGGCCGCGGGACATCGACGATCCAGAGGCTCTTCTCCGGCGGAGTGTCCTTCGAATCGCCGACGTAGAACTTCGGGCGCTCGCAGAGCGTCGGGTCCTCGTCGAGGCGCTTCTGGAGATCCTTGTCATCCTCGCCCGGCTTGCGCTGAGCGGTCATGCAGTCGTACTTCCAGGTGATGAAACCGTGGACGGTGATGTCGGTCTCGAACAGCTTCTTGCCCTTGACGCGAAGCTCTTTGACCGCGTGCGAACCATCACCCGGCGCCGCCGGAAGATCGAACGCGGGAACCGCGGGCAGATCGATCTTGACGTCGGTCTTCTTGACCTCGGCTGCGGGGCCCTGGATCTGGTCCTTACCGCACGAAGCGGTGAGAGCCACCAGGCACGCAAAGATGGTGGTGCGAACCCCGAGAACGTGCGACATGCTGCCGGTCTTAACATGGTGAGACGGGCCCCTCAAGTCGCCGCCATGGCCGTCCTCTCGATGATGGCGGCTTGTGAATCGCCAGCGCGCGTCAAGCCCTGGCGCCATGCACCGGATCCCGTCGCCGAAGCGCAGGCCTCGCCTCAGTCCAAGGTGCTCACGGGCCTCGGAGAGCTCGGCCCCAGCGAGGCCGAGGTTCACGCCAATCGCAGCCACACGCTGCGGATCGCCGTCGACGCGGACCCGGGCCGGCTCACGCCGATCGTCGAGCCGTCGACCTGGGCCCGGCGGATCACGCTCGGGACGATCTTCGAGCCTCTCATCCGCTACACCGGCTCTGGCCCGACCGGTGCGTTCCAGGCCCGGCTCGCACAGAGCTGGCAGGTCATGCCAAACGGCCTCGAGATCCGCATCATCCTGGAGCCGAACGTGACGTTCCACGACGGCCGGCCGCTGACCAGCTCGGACGTCCAGTTCACGCTCGATGCGGTGCGGGACCCCGCCAAGCGGATCGACCACCTCCGCACGATGCTCGAGGATGTCGAGGCGATCGAGCTGATCACCGCGCGCGAGATCCGGCTCCGGCTCAAGCGCCCGAGTGGCTGGGTGCTGCGTGCGCTCGCCGAGATTCCGATCCTGCCGATGCACATCTACGACGGCAGCTTGCTCGCCGGCGGAGCGCTGGTCGGTAGCGGCCCGTACAAGCTGGTCTCGAACAAGGCGGGCACCGTTCACCTCGTTCGCTACGATCACTACTGGGGCAAGCCGCCAGCGATCGCGGATGTCGAGTTCGTCTACCAGGCCGATGCCGCCATCGCCTTGACCGCGGCAAAGCGCGGCGAGCTCGACATCGTGCCCGCGCTGATCCCGGCGCACTGGCCGGAGCAGGCGAGCGCCCCGGGCGTGGCCTCGACGTTTCGCGCGCTGGAGCTCGCGCCGCCGCGGCTGCGCTACCTCGCGTTCAACACCGCGCGCTCGCCGCTCGACGACGCGCGCGTGCGTCACGCGCTCGCGCTGCTCGTCGATCGCCGCGTGATCGCCAAGCGCGTGTTCGACGGGCTCGCGCGCCCCGCGCTGTGGCCGATCTGGCCCGGTGGCCCGGTCTCGGGCACCGAAGCAGCGGTGCCCGATTTCGATCCGGCTGGTGCGAGTAAGCTCCTCGATGCGGCGGGGTGGATCGATTCGGACAAGGACGGCATTCGTGATCAGGCGGGCAAGCAGCTCCGGCTCACGCTGATCGGTGCCGAGCGACCCGCCCTCAAGGAGACCAGCTCGGGCCCGCTGATCAAGACCGAGCGCGAGATGTTCGTCGAAGCGGCGCGGCGCGCGGGCGTGATCATCGACGTCAAGACCGGCGGCGATGCGTTCTTCGACAAGCGCCGCAGTGACGGCTCGTGGGACATCGTCGAGCAACAGTTCGGTGGGATGGTCGATGGCGACATCACGAACCTCGTCGCCGGCAAAGATCCGGCGCGTCCCGGTCAACCGCGCGTCGATCGCACGCTCGATGCGATGGGTGCGGCGTGGGATCCGAGCGAGCGCGCCCGGCTCGCGCCGGAGCTCGCGGCAGGCCTCGCCGAGACCTGGCCGATCGCGGGCATCGTCGCGGAAGTGCCGCAGGGCCTCGTCCACAAGCGGGTCGCGAACGTCCATGTCTGGGACGGCTGGATCGATCTTTCACAGCTCAGCTTCGACGATTCTGGACTTCCATCCGGCGCCGCCAAAGCGCCCTGAATCCGCGCTACATCTAC
>JAYWCI010000083.1:0-9495 GCA_043780895.1 Kofleriaceae bacterium | reverse complement strand
GTATCTCGAGGAGGTCTTCGGCTACACGCCGAAGGTCGCGCGCGAGCACGTGCGCGTGGCGTTCGCGATCGAAGAGCTGCCCGTGCTCGGCGAGATGCTTGAGTCGGGAGAGCAGAGCTACACCGCGTTGCGCGAGCTCTCGCGCATGACCACCGCCGAGACCGTGGACGAGTGGCGCGAGGCCGCGCGCGGCATGAATGTTCGGCAGGTCGAGGACCTGGTCGCCGGGCACGCGAAGGGCGATCGGCCGAGCGATCTGAAGAATCCAGATCTCGCCATCAAGAAGGTCACGCTCGAGCTGCGTGCCGGAGCGACCGCGCAGCTGCGGCAAGCGAGGCAGGCGATCTCTGCCGAGACCGGCGGCTTCGTCGACGACAGCGATGTGATCGAGGCCCTGTGCGCCGCGTACTTCGCCGGCGGCGAGGCGGATCAGGGTCGTGCGCGGCACCAGCTGATGATCACGATCTGCGAGCGTTGCAACCAGGGCTGGCAAGACGCCGCTGGCCGGGTGATCGCGATCGATGCGGTCGATGTCGAGCGCGCCGAATGCGATGCGCAGCGCATCGGATCCGATCGCGAACCCGAGCGCGCGACGCAAGACATCACGCCGATGGTGCGGCGGTTCGTGCAGCGTCGAGATCACGGAAAATGCTGTGTCCCGGGTTGCCGCGCCTCGCGTAACGTCGATCTCCATCACGTGGTGCATCGCGAACACGGCGGCGGTCACGACGCAGAGAATTTGACCCTCACCTGTTCGGCACACCATCGCGCCCTTCATGAAGGCAAGCTACAGATCACGGGCTCGGCGCCGAACCTCACGATCACCTATGCGACTCCACCTGCCTTGCCCTCGTCGTCGCCCTCGTCGTCGTCTTCGTCGTCCTCGTCGTCGTCCTCGTCGCTCGCGATCGCGCCGGCGATCGATCCGATGGATGCAAGCGAGGCGCTCCGTGCAGCGCGACTTCAACCGCGCGTCTCAGGCTCGACGCCCCCCGTGGGGCGTTCGAAGTTCGAGAGCGTCGTCGCTGTGACGCAGGCGAAGCAAGCGCTGACGACCCTCGGCTTCAGGAAAGCCGAGGCTGCGCGCTATGTCGAGCAGGCACTCGCGAGGGTCGACCGGCCTGACCTCGAGCTGCTGATCCGTACAGCGCTTGCGTGTTCGCGGCAGGGAGTGACCTAGCCCTGCTCTACAGCTGCGCACGGTGACCAGTCCGGCGCGGCAGGCCGCGGGGGTGCGCGAAGCGCCTTCGACTGAGAAACGCCCGAGGGCTGAGATGGAATCGTTCCTGCTGGAGGCCACCTGACTGCGTGGACTGCGTGAGGTGGCGTGCAAGCAAGGTCACGTCCAGCTGCGCGAGGCGAGCCGCGCCTGACCAACCACCCTACAAGACGAATGACGAGCGCGATTCCCCTCGGTCTCGATGTTCGCCACGGTTCAAGTAGAACCATGTCTCCTCGCAACTAGCCCGGTCCGTATGATCCTCAACCTGCGCGATTCTGTTCAGTTCGTAGGGCAACTTAGTCTCCGAGACTCGCAGCGATCGCGCGCGGCGTGAGCTTCTGCCAGTACACGAGTAAGAGCGTGATCGAGCCCAGGGTCGCGGCCGTGATCGAGGCGAGGCGCATCGCGTTCGAGGCGTCTGGTAGCGCGCGATCGACCGCGAAGCCGACGCCGAGACCGATCGCACAGCTCGCGATAATGCCCCACGAGGCCTGAACGTATTCGCGCACGTTTAGCTTCACCGTGTGCGCCACGAGGTACGCGAGCACCGCGAACGCGATCGGGTAGCCGATCGCCCACGCGACCGCGACCGAGAGGAATCCGAGGCTCGGGCCGAGCAACTTCGCGCCGAGCAGGAACGAGCCCGGCACGGCGAACGTGGCGACGATCATGTAGCGCAGCGTCAGATCGGGGCGGCCCATGCCATCGAGCAGCGGCGGCCCGAGGAAGCCGAGCGATCGAAAGAAGCCCATCACGCATAGCAAGCGGATCGCATCGACGCAGAGCTCGACATTGCGCGAGGTCCACTTCACCTCGCCGGTGCCGTGACCGAGCCAGAACAAATTCAGGACCTCGGGCGCGATCAGGAAGATGAGGATCGTGTACGGCAGGACCGCGAGCAGGTTGAGCCGCGTGAACTTGATCAGCTGATTCGCCACCGCACGGCGATCCGCGCGCAGCTTCGCGAACGTGGGGAACGCGACATCGATCACGACGTTCGCGATCGTCTTGACCGGCTCCAGGATGAACGTATCGGCGAGCGTGTAGATGCCCGAGGCTTCCTTGCCGAAGTAGTGATAGATGATCGGCGAATCGAGGCTCGTGTAGACCTGGTACAGGACGTTGCTCGCGGCGGTGCGCGCGCCGAACTTCACGTAGCCGATCACTTCTCGCGGGCGGAACACGAGCCGCGGTCGCCACGGATGGCTGAGCTGGATCGCGATTCCGAACACGAACGCGCGCGTGATCGCAGCGAGCGTGAAGCTCCAGATGCCCGCGCCGAGATAAGCGTAGAGGATGCGACTGCCCGATTCGGCGAGGTGCGCAGCGACGCGTGCCTTCGCGATATCCCTGAACCGCAACTCCTTGCGAAGCAGCGCGAATGGGATCGCGTAGATGTTCTGGATCAGCAGCTTCGCGCCGTAGGCGATCAGCAACCACGCGATCACCGGGGTGTGCTGGATCGCGGCGTAGAGCGGGCCGAGCCCGAGCAGCAAGACGAAGAGCCCGCCGGAGACCAGCAGGTTGAACCAGAACACCGTCGAGACGCGCTCGGGCGTGTGGTCGTCGTGCTGGATCAAGGCGGAGCTGACCCCGAGATCCGCGATGTAATCGAGCGCCGTGTAAAACGGAATGACCGCGCCCACCACGCCGAAGTCGTCGAGCGCGATCCAATACACCGTGACGAGCAGGAACGAGACGAGGTCGGCGACCGCGATGATCGCCTGGGCTCCGCCGGCCCACGCAACTCCCTGCGCGACCCGCTTGCCGAGCTCGGGCTCGTCCGTCACTGCGTCGGGGATACCATGTTAGCGTGCCGCTCGCATGACCGAGCGGGAAGTCCAGGTCGCGCCGGAGCACTACGACTTCGAGCGCTACGACGACGCCGAGCGCTGGATGTCGTACTGGCACCAGCTGCGCGCCGTGCTCTCGGTCCGCCCCAAGACCGTGCTCGAGATCGGTCCTGGCTCCGGCGTCTTTCGTAACTACCTCCGAGCCGCAGGCGTCGAGGTCAAGACACTCGACATCGACACCACGCGTGGCGTCGATTACGTCGCCGACATCACGAAGCTCGATGCGGTGCTACCGGCGGGCCTGACGTTCGATGCGATCTGCGCGTTCCAGGTCCTCGAGCACCTCCCGTTCGCAGAATTCGAGACCTGCCTCGCGAACATCGCGCGCCGCGCGAACCCGCACGTGTTCATCTCCCTGCCGTATCGCGGCCTCCGCGTGCGCTGGTCCTTCTGGTGGGGCGACCACCACTTCACCGCCGGTCACAAGTTCATGCTGCCGTGGCGGCACGAACCCATTCCGGAACATCACTGGGAGATGGGCTATCCGCACACCGCGCGCAAGATCACCAAGCTGATGAGCAAGCACTTCGAGGTCGTCTCGAAGGGGTTCATCCGCGAGAACCCGTATCACTACATGTGGCAGCTGCGCGCGCCGGCTCAGCTGACTCCTTGATGACTACTTGATCTCGGTGTGCGGCGAGCCCCAGAGTGCGACTTTGGAGCGCCCCAATCCGGTCGCGCACTACGCCGCGGAACGTTCCCCGCGACCCGCGTCCCCGTCGACGATTTGAGGGAACGGTTGGGCACGACGGGTCGATGGTCGCCTCGGCCGCGTGAATAATCGCCGCGGTCGTCACAGCGTTTCCTTGTTGCACGTCGCCAGCGCGTTCTCCTTATAGGTGATCGCGAGGTTGTGACCTCGCTTCCCCTCCTCGTACATGTCGCGCAGCTTGCGGGCCAGCTCAGTGATCTCGGGCGTGTCGTTTTCGTTGCGGACCTTGTCCTGTGCATCTGCGAACGTGGCCACCACGGCCCGGCGATAGTCGAGACACTTGCCGAGGCCCTTTTGGCCATCGCAGTAGTCGTGCATCGGCCCGCCCTGCCGCACGCAGTTTTCCTGGAGGTCGCTGTACGGGATGCTCTTGCATCCGCTCTCTCCCGCCGCGCGCTTGAAGTCGTCGAGTTTGTCGGCAAACGACGAGGCCACGCCTACGCGTCGGCGTCGGACAGATACGCTTTCCAGTGACCGTCGAACGCCGCGCGCGCGGCATCCCCGACGATTGTCTCTGGGTACCGTTCGCCGAACCGGAGCAGCGCCGCTGCCACCGCCGCGCGTTGCGGCCCGGTCAGCGCTTCGACGAGTTCGCCGAAGCGCTTCTTGCCGAGCCCGCCATCGAGCTTGAGAGCGGGTGGCGCGAGCACCAGCGTTAACATGCCCGGCACCTCTGATGTCGTGCCGTGCTCGATGAGCGCGGTCAGGTATGTCGGCAACACGGCGACGAGTGCGTGCGTGCCGAGAAACCCAAGCGCGTCCGAGCGCAGCGCAAGGTAAGCGGGGTCGAGTTGGTCCCACGTCTTGCCCGTCAGCGCCGCGCGATACGCCTCACCGTCGAGGTACGTTCGACCCCACGATGCGAACGCATCGTCCGCCGGGATCTCGGTGGCAGGAAACGCAGCACGAACCTGATTCAACACCGCCCCGTCTGCTGCGTCCATCTGACGGGTATCTCACGTTGCGAGCAGCGCGAGCAGCTCCGATCACTGCGCGAGCGGGCCTGAGGTGCGGGGCCACAAGCCGAACTCCGACGCGTCTCGCGTTCGGCCCGCTACGGTCGTTCGCTACGGTCGTTCCTTTGTTGGCGCGCTGCGCGCACGTCGCTAATTACCAAGCCGAGATATCTCACGGCGTGATCTGGCGGATAGCTACCGACCTCGCCGACGTGCGCGCACGAGCTTGCCGAGCTTCTTGACGTACAGCCGGCCCTCGGTCGCCATGCTCTTGTGCTTGTAGTCTTCGCACGCGCCGGTCGCGCTCGTGGCCGTTGCCACAGGCAACGACGAGCGCAGCCACGAGCTGGTATTTGGTCATGCCGCGATCTACTTGCGATAGACCGTGAACTGCAGGAGGAGCAGGCTGACGTTGACCGCCGCGATCACCGCGCCGTGGCCGATCACCCAGTACGGAAAGCCCGCGACGCACGCGAGCATCCAGATGAACACGAACGTGTCGCGCCGGCCGAACGAGCGCAGCCAGGTCGTGATCGCTTTCGGATCGTAGACATCGTCGGCCGAGACCTTGTCGCTCTCGAACCACCAGCGGAACGCGAACACGTCGCCCGTGCCGGTGCGGCGATACACGCTGACGTACGTGACGAGCGAGACCAGCACGCGCCCGAGTGCGGAGAACAAGCCGATCCATGCCCAGATCCCACCGAGCCCGTGACCGATCGCGATCAAGAACACGTTGTCGACGATGTCGTCCGAAAGGTTGTCGAGCCACTGCCCGAGCTTCGAGTACTGAAACCGCAGCCGCGCGAGCTCGCCATCGCACGAATCGAGGATCGAGTTGAATTCGAGCAGCACGCCCGCGATCGCGACCGTGAGGTACGTGCCGCGGCTCGCGAGCACCGAGGCGAGCAAGCCGATCACGATCGCGACGATCGTCACGTGGTTCGGCGTGAGCGCCATCGACTGCCGCGCGAGCACGCGCGTGATCCGCATCGAGAACCGCCAGTTGATCAGCGCATCGACCGGGCCCTCGAAAGATTTGTTCATGCCGCGGATCAGCTTCCACTCGGCTGCGCTGCGCGACGCCTCGTCGATGATCTCGATCCCGGCGATCACATCCGCGCGCTCGACCCTCGCACCCTCGGGCACCGGCGCGCCGGGCGGCACGAACTGGATCGGAATCGGCATCGGCCGCGACAGCTCGAGCGGAGCGGTCGCGATCAACGCGCGCGTGACGCCAGCCTTCGCGAGCTCGCGAATGCGGCGCTCGAGCACCGTGAGGCCGCCCACGATCTGGGCGTGGCCGTCAGCTGTGCTCTGCAGATACGCGGCGGTTTCCACGGCGAGCGGAAACTACCACGCGGAGAATCAGTAGAAGCCGGGGACGACAGCAGTGGACGTGATCGTTCCCTCGGCGCCCTGAGCTGTCGGCTTCTTGTACGCGTGCACTGTGACCGTGGGGAACGTCATCCCGCCGTAGGCGCCGCTCACAGTGACGTCCCCATCGGGGACATTCAACGCCGCGAATGTGCCGGGCAAGAACATGCTGAGATCCGTGAGCGGGATGTTGGTTGCGCCCTGGTGTGCCGTCGCGGTCGCGCCAGCGATTGGCTTGAGCGTGCAATCGGCAATCGCCAACAGCAACACTCCCTTGTTCGTATCGTCTTGCGGTCCGAGCACCATTTCGAGTTGCATGAACGTCGCATCGCTGATCAACGGCACGGGAATCTGCGAGAGGTTCGCGATCACCGGGTTGGGCAGATAGACATATGTCGTCCGGTAGGCAGTCTTGAGCGCACGAAGGTAAGCGGAGTACGGCACAGCCCCCGTGTCGAGAGTACCGGTGGCGAATGCGCCAGTGGTCGAGTCACTTGTCACGGTGTTCACGGCGGTCGTGTTGCCAGCCTTGTAGGTCTCGACCGTTACGCTAGGCAGAGCGGTGAGCCCGGACGTCTTGAACTCATCACTCGTGCCCGACAGCGTGATGCTTGCAGCGGCGTTCGCTGGCGCAGTGTGGCCGAAGCAGGTGAAGTCGTAGTTCGCCGAGCCCGAACCCGAGCCCGAGCCCGCGGCATCGAGGAACACCTTCGCGTCGATCGCCTTCGCGTCGATCGCCTTCGCGTCCGTAGTGGAGGCGGAATCGCTACCGCAAGCGACGACAGCGCTCGTGGCAACAGCGACGGAAAATAGCGTCAGGCTCAGCTTCCTCATGTGGAAGAGTCGTAACCCAATTCAATCGAGGTTCCAACCGCCATCGGCCAAGCCGTGCGTTTCGGCACGCAACCGCCCGTGGAGCCGGCCGATAGGGGCTCCATGATACCAAAGGAATGACGTATTCTCGCGCCATGGTTAGTGTGAAGTTGGCGTTCGTTGGGGTGGTGTTGGTCGTCGGGTGCACGAAGACAAACCCGGCTGCGTTCTGCGCGGACGGCACATGCATCGACCCTAACTTTCCGTACTGCGATACGGACGGAGCGGTCGGCGGCGAAGCAGGTACCTGCATCGCCGTGACCTGCACGCCTGGCAAAATCAAACAATGCAACAACGCCGCGGCGTTGACCTGCAACGCAGCTGGCAACGGCTACGAGGATGTTGCATGCGGTCTCGGGTGCGCCGACGCGCCGACGGCGCACTGCAAATATCTGCAGCCCAAGTACCTGCCCGATGTCTGCGATGCCCCCGCAGCTAAGCCATCTGTGACTTTATCGAGTACCGGATCACTCGACCCGAATCTCGATACCAATTGCGATGAGGTAGTCACGCAAGCAGGCGGTACCAATATCTGTGTCGTTCGCGCAGGAACGATCACCATCACGAGCAGCGCAAACATGAAAGTGCTCGGAACTAGCGACGCCGCTGGACGTGCAATCGCCTTCGTCGCCGACGATCAAATCACTGTCGATGGCACTGTCGATGCTACTGGTCACACGGCAGTGAATGGTCCAGGTGGAGGGGCTTATTCGTCGGGCGGTGGGCCGATGGACACGACGTTCAGAGCAGGTGGCGGAGCGGGCGGAGCAACCGATGGCGGTGATGGTGCTACGCAGACAACGACATCGGGGGGCATCGATGGCGGTGCGATGAATGGAGGTGCAACCGTGATGAACCCTGCGTTGCTAGCGTCCTTTATCGGTGGCGGCTCCGCGGGAGGAGCAGCTGGCTTCTGGGGTGGCGGTGGCGGCGCGGTGATGTTCGTGAGCTGCCACGGCGAGGTCAAAGTGACCGGTACCATCAACGCCGGAGGTGGCGGCGGGGCGGCAGGCATTGCCGTGTTCCTCGCCCTCATCGCTCACGGCGGCGGGGCTGGTGGCTATGTGGTGATTCAGGGCGTATCTGTTTCGGTGACCGGTCAAGTTTTTGCGAATGGTGGCGGCGGAGGTGGAGGGTGGCTGACCACCGGTGCCGAAGGCATGCCAGGCGCCGACGGAACCACGTCGGATGTGTTCGGCGCTTCTGGCGGAAATCTCGTCGGAGGATCAGGCCGTGGAGGAACGGGTGGGTTTAAGGACAACAGGCCGACACAGGGTACTCATCCAACCGCCAACGGTGCAGGTGCCGGAGGCGGTGGAGGTAGCGTTGGCTTCTTGCAGACCTACACACCGAGCGGCACCACCGCGACGTTAACGCCTTCGCACGTCTCGCCAGCGTTTCAGCCGAACGGCGTCGTCGAGCTACGCTAGAGTCGAGACGCCTCGTGGTCCAGCCGATCCACCATCGCTTCGACTTCGACGCGTATCTCCGCGTCGAAGAGGACTCGGGCATCAAGCACGAGTACCTCGCTGGGCGCGTGTGGGCGATGGCTGGCGGATCGCCGGATCACGCGCGGATCGCGGCGAACATCATGTTCCTGCTCGGTGCGCAGCTCGCCGGTAGACCATGCGCGGTCTTCAGTTCGGATCTTCGGATCGGCGTTCGCGCGACCGAGCTCGTCACATATCCCGATGTCTCCGTCGTGTGCGGTGCACTCGAGACGGATCCGATCGATCGCACGGGTCACACGGTCACGAATCCGAAGGTCTTGATCGAAGTGCTCAGCCCTTCAACCGCGGACTACGATCGTGGCGAGAAGCTGCGCCACTACCGGACGATTCCGTCGCTCGAAGCGATCGTGTTGTTCGATCACGAAGCGCAGCGCGCCGAACTGTGGCAGCGCGCCGGCACCGATTGGAAGTTCACCGAGGCCACCGATCGGATCGTGATCGCTGCCATCGGCTGCGAGCTCGTGCTCGCGGACGTGTATCGCGATCCGCTAGGTTCGGCGTAGCACGACGATGTGCTCGCGCTTCGGTGTGTCGCCGAAGGCCTTGCGCTCGTGGATGCCAAAGAATGGCCGCTCCTGCGAGGCCCAGGCCTCGAGGACGAGGTCGGAGGTCACGGCATCTCGGAGGTCGTCGAGCGCGAAGATGGCCCGGTCTGCCGCGACGGAGTCGCCGATCACGAGCGCGGCGCGCCGGCCCGGGGCGAGGGTTGCCGCGATCTTGCCGACGAAGCCGTCGAGCGCGGCCTTCCAGCTGGCGCGCGCCGCGGTCGGATCCTTCTCGAACGAGCGACGGGTGCCGAGCTCGCCGTCCTCGAACTCGCGATGGCGAAGCGCGAGGAAATCGAAGCGCAGGCGTTGGTGCTCGGCGTAGTCGTAGGTGCCAGCGTAGGGCGGCGAGGTGATGACACCGGCGGCGGTGCCGTTCGGGACGATGGTCTCGAGCCGGCGGATATCCATCTCGTGGATCTCGGGCATCGGCGCGTGGACCTTCG
>JAYWCI010000082.1:0-100145 GCA_043780895.1 Kofleriaceae bacterium | reverse complement strand
ACGAGATAGCGGCCCTGCCATGCGATGCCGCGTAGCGCGGGCTCGGCGAGCTTGCCGCCCACCGGATCATAGATGCAGTCGACGCCGTTGCCGCTCGTGAGCGCCTTGATGCGCTCCTTGAGATCTTCGGTCGAGTAGTTGATGCCTTCAGACGCACCATGCGCGCGACAGAACGCGAGCTTGTCCTCTGACGAGGCTGCGGCGATCACCTTCGCACCGAGCAGCACGCCGAGCTCGACCGCGGCGATGCCGACCCCACCGGCGGCGCCGAGCACGAGCAGGGTCTCCTTCGGTTGCAGCGCCGCGCGATCGACGAGCGCGTGATACGTGGTCGCATAGGTGAGCAGCGTGGCGGCGCCGATCTCGAACGACACGGCATCCGGCAACTTCACGGTCGCCATCTCGGGCGCGACGACTTGTTCGGCGTACGCACCGTAGAGCAGCGTGGTCGCGACGCGATCGCCGACCTTCAACGACGTGACGCCCGGACCGACGGCCGAAACGATGCCGGCCGCTTCACCGCCGGGCGAGAACGGCACGGTGGGTTTGAACTGATACTTACCCTGCGTGATCAGGATGTCGGGGAAGTTCACGCCCGCGGCTTTGACATCGATCAGGACCTGGCCGCTGCTCGGCACGGGCGACGGAACCTCGTCGACGCGCAGGTTGGAGGGACCAGTGAGCTCGTGAACGCGAACTGCTCGCATGCACGGCATCGTGTCACCGAGTCATTACGGCCACGAGCCGGCGGGCGGCGAAACGACACCACCCGTGATCGCATGCGAGCCCGCGATGAAGCCGACGCCACCACCGCCACCACCGCCCGCCGCGCTGCTGTCGGAGCCGACCATGTTCGCATTGGACGCCGTGACGACGTTGCCCTTGCCGCCGTTGCCGCCGTGCGTCGTTCCACCGCCGCCACCATCCGCCTGCGTCACGCTCGCGAGACCGCTCGTGCCTGGATTACCGGTGCTGTTGCCGCCATTGCCATTGCCATTGCCATTGCTGTCGCCACCTTCGCCGCCGCCGCCGCCGTTCGCCGTGATCGCGCCACCGTTCGTGATCGTCGCTGCTTCGAGGATGATCATGCCGCCCGAACCACCGCCACCGCCGCCCGCGATCGTGGACATGAAGCTAAATCCACCACGCCCGCCGCCTCCACCCGCGTTGATCACGCCGCTCGCATTCAGCATGATCGCGTTCGGCGTCGCGATCAGGATCGCACCACCGCCACGACCAGTTACGGTGCCAGGAATGAACTGCGTGGCGCCCACGCCGCCGCCGAGGCCCGCCGAACAACCACCGGTCAGCGTCGTCGGTCGCGTAGCGATCGCTGTGCCCGCCGCGCCGTTCGTGCCAGCCGTGCTGTTGCCGAGGCCACCCGCCGCGCCGGCGCCCGCGAATGCACCGCCGCCACCGCCACCACCTTTGTTGCTGTTCGAGGTTCCGTCGTGACCCGCCGCGGTTCCGCAGTCGTTGTCGCTGCGTGCGCCTGCACCCCCATCGGTGAGGTCGAGCGTGCCATCGATGTTGACCGTGCCGCTCGCGGCGATCGCGAACGCGTGGGTCCCCGTGACCGCGACCGTGCCGGTGATCGTGAAGCTCGTCGCGAGGATCACGTCGATCGTGCCGACCACCACGTGGTTCGGATGGGTCACGGTGGGATTGAAGCCGCCGGTGTGGAGCGTGTGATTGTCGGTGTCGTACGTGAGGCCGTCGGTCCAGGTCACCGAACCAGGCGAGGTTTGACCGGTCAGCGAGCACGTATCGATCACGGTCGAGTAGGACGTGCAGGATATGCCGCTCCCGCTCCCCGCGTCGTCACCACCGCCGGCATCGCCGGTACGATTCCCTGCATCGCCGCCATCGCCGCCATCGCCGCCATCGCCGGTACTGGTCGCAGCCGCACCTGGATGGAAGCTACAGCCCGCCACGCACAGCGCCAGTAAGGTCACCCACATTGTCCAACGCTACCGCTGTTCGGATGCGTACGTCCCGAGGATTCGCAATTCGGTGGTCAGCCCCGCGACCTCTGCGAGCGCTTGCTGAAACGCCTCGCTCGAGGCGTGACCGAGGACGTCGATATAAAACCGATACGTAAACGGGACGTTGGGAATCGGCCGCGACTCGAGCTTCGTGAGCGACAGCCCACGTGACGAAAATCTCATGAGGATCTCGCCGAGCGCACCGGGGCGATCCGCGAGCGCGACGAGCAGCGAGGTCTTCGCCGGGGCACCGGGCGCGACGGGTGCGGGCCGCAGCGCGATCTCGACGAAGCGCGTCGCGTTGTCGGCCGAAGTCTGGATCCCGGTCGCGAGGATCGCGAGCCCGTAGGTCTTCGCCGCGGCCGCCGAGGCGATCGCCGCGTGCGTTCGATCCCCGAGCTCGGCGACGCGTCGCGCGGAGCCGGCAGTGTCGAACTCCGATCGCGGCGACAACTGTGGGTGCTCGCCGAAAAAGGCCTGGCACTGCGCGAGTGCCTGCGGATGCGAGCTCACCGTGCGGAGCTCGACGAACGCGACGCCCGGCAGCGCGAGCAAGCAATGCTCGATCGCACTGACCACCTCCCCCGTGATGTGCAAGCCGCCCGTGCTGAACAGATCGTAGGTCTCGTTGATGCTGCCCGCGGTCGTGTTCTCGATCGGCAACAGCGCGAGATCCACGGCGCCGTGCAACACCGCATCGCCCGCCTGGCGGAACGTGTCGAAGCCGGTGAGCAGGGCCCCACCAGCGCGGCCCCCGAACCGACGCTGCGCGGTGAGATGACTGTAGCTACCTTCGACGCCTTGGTACGCGACGCGCAGCGGTGCATCGGTGCGGTTGCGCACGGTCACTTCTTGGTGCGCGACCGACATGTCCATCACGATGCGATAGATCCGCTCGAGCTGGTGCGGATCGACGCCCGCGGCGGTCGCGTACTCGCGCAGCCGCACGAGCAAGCGCTCCTCGCGATCGCGATCGCGAAACGGCGATGCGGCCTCGAGCTTCGCGAGCGCGACCTCTTCGACGATCTGGTTGCGCTCGGCGAGCAGCGCGATGATCTGACGATCGACCGAATCGATCCGGTCGCGAAGATGAGCGAGGTCCATAGCAGCTCCTACCAGTGCCAGCGTTTCACGTAGTCGATGCCATCGTAGCCGCGATCACCGGCGCTCGCCTGGATCAGCGAGTTGCCGCGCAAGTGATACTCGAGCAACACCTCGTTCGAGTTCTCGTCGACACGCGCCGCATAGTGGCTGCGCCCGGCGATGAAGATCCGCGAGTTGTACCAGTAGCCAACGCGGATCGCGTCGCTCGAGGTCGAGGTGCCGACCTCGTAGTTGAAGTCGAGGCGAAGATCGACCTTGAACGCGCGCTGCGCGAGCTTGCGAAACGTCGAGGTCAACACGGACGAGGCGTAGCCCGCGCCCGCGGCCTCGCCAGCCTGCGCCGCATTGCCGCCGGCCCGGCCGCCCGAGGCCTGACCGCCGATGAACATCGAGTACAGCTCGCCCTGGGTGTAGGTGCCGGAGTCGCTCGTCATCGTCAGCTCCGGCGAGCTCGCGCGACCCGCGACCTGTGCGGTCACGGTCAGCGATTCGAGCTCGCGGATCACGCGTATGTTGAGCAGCGGATCCGTCGTGCCGTCGAAGATCACCTGACCGATCTCGAGGATCGAGCGCGTGCCGAGCAGATCGATGTCGGCGCGCGATGCCTCGACCAGGCCGTCGACACCGACCGAGCCCTGGCCGAGCGAGAGCTCGAGGTTGCCGTTCGCCGAGCCGCGGATCTGGAACTGATCCTGGATCACCTGGACGGCAGCGGGATGGATCTCGATGTGTGTGACGAGCCACGGCTTGGTCGGCGGCTCGCGCGCGCCGAGCGTGATCTGGTCGTGACTGGCATCGTCGACGAACACCAAATCGTCTGGCGCCGAGGCATCGAGCAACTTCACGCCGCCGGCCTTCAAGATGAAGACGCTCGCGTTGTTGATATCGATGTTGCCGGTCCACTGGCCGCCGCCATGGTCGAGATCGATCTTCACGGTCGCATTGATCTCGGGCTCGAACGCCCGCACGAGCGAGACGTCCCTGACCGTGGCATCGGCGTGGAACTTCTTCGGCACCGAGCCATCGAGCTCCGCATTCGCGGTCGCGGTGATGACGCCCTGACCGAGCTTGGCGTCGAGCTTCGTGAGCTTGACCTGGTGATTCGCGATCTCGATCTGCGCATTGATCGAGCGCAACGTGCCGAGTAGCGCCGACAATGGAATCCGCCCGTTCGTCACGCTCAACGTGCCCGAGGCATCGCCGGTATCGGGGTCGATGCCATTCAACGTCAGATGAGCGTCGATCGTGCCGCGTGCCGCGGAGATCGCGCCCGTCCCGAACGCGGTGACCGGCGCGAGATCGAACTTCGTCGCATCGATCGAGGCCGTCACCGCTTCGCGATGACGCGGATCACCATGCACCTTGATCTCGAGCGTGCTGCCCTTCGCTTCGAGGCCCGAGATATGGAGGTCCGCGATCTGACCATCCCAGGTCGCCTCGATCCCGAGGCTCTCGAGCAGCGCGGGCTTGCGACCGGCGAGGCTCGCCGGGATCCTGACCTTCGCGAGGGTCAGGTCGACCACCGCGGTCGGCTTGCCGATCGTGCCCTCGATCTTGACGTTGCCGGTCAGCGTACCGCCGGTGACATCGCCACGCCCGATGACCGCGACGAGATCCTTTGCGTTCGCATCGGGGAACTCGATCAAGCCGTGCAGCTGCTCGGCCTCGAGGGTCCCGAGATTGTCGAGCGTAGCCGGCGTATCGACGCTGACCCTGACGAGATCCTGCTTGCCGATCGAGATCGTCGTGCCTGCCACGAGGCCGGTGTGCTCGTCGAGCGTAGCGGTCGCGGCGACATCGATCGGTTGCTTGATGATGCCGCCCGAGAGGCCGCGCACGTTCGCCTTCACCGTCACCGAATCCGCACCTTCGGCGGCGGTGACCGAGGCCTCGAACGTGCCGTGATACGGCGCGTTGATCTTGAACTTCGCGAGCAGCACCGGATCGACCTCGATCGGCTTGACCTTGATCTCGGCACTCTTGAGCAGGCGCTCGCCGAGCGCGGCCCAGCCGGCGGGATCGAACGGATGGAGTGGCAAAGCGACGGTCGCGACGCCGTCGACGATCTCGGTGCCATCGAGCCGCGCGGCGAGCCCGAGATCGAGGTTGTGACCATTCGGTGCGAGCGTGATGTCGCCACCGAACGTGCCCGCATCGGTGACGACATTCGAGATCGTGAGGTCACCACTGGCCGTGGCGCTCGTGATGCCAAGCTTGCCATCGACGATGCCGACCAGTTTCGGCCTACCGAGCTTGGCGAGATCGAGATGTGAGACGGCAAAGCCGACCTCCGTGATCGAGCGACGATCGAGCCGCTTCCACGCGAGCGGGTTGGTCAGATCCGCGGGCCCTTCGAGATCGACTTGCAGGACGACCGCACCGGCTTCGGCAACGGTGGTCGCATCGAGCTCGACATGGCGGCCCGCGATCTTCACGTCCGCGTCGATATCGAGCACCGGCTGCTTCGGAAGCGCGAGCTTGGCGACCTCGAAATGACCACCGCCGGACCAGCGCCCGCGCTTGCGCTCGACCGTGAGCTTCGCCCCCGCCGTGCCTTTGATCTGCGGAACGATCGTGGCGAGGTCGACGTTCGAGGCATCGATCTTCGCGCGCAGATCCTTGGTCGCTTTGGTGAACGCGACATCGGCGCTGACCGTGCCGCTGCCATTGCCGGTGTGGAACCCGGTGACCGTGATCTTCGCCGGGTCGACGACGATGTGACCACCGGCGCCGGTCCACGTGGCGCTGGCCGCGCCTGCCGCGCCCGGCGCCGTCGAGATCGAGTGATCGCCGAGATCGATCGTGATGATGTTGCCCGCAACGGTTTGCTCGAGCGAGCCCCGGGCATCGAGGCTCGCCGAGCCGAGCGGCTTGCCGCCCTTGCTCACACCGCCGAGCTCGAGGTGACCGGAGGCTTGCTTGCCGACCGTAAGCGAGACGTCAACGGTCTGCACCGCGAGGTCGCCGAACCGGATCCCGTCGCCGCCGATCGTGCCGTTGATCTTGACCGTACGCTTGGGCCACAACGGGCCGCTCGCGCGCAGCGCCGTCGTCACCGAGCCAACCGCGAGGTCGGTCTTGCGTGCGCCGACCTTTCGCGCCGATGCGATGAACGTCGACTTCTTCAGCACGTACTCGTCCTTCTCGCGCGTGATCACCGCGATCGCGGTCGCGCGGGCATTTCCGAGATCCGAGTACGCCTCGAGGAACAGCCACGCACCGGTGGGCGAGGCATCGACCGCGACGAGCGTCTTGGCCTTGATCGCATCCTGGCCGACCGTCGCCTTATCGACGCGGTACGTGCCGTCAACCGTGACGATGCCGCGCACGTGGTCCGAGCTCGCATCGATCGATGCCGTCACGATGCCGCCACCGGCGATCCGAGGATCTAACCGCGTAGCATCGGGAACCTCGGCGACGATGAAGCCCTTCGCCGCTTTCGCGACGAGATCGGTCTCGAGCAGCGCGCGCACCGTCGCACCGGCCATCTGGACCTTCGCATCGATCGAACCGGCGAGTGCGGTGATCACGAGGTCGGCATCGCCGGGAATCACCTTGTTCGCGAATTCCTTGATCGTCGCCGCAGGCACGTGAGCGCGCACGACGCCATCGACGCGCGGGCCCGCGTAGACCGCGAGCGCCGTCAGCGATGCGTCTCCCACCTTCACGAATGCGAGCGGCGCGATCAGCGTCTCGCCCGCATACGCGAGCATCACGGTCGCTTCGACCGTCTTGTCCTTCAGCGTACCGAGCGCGTGGGCCGCGATCGTGAGGCCGTCGTCGATCGAGATCGCCGCCTCGACATCGAGATCGTGGAGATCGACGATCGGTCCTGCCGCCCCCGCGATCACCACGTGACCGCGCACGACCGTCGCATGAGGAATCTCCACCGCCCATTTCGAGGGACCACCACTCGACTCGCTCGGGGTCTCGGGGACCGACGGCTCCGGCAACGGATGCTTGTCGAACGTGACGTCCTCGAGATCGAGCCGGCTGATCCGCGCGGTGTGATGGAGCAGCGGACCGAGGTCGAGCTTCACGCGCGCGGTGCCGACCACGATCATCGGCTTGCCGTCGCGCGCGTTGATCCGCAGATCGTCGACCACGAGCGTCCCGAACACGCTGCCTTCGATCCGCCCGATGGAGAAGCCGCCCGGGAACGTGTTCAAGAGCGCGCCCTCCGCTCGGCGGCGAAGGAAGTCGCGACCGTGATCGGTGTGGATGAAGATCAACACGCCGCCGAACACGATCAGCACGAGACCGAGCGTGCCGAGCGTGATCCGCTTGAGCCAGCGCCGGACCTTCACCACTAGAACGCCTCACCGACCGCGAACAAGAAGTTGAAGCGCGTGCCGGGATCAGGGTTGCCCGGCGCGGCGTTCGTGCGATTCAAGCGGTACGCGACATCGAGCCCGATCGGGCCGATCGGCGTGACGAGCCGAAGGCCCGCACCGGCGGCCCAGTGCAGGTTCGCGATATCGAGC
Organism: Kofleriaceae bacterium; assembly: GCA_043780895.1. Taxonomy (GTDB): domain Bacteria; phylum Myxococcota_A; class Polyangia; order Haliangiales; family Haliangiaceae; genus JABFXX01. The sequence continues at coordinate 92,572 of JAYWCI010000082.1, read as the reverse complement.
TCGGCGGCCGCGAACGTGACGTCACCGCCATCGAGAAACACCACCGTGTTGAGATCGAGGCCGGCGAGCGTGAGCACCGGCGGCGTGCGCAGCTCGAAGCTGGTCTCGAACAACCCCGCGCCGCCGACCGACAGATTGATCGTGCCATCCGAGAGCGAGGGCGCGTACGGCGAGAGCTGACGCGCGCCGAAGCCACGCATGCTCGACGTACCGCCGCCGAAGTAACGCTCGGTTGCTGGCACGTCGCCGCTGAGCGTACCGAGCCTGGCGCGCGCCGCCAGTACGAACTTCGATGCGATCGGGAGGTAGCCGCGGACCTCCGGCGTGACCTGGGTGTACGTGTAGCGGCCGAGCGCGGCCGGGGTGCCCTCGGCGACGCGAAACTCCGCGTAGAGCCCGAACGTGGTGTTGATCGCGTGATCGCGCAGGTCGAGCACGATGGCGCCGGTGTACGCGCCGACATAATTCACCGAGTGAATGCCGAGCGGTTTCGTCGTGTCGTCGACGTAGATCGAAGGGAAGTCGTTGATCTGGTAGAGCCAGCCGACCCGGATCTGGAGCTTCTTCGTGAAGATCGGGCTCGAGATGCCGAGCCTGACATGGGCGCCGAGCTTCGCGTACGCCTCGTACACGAGGTAGTCGACGCCGCCTTCGATATCGCCCTTCACGTCGGGCAGGAACAGATCTTGTTGCGTGATCGTCTCGACGAGCCGGCCGCGGAAGTCGCGCTTGCAGCTCCAGAACCGATACCAGCCACCGCACGTCGCGGTCTCGAACGCGTACTCCGGTCGGAGATCGAGCGCCGAAGTCGTGAGCGGCGTGATGATGCCGTGCCGGGTCCACGTGAACCGCGCGCGCGCCGAGTACGCGGTCGGATCGAGACCGGCACCGAAGCCCGCGCTCACTTCGTTCTTCGTCACCGGGGTGACCGAGACCTTCACCGTGACGACCGGGGTGACGTCCTGGTTCGGCTCGACGCGCACCGTGCTGAACAACCCGATGCCGTAGATCGCGGCCTGGGTGTCGACGATCGCCTGGTGCGAGAACTGTTGGCCGGGCACGAACGCGATCCGCGCGAGCACCGCATCCGAGAGGATGCCCTTCTCGATGCCGATCAGTTGCACCTCGCCGAACGTCGAGCGGGGTCCCGGATCGACGATGTAGCGGATCGTCGCGCGGCTCTTCACTTTGTCCGCGATCGTGGTGCCTTCGAGGCGCGCGTGCGCGAAGCCGAAGTCCTGCAGGAGGTCGCCGAACGGCTCCTTCGACGCGTCGAACACCTCGTAGTCGTACGGCGAGCCTTCCTTGATCCCGACCGCGGCGTGGACCTTCTTGTAGTCGATGTTCTCCGGCAATCCGAAGAACTCGAGGTGCACGGTCGCGCGCTTCCCCGGCGCGACCAGGAACACGAGCCGAGCCGCATCCGTGTTTGGCTGCTTGTCGATCCGCGTCTTCACCTCGACGGCGAAGTAGCCGAGCTTTTGATACACGCCGATGATCCGCTGGGTATCGAGCTGGAGCTGGTACTCGTCGATCGCGCCGGTCGGCTGCGTCTTGTCGTCGTCATCCGAAATCTTTTCCGCGTTGCGCCTGATCACGGCCTGGAGCCCGAGCCGCGGCAAGATACCGGTCTTGTCGATCGGGTTCGGCCCGACGGTCTCGAGGTCGAGGCCGATCAGATATTCGGTACCCGTCCTGGGCATCGTCTGCTGGCGCGCGCCGCAGGCCGCCCAGCTCGATGCGAGCACGCAAAGGACAACGAGACGAAGCACCGGGTTCGCAATCTCGCGGACCTGGCGGTTCAGTGCAACAGAACTATCGAGTTAGCGCGAGGGGTGAACATGGTCGCGCTCACGCTCGGCCTTCTTGTTCAGTTTCTTGACCATCACGGGAACCGCCATGAGGATCAGCGTCACGGCGCCAACCTTCGCGACGATCGAGCTCAGGAAGAAGAGCGAGAGCACGAGGATCGCGAAGACGACCGAGAAAGCAGCGGTTTGCGCTACCACCACGTGGGGCACACCGTCGGGCTGGCGATCGAGATCCTCGGTCGCACCGAGCTCGGAGTCATCCCGGACCGGGGAGGGTGAGGTCGGATCGGGCGGCTCGACCGGAGGGGGTGCGATCGGCTCGAAAAAACCCTGCCAACCAGCACGATTCGCACGTGAAGAATTCTGGGGCGTCATGCCCTGAGTAAGAGCACCACGCGTGCCACTGGGAGATCAGGTAGTTAGCGGCGACCCACCGTGCGCTCGTGCACGGTGGTGCTCGCGTGCCTGGCTCACGCGCCCACCACGGTCGAGCAGTGCGGCATCACGCGGTTCGCGATCTTCACGACCTCGTCACCGCGCGCGACCGCCCGGGCGCCACCGGGCATGACGTCGTATTGCAGGTCCACGAGGCAACGCGCGCATGCAGGAAGCTTACATCGCGAACTCGAAGCCTTGCCTGGTCAGGCGATCGTACTTGCGACGATCGAACCGGTACAGCCGAGCCGCGCGATGGCGAACGCCCTGCTCGACCTCGTCGGTCTCGACGAGCAGATCCATCGCGAGCATCTTCTTGCGGAAGTTGCGCTTGTCGAGCCCGGTGCCGAGCACCATCTCGTACAGCTTCTGGAGCTGGGTCAACGAGAACCGCGGCGGCAACAGCTCGAAGCCTATCGGCGCGTAGCGGACCTTACCACGGAGCCGCAGCACCGCGTGCTCGACGATCTCTCGATGATCGAACGCTAGCTTCGGAAGATCGTCGAGCGAGAACCAGCCGACGCCCATCGCATCGGTCGCGGCGCGGATCCGGTGATCGGAGAGCTTCGCGAGCGCGTAGTACGTGACGGTCACGACGCGCTCGCGCGGATCGCGGCCGAGCGTCCCGACCGTGTAGAGCTGCTCGAGGTAGACATCACTGACGCCCGCCTCTTCTTCGAGCTCGCGACGTGCGGCCGCATCGAGCTCCTCGTCGAGGCGCACGAAGCCACCGGGCAGCGCCCAGGCATGTTGGAACGGCGCCAGCTTGCGCTGGATCAGCAAGACCTTGAGATCGGTCTCGTCGAGACCGAACACGACACAATCGACGGCGAGCGCAGCGCGCGGATATTCGTACTCGAACATCTAATCCCGGCCCGCGCGGCCCATCGCGACGAACGCTCGCATCTCGGCGAGCTCCTTGTCGAAGCCACCCGACAGGATCGGGAAGCGACACCACGATCGCGGATCGACATTGCGATCGTCGAGGTGAAAGCTCGGCGCGATGCGCTCGCGCTTCCATTGGTTCTGACACCAGCGCTCGAAGAACCGCTCGATCCAGGTGGCGAGCTCGGCGACCTTCCATTGCGGAAAGCGAGGTAGGAGCTCCTGCAGCACCTCGACCGGCGTGCGCTTGTCGCGAATCGCGGAGTCCTCGACGGCCTCGAGGAAGTCGTACGGCATGAGGTCCGCTTCGTCGGTCTGGCCCTGGCCCGTCGTCGAGGCCGGCCGGAGCTCCGCGGTCGGCTGTTGCGAGTTGATCGCGCCGAGCGCCGGAATCGGCTCGAGATCGAGGAGGCCCTTGGTCTCCATCCAGCGCAGCCAGCTGCGCAAGAACGATTTGTCGATCCCGCCGAGCGGCGCGAGCCCGCCGGAGGTATCGCCATCCATCGTCGCGTAGCCAACCGCGGCCTCGGAGCGATTCGAGGTCGTGATCAAGACCGAGTTGCGCAGGTTCGCGAGCATCCAGATCGAAGGCGAGCGCACGCGCGCCTGGATGTTCTGCAGTACGAGGTCATCGGTCTGCCACCCGAGCGTGCGACCGAGCGCCTTCTCGAGCGATGCGATGTACGCCTTGTACTGCGGATCGACATCGATCACGTGGAAGTCCGCACCGACCGCCTTTGCGACGGCTTCGGCGGCGACCCGCGTGACCTTGCCGGAGTTCTCCGTCGGCTGATACGCGCACGAGAGCAGCGCGGCGACCGCGGCTTTGACGTCGGTGACATCTTGCAACCGCGCGATCCACGGCAAGTGCTGGCGCACCCCACCCGCCCCTAGCTCGGCGAACGCGAGCTGGATCGCGGTACCGACGAGCACCGCACACGCCGCCGAGTCCGCGCCACCCGACATCGAGATCACGTAGCCGTGCGCGCGCGACTTGCGCAGGTAGTCCCACAGGCCGAGCGCGACCGCGCGCGCGAACTCTTCTTGCTCGAGCGACGTGCGGTCTTCCCACGAGCGCTGGATCGGCGACGAGACTCCGGGGCGGCGCTCGGGCCACACGAACGGGTGAGAGACCATCAAGCGCTCGGCATCGTGCCGCGGGCGAAACCCGACGCGCCGCGCCGCTTCGCGCCGATTGCCGTCGATATCGATCACGGCGGTGACGAGCTCGACATCGGCATACGAGAACCGGCGACCCCGCGCGAGCAGCGCCCCGCCCGAGGCGATCATCGCGCCGCCGTCATAGATGATCCGGCCCGCTTCGTTGCCCATCAAGTTCGCGTAGAGGTAGGCGGTTGCGAACGCGCGCGAGCCTTCGATCACGAACCGCTGGCGGACCGCGAACTTCTCGAACGCGAAGTGGCTCGCCGAGGGATTACACATGATGTCGACGCCGCGCAGCGACAGCTCGATGCCAGGCCGATTCGCGACCCACGCGTCTTCACAGATCTCGCACCCGAAGCGCACATCCCCGAGCTCGAACACGAGATCGCCGATCGGAAACTTGCGGGTCGTGCCGTCGTCGCTCGTGCGATCGAGGACATCGATCTCGCCCGGCGGCCACGGCTTGAACCAGCGCGGCTCGTAGTGCACGCCATCACCCGGCAGAAACTGCTTGGCCGAGAAGCCGACGATCGCGCCATCGGCGAGCACGGCGGCGCAGTTGTAGAGCGCCTTCTCGTGAAAGATCGGCAGCCCGACGATCACGACCATGCCCTCGGTATGCCTGGCGAGTGCATCGAGCTGGCTGAACGCGGTGTCTTGCAGTCCGTCGATGAAGAACGCGTCTTCGCAGCCGTAGCCGGTGATCGCGAGCTCTGGCAAGCACAGCACGGTCGCGCCTTCCGCACGCGCGTGATCGATCGCCATCCGCAAGTGGGCGAAGTTCTCGTCCCACGCGAACGGCGTCTGGTTGACGCATGCGACGGCAGTCTTGATGAGTTTCATGGGTCTACCGGTTCGACTTGAGATGCTCGGTCAAGAGGGCGGCGATGCTCTCGACCTGAAGATAGTCGCCGGCGAGCGCGACGGCACGCGGATGGCTGTCGGTGCAGGCGACCTGTCCGAACAGGCCGGTCGCCTGGATCCGCGCGAGCGAATCGGCCGGGAACAGGCCGTGGGTCGCGAGCGCATCGATCCGGACCGCGCCGGCATCGCGATACGCCTGCGCGGCATTGATCAGCGAGCCACCGGTGCGAATCATGTCGTCGTAGATGATGACGCGCTTCCCCGCGACCTGCGCGGACACGCCGGTGACGTGCGTCTCGCTGCCCGAGACCCGGCGCTTGTAGACGAACGCGGCCTGGACCCCGAGGTCGTTCGCGAGCGACTCGACCCACTTGGCGCGACCGGCATCGGTGCACGCGAGGACGAAGTCGTCACCGCCGAGGCGCCGCGCCGCATCGATGATCAGGTCCTTCGCGTAGACGTGGATCGGGCGGAGGCCGCCTTCGAAGTAGTGCGCGATCGAGGCGACGTGGAGATCGAGCAGGAACACCTGGGTGCCGCGGCTCGCGAGTGGAATCGAGGACAGCAACCGTGCTCGGGTCTTCGCGGTCACGATCTCGCCTTCGCGCGTCGACCGCTCCATCGTCGAGTAGCCGAAGTACGGGATCACGATCGAGAGCCGGTACGCGCCGCTGCTCACGAGCCCGCAGGCGAGATCGTAGAGCGCGAGCGTCGAGGCATCGTCGACCGTGCCGCCGACCAGGATCACGTCGCGATCCGCTGGATCGGTCTCGATCCGGCAGTAGTGCTCGCCATCCGGGAACACCTCGCGATACACCACCCCATGCTCCCAGCCGCCAGCCGTCGCGATCTTCGCGCCGAGGTAGCCGTACGTCGCGATCGAAAACACCAGGGGCGTGGTCATAGTTTCTTTCGTGCGTTCGCGACCAGGGATTGCTTGCGCGTGTGGACGCTGCGATCGAGCCCGACCGGATACGGCTGAGGATTCAAGAACCGCCGCGTGCGCGGCGTGAGCAGCGCGAGGTCGGCCGCCGCCCGCGCGCGCGCTTGTTCGAGCGTCGCTCTCGGGCCAACGCGCTGGCCATCGCGCATCACGGGCTGCAAGAGGTCCTCGCTCGCATCGAAGACCGGCGTGAGTGGCGGGCGCAGCGGATCTTCGATGTCGTGGAGCTCGAGCGGGCTCGACAGACCGCGCTCGGCGTCGAAGATCAGGTCGCCGACATACTCGTCACCGCGGCGCAGCCGGCGCACTTGCAGGATGCCGGGGTTCGAGATCTTGATCGGTTGATCGGACAGCTTGATCGCATCGCGCCATTCGCCGTGCTCGTCGCGGCTCGCGCCGAGCTTGTAGACCCCGCCGAGCGCAGGTTGATCATACGCGGTGACGAGCCTGGTGCCGACGCCCCACGTATCGATGCGCGCGCCTTGATCGATGATGTTCGTGATCAGCTGCTCGTCGAGGTCGTTCGAAGCGACGATCTTGGCTTTCGGAAAGCCGGCGGCATCGAGCAGCCTCCTGCCCTCACTCGAGATATGCGCGAGGTCGCCCGAATCGAGCCGGATGCCAGCGAGCTCGTGGCCCTTCGCGCGGAGCTCGTGGCCGACCGTGATCGCGTGCTCGATACCCGCGATCGAATCGTACGTGTCGACGAGGAACGTGCAGTTTCCCGGCAGCGCGTCGGCGTACGCGCGAAAGGCTTCGAGCTCGGAGCCGTGGAACATCACCCAGCTGTGCGCGTGCGTGCCACGCACCGGGATGCCGAACAGCTTGCCTGCGAGCACGTTCGAAGTCGCCGCGGTGCCGCCGATGTAGGCCGCGCGCGACGCGGCGAGCCCACCATCGAGACCCTGCGCGCGGCGCAACCCGAACTCGAGCACCGCTCCACCGCGCGCCGCTTGCGCGACGCGCGCGGCCTTCGTCGCGATCAGGGTCTGGAAGTTGAGGATCGTGAGCAGCGGCGTCTCGACCAGCTGGGCCTGGAGGATCGGACCATGCACCCGCACGAGCGGCTCGTGCGGAAACACCAGGGAGCCTTCGGCGATCGCATCGACCGCGCACGACCAGCGCATCGCGCCGAGGTAGTCGAGGAAGCCCTGTGGAAACAACGGTGCGTTCTCGTGGTCGCGGAGGGTCGCGAGGTACGCGAGGTCGTCCGGGGTGAAACGGAACCGCTCGAGGTACTCGAGCGCCGGTCCGAGGCCGGCCGCGATCGCGTAGCCACCGCCAAACGGGGGCCGCCGAAACGTCAGGTGGAACACCGCCTCGCGCTCCGCAACGCCCGCCTTCCAGTAGCCGCAGGCCATCGTGAGCTGGTACAAGTCGGTCAACAGCGCGAGCGACCCTCCGTACACGCCGTCGAGACCGTCTGTTGCTCGGGCGCTCATCGTTATCGTGTATTGTTTACACTAAGTCTGTCGATGTCAACTACCGACCAAGCCGTGATCATCTGGGGTGAGGTCCTGTGGGACCTGTTTCCCGACGGTGCGCAGCTCGGCGGCGCCCCTTCGAACGTCGCGTGGCACCTCGGCATGGCAGGCGGCTGGGCCCGGCTCGTGTCGCGGGTCGGCGATGACGACGAGGGCCGGCTCGCCCTCGCGCGGCTCGGCGAGGTCTGCGACACCTCGCTTGTCCAGATCGATCCCGACCGGGCCACCGGTGTGGTCGAGGTCACGGTCAGCCATGGCGAGGCTCGCTACAAGCTCGTCGCCGATCGCGCCTGGGAGCGCATCGCGTGCACGGACGACGTGATCGGTGCGCTCGGCGAAGCGAGCGTCCTCATCTACGGCACGCTCGCGCAACGTTCGGCCGCAGGGCTCGAAGGCTGGCGCGCCGGCATGGCCGCCGCGCACGGTCGCTGCTTGAAGGTGTGTGACGTGAACCTCCGCAAGACCGAGAGCGGCGGGCCGAAGATGGAGGGCCACGCTCGCCGTGGCGAACCTGCGCCCGGCCCCGAGATCAACGAAGGTGTGGCGGTGCTCGCCGCGCTCGAGAAGGCCGACATGGTTAAGGTCAACGACAAAGAGCTCGCGTCGCTCGCGACCTGGCTCGGCTGGAAAGATCCGATCGCCGAGCTCCGCAAGCGACCGCGCGTCGTCGCGGTCACGCACGGGGCCGACGGCGCGACGCTGTTCGGCGAATCCGGCGCAGCGATCGAGATCGCGGGGATGCCCGCCCGGCGAGCCGCGGATGCGGATAATGTCGGCTGCGGCGATGCGTTTCTCGCAGTGCTAGTACACGGCATGACACTCGGTTGGGATCTCGCGCACTGCGGTCGAGCGGCGAGCCGCTGGGCCGCCGCGGTTGCCGAGGTTCGTGGTGCGACGCCGTTCTTCGACGAAGAGCGCGCCGCGGATCTACTCGAGCTCGAGGTCGACGAGTGAGCGAGCCCCAAGACAACCCGCCCGAAGCGACCGAACCCGAAGCGACCGAACCGGTGGCGATCGAGACGCCCGTTGCCGAGGAGCCAGTGGCCGAGCCTGACGCCGATGCTGGGCCGACGCTCGCCGAGGCACCGAAGCAGGCCACGCCGATCCAACCCGACGCGTGGGACATGGCCGGCGAGTGGATCGGCAAGCACGGCGCCCTGCCCGCGCTCGCGTTGATCTCGATCGCGATCTTCGCGATCCACTGGCACATCCTGTGGGGCGAGCCCGCAGGCGATGACCTCTCGTTCCACTTCGCCGAGAGCGCGCGGATCGCGGATTGTCTGCGCAACTTCGATTTCGATCTGTGGAACCCGAGCGCGAACGGCGGGTACGCGTCCGCGTACTACTACCAGGTCTTGCCGCAGCTCGCGTCCGCGCTGCCGGCGGCGCTGTTCGGGCACCACCAGTTCTTCTTCTCGCTCAGCGTGATCCTGCCGCTCGTGTTCGCGCCTGCGTGCGCGTATCGCGGCATGCGCCTGCTCGGTGCAACGCCGTGGCAAGCCACGGTCGGTGCGTTCGTGATCGCGTTCATGAACGGCGAGTCGCGCTGGGGTGCCGGTAGCGCCGGCACGTTCAACGTCGGCCTCTACACCCAGACCTGGGCGCTCTGCATCTTCCCGATCGCGCTCGGTCACGGCGCGCGCTGGATCCGCGAAGGTCGAGGTCTCGCACCTGCGATCGCGTGGGGTGGTGCTTCGTTCCTGTGTCATCCGTTCGCCGGCATCTCGCTCGGCGTCGCGTTCGTGATCGCGTTCCTGTGCAAGTTCGTGTGGTCGTGGCGGCTGTGGCTGTCGCCGACGATGCTCGGCGTGCTCGCGATCTATCTCGGTGGCGGCCCGCTGCTCGTGCTCCTCGCGCTGAGGTTCGCGCCGCTCGGCTTCACCGTGCCTGGCGCCGCGCTCGCTGGCACCGCGGCGCTCGTCGTGCTCGGGATCGCGCTCGTTGCCGGGTTCCACCGCAGCGACGCGATGTGGACCCATCCGAGCGTCGTCCAGATCAACGGCGAGCTCCATCGGCTCGCGATCATCGGGATCGCGCTGATGATCACGACCGCGCCCGTGCTCTTGCCGCTCGCGATCGATGGCTCCGGTTTCGGTGGCTTCCCGCATCGCGTCGGCGATGAAGTTGGTCCCGGCTTCGGCGGCCTGTGGACCTGGGCGCACAAGGGCCTGATCCTGGACTTCGCTGGCAAGGACGGTGGCACGCGCCTCCCGATCCTCACGTACGCGGTGCCGATCGTGCTCGGCTGGACGATCTGGAGACCATCGCAAGCCGCGCGCTGGCTGTGGCCGCCCGCGATCCTCTACGCGCTGTGGCTCGGCATCGGTCCCCATGCGGGCAAGGTCGGCGACGATCTGCTCCCCGCCGTGCGCGCACTCGGTGCGATGCAGACCGTGATCGGACTCGGCATCGGTGCCGCGGCGGTCTCGCTCGGTACGTGGTTGTGGGAAGCGCCGTGGGATCGCTGGTTCCACACCAGCTACTGGGTCGCGCGGGGCAAGCCCGGTCCTGGCACCATGCCGCCCGACGACGTTTCGCCCACGCTCTACGGCATCCGCACCGCGCTCGCGGCGCTCGCCGCATCGCTGATCGTGTTCATCGTCTATCCCGGGAGCCGGGCGCTACTCACGCGCGTACGCACGCTCCAGGACTACGCGGCCGCGCGCACAGAGATGATGCAGATCAACACGCTGCTCGGCAGCTATCCGCAGGGCCGTCACCAACCGGGACCCGGTGCCGAGAACCACTGGTGGAACAGCACGCCATACATCTACGATCGCGTCCCCACCACGTTGCAGATGGGTGGCGGTGGTTTGCAAGCGAGTCCGAACTACGACGCACTGTGGACGATGCGCGACTACGCGAAGAACGCGTGGATCTTCGATGCGCCCTACATCACGTTCGAGCGCAGCCGCGGCGCGGGGCTGCCCGAAGGTGAAGTCCTCGCACGCACCGACAAGTACGAGATCCGCCGGCTCAACTCGCCGGGCATCGTCTCGCCGGTGCAAGTCGTCGGCGTGCTACCTCCCGGCGATCGCGTCGGTCAGATGGGTCACACCGCGGCGCTCGTGTGGCTCAAGAGCACGATGCCGACCGCGAACATGGTGCTCGCGTACGTCGGCTCCGGCACGGCCGGCCCGCCGCCGCAAGGCCGCACGCTGCGAGCGTGGCGCCAGGATTCGCCGGGCAACGATTCCGATATCGTGGCCGAGGTCGAAGCGACGGCACCGACCACGTTCTGGGTCCACGAGAGCTGGCATCCGCGCTGGCACGCGTTCGTCGACGGCAACGAAGTTCCGGTCCGTCGCGTGACGCCCGACTTCCCCGCGGTCGATGTCAGTCCCGGCAAGCACACGATCGAGCTTCGCTTCGAGCGCCCGCTGTGGCTGCTGCTGTCCTGGCTCGCGTGGCCCGGCACCGCGCTCCTCGCGTGGCTCGGCCTGCGCGGCTTCAAGCGTCGTCGCGAGCAAGCGCTCCCCGAAGCCCGCGTCGTCTAACGAACGAACTAACCACGCTGGCGCTTCGAGGGTGTGGGAACGATCACCGCAGGAGCCGAGGCATCGTCGGCGCGCGGCATCGGCACCACGAGCTTGAAGCTGCGCAGCTGCCACGGCGTGGTCTTGGATGCGCGCTCGAAGCCGAACACGACGCGGACGCCGCTCGACTTCTCGAACTCGGTCACCACGTCGAACGTCGCCGACGTGCCACCGATGACCTTCGCTTCGGTCACGACGAGGATGCGCTTGTACGCGCCGAGTGCTTCGCGATGCTCCTCCTGGATCGCCGCGAACTGCGGCCGCGTTTCTTGCTGACGAAACACCGGACCCGCGGCTTCCCACACCGCGTCGGCTTTACCATCGCGCAGCATCTCGAGGATCGTCTCGGCGGCATCGCGCACGTCGCACGTCCTGCGATCTCCGGAGTCCTTGCACGCGGCCACGCGCTGCTCGCGCTGTGCCTGCGTGATGTGGAGCTCGGTGGGGAGCTCGATGCCGATGCCGAGCAACTTCCAGCGCCCTCGATCGTAGTGAAAGCTGATCGAGCCCTTCGAGATCCCGCGCGCGTACGACGCGGTGAGCGAGACCCTCCCGACTTGCCCGCCAGGACCGTTCGTCACGAGCGTGTCGTTGATCGAGGTCACTTCAGTGAACGCGCCGAGCGTGGCATTGAGATCGGTCATCTCGTCGATGAACCGCTCCTTGCGGACCATCTCCTGGAACCGCGGCGACGCCTTCTCGTAGACCTCGCCGATCGCGGCCGAGCCTTTACCGATCTCGACCAGGATGTGCTCGGCGGTCGGCCGAAAATCCGGGATGTCGTTGCCGTGGAGCTGGAGCCCGACGATCACCGCGATCCACGTCGCGACCAGCACGAAGCCGACGACGACGCTGCGCACGAGTAAGCGACCGCGGCGCGTCTTCGTCGCAGCCGGCAACGCGTGGACCGACTCGCCAGCCTTCGAGATGCCTTCGCCGAGCTTGTGCACGTTCGAGCCGACGAACGGGACCTTGTTCGTGAAGTCGCCGAGCTTCGACACCCCGGCGCCGAGCTTCGTGATGCCCTCGCCGAGCAACTCGACACCACCACTGGCGGCAGCACCGATCATCTCGCGCGTGCGATGGCCGCCACTCTTGTGGTGCTCTTCGCTGGCGACCGCATGCACGCGCCCCGACGATGCGAGCGATGCGGTCGGGGATGAATCGAGATCCGAGAGCTTCTCCGGGACCGCGTTCGGCAAGCTCGCGCCAGAGATCTGGACCTCGACGGACCCGGATCCAGCCGGATCACGCTTGTCGTCGGAGTCTGCGGCCACGTCCTACGAGTATGACACTACCGATCGGTGCGCCACGCGCGGAGAGGCCGACGGATTGCGGGAGGCTCCGAAATCCGGCGGGCCTACGCGGGGCACGTCCTCCCGCGTGAGCGCCTCTTCTGCGACGCGCTTACTTGCGAACCAGCAGGAACGGACGGCGCTCGTGCGGGTTGGCCGCGGCACGCACGTGGGATCGCATCCGACCGACGAAGCCCAGGAAGAAGTCGTATCTGATCGAGCTGACCTTGCCCGTCGCCAAGGTCGGATACGCGGCCTGGAAGATCGTGGCGCGCAACGCGTCGTAGCCGCCTGGCACGGCGAGCTGCCCGAGACCGTCGATGCCGTGACCGTCATCGACCTTGATGTTGAAGTCCTGCACGTCGGTCGGCACCGTCGGATAGATCAGCGAAGGCGTCGTCGCCGGACCTGCGATGAACCACGTGAAGCTGATGCTCGTCGTCGCATCGAGGGTACGGGTCGCGTACACCGACGCCGCCGAGATATCGGGCGCGACGCTCGTCGCGGCCGTGTTCACCCAGGTGAGCGTGTGCGTACTGGTATCGAGATCGGGAGTCGTGGTGCTGTCGAAGTCAGGGATGCGTACGGTGGACCAGTCGCGCGTGTAATCACCCGTGGTGCCGAACTCGTAGACGGTCCGCGACGTGACGGCGACGTTTTGATCGAGCTCGACAGTCTCGAGTGAGCCGGTCGGTAGCGCCGGTAGGGTCTGCGTGCCGATCGCTGTCGCCTCGAGCGACAGGCTTTTCTGGCTGCTGTACAGCTTGCCGCGCGCCGTCGCGATGTGATCGGTCGCGTAGATGGTCTGGGCCGGCGCGTCGTTGTTATCGAGCTCGAACGCGCGGCTGCTCGGTGCGCCGTACGCCTTGGCCGTGTAATCGACCATCCCTTGATCGACGATCGGTTGCGCGAGCACCGAGAACGAGCTCACGATCGTATTGTTCGAGCTCGTCGCGTAGACGATCACGTCCGCCGTGTCGTTCGGGCAGTTCGAGAACGACACCGTGAGCACGACCGTCGATTGCGAGCTGCCGGCGGCGGTCTGCGTATCGGCGGAGCCGCAGTTGCTCGTGATGTGATAGTTGGAAAAGACGTGCTGTAGATCGATGGGCAGCGTGAACTGGACGTTCTTCGGCTGACCGCTGAGATACGACTTGTCGAGCACGAGGTGATCACCCGGCTTCACACCCGCCCACGTGTAGAGGCTGTACCGCAGCGGGGAACTTGCGCCCAGCGCCAGTTGGGTCTGCGGGAGGACGACGGTGACGTAGCCTCCCGCGGCCATCACCGCGCTCGCCGAGCCTGCGGTGTCGGTGAGCGTACTCGAGACGATGCTCGAGTCGACATTCTGGAAGTACGCCGCCAGCATGGCGGTCGGGCCGAGGTTGTCGGTGACCGTCACCGTGACAGGCGTGCCCGGTGGCGCCGAGTCGATCGGCGCGTCGCCAGCCGCTTGCGGCGCATCGGTGATCCGGCGATTCGAATCATCACCGCAACCGGCCCAGCCGGTGACGCTTAGACCTAGTGCGACAACCCATAGCGATCGATGCATCCGGCCAGGCTAGCGCGTTTGGGGATGCGGCATCCAGTTGCTACGCATGCGAGCGACGGCGAAGCCGAGGTTGTAGAGGTTCGTCGTGAAAGGCGCGATACATGGAGCCGGCCCCTGAACGAGAAGCGTCCGCCGCGCTACGATAGCGCGTGCGCACACGCGAGCTCGCGGGACAGACAATCGCGACCGTCGGGTTGGGCGACGTGAGCTACGTGAGGTCGACCCGACGCGGTCGAGATCCCAACGAGGTCGTGCGCCGCGTCCACGATGCACTCGAAGCGAACCTCGACGTGATCGATGTCGCGCCGGAGAGCGATACGGAGCGGATGGTGGCGGATGCGGTGCGCGACCTGCGCGTGCGCGATCGCGCGATCATCGCGACCCGGCTCGACGAGCTCGTGCAGCTCCCGAGCGGCGCACCGACCCGCGACCTGATGCTCGAGCGGTTACCCGTGCGGTACGTGATCGAGAGCGTCGATGCGGTGCTGCGCAACACCAAGCTCGATGCCTTGCCGCTCGTGCAGCTGCCGCTGTACGCGAAGTGGCAGAGCTCGACGGCGTGGCCCGAGCTCGTGGGCACCTGCGCGAAGCTCGTGCGCGACGGTAAGGTCCGGCGCTGGGGTGCGATCGCACACGAACCAGAGCTCGCGAACGAGACCTGGTTGGCGACGATCGCGATCGACTTCTCGCTGTGTCAGCGCGAGGCGGTCGGCATGCTCGCCGCCGTGAACGGGAAGCCGATCACGGTATTCGCGCGCCATCCGCTCGCGGGTGGTGGGCTCGCCGGGTTCCTCGGTCCTGGCGTGAGCCTCGCGCGGCTCGACGATCGACGCGTGCTCGATACCAAGGCGCTCGAAGCGATCGCGGTCGGCGTCGCGAAGCTCGCATCGCGCGTGAAGAAAGAACCGATCGCGGCGCGCTCGTGCGATGCGGCACGCTCGATCTTCGAATCGACACCGCGGCCGCCCAATGTCGTGGTCACCACGATCGCGGAGCTCGCGCTGCGCTACGCGATCGATCGCGGCACGGTGCCGCTGCCGCGCGTCCATACCGCGGTCGATCTGTTCGAGCTCGTGATGTGTGCGGGTGCGGAGCGCCTGCCCGAGCCGTTGATCGCGAAGATCGATGAGCTATTTCCGGATCCGGTTCCGGAGCGCGACACCGACGAGCACGAGCGAGCTGAAAACTAGACTACTGAACGGATACGCAGTAGTCTCGTTTCGGCGTGAAGTCTCGACCGACAGCCAATCCGCAGAACCGATTCCACGATGTCGCCGTCGAGTACGAGCCTGGTGATGGGCCGCCGCCGGCGCAGGTCCGGCTGATCGAAGATCACTCGCGCTCGATCCTCGCGAGCAACGATTCGCCCGACGTCGGCTTCAACCACAGCGTGAATCCGTACCGCGGATGTCTGCACGCGTGCGCGTACTGCTTGAGTGGCGACACCGCGATCACGCTCGCCGATGGGCGCACGCGGCGGCTCGTCGATCTTCGACCGGGCGATGCGATCTATGGCACGCACCAGGTGCGTGGCACGCGGCGCTACGTCCACACGCGCGTGCTGCATCACTGGGCCACGCGTAAAGAGGCGTTTCGCGTGGTGCTCGCGGATGGCACCGTGCTCGTCGCGAGTGGCGATCATCGCTTCCTCGGCGAGCGCGGCTGGCGGTTCGTGCAACCCGCGGCGGCGCCGTTCCAGCGACCGGTACTCTCGGATCGCGACGTGTTGTTGGGCCCTGGCATCGTGGGCGTGCGCCGGCCGCGCTCGTACGTCGCGGAGCTCTCGATCACCAGCGAGCTGCACTATGGCGGTGGCACGCGGCTGATCTCGCAGCATCGCGGCTATCACCTCGCGGCGCGGACGCCACGATCGTGGCACCTCGAGGGGCGCGAGGTCGAGGCGATGGCGAGCTCGCGGATCGTGCGGATCGAAGCGATCGGCATGCGCGACCTGTTCGACATCACGACCGGCACCGGCGACTTCATCGCGAACGGCGTCGTCAGCCATAACTGCTACGCGCGGCCATCGCACGAATACCTCGACATGGGTGCGGGCACCGATTTCGATACGAAGATCGTCGTCAAGCCGCGCGCCGCGGAGCTCCTGCGTGAAGCGTTCGAGAAGCCTTCGTGGCGCGGCGAGCTCGTGATGTTCAGTGGCGTGACCGATTGTTATCAAGCGGTCGAGAAGCAGCTCGAGCTGACGAAGCAGTGCCTCGAGGTCTGCCTCGAGTATCGCAACCCGGTCGCGATCATCACGAAGAGTGCGCTGATCGAACGCGACATCGAGCTGCTCGTCGAGCTCCACAAGGAAGCGGGCGTGCACGTCAGCATGAGCATCGCGTGGGTCGATCCCGAGCTCGCGCGCCAGATCGAACCGTGGGCGCCAGCACCGGAGCGTCGGTTCAAGACCATGGAGAAGCTCGCCGCCGCCGGCGTGCCGGTCGGCGTGATGTGTGCGCCGGTGATGCCGGGCCTTAACGACGATCAGATGGTGCGCGTGCTCGAGCGCGCGAAGGATGCCGGCGCCGCGACCGCGGGCTGGGTGCTGTTGCGCTTGCCCGGAGCCGTCGCCGGCGTATTCGAGGAGCGGGTGCGCGTCGCGCTGCCGCTCGCGGTCGACAAGATCATGCATCGCATTCGCGAGACTCGCGGCGGTAAGAAGCTGTACGACCCGAGCTTCCACACGCGCGGGCGCGGCGAAGGTGCGTACGCGGCGACGCTCGCAACGATGTTCGACACGACGGTGAAGCGGCTCGGCTTGAACGCGCGCGACGATCGCTACTCCGCCAAGCTCCCGCCTTCGCGGTTCGCGCGACCGGTGGAGCCCGACGCACAGCTGTCGCTGTTTTGATCCTACTGCGCACGGCCTTCGGCGATGCCTCGCGCGGGGACACGTGGTCAGGTCTTCGCGACGAGCATCAGGCTCGGGCGATTCGGCCGCTTCGTCAGCACGAGGCGCGCGTTCGAGCGCAGCGCGAGCTCCGGCAGCTCTGCGAACCACGCGAGCGCCATCTCCGCGTCTTCGATCAAGCACAGCCGCTCGACCAGGATGAGGTCGCAGAACTTGAGCAGCTTCACGTCGTGGTTGACGGCGGCGACCTCGCGGAGCACGCGGAGCGTGTCGAGACCGTGGCGCAGGCCGAGCAGCGTCATCCGGTAGGAGCGCTCGGTCCGGATCAGGCGATCGAACACGTAGTGGCGCGCATTCGAGAGTGCGAGCGCGACCGCGTGCGCGACGCGAAGGCCAACGGGCTGGCGATGGCCGATCAGCTTCTCGATGACGACCTCGACCTCGTCCGCGTGGTCCGCGATCGCCAGGAGGGCGCGCGCCGGGGGCACATCACCCAGGCGACCTGCCTCGCGGCGAGTGTGGATGCGAGCGTCGTGTTCGGCTTGAGCGAGCTCGCGGCTGAGCTTGTCGCGAAGCTGGATGCGAGGGTCGGCGGCCATGGTCGACGATGGTTGCAGCCGTCATGCCGTCGCGAGCGCTCTCCATGAGGCCAGCGAGGCCAGCGCGACGCCGGCGCGACGCCGGCGCGATGGGCCGAGCGTGCGCGGCTGTCACGCCGCGCACGATCGGCCTAGCGCAGTGCGAGCCAGAGGATGCCAGCCGCCGCGCCGATCGCGACCAGGATCGCGATCGCAAAGACGCTTCGCCCACCTGCTGCCGGCAGAGGCGTTGGGCTCGTGCGCACGGCGGCCAGTGGACTCGCCACCTCCGGTGTAGGTGCGCCGAGATGAGCCTCGGCGGGATCTCGATACCGCAGCGCCAGGCTGCCGAGCTCGAGCAGCATCCCGCTGCGCAGCTCGAGACCACCGGTTCGTCCATCGGTCGCTGGCAAGGCGTGACCCTCGAGCCGCGTGCCGTTCTTGGAGCCGAGGTCGACCGCGGTCGTGCCGTCCCAGCTGCGTCGGATCTCGAGGTGCCGCTTCGAGAGATCCGGATCGTCGAAGATCCACTGCGCGTCGTCACCGCGGCCGATCACGTACACCGCGTCGGGCGGTGGCAAGCTGCGCGCCGCGCCCGCATGCGGTCCGCGCTCGACCGTGAGCGACGGCGCCGAGCTCGCGCCGAGCAGGCCGCGCACGAGCTCGCGCGCGAGGCTCTCGGTGCGCTGCGGTGGCGAAGCGAGCGAGCCCGGCGGAGCGACCGCCACGCGCACGCGATAGCCACCGATCGAGAACGTAAAGCCTTCGCCGATCGCGCCCGTCTGAGCCGCGCTCCGCCACGTGCCCGCCGCGGTGTCGACGATCACGTGCTCGGGACGCGCCGCGGCCGCGGGCAAGCGGATCCGCGCGTTCGCCGCGCTGCCGATCACGAACACCGGATCGCTGACATCGATCGCTGGCAGCGCGGGCCTGCCCTCTTCACTCACCTCGACCCGAAGCACGTTACTTACCGGGCTCGTTGTTCTTCGGCTTTGTACTTGTAGTAACGGTCGAGGACCATCTTCAAGTACTGCCGCGTGTACGCGTACGGTGGCACGGTGTAGCCGTACTTCGCGAGCGAGCCGAGGCCCGCGTGATAGCCCGCGATCGTGAGGACGAGGTCGCCGTCGACGCGATTCGCGAGCCAGCGCAACAACCGCGTGCCCGTCATGATGTTCGTCCGCGGATCGAAGACGTCGCCCTGCGTACCCATGTCGATATACACGTCGGGGTGAACCTGCATGAGGCCCTTGCAGTCCATCGACGACACGACCTTCGGATCGTAGTCACTCTCCGCGCTGATCACTGCGCGGATCAACGGCACCGGAATCTTGTAGAGCGCCGACGCTTCGAAGATGAACGGGTCGTAGCGATGAAACCGCTCCGGCGAGCTGTCATTCGAGGACACCTTGTCGCAGCGCGGACAGCTGCCGCGTTGAGCGGAGGCCTTCGAGCCCGTGGGTGCCGGGCTATCGAGGACCTTCTTCCAGCTGCCGCCACGGCTCGGCTTCATGTTCGTGAAGTGCGTGACGCCATCGGGATCGGTGAACGAGTAGATGTCGGCGCGCACCTGGGACGCGAAGCCCACGACGATCAGAGCAACGATCACCTGACGCACGCGGTAATTTTAGCCCACCCCCGCGATGGGGACACCAGTTTCGATCGAGTTGCCTAATTGGCAAGGCGGGCGATCGCTCAGGCGTGCGCGGGCGCGACGTTCGGAAAGGCCTTCGCGAAGTTCTCCTTGTCGGTCGCCTTCTCCATCGCATCGCTCGCCTTGACCGTGCCGGCCTTGACGAGCTTCTCGAGGCAGTAGTCCATGGTCTGCATGCCATCGGCCATGCCGGCCTGGATGAAGCTCGGAATCTGCTGGGTCTTGCCCTCGCGAATCAGCGATGCGAGCGCGAGGCTGCCGAGCAGGATCTCGTGCGCGGCGACGCGACCGCCGCCTTCTTTGGGGAGCAGCTGCTGCGCGACGACCCCGGCGAGCGAATCGGCGAGCAGGCCGCGGATCTGCGGCTGTTGCTCGGCCGGGAACGCGTTGACGTAGCGATCGATCGTCGCCGATGCGGAGTTGGTGTGCACGGTCGCGTAGATCAAGATCCCGAAGCTCGCGAGCTGGAGCGCGGCCTTCATGGTCTCGGATCCACGAAGCTCGCCGACCAGGATCACGTCGGCGTTCTCGCGCCCGGCGGATCGGATCGCATCGAGGAACGAGGGCACGTGCTCGCCGACCTCCTTGTGCGTGATGAGGCACTTGCGTGGCTGGTGCACGAACTCGACGGGATCCTCGATCGTGAGGATGTGCCCCGATCGGGTCTTGTTGATATGATCGATCATCGCGGCGAGCGTGGTCGATTTACCGGACCCGGTCGGCCCGGTGACCAGCACGAGGCCGGCCTTGAGATCGGCGAGCTTGCGAATGCCGGCCGGGACCCCGAGCTCGTCGAGCCCGAGGATCTTCGTCGGAATCGCGCGGAACACCGCACCGACCCCGGACAGCTTCTTCAAGTAGTTAGCGCGAAACCGCGACTTGGTACCGTGCGCGTGCGCGAAGTCGAGATCGCCAGTCTCTTCGAACTGCTTCTTCTGATGCGGATTGACGAGCGTCATCAGCATCGCGTGGATCTCGGCGCTCGATAGCGGCTTGTCGCCATCGGCGACGAGCTCGCCGCGCACGCGCAGCATCGGCGGATAGTTCGGCGTGAGGTGGAGATCGGAGGCGCCGCGGGCGAGCAGGCGATCGAACAAGGTCTCGATGTTCACGCGTCACCCTCCTTCTTGCCGCTGAAGAACGCGCCGAGCCGACCCTTGACGCCCGCTGCGGGTGGTGGAGCAACCACGGGCGCCGGGCCCTTGATCTGACCCGCCATCTGATTCTTCGCTTCGGCGTACTCCATCGCGGTGTCCTGCGTGATCTTGTTCGTGCGCACGAGCTCGGCGAGCGACTCGTCGAAGCGGATCATGCCGAACGCACGACCGCGCTGCATCAGGTTGGGGAGTTGATAAAGTTTGTCGTCGCGGATCAACACGGCGAGCGGCAGCACGCCGGTGACGAGCTCGATCGCCGGCACCACCCCACCCCCGATCGCCGGGATCAGCTTCTGCGCGACGACGGCGCGCAGCGCACCTGCGATCGACGCGCGGACCTGGCTGTGATCTTCTGGCGGGAACATGTCGATCAAGCGATCGAGGGTCTTCGCGGCCGAGGGTGTGCTCATCGTCGCGATCACGAGGTGACCGGTCTCGGCTGCGGTGAGCGCGATCTCGACGGTCTCGCGATCGCGCAATTCGCCGATCACGATGACATCTGGATCCTCGCGCAACGACGCCTTCAAGGCTGCGGCGAAGCTCTTCGTATGCTTGCCGGCTTCGCGCTGCGAGACCACCGCCATCTTGCGCGGATGCTCGATCTCGATCGGATCCTCGATGGTGAGGATGTGATGAGCGCGCGAGCTATTGACGAGATCGACGAGCGCCGCGAGCGTCGAGGTCTTGCCGTGACCGCTCGGACCCGCGATCACCACGAAGCCCTGGTGATGCTGGACGACCTTCTGGAGCTCCTTCGGCAGGCCGAGCTCCTCGAGCGTACGCGGCTTGTCGAACGCGAGCCGGAACGTGCCTTTGTAGCCGACCTGATGCCGCGAGATGTTCGCGCGCAATCGACCACCACCCGGCGCATCGATCGCGAGATCGACGTAGCCGACCGCCTCCAACCGCGCCTTGTCTTCGGCGCCGAGCAGCGGCAGGAGCAGCGCTTCGGCTTGTTCGGCGGTCAGTGGAGAGGCGCCCGGTTCGACCGGCACGAGCTCGTTGTTCGTGCGCACGAGGATCAACCGATTGCCCGAGATGTGGAGGTCACTTGCCTTGGCCGCGCGAGCGAGCGCGACGTAGTACGCGAACGTGCCCTTCGGGGCCGTGATCTTCATGATCTCCATGATCGCCATGATCGTGGGCGCCGCGGGAGCCGTGCTCGCGGGAGCGACCGCGGCCGGCTTCGGCGGCGGTTCGAGCTCCAGCGATGGGGTGTCGAGCTCCAGATCGAGACCGGCGAGCGGCGCATACGGTCCGGGAGCCGCTGCCGGTTTTCTGGCTGGCTTGCCGAACGAGACCACCGGTCCGGCCGGTGCCAGTGGCGACCGATCGGGCGACGAATCGAGCGCGAGCTCTCGTGCCTCCGACTCGAGCGAGAGCTCGTGTGCGGGCACCGTCATCGGCGGCTGGTTCGTCCCCGGACGCGTGCGTGCCGCGCCCTTTTCGAGGCGGACGACGATCTCCTGCCCTCGGCGGCCCGTCCGCACGCGCAAGCGGCGCTTGCCGACGTCGAGGTCGGTCGGCTCCGTCGAGCCATCGGTGTGCGGGATGAGGGGGCCGAGTTCGCTGCCCTCGACGAACGCCCACAACATCGCGGTGGTCAGCGGCCGCGCCGTCAGGTTGACGTACGCACCTTTCTGCCGCATCGCGATCGGCCGTCCGACGGCGATCACGATTTCGCTGACACCGTCTTTGTCGAGGTACGAAAGGATTTGCTCGAGCTGACTGCTCACGTGGTCTCCATCTTACAGCGTCTAGCGGTATGGTGCGGTGGCATGACCGCGCTCGAGACCGACTACCTCGTCATCGGATCTGGCATCGCTGGGTTGAACTTTGCGCTGCTGGCGGCCGAGCACGGCAAGGTCACCGTCATCACGAAGAAGAAGCCGACCGATACGAACACCAACTGGGCCCAGGGCGGCGTCGCCGCGGTGCTCGCGAGCGACGACAGCTTCGAGACCCACATCAACGACACGCTGATCGCAGGTGATGGGCTGTGCGACAGGGAGGTCGTCGAGCTCTGCGTCCACGACGGCCCGAACCAGGTCCAGCGCCTGCTCGACCTCGGTGTTCGGCTCGATCGCGATGCGACCGGCAACCTCGATCTCGGCAAAGAGGGCGCGCACACCAAGCACCGCGTCGTGCACTGGGAAGACATCACCGGCCGCGAGATCCAGCGCGCGCTGCTCAAGGCCGTCGAGTCGCACGCGAACATCACGATCCTCGAGGAGCACATCGGCGTCGACCTGTTGTCGATGGCGAAGTACGGCGGCGATCCAGCGTGCTTCGGCGCGTACGTCCTCGATCGCACGACCGGCGAGGTCAAGACGATCACCGCACGTGCGACCGTGCTCGCGAGCGGCGGCACCGGCAAGGTCTACATCTACACGTCGAACCCGGACGTCGCGACCGGCGACGGCATCGCGATGGCCTACCGGCTCGGCGCGACCTGCGGTGACCTCGAGTTCACGCAGTTCCACCCCACGGTGCTCTACCATCCGCACGCCGGCACGTTCCTCATCTCCGAGGCACTGCGCGGTGAAGGCGGCGTGCTCCGGCTCGGCAACGGCGAGTCATTCATGGAGAAGTACGACGCGCGCGGCTCGCTCGCCTCGCGCGATATCGTCGCGCGCGCGATCGACAACGAGCTCAAGAAGTCCGGCGCCGACTCGGTGTTTCTCGACATGACCGCGCTCGATCCGGACTTCACGAAGCACCGGTTCCCGAACATCTACGAGCACTGCATGGCGCTCGGCATCGACATGACCAAGCAAGGCATCCCGGTGGTGCCTGCAGCGCACTACCAGTGCGGCGGTATCAAGACCGACCTCGACGGCGCGACCACGATCAAGGGCCTCTACGCGATCGGCGAGTGCGCGATGACCGGCCTCCACGGCGCGAACCGGCTCGCCTCGAACTCGCTACTCGAAGGCATGGTGTTCTCGCACCGCGCGGCCGCCGCCGTTCGGGATATCGAGCGCCACGCGCCTTCGCAAATCCAACCGTGGTCGAGCGGCAACGCGACCGATTCGAACGACGCGATCGTCGTGGCGCTCAACTGGGAAGAAGTTCGCCGCTTCATGTGGTCGTACGTCGGCATCGTTCGCTCGAACAAGCGGCTCGAGCGCGCGCGCCATCGCATCGAGACGATCCGCGACGAGATTCGCGAGTACTACGTCGACTTCAAGATCACGAGCGATCTGATCGAGCTCCGCAACCTCGCGCTGGTCGCGCATCTCATGATCGAGTGCGCCCGCCGGCGCAAGGAATCGCGCGGCATCCACTTCTCGCTCGACTATCCCGAAAAGCTGCCCGAAGCCCGCCACACCGAAATTCAGCTGACCGACGGCCCGCGCGGCCTCTGAGCGGCCTCGAACTCGCAAGCGGGGACGTGTTCCCGCGCGCTGCACCGCCGAAGGGCAGTGCGTAGGTAGAGCGGGGTAGATAGTACACCCCGGCGTGTGAACGCTGGTTGACTGTGGTGTCGTTAGCGACGCCGCTGCGCCTACTTACGGCTGCGCCATGCCTCCTACGAGCTGGCATCGCAGTCGCAGTACCGATCATCACCAACCTCTAGCTGCCGGATCTTGACGGACGGCCACGCAGCTCGGGGGGCCATCGAAGCATTCCGCTTCGGTGGCTTTATTTTTTCGGCACGTTATTGTCAAAGCGTGAAAAGCCGGGCGCGGCAGGCGCGACTAATGGTGATGGCGGTGGCCTACGCGTGTGCCGCTTGCGGCGGCTCCGGCGGGCCGTCTTCGCCGGCGGCGGATGGCGTGCGCGAGTACGTCAAGGCGCTGCACTCGAACGATCCGCACGACGCGTACGACCTGCTCGCCTCCGACGTGAAGAAGAAGCTCAGCTACGACGAGTTCGCGCTGCAGTGGAAGCAGTCGCAAGAGGAACGGACCTGGCAGGCCAAGGTGCTCGAGGATTCGCTCAAGGGCAATCCCGATGTCGGCGAGCGCGCGCTCGTCAGCTTTCCGGATGGCAAGCTCGTCCAGCTCCAGCGCGAAGGTAAGATCTGGCGGCTCGAGTCCGAGCTCGTGTCGCGCTCGCGTGCGAAACAACCGCGCGATGCGATCCGGCTGTTCGCCGATGCGGTCGCCGCGAAGGACGTGCCCGGGGCCCTGAACATGCTCACGCAGCGCCGGCGGGATGGCCTGCAGAAGCAAGTCGAGGGGTTCATCGCCGGTCTCGGCAAGCACATCAACGGCTCGCTCGAGACGCTCGGTGATCGCGCCGAGCTGCGCTGGGACGAGAACGGCATCCGCTACCGCATCGTGCTTCGCAAAGAAGAAGACGAGTGGCGCGTCGACGATATCTACATTCGTCCGGCGCCGAAGACCGCAGACGACGCCAAAGATGGCGGCACCGAGACCACGGTCCCGGAAGATTTCTAACGACACTGCGCGCTGCCTCCGGCAGCGCTGCGCGCCGGGAGCAAGTCCCGGCGTGCTAGGCCTTCTTGCGACCGAAGAACGGCAAGCGATGGCGCAGGCCACGCAGCATGTCGAGCGTGCTGCCCGATGGCGGCGTGTTCGCATTCGAATCCGGCATGACTTTCGGCGCGAGCACGATCCGCGGCGTATCGTCGCCACCGACCATCTGCGCGACTGGTGTCGCCGACGATGGATCGCCGGTGAGCACGCCGAGGCCCATGCCCTCGCGCGCTTCCTCGACGGTCTTCGCGAGCACGGTGTGAAGGTCTTTGCGAAGCTGGACCTTCTTGAGCGTGGTGCCGATCTGGCGCGCCATCTCGCGCGCCGAGGGAAACCGCGCATCCGTGCTCGGCGCGAGGGCGCGTTGAATGATCGTGACGAAGGGCGCCGGCACGTCGGGCCGCAGCGGTCGCAGCGGTTGCACCATGCAATCGCGGAGGCGCGTGTACGTCTCGTAATCGGTGGTGCCGTCGAACAGCTTGCGACCGACGAGCGCTTCCCAGAGCACCGAGCCGCAGGCAAATTGATCGCTCGCCGGAATTGGGCGACCACCCGCCACGATCTCGGGTGCGAGGTACGACATCTTGCCTTTGACGATGCCGGTCTCGGTCGTCTCTTGCGGACGATCGTTCGCGAGGGCGAGCCCGAAATCGATCAGCTTCACCATGCCGCGCGTCGTCAACAGCACGTTGTGCGGCGAGACATCGCGATGGACGACCGGCAGCGAGCGACCATCGGGGCCGACACGCTCGTGCGCTGCCGCGAGCCCGCGCAAGATGCCGACGGCGACCGCTGCGACGAGCTCCCATCGCGTCGGCTCGCTGCGCTGCGCGTGCCAGCGGATCCAGGTGCCGAGATCGACGCCGTCGATCCACTCGAGCACCATGTAGTAGTTGCCGCGGTCGTGGACGAAGTCGTGGACCTCGGCAACGTTCGGAGACTGCAGCATCGAGCCGAGCCGCGCTTCTTCCACGAACATCGCGACGTACGGAGGCTGGACCGCGAGGTTCTGGTGCATCTGCTTCACGGCCACATCTCGGACGAACCCCGAGTCACCACGAACGCGTCCGCGCCACACATCCGCCATGCCGCCGCGTCCCGCTACTTCGATGAGCTCGTAACGGCCGCCGATGATCATCCCGGGTCGGGGCTCCTCGGCCATCTCGCATACATCTTGACACAAGATGCGCGTTAACGGAGGCGGCTGGGCGCCGACGGTGGGACGAGCGGCCGGCCGCGGGCCGGGGCATAGATGCTAATCTAGCGGGTATGGAGTCCGGCCCGGGCCTCGCCCGGTTTGCTGAAGTGGTAGCCCGTGACGAGCTCGCACTCGATCACGCCGCGCTGCTCATCGGGGCGTGGGACTTTCCGCAACGCGATCTCGAGGGCTATCGCGCGTCGCTCGACGACATCGCGAAGCAGGTCGCCCCGGATGTCGCCGCCGCCGACAACAGTCCAGACCGCGCCAAGGTGATCGCGAGCTGGTTGTTCACGCGGCTCGGGTACGCCGGCAACACCGATGATTATTACGACCCGCGCAACTCGTTCCTGTGCGAGGTCATCGATCGCAAGCGCGGTATTCCGATCTCTTTGTCCGTGCTCTATCTCGAGGTCGCGCGTCGGGTCGGTGTGATCGCGCAGGGCGTGAACTTTCCAGGGCACTTCTTGGTACGCGTCGCGACCGAAGATACGTGGCTGTTCCTGGATCCATACAACCACGGCGCACAGCTCACGACCGCGGATCTCGAGGCGCTCCTGCGCAAGACCACCACGCCAACTGCGGTGCTCGAGCCGAGCGTGATCGCCGCGGCAAGCAAGCGTCAGATCGTCGCGCGCATGCTCGTCAACCTCGCCGGGATCTACGGGCGCAACGGTGATCTGCCGCGCTCGCTCGACGTCCTCGAACGGCTCGCGATCCTCGAGCCGATGAATCCGCGCATCGCGCGCGACCTCGCCCAGCTACGTGAACGCGTCACTGCCCTGAACTGAGTACCCGATGTCTGATTTCTCCGCGGACGCTGTCGCCAAGCAGCTCGACTACTGCACCTTCTGCCCGAAGATGTGCCGGCACGCATGCCCGGTCTCGACGGCGAGCGGGCGCGAAACGCACATCCCGCAGGTCAAGATGGATCGCCTGAACCAGCTCCGCCTCGGGCGTGGCAGCTGGACGGCCGAGTCGACCGATCCACTGTGGGCGTGCACGGGTTGTCGCCACTGCACCGCGTACTGCGATCACGGTAACGAGCCCGGGCTGGTGCTGCTCTCGGGCCGCGCGGCCGCCGTCGAGCGAGGCGTGCCGCATCCGGCGCTCGTCGGGTATTCGGAGCGATTCCGCGCGCGCGAGAAGCGGTTGAGCGCGCAGCTGCAGAGCTCGTTCAGCGATCGGCTCGCGACCGAAGGCGAGCTCGGCTACTGGCCGGGTTGCGACGCGATCGACAAGGGCAGCGCCGACATTGCCGCGGCCCTCGCGGTGTTCGATCGCACGGGCCTCGAGCACGTCAAGATCGTCGAGGCGCCGCAGGCGTGCGCCGGCTATCCGCTACTCGCAGCCGGCCATCGCGATCTGTTCCGCTGGCACGCAGGTCGCGTCGCGGCTGCGATGCGCGGGTTCAAGAAAGTCGCGATGAACTGCAGCGCGTGCTTGTACGCGGTGCGCGAGCAGTACGCCGCCGAGGGCGTGCAGGTCAGCGCCGAGGTCGTCGCCGTAGCCGACGTGCTCGCACCGGCGGCCGCGAACCTCGCGTGTCAGATGCAGCGCAAGAGCGTCTACTATCACGACCCCTGCTATCACGCGCGCTACAACGACGTGATCGAGTCGCCGCGCAAGGCGCTGTCCCAGCTCGTCGAGGTTCGCGAGCTCGGCTGGTCGAAGGGCGATACCGAGTGCTGCGGCGGCGGAGGCCTCTTGCCCAAGACGATGCCGCTCGTCGCCGATCAGATGAGCAAGCGCCGGCTCGCGGAGGTCCACGCCGCCGGCGGTGGCATGGTCGTCACGTCGTGCGCGACGTGCGCGTTCATGTTGAAGCGCAATGCGCCCGCGTCGGTCGAGGTCGTCGATCTCGCGACCGCAATGGCGATGCTATCGCAAACGCCGTTCACGCCGCCTCCGGGTGACGATGCCGACCCCGACGACTGAGGTATCTATAAGCGCGCGTCGGATAGGTAGGCACGTAAGCGACAGCGCTGCTCGTGCAGCGGTTACGACGAGCGGTCCGCGTGATCGCGCCGGCCTACGAACTAACGAGTGGTCGGTTCGGCCGCCGCGTCCGCGTACCACGCGCGCATCGCGGGCAGTGCGAGCACGGTCTCGACATACGCCTGGTTCACGGGCGCGAGCTCGACGGCGAACGTCTGGAACCGCGTGACGACCGGCGCGTACATCGCATCGGCGATCGTGAACGTGCCGAACAAGAACGGCCCGCCACTCGTGGCAAGCGCGGTCGACCAAACCTCCTCGATCCGCTCGATATCGGCGAGTGACTCCGGCGTGCGCCCCTGCCCCGAGCGATCCGCGCCTAGATCCATTGGCATGTGCTTGCGCAGGGCCGCGAAGCCCGAGTGCATCTCCGAGGCGATCGAGCGGACACGGGCACGCGCTGCGCGTTCCTCGGGCCACAGCCCCGCGGTTGGATAGAGCTCGGCGACGTACTCGCAGATCGCGAGCGAATCGAAGATCACCTGATCGCCATCGTGGAGCACGGGCACGCGACCCGACGGGCTGATCGCGGCGATGTTCGCCTTCGAATCTTTTTGATCGAGCAGGATCGTCTTCGTCGTGAGCTCGGCACCGGCGTGCACGAGCGCGAGGTACGGCCGGAGCGACCAAGACGAGTACCGCTTGCTACCGACGTAGAGGGTGAGCGCCATGCGCGCCACCCTAGCTCAGTGCGGCTTCTTTTTTCGGCCGAACACGCGGTCCCAGAACTTCGGCGGCTCGTAGCCCTCGTCGAGATCGTCGAACGATTCGAGTTTCGGCACCGCGGCCGTGTGGCTCTCCTTCGCGTTGAAGAAGGCCTCTTCGTCGATCGTGAACTCGACCGCGTCCTTGCGGATCTGTCTGACGATCATCTCCCTCGAGGAGGAAGCCGCGTCACCCTTCGACGGCGCAGCGGGAGCGGCGGACGCCTTCGACGTTGCCGCAGCGATCGCCGCGTGAGCGGCAAAGAGATCGGCGACGAGCGCATTCTGCTCGGCAGCGGTCGGCTCGGGCTTCGGTTCGGCTGGCTTCGCAGCGACGGGCTCGGCGGTGAGCTTCGCGACCGCCACATCTGTTCCGGGCGCTTCGGGCTCCGGTTCCGGGCGCACGAACGCGGTCGTCGCAACTTCGTCGGCCGACTCGCCGGCTCCAGCATCACCGGAGCGATCAAACTTCGCATCGAGCGCCGAGGGCACGCTGGCCTTGGCGGCGAGTGCAGCGGGCTTCACCGGTTCCGCCTCGAGCTCGATCAAGATCGAGGGGCCCTGCGTCACCTGGGCCTGCGGCCTGAACGACTTGATGATCTCGCCGGTGGTTTGCTTGACCGGCGGGCCATCGTGCTCGGGAGTCGCACTCGGTGCACGGCGCGGCAGCGGCGCGGCCGTGCCGCTCGCGACCATCGGTTTAGGCGTGCCGTCCGACGGTTCGTACCCGATCGCGATCGGGGTGGCGCTCGCCTCGAGCGGTTGCGGCGTGAGCTCGCGATTCGTCGGCTTGACCGAGCCGGCACGCGGTTGCTCCCGCACGAGCGCTTGCGGCGTCGTCGTGATCGTCGCGGTGTCGGCAGCGCCGACGACCTTCATCGTGTCGGCGACCGTCACGGTCGCCGACGAGGTTTCGGAGACCAGCACCGGATCGGTGACGATCACGCGCGTCGATCCGCGATCCGCGTCGCCCCCCGGGATCGCGATCGGCGTCGCGATCATAGTGGCCGCAGCGCTGTCAGCGCGAGCTGCACTCTCGGCTTCGATCCGCTTCGCTTCGGCCGCGGCCTTGACGCGTGCGGCGTAGACCTTCGCTTCTTCAGCGGCGTTCTTGCGCCTCGTTTGCTCGAGCGCGCGCTGATCGGCCTCGTCTTCGAGCGCGCGATCGATGCGCATCTTCTCGACAGATTCGCGAACGCGAGCCTTTGCGTCGTTGCGGAATAGCGCGGCATCGGCGTCGGCCTGGGTCTTCGCATCGGCGTCAGCTTTCGCCTTGACGTCCGCGTTTGCCTTCGCGTCCGCCACCGCCTTGGCGTCGGCGTTTGCCTTCGCATCCGCGTCCGACGTCGCCTCGGCGTCCGCCGCCGGCCGGCCGGGCTTGTCGGTATCGGCGTCGGCGAGCTCTTGCTTGATCTTCGCATCGCCATCGATCTTGGTCGTGGCAGACCACCCCTTGGCCTCCCAATCATCGCCCTCTTCGCGCACGACCACCGACGGCTCGATCCCGATCTCCGTCGGGAAGATCCGATCGCGCTTGCCGGTGTCCATCAGCGCTTCGAGTTTCTCGCGCGCCTTGTCGCGCGAGGCGACATCGATCTCGCCGTGCGCTGCGGCCGCTGGTACGACACCGGCGAGCTGACCCACCTCCGCACCGATCGAACGCGGGACGAGCGAGACCCAATCGATCTCGTCGGGTTTCGCGGCCGTCGCCGACTTCACGATCGGAGTGCCGGTCGGCGGCGTGCGGGTCTTCTTGCCACGCTTGCCCTTCTTGAACTTGGGCTTGCTCTGGCGCGAGACCGGACCGCTATCGATCACCGACGTGCGCTCGACCACCTGGTCGCGGGTCTCGCTGCCGACCAACCACTCTTCGATCGCGAGGACCGCGCGCCAGCTGGGCTTCGGCCGCGACTCGGCGACCTGCCGCAAGAGGCCAATCTCGAGCGCTTTCTGCGCCACGCGCAGCGTCTCGAACACGCGATACGGCGAATCCTCGAGGATATCGGCGAGCACGCGATGGCCATCGAACATGCGGAGCACACCGTAGACCTCGGTCGGAATCTGCTTGCCGAGGCTCTGCACGCGCTGCTGGTCTTGCTCGAGCACCATCGACGGCGACAGCAACTCGGCACTCTCGCGCACGCCCTCGAGGAAGCGCTCGGCGTCCTTGAAGAGCTCCTCGGGCGTCATCGGAATCTGCGCGCGTCGAACGATGTCCTCGTACGCGAAATCGAACCGCGCATCGGTCCACAGGAGCAGCTGGTGGAAGGCCGCCTGGCCGTGGATCAAGCCGACCTGGGCCGAGGTGACCTCGCCGCGATAGAACCGGATCTCGCCGCGCCGTAGCCCGCGGATTAGTGTTAGCACCGCGCTGCGACCGAGGGCACACAGCGCGCGCACGAGCGTGTAGACACCGGTGGTCTCCGCGAGCGAGCCGACCAGGTGCTCGCGACGATCGTGCGCCACGTTGCGCAGGATCCGACCGATCGTGACGACGTCGCGCAGGTAGACCGGATGCGCGAGCACCGCATCCGCACCCGCGGCGAGCAGCTCGGCGCGCGACCCGTGCCCGGTGAACACGATCGGGACATCCGCGTTGCCGGCGACGAGCAGCTCGCGGGCGCGCTTGATCAGGTCGATCGCGGCACCCGCGCTCCCACCGACCAGCGCGAGCGCCGGGGCATCGCCATTGGTGAGGCCGAGCTCTAGCTGCGTGAGGTCCGCGGGAATCGCCGGAACGACCGTTTCGATGCCCTCGCGCGCGAAGCCGAGCTGGACCTGACGGCCCGCCCGCGCATCGGGGTCGAGCACGACGACTTTCGAAGGTCCGGATGCCGACATGCGCGAAGATGCAGTATAAACCGTTGGAAGGGTTTAGCTGCTTGATCGTTCTAGAGATTCAGCAGGGCACCGCCGATCAAAAGGTCCATCGCGTCACTGGCGCGACCCTGACGATCGGCCGGTCTCCTGCCAGCACTGTGGTGGTGACCGATTATCACCTCTCGGGCGATCACGCGCAGATCACCCAGATCGGTGACCACTACGTGTTCCGCGATCTGCGGTCCACGAACGGTTCTGCCGTCGAGCGCGCGGGCAAACGCATCGCGATCGACGCGAGCGCGCGGTGGGAGCTAGCCCTCGCCGAGGGTGACATCTTGCTGCTCGGCAATCGCAACGATCCGGTGAGGATCGCGGTGCGGATCGGTGACGAGATCGAGGACGACCTGGGGGATCGCCTCATCGCGTCGCGATCGATCATGGACCTGCCCCAGGTCACAGACGCGATCGACGGCGAGCCCGCCGAAGCGATCCGGGTCTACAAGGCGCTCCAGCCGCTCGGCGCTCGCCTCGAGCCTGCCGAGGTGATCGACGCGATCGTCGCCGCCACGTTCGAGCTGCTCCCGCGCGCGACCCACGTCGCGATCCTGTTGCGCTCCGAGAGCGACAAAGATCGCTTCTCGCTCGCGGTCTCGCGCCAGCGTCCCGGTTCGCCCGCTCCCACGCCGGGCGGTCCCGATCCAGTGCGTGCGAGCCGCGCGGTGCTGCGTCGCGTCCTCGCCGACCGCGCCGCGGTGCTCACC
Source organism: Kofleriaceae bacterium (assembly GCA_043780895.1). Classification (GTDB taxonomy): domain Bacteria; phylum Myxococcota_A; class Polyangia; order Haliangiales; family Haliangiaceae; genus JABFXX01. The sequence continues at coordinate 60,434 of JAYWCI010000082.1, read as the reverse complement.
GCGAACGCACAAGAAGAGCTCTCGACGAGCGAATCGATCATGGGAGGCCGGATCCTGTCGATGATGGCGATGCCGCTCTGGCGCGGCGACGACATCATCGGCCTGGTCCAGGCCGATAACCGCTCGTCGGTGAACATGTTCACCGACCGGGATCTCGAGGTCTCGCTGCTCCTCGGTTCGCAGGCCGCGCTCGCGCTCGACAACGCCACGCTCGTCGCTCGCTTGCGCGTCGCCGAGGAGAAAGCGCGCGGCGAGAACGTCTACCTCAAGCGCCGCTCCACGCCCATCAAGTTCGACAACATCATCGGCGATTCGCCGGCGATGAAGGCGGTGTTCAACCAGCTCGAGAAGGTCATCGATACGCGCGCGACCGTGTGCATCGAAGGCGAGACCGGCACAGGCAAGGAGCTGATCGCCTCGGCGATCCACTACCAATCGGGGCGCCGCGACAAGATGTTCGTCGCGCAGAACTGCGCCGCCCTCCCCGAGAACCTGCTCGAGAGCGAGCTGTTCGGGCACAAGCGCGGCGCGTTCACGAGCGCGGACAGCGACAAGAAGGGCCTGTTCGAGATCGCGGATGGCGGCACGCTGTTCCTGGACGAGATGGGCGAGATGCCGATGACGCTGCAAGCCAAGCTGCTGCGCGTCCTGCAAGAAAACACGATCCGCCCCGTCGGTGCGACTGCCGAGAAGCAGGTCGATGTCCGCATCATCTGTGCCACCAATCGAGATCTCAACGCGGAGGTCGAGAAGGGTCGGTTCCGGCAGGATCTCTACTACCGGCTGATGGTGTTCCCGATCAAGCTGCCGCCGCTGCGCGAGCGCCGCGAAGATATCCCGCAGCTCGCAGCGCACTTCCTCAAGCGCTACGCCGAGGAGTATCGTGTCGAATTGCCGGGCCTGACGCCCGATGCGAGAGATGCGCTCACGACCTACAACTGGCCGGGCAACATCCGCGAGCTCGAGAACGAGGTGCAGCGGATCGTGATCCAGGCCGAGTCCGGCCACTACATCGAGGCGACCGATCTCTCGCCGCGCCTTCGCAAGATCGAAGGCACCGTCACGCGGATCGCGCCGAAGCAAGGCACGCTCAAAGAGATGATGGAGCAGGTCGAGCGTTGGCTGATCGCGGAAGCGCTGCGCGATCACAACAACAACAAGACCAAGACCGCGGCGACGCTCGGCATCACCCGCGAGGGTCTGCACAAGAAACTCGCGAAGTTCGGCGTCTAGCCCTAGCCCTAGCCCTAACCCGATCAGGGTCCCGTTCGGGTTCGCTCGCGCCGCAACGCGGGACGCCTTGCTTGGTTACTTCGCGGCCCAGATCACTTCGGCGCCGCCGCGTTCGCTCGAGAAGCGCAGGCGGACCGAGTGGACACTCGTGCCAAGCACGGCCGTCGTCCTCGGAAAGCGCGCGACGTACGCGGTCGCGAAGTCGCCGTACGCGGGGAACTCGGCCTTGAGGATGTACGCCGGGCGCTTGTCCTTCACGATCTCGAGCGGCTCGATCTCTTTGCCAGTGTCGTCGACGAGCGCGACGTGCCAGACGCTCTTCTTGCCGCGATCGAGGTCGTTCTCGCGGCGATCCCACGTCGTGAACAACAGCTCGACCTCGTACGGGCCCGCCATGTCGGCCTGGGCTTGCGCGAACACCGCTTCGCGCGCGGTGCCATCGAGGCCGCGGTGCTCGGCATCGCGCGCGGCGTGCGCGGCGCGCCAGTCGGGAGACTTGAAGACCGCGTCGAGCGAGAGCGCTTCCTGAAAATCGCCACGCATCGTGGTGTGACGGGTCCACTCACTCGTGGTGCCTTCGTAGTCGGGCGCGGTTTGCGGCCAGCCTTCGTCGAGACGCACGGCAGTTGCGCCACCGGCGCAGGCCGTGATGAGCGCCGAAGTACAAAGAACGACGACAGACTTCATTATGATTCCGGAAGGAAATCGCGCTTCGTGAACAGCGTCGTCAGCGGCGCCTCGGCGGTCACCGCTTCATAGCCGCCTTCCAGTCGATCGACGAGGCCGATCGCATGGAGCACGGTGAAGCCCGCGAGCCGCGATCGCTCGATCGCGCGCAGCGTGGAGGCGCCGGTCGTGACGACGTCCTCGAGGATCACGACCGGCGCGCCTGCGGCGAGCTTGGTGCTCTCGACCCACTGGTTCGTACCGTGGCCCTTGGGCTCCTTGCGCACGATGAACGTGGCGCGGGGCCTTCCGGCCTGGAAGCCAAGCACGCTGGTCGCCGTGGCAAGGGGATCGGCACCGAGCGTCAAGCCACCGACCGCTACCGCCATGGGCGCGAGCTCTTCGATCAGTTGATGGAACAGGTCGCCGATCAGCGCGGCGCCCTCGGCATCGAAGCTGACCTGTTTGCAGTCGATGTAGAAGTTCGATTTGAGGCCCGAGGACAAGGTGACCTCACGCTCCTGGAACGAGCGCTCGCGCAGCAATTCGAGCAAGCGGGCGCGTTTCGAGGCGAAAGCGGGGCGCCCAGAGAGGCGCCCAGGAATGCGATCGAGCAACACACCGTGCACGGACGCGACGCTACCACACGCGATTGACGCAAGGGAGATCACCCACTAAGGTCCACCAACTCGCGTGCACCTCGTCGACGAACACGATGCCGTTCCCGTTCGCGCGTTCGACGAACTACGGGAGTATTTCGCCAGCGCGGGCAAGCCCGCCTCTGCCTGGCGCGTCGGCACCGAGCACGAGCTGATCGGCGTGATCCGCGCCACCGGAGAGGCGCCTCCCTACGAGGGCCCCCACGGTATCGGCGCGCTGCTCGCGAAGTTCGCCGCGAACAGCGGTTCGCCGGTGCTCGAGCACGGCCACGCGATCGCGCTCGCCCGCGACGATGCTCAGCTGACGATCGAGCCCGGGGGCCAGTTCGAGCTCGCCGGTCGCCCGGTCAGCGATGACCTCGTGTTCGCTGCGGATCTCGCTGCGCACGTCAAAGAGCTCGCCGCGGCCTCCCAGGAGCTCGGCCTCGCGTGGCTCTCGATCGGCCTGCGGCCGTTCGGGACGCGCACCGACATCCCGTTCATGCCGAAGGAGCGCTACGATGTGATGCGCGCCTACATGCCGACCGTCGGTACGCGCGGGCTCGAGATGATGCTGCGCACCGCGACCGTGCAGGTCAACCTCGACTTCGCCGACGAAGCCGACGCGGCGGCGAAGATGCGCTGCCTGTACTCGGTCACGCCAATCCTCACCGCCCTCTACGCGGCCTCTCCGATCGTCGACGAGAAAATATCGGGCTATCAGACCTATCGCGCGTGGATCTGGCGCGACACCGATAACCAGCGTGCCGGGCTGGTGCCGTTCGTGTTCGATCGCGACGACATCTTCACGGCGTACACGGAGTGGGCGCTCGACGTACCGCTCTACTTCGTCTACCGCCACGGCTATCAGCGTGTGCCGGCCGGGCTCACGTTCCGCCAGTTCATGGCGAACGGGTGGAATGGCGAGCAGGCGACGCGCGCCGACTGGGCGCTCCATCTCTCGACGCTGTTTCCCGAGGGTCGGCTCAAGAAGTTCATCGAGGTCCGCGGCTGCGATTGCGGCTCGATGCCGATGAACGCCGCGCTCGCACCCCTGATGCGCGGCCTGCTCTACGACCCCAGCGCGCGCGCCGCCGCAACGGAGCTGACGGCCACGCTGAGCTACGCCGAGCGCCAGGAGATCGCCGACGCGGTGCCGCGCCAAGGCTTCGCGACGAAGGCCGGCGCTCACACGCTCGGCGAGCTCGCGAAGGAGCTCGTGAGGATCGCGCAAGACGGGCTCTCACGCGTGGCGCCAACGGCGCTGCCTTTGATGGAGCCGCTCGAGTCGATCGCGACCTCGGGCCGCACGCAGGCCGATCACATCATCGAGATCTGGCAACAGCACGCAGGCGATCGCCCGGCACTGATTCGCGCGCTCGCGCATCCCGGCCTCGCGTAACTATTTATCGTCGTCGTCGAAGTCGACGAGCACACCGCCATCGTCTTCGCTGGCTGCGCGCGCGGGCGTCGCGGGCGTCGGGCGTTTGGTAGCAGGAACCGGCGGCGCAGCGGTGCCACGCTTGTTCGGCTGACCGCGACGCTTCGGCGTGCGGTTCGGACGATCGCCCGCCGCGGCGCGCTGCGCGAGCTCGCGCTGGACCACGGCGCGCGCCTGGGCCGAGGGCAGGTTCGTCGGAGGATCCGAAGGCGCGCGTTCCGGAGGCATCCCGGGGAGGCCCGGGACGGCGGTGCTCGCGCGCCGCGCCCGCCGCCGGGCAACCGGAACTTCGAGATGATCGAGATCGACGTCGAGCGTCGACAGCGCGCTCTCGAGATCATCGATCGTCGGGGTCGCTTGCGGCCGCGCTTGCGACGGCTCCGCGAACCCGTGCGGTTCGTCGAAATCGATCGAATCGGCCGGCGGTGCATCGGGCGCGTAGCGCGTGGTCTCCGGCGCACGCACCCGCGACTCCGGGCGCGCGGGCGTCTGCGTCGTGAACTGATGGGGATCGTCGAACTCGAGCGCCGCATCGAGGCCCGGCGGCTCGGCGAACGCGGGCGGCGTGTACTCGAGGCTCTCGACGAACGTGTATTCGCTCGGCGCGTTGAACGCATCAGGATCCTGCATCGGCGGCTCGGACGGCACGCCCTCGTCGTCATCACCGAGATCGAGTTGCGATGCGAAATCGAAATCGTCGTCGCCAGCCACCGGCAGGGGAGTCGCCGCACGACGCTTGATCACCGCGCGCGTCGGCGTGCGTACGACCGACTTTTCGCCCGCGCGCGGCGGTGCGCTCGACCTCGGGCTCGGCTGCCGTTCATCGTCGCTCCCGAGCCGCGACACCGGATCGAGCGCGCCGCCGAAGGGCCGGCGCTTCGCACCCGAGCCTTCGGTGGGCGGCTCGACGGCTTGCACCGGGCCCGTCGGATGCGTCGGAGAGGCGGGCGGCGTGTACTGCTGCGGACCGGTGCTGTAGGCTGGATCGGGCACGTACGGTTGTTCGGATCGCGTGTAATAGCCTTGGTCCTGCGAGGCGTACGCCTGCTGGACGGCGCTCGCGGAGTACGCGGTAGCCTGCGCGGCGTACGCAGGATCGGCGTATGCGGGGTCGGGCGGAGCGTACGGATCGGCGTGCGCAGGTTTTGGCGTCGCGTACGCTGGATCGGCGTACGCGGGATCCTGTGTGGGTGCCTGCGTCGCGCACGCAGGATCGGCGTACGCCGGATCTGGATCGGCGTACGCCGGATCTGGATCGGCGTAGGCGTACTCGTGCGCCGCGTATCCCGACCCGTGCGCCGCGGATCCGGGCGCTTGCGCCGCGTACGCCGGATCGGCGTACGCCGGATTTTGATCCTCATAGGCAGGATCGTGCGCCGCGTATCCGGGTTGTTGCGTCGCGTACGCAGGGTCCGCGTAGGCCTGCGGGTCTTGCGCTACGTACGCCTGCTGCGCGTAGGCTGGATCAGCCTCGGCGTACGCGTGTGGATCCTGCGCGTACGCGGGCGCCGCCGGATGTTCGTGCGGCGCGTACTCCGCTGGCGGCGCATACGCGGGCGCGTGGTCCGAGCTCTCGCGCTCGCCATGCGAGGTCAAGAGGTCTGCGTCGTTCGCGTCGGCTTCGGCGAGCACGTCGAGATCAGAAATCTCCTCGTCGTCGAGCTGGGCCTGCGGTTCCGGAACATCGGCGAGCTCGGCCTCGTACGCCGCCGCAGCCGCTCGGATCGACGCCGCGAGCTCGTTGTCGTCGGACTCGGCATCCGCGAGCTGGCGATCGACGGCCTCGGCGAGATGGATCTGATCCGCGACCGGTGCGCCACCGAGCTGCGGATCGAAGTGACCTGCAACCTGGCCGATCTGCGTGCTCTCGCCCGGCAACTCTTCGATATCGTCGGGATCGAGCTCGTCAATGCTGTCCTCGCCCATCGGCGCGGCGGTGATCGCGACGCCGGTCTGGATCCGCGCCGCGTCGAGCGCGCGCTCGAACGAGTCGAGCTCGAGATCCGCAGGCCCGAGCGGCACGTTCGTCACGCCGGTCTCGACGCGCGCGGCGTCGAGCGCGCTCGCGAACGAGTCGAGCTCGTCGTCGACGATCAGCGCAGGCGGCGACGTCTTCGCGCGTTCGCGCGGTGGCTCGACGACCGGTGCCGCCTCGGCGACGATCGGCCCGGCGACGACAACCTCGGGAGGCGGAATCGGCGACCCGCGCGACGGTGGCGGAGACGTCGTGCCGCGTCGCTCGCGCGGCGCCGGAACCTCCGGCGGTGCGGGCGCGATCGCCTCGCCGATCACGGTGCTCGCCTGGATGAACGAGCGATGGCGCGCGGGCCCGGACTCGGTGACAACCGGGCCCGATTCGATCACGAACTGATCCGCGGCAACGGACGGGCCCGACTCGGACGCAGCATCACCCGCGAGGGCGATCGCATCGGGCACACCCTCGACGGGCGGCGCGACATCGACGAGCGAAGAAGCTTCGGGGACCGGTGGCGGCGGCGACACCGTCGAGATCCCGGCCGCCCCGACCGCTGGGACCTCTGCGACGATCCGGTTGCGCTTGCTGATCGCAGCACCACCGAGCGATCGCGCGAGCTCTGCCGAGGCTGCCTCGATCGAGATCTCGACGACCTCGCCGTGCGTGCTGCCCGATTGCTCGCGCAGCACGGCGAGCTCTTCATCGAGATCGCTCGAGCCCGCGAGCGCGCGCGCGCGCAGCATCGCGGCTTCGACATCGACGTGCTCGTCGAGGCCGGGGACGGTCACCGCTGCCACCGGGACCGAGAGCTCTGCCGCGCGCGCGATGAGATCGGTCAACCGCGGTCGCTTCGCGCGCACGGGCTCGGGCGCGAGCGCCACCGCACTCGGTCGCGTCGTCACGGATCGCGCGACGGCCATCGGTCCCGACGTCGGTCGCGGCGCAGTCAGCACCTGCGTGCTCGCAGGTGGCGGCGTCGGCCGGATCGGCGGATCTGTCACCGCGGTATCGTGCACGCCGCTGCCCGGGTGGGTCTTCGCCGTCGCGAGCGCCTTCTTCTTCGGCGGGAGCGCCGCCAGGATGGGCGCGCTGTACGGCACCGCCATGGCTGCGCTGACGATCGCGCCGGTCTCCGCGCGCGGCTGAGTCTCGACGTCGCCGCGTCGCGCGCTCTCGACATCCTCTGGCATCGGAATCGCGACATCGGCGAGGCCCATCGCGCGGCGACGCTCGATCATCCGGATGATCACTTCGCGCGCCTCGCGCGTGACGCGCATCAGCTCGATCGCCATACCGAATGCCGCACGTGGGTTCGCCGGATCCGGAGCCTTCGTCGCCTTCACCCGACCGAGGCCGACCAGCACGGGTTGATCGTTCGCGAGCCTCAGCTCGAACTTGACCTCGGTCCCGATCGGCTGCAGCGACTTGGTCGGGATGAACAGACCCGATTTGCCCACGTTCGGCGCGAACCGCTGCACCATCGCATCGACATCTTCGTAGCGCAGCTTGATCCGGAGCACGACCGGGGGTCGCGCGCCGCTAGGGTCATCGGCAGGCATAGTGGGCCTCGCTCGAGGCCGACCGTAAGTATCCCGCTCCTCGTGGGACCGCGTCAAACCTTGTCACGTCTTCACGTCGACTTCGGCCGACTTCGTCGGGAAAGCCCGGATCTGGCCGGGCTTGCCGTCGCGCCGTGGCGGCGAGGGTTGGACGCTGATGATCGGTTTGCCCGCTGCGCTGATCTCGAGCGAGCACGAGGTGCCTTCGGGCACGGCGTTGACCTCCGCGAACGGACCGCCGCGCAGCGCCTTGTCGACATCGGCGTCGACCGTTACGAGACGCGCGGCATCGAGCCGAGTCACGGTCGGCGTCGGGGGGCGACCATGCCGGCGCGCCCGACGCGTACGCCAGGATCGCCTCGGCCTTCGCACCTAGATAGACCGCTACTTCACGGGTCATCTCCGCCTTTGCCGATAGGCTGGTTGCTGTGACTGCAGCCGTGCTTGACGACGTACGGGCCCAGCGAATCGGCTTGGCATCGTCGAGCACGAGCTTCATCTAAGGTTAGACGCGGGCTTCGACCCACGCGCGCGCAGCTGCGAGCGCGGCCGGGACCGCGGCAGCGTCCTTGCCGCCACCTTGCGCCATGTCGTTGCGACCACCGGCCTTGCCGCCGAGGAGCGCGGCGACTTCGCCGAGCAGCTTGCCGGCCGGGACGCGCTCGGCGAGATCCTTGGTCACCATCGCGACGAGCCGGATCTCCGGGCCACCCATGCCAGCGAGCACGACGACGCCCGAGCCGAGCTTGTCCTTCAACTGATCGCCGGTGTCGCGCAGCACCTTCGCGTCGTCGGTATCGACCGCCGCGGCGAGCACCTTCACGCCCTTGACGGTGACGGTCTCGGCCATCAGGTCGCGTGCACCGCCGCCCGAAGCGAGCTTGCCCTTGAGCTTCTCGATCTCGCGATCGGCGGTCTTGGCGTCGGCTAGCACCTTTTCGACGCGCGCCGCGACACCGAACAGCTGGGCCTTGAGGCCGAGCTCCGACGCGGTCTTGCCAAGCTCGTCCTCGAGCTTGCGGAGATAGTCGAACGCGCCGACGCCGGTCACGGCCTCGATCCGGCGCACGCCCTGGGCGACGCCTGCCTCCGAGAGGATCTTGAACAGGCCGATGTCTCCCGCGCGCCGCACGTGCGTGCCGCCGCAGAACTCCAGCGATTCGTTGCCGATGCTAACGACGCGCACGGTGTCGCCGTACTTCTCGCCGAACATCGCGACCGCGCCGCGCTCCTTCGCTTTGTCGATCGGCAGGACGTCGATCTTGCTCTCGGCATTCGAGCGAATGTCCGCGTTGACGAGGTCTTCGACCCGGCGTTTCTCGGCGTCGCTGAGCGGCGAGAAGTGCGCGAAGTCGAACCGCAACCGATCGGGCGCGACGAGCGAGCCCTTCTGCGCGACGTGATTGCCGAGCACGTGCTTGAGCGCGTGGTTCAAGAGGTGGGTCGCCGAGTGGTTCGCGCGCACGCGCTCGCGACGCTCGTCATCGACCTCGAACTTCACCTTGTCGCCGACCCGGATCGAGCCGGTCGCGACTTCGCCGATCAACACGAACATGTCGCCGGCAGGCTTCTCGGTCTCGTCGATCCGGATCTTCGCGTTCGCGCTGATCACGAGCCCGGCATCTCCGATCTGACCGCCGGACTGGGCATAGAACGGAGTCTGATCGAACACGAGCGCGACGTCCGCGCCCGCATCGGCCTTGTCGACGCGCTTGCCGCCGACGATGATCGCCTTGACCGCGCCCTCGCCGCTCGTGCCGCGGCCCTCGTAGCCGAGGAACTTCGTGGCGCCGAGCTCGCTCGCGAGCTGCTTGAAGATCGTGTCGACCGCGGTGTCGTCGATCTTGAACTTGCTCTTTGCCTTGGCCGCATCGAGCTCCACCGTGAACCCTTCGTCGTCGGTCGTGAGCCCGTTCTCTTCGGCGATGATCTTGGTGAGATCGGCCGGGAAGCCGAACGTGTCGTACATCGAGAACACGGTCTTGCCCGCGATCTGCGTGCCTCCCGCCTTCTTGAGCTGAGCGATCTCGCCCTTCAAGCGCTCCTCGCCCCGCTGGAGCGTTGCGCGGAACCGGATCTCTTCTTCGACCGCGACCTTCTGGATCACCGTCGAGCGCTCGCGCAGATCCGGATACGCCTCGGCCATCACGTCTATGACCTTCGCGCAGACCTCGGCCATGAACGGCCGGTCGAGCTTCAAGTGCTGCTCGCCGTGGCGCACCGCGCGCCGGAAGATCCGGCGCAGCGTGTACTCGCGCTCGCCCTTGTCGGGAAACACGCCATCCGCGATCAGGAACGACGTGCAGCGCGCATGATCCGCGATCACGCGCATCGCGGTATCGGTCGCGCTGTTGCCCGCGCCGTACTCGATCTTCGCGATCTCGGCGACGCGCTGGATGATCGGCACGAACAGATCGGTGTCGTAGTTCGAGCGCACACCCTGGACGACCGAGGTCACGCGCTCGAGGCCCGCGCCGGTATCGACCGACGGAGCAGGCAGCGTGTGCAGCTTGCCGCCGACCTCGCGGCGCTCGAACTGCATGAACACCAGGTTCCAGATCTCGAGCCAGCCCTTCCAGCTCGCCGGCGCGGTGGTCGGCCAGTTCGAGCCGGTCGCGTCGAAGTTGAAGTGGATCTCGGTGCACGGGCCCATCGGACCGGTCTCGCCCATCTGCCAGAAGTTGTCCTTCTTGCCGAGGCCGATGATCCGGTCGTCGCCGAAACCGGTGACCTTCTTCCAGATCGCGCGCGCTTCGCCGTCGGCCGCGATGCCGGGCAGCTCCGGATCGCCGCCGTAGACGGTGACGACCAGGCGCGATGCATCGATCGCGTAGACCTTCGTCAGGAGCTCCCAGGCGAACGCGATCGCGTCTTCCTTGAAATAATCGCCGAACGAGAAGTTGCCGAGCATCTCGAAGAACGTGTGATGGCGCGGGGTTTTACCGACCTCGTCGAGGTCGTTGTGCTTGCCACCGGCACGCACGCACTTTTGCGATGAGGTCGCGCGCTTGTACGAACGCGTCTCGGCGCCGGTGAACAGGTCCTTGAACTGGTTCATGCCGGCGTTGGTGAACAACAACGTCGGGTCGTTCTGCGGAACGAGCGAGCTCGAACCCACCACCTGGTGGCCCTGCTTCTTGAAGAATTCGAGGAACGTACGGCGGACTTCTGCGGCCTGCATAGCGTCCGCAGGTGTACCACCCAAATCAGCCATTCACGAGCGCACGTGCGAGGTCGGCGTACGCCATCAAGCGCGTCGTCGCCTCGTCGAGATCCGCGGCCGCGTGCTTCTTCAAGAACGCCTCGGTGGCGGCGTAGTCCTTGCGCAGCTTCGCGTCTTCTTGCTCGTACGCTTGCGGGCTCGGACGGTCGGGCATGAAGCCCGGCGCCTGGATCCGATCGAGCTCTTCGATCGTGAGCCCCGAGGTCAGCATCCAGTCGAGCAAGGGACCGGTGGTGACGTCGAGCAGGCGAATGTTGACGTTGGTCTTGCCCGTCTCGTCGACGAGCGCGGCGTGGTTGTCGAGCGCGATGATCGTCGCCGCTGCGCAGATGTGACCCGCGCCATCGCGCCACACGTTGAGCGGGCCAGTGCGATAGGTGTTGTGCGGATAGACCCCGGTCGTGACGTACGCGTGGAGTGACGCGAGGTTGTGAGCGCGACGCTTCACGAGCGCGGCGCGGACGTTCTCGCGGGTCGGCATCCACAGGACATCGACGGGGACCTCCGAGGGGACCTCCGAGGGGACCTCCGAGGCTAGCTCGGGATCCACCGCGTGGATGGGCGGCTTGGCAAAGCCGCCGGCCGAGGCGGTCAGCGAGGTCAGCGAGGTCAGCGAGGTCAGCGAGGTCAGCGAGGTCAGCGAGGTGGCAAGACCGACGGCCAAGGCAACGAGTCGAGTCAGCATTTTAGATCTCCTGGGAGATCAAACGCCCAGCCTCGCCGGCCGGTCTGTAAGGCTTTTGTAAGCCCCTAGAACGCGTAGCCGATCGAACCCGTGGCGCCGTAGTAGAGGTCCTTGGCGCCCTTCACGTCCTGCGTCGTCGGGTCGCCGTCGCGCGTGTTCGATTCGGACTTCGAGTCGCCCTTGAACGTCAGGCTGATCGTCTCGTAGCGAACGAGCGCGCGGATGAACAGGTTCTTGGTCAGCGTGTAGTCGAGGCCGAGGTTCGCCTCGTACCCCGTCACCGTCGCCGGACCGTAGCCCGACGAGGTCGACGCCTGGATGCCACCGGTGTCCGTCACGAGCATGAAGCCGACATCGGCGTCGATCGCGAGCGGACCCGCGAGCTGGTAACGCAAGAACGCTTTGGGCTCCGCCATCTTGTAGCCGACGTTCGGAACGTCGGTCGACTTGCCGTTGGCGAAGGTCGGCTCGAGGTTGAACTGCTGGAAGGAGTAGAGAAGCCGACCGCCAATGAGGAGGCTCGGGCTGACCGGATAGCGAAGCACGGCACCGACGCTGAACCGCGCCTCGGTCGTGTTGATGCTCGCCGTCTTGAGCGTCATCGTCGCGTCGTCGGTGTAGGTCTTCTTCGAGTTGATGTAGATGACCTTGTCGTACATGAGCTCGATGCCGAGCCCGGTGAGGATGCCGTGGTTCTTGTGCGAGAACGCGTACGGATAGACAGTGACATCCATGATGCCGCCCGGCACCGGGACCGATTGGTTGTAGCCGGACGGCACGTTCGTGAGCGTGTTGACCGTGAACGTGAGCTTGCGCGCGATGAACGACATGCCGATCGTGAAATCGACCGCGCGGTTCTGGGGGAGCAGCGCTTCGTCGGCCGAGAGAGGAGCGAGCTCGACCGACGCGTTGACATCACCGCCGCCTTCGCTACCACCACCCTCGCCGCCACCATCCCTCGCGGCAACGCGCTTTTCGCACTTCTTGAGCTTCTTGCCCTTGAGGCCTTTGCAGTCGTCGGCGGCCTTGGTCTCCGGATCCTTGGTCTCCGGATCCTTGCCCGGATCCTTCTTCTTCTCGGGCTCGTTCTTCACTTCAGGATCTTTCTTCACCTCGGGTTCGGCCTCACCACCGCCCGCGTCGAGACCGTCGATCGCCAGGATCAGGCTGCCCTTGAGATCCTTCTTCGCCTTCTTGCCGAGCTTCGCGGTCTTGGCCGTCGTCACGATCTCTTCCCCTACGATTTCACCGTTCGAGCCCGCGCGAAGCTTCAACTTGAGCGTGTAGCCGTCGTCGGTCTTCTCGACCTTGCCCCACACCACACCGTCGAGCTTGAGCTTCTTCGCGACCTTCTTGACGTTCTTGGTGTTCGGCGCTTTCGCGTCGAGCTCCTCGGCCATGCCGTTGTACTTGTCGGTGTTGACGACCGTGTTGTCGGCCTCGAGCAGCTTCACGACATCGTCGTGAAACTTCTCGCCATCGGGCCCCTTGAAGTCGAGAACGACGATCTTCTTCTTGCCGCCGGCACTGGCGACCCCGGCAAGGGCCACCAGCACCAAGGCGATTAGCGCCAGAAGCTTACTTTTCGAAGTGTTCGATTTCGAAGTCGTCATTGGTGGTGGCTGCTCCCTTCTCGGACGGAGTCCACGAGCGCTCGGCACTTCCCGAGACGCCGCGGAACAGTAGTGCAAAATCGGAAGGGCTCGTCGAGTGCTTCACGGCCTCTTCGTAGGTGACGAGGCGCTGCTTCACGAGCGCTGCAAGACTCTGGTCGAACGAGACCATGCCGTACGGATGGAGACCTTCGGCGATCGCGGCCTTGATCTCGCGCGTGCGTACCGGGTCTTCGATCATTTCGCGAACCCGCTCGGTGTTCACCATGATCTCGAGTGCGGGGACCATGCCCTTGCCATCGGCGCGCGGCAGCAAGCGCTGCGAGACGACGCCCTTCAACACGCTCGCGAGCGTGAGCCGGGCTTGCTGCTGCTGGTGCGTGGGGAACATCGAGATGATGCGCGAGACGGTCTCGGTCGCATCGACCGTGTGGAGCGTCGAGAGCACGAGGTGACCGGTCTCGGCCGCCGTCATCGCGATCTGCGCGGTCTCGAAGTCGCGCATCTCGCCGACGAGGATCACGTCCGGGTCTTGGCGAAGCGCGGCGCGCAACGCGCGCGCGAACGACATCGTATCGAACCCGATCTCGCGCTGGTTCAACACCGAGCGCTTGTCGCGGAACGTGTATTCGATCGGGTCCTCGATCGTGACGATGTGATAGGCCTCTTGCGTGTTGACGTAGTCGATCATCGCCGCGAGCGTGGTCGACTTGCCCGAGCCGGTCGCACCCGTGATCAAGATGACGCCACGGTTGTGGTTCATCAGATCGAGGACCGCTTGCGGCAGGTTGAGGCTCTGGAACGGCGGCACCTCGGGCGGGATGAGCCGCATGACCATGCCGATCGAGCCGCGCTGCTGGAACATGTTCACGCGGTACCGCACGCCGTCGGGGGTGCCGTACGCGAGATCGATATCGAGGTTGGTCTCGAAGTCTTCGCGTTGGCGGTCATTCATCATATGGACGGCGAACTGCGCGATCGCTTCACGCGTCAACGCCGGCACATCGCGCACGGTTCGAAGGTCGCCCTTGATCCGGAAGATGGGCGGAAGCCCAGCCTTCAGATGGACGTCGGAGGCCCCGAGCTGACGAGCCGCCGTCAGCACCCGATCGAGGATCTGACTCATTCCCAGGAACTAAGTTAACACACCAAGTCGTCTCGATCCCGCGTCGTCGATTCGTCGAATCGGTCGATCGTGAGTTACGCTCTCCAGCGGGATGCATTGCCCGAGCTGCGGCACCGAGAATGTGCCGGATTCCCGGTTCTGCGGCACATGTGGCGCGAAACTAACGCCCGCTGTCGTCAGCCGGGTTGCGCCTACAGCAAAGATCCCCGATGACGCGCCGTTTTCACCGCCGGTCGGCGACGGGTCGCGACATTCATCGCTAGCGCTTCATAACAATTTCAATTCGGGACCTCCGAGCATCCCGCCCAATGCGAACTACCAGGCCCAGCCGGCGAGCATCCCGCCGAATACATATATAGCGCCGCAGTACAGCACCGGTCCGGCGAGTGTCCCACCGCAAAATCATGGGCCGACGCCCCCTCACCTACACGCCGAGCCGCGGCCTGCGAGCATCCCGCCGAATACCTACCAAGCGCAGGGTTACGCACGCGAACCGTCGGTCTCGATGCCGGTGCCCACGTCGCCGCGCTGGGGCTTGATCCTCTTCTTGTTGGTGCTCGACGTCGGGCTCGCCGGCGCCGGCGCGTTACTGTTGCAGAAGGGGCTCGCGAAACCCGCCGCCGCGACGGAAAAGCTCGAACCGAAAGCCGCGCCTGCAAGAGCGGCGAGCGCGGGAAGCGCAGCACCTGTGACGGCCACCGCACCACAAACCGGGCTCGCAGCAAGCGTCACGGCGATCGCGCAGACCGCGCCGGCCGCTACCGCACCTGCGCCGGTGCCGCCGGCGCCGCAGGTCATCGAAAAAAGGCCGGTCGCGAAGGCCAAGGGCGGATCGCCCGAAAATCCGTACGACGCGAAGTCGTCATTACCCGGAGAGGTCGAGCTCGCCGCGGCGCGCTCGAAGGACGACCTCGCGAAGTGTCAGACCGCCGAGGAGGGCCCGCCACACGGTCGGATCGACATCGCCTTCACGATCGAGCGCGACGGCAGCGTCTCGCGCGTCAATGCGACGAAGGACACCACCGGCTCGCGCACGCTGGCCCGCTGCCTGATCTCCGTGATCCGCCAATGGGCGTTCGCGAGCCACCCTGCGAACTCCACCAATTTCGTGCGGCCGTTCATCTACAATTGAGTGCGCTCATGATCGAACCCTCCGGCTCGTTTCGCAGCGTCCACTCGGGCGCGCATACCCATCTCGTCGGAGTCGAAGTCCTCGTGCTCGACGCCGACAAGGGCGTGCATGATGGCATCGCCCAGTTGCTCTCCGAAGCGAGCTTGCACGTCACCTGCGTCCAGGATGCCCCCCGCGCGCTCGCGTTGGTGGAGCGGCAATTCTTCTCGGTCGCGCTGGTCGATATCGATACGACGACGCCGCGAGAAGGCATCGCGACGATCCGTGCGATCAAGCAGACGTCGCCGACCACGATGGTGATCGCGATGACGCCGCGCCGCTCCTACGACGATGCGGTCGATGCGGTGCGTGCGGGTGCGATCGATCTGATCTTGAAGGCGCCGGAATCGGTCGCGTACTTGAAGGAACGCGTGCTCGCAGCGGCCGGCATGTCGGTCGGCAAGCGCGAGGTCGACGCCGTGCTCGACGAGATTCGCGGCGTGCACGAGGAGTTTTTGCAGCGCTTCATGGAGACCGAGCGGCGCGCGATCGATCTCGCGGATCAAGTCGCCGGGCGCAACGCGCAGCACGTCCAAGATCTCGACGAGCTCCGCGTGCTGGTGGTCGATGAAGTCGATGACTTCGTCACCGCGATCGAAGAGGCCAAGCCGAAGGGCTTCACGTTCACGCACGCCACGTCGGGTGGCGAAGGCCTGGATCGGATCAGCGGCGGCGCGTTCCACTACGCAATGGTTGCCGAGGATATCAGCGACCTGCCGGCGATGACGATCGCGCGGACGATCCGCAACCAGCATCCCGATACAGTCGTGCTCACGTTCCTGGGCCCAGCGGAGAACGGTCATGTCGATCTGGTCGAGACCCACGGCAAACGAACGATCGTCAGCCCGTTCAAAGAAGCGAGCTCGTTGATCGCGCGCCTGGGGGACCTCGCCGAGGCCTGGCGGGCCAAGGCTCGGGAGCGTCGCTACACGACCGCATTTCGGGAGCGCCACTACGACTTTTTGCGGCGTTACGTCGAGCTGAAGACAAAGATCGACCGCGCGATCACCGACGGTCCCGGGTAGCACGCCGGGACCGGGTCCCGACGCGCAGCCTTGCCGAAGGGCGGGCGTCAGACGGTAGGGGTAAGGTCGTTCCGTGGCCCAGCCGCGCACGGTCGTTGTCGTCAACCCGAATTCCCAGGGCGGAAAGCTCGGGAAGCGCTGGGCCGTGCTCGCGGATACGCTGCAGCGCGCGTTCCCGTTCGACGATGTTCATACGAACGGCCCGGGCCATGCGACCGGGCTGGTTCGCGATGCGCTGCGTGCCGGAGCCGAGCGGATCGTCGCGATCGGTGGCGACGGCACCGTCAATGAAGTGATCAACGGGTTCTTCGAGAATGGCGTCGCGATCTCGAACGCCAGCTTCGCGCTCGTCCCGTTCGGCACCGGTGGCGATTTCCGGCGCTCGATCGAGATGCCGACCGAAGCGGCCGAAGCCGCCGCGGTGATCGCGGCGAACCACACGCGGCTGATCGATGTCGGCAAGCTCGAGCTGACCGCGATGGACGGCACGCGAATCGTGCGGATGTTCGCGAACATCGCGTCGTTCGGGGTCTCGGGCGTGGTCGATCGGCTGGTCAACGAGAGCGGCAAGAAGCTCGGGCGGATGTCGTTCATGCTCGCGACCGCGCGCGCCACGTGGTCGTACAAGAACCAGCGGGTCCAGCTGATCTTCGACGGTGACGTGAAGAACCGCGTCGAGGCCACCATCAACACGGTCGCGGTCGCGAATGGCAAGTACTTCGGCGGTGCGATGAAGATCGCGCCGAACGCCAAGCTCGACGACGGCAAGTTCGATGTCGTCGCGCTCGGGGATCTGGGGTTCGCCGATCTGCTCAAGAGCGGGACGCGGATCTACAAAGGCACCCACCTCACGATGGCCAAGGTCAGCGAGCGGCGCGCGCGCGTCGTCGAGGCCGAGCCGATCGAGCCGAGTGCCGTGGTCGAGCTCGATGTCGATGGCGAGCCCCTCGGCAAGCTGCCGGCGCGGTTCGAGATCGTGCCCGCCGCCGTGCGGATCGTCGTTCCGGGCGGTCCGTAGTGCTGCGCGCGGTCCACGGTAATCGTGTCGAGGCGTTACTCGAGGCGATGCTCGCAGCATTACCGCCGGCCGATCCCTTCGCACCGTCGACGATCGTGGTCGGTGGTCACCTCGCTGCACGCTGGTTGAAGCGCGAGATCGCGCTGTCGCGAGGCATCGCGGCAGGGTTGGATCTTGTCACGTTCGATGCGTTCGTCGAGCGGACGTGGACGGGCGAAGATCGCGTGGCGGGCATCGATCGCGCGCAGCTCGCGGCGGCGCTGGCCTCGGTGCTCGCGGATGGGCGATACATCGGTGGGCTCGCGCCGGTCGCGGCGTATCTCGGCGCCGCACCCGCACCGGGTGATCGCGCCGGCCCGCGGCGCGTGCAGCTCGCGGAGCACCTCGCGAACCTCGTGTGGCAGTACACCGCGACCCGCCCGGACTGGATGGCGTCGTTCAGCGTCGGCAAGCCGCCGCAGGAACTCGCCGAGGATCCCACCGCGCGGTGGCAAGCGGCGCTCATCGGTGAAGC
Source organism: Kofleriaceae bacterium (assembly GCA_043780895.1). Taxonomy (GTDB): domain Bacteria; phylum Myxococcota_A; class Polyangia; order Haliangiales; family Haliangiaceae; genus JABFXX01. Next base: position 42,547 of record JAYWCI010000082.1, on the reverse strand, counting down.
GCTCGCGAGGTTGGCGCGCGCTCACGGCTCACCGCGCGTGCCGATTCCGATGCTGCCGTGGGCGCGGCGGCGGGCCGGGTTGCAGGCGCCGAAGCTCGCAGCGCCGATCAGCGTGTTCGGGATCTCGTATCTCGTGCGCTCGCAGCTCGAGGCGTTGACCGATCTGGGACAGCACTCGGACGTCACGGTGTACTTGCTCGATCCGTGCGAGCAGCTGTGGGACGACGTCTCGAGTCGCACGCGTGCGGTCGTCGGCGAGGATCCGTTGCTGTTGTCGCTGTGGGGGCGCGCGGTCCGCGATTCACTCGGCGCGCTGGTCGAGCGCACCGGTGGCGATATCGAGGATGCGTTCGTGGCGCCACCGATCGTGACCGGATTGGATCAGATGCTCGCGGATGTCCGCGAGCGCAAGCTGCCCGGGGCGCCGGACGTTGACGCGGCGCTTCGCGCGGGCGTCGAAGTGATCGCGGCGCCGAGCGAACGCCGCGAGCTCGAGACGATCGCGGCGCGGTTTCGTGCGCACCTCGATGCCGATCCGAGCCTGCGCGCGCACGACCTCGCGGTGTGGATCGCCGGCGAGCCCGAGCGCTATCTCGCGCAAGCATGCTCCGCGTTCGAAGCGGTCGGCGTGCCGTGCCATCTGATCGATGCCCCGCTCGATGATCGCGGCCGGATCGGCGAGGCCGTGCTCGCGCTGCTCGAGCTGCCGACCTGCAAGATGACCCGCAGCGACCTCCTCCGCGTGATGACCCATCCGGCGGTGCTCGCCGGTCATCCGCATGTCGACCTCGTGGACTGGGTGCGCTGGACCGAGCGGCTCGGCATCGTGCACGGCGCCGATGCGCAGGCGCATGCCGGCACCTACCTCGAGCACCACAAAGACAAGTTCCACTGGGATCAAGGCGTGCGTCGGCTCGCGCTCGGCGCATACATGGTCGGCGCGAATCGCGGCCCGGCGAAGATCGGAGATCTGCTGGTCGCGCCCGAGGAGGTGCGGTCCGATCAGCTCGCGAGCGCGGCGACATATGCGCTGCTCGTGCGATCGCTGTGCGCGGATGCGGCGTGGCTCGCGGCATACGAGGCAACCCTGGCGCAATGGGCCGAGCTGTTCGTCGGGCTCGTCGATGCGTACATAGATCGGGGTGGTAGCGACAAGACCGGCGCCGAGACCTCGCGCGATATCGAGCGCGTGCGATCGATGCTCGCGGGGATCGCGTTCGTCGATCTCGATGCGCGTCGCGTCGGGTTTCGCGAGGCGCGCGAGCACGCGGTGCGGCGCTTGGTCGGTGCCCGCGCGGATCGTGGCGAGCCGCTCGCGGCCGGCGTGATGATCGCACCGCTGCGCCCGCATCGCGCGGTGCCGTTCCGGATCGTCGCCGTGGTCGGCTTGGCCGAGGGCGAATTCCCGGCGCAGAACCAGCCGAGCCCGCTCGATCTACGACGCGATGTCCGCGCCGGCGATGTCGCGCCGCGCGATCGTGATCGCCAGGCATTCTTCGAGGTCGTGCTCGGCGCACGCGAAGCTCTGTACCTGTCGTACGTCGCGGCCGAGCCCAAGAGCGGCCAGCGGCTCGGGCCGTCGTCGGTCGTGATGGAGCTCGGCGATGCGCTGGCGCCGTATCTCGGACAGAGCTCGAGTCGCGCCGCGCTCGACGCACTCACCGTGCGCGAGCCCTTGCATCGCTGGGGAGGTACCGAGGGCTTCGCACGCGAGCGCTGGGCCGTACGCGTTCGCGATGCGGTGCGGGCCCACCTGCGCGCGAACCAGCATCCGATCCCCGATGCAGATCGCATGCTGGCGTTGCTCGGGCATCCCACGCTCGCTCCACTGCGCGCCGAGCTCGGCATCGTCGACGTGCTGCCGCACGCGCCCGCGGCACCGGCGCGGCGCCAGCTCTCGATAGCGAATCTGCGCGCGTTCCTCGAGTCGCCGGTCCAGGCGTGGGCGCAAGCGGTGCTCGATCTCGACGAGCTGCCCGACGACGCCGCGATCGATCACAGCGACGAGCCGTTCCACGTCGAGAGACCCGCGCGCGCGGTGTTGCTGCGCGAGGTGCTCGCAGCGCACCTGCGCGATCCGAGCGGCGAGCTCGGGGCGCGCTACGACACCGTGGTCGCGGACCTGGAGCTGCGCGGGCAATTCCCGGTCGGCGTGTTCGGTGAAGCCGCGCGCGCGGTCGATCTTCGCACGCTCGCGCGCTGGCGCACCGAGCTCGGCTTGATCGAGGTCGGCGCGGCGACGCGGATCGGGTTCGGGCGATCGATGTCGGAGTCGGCGGAGCTGATGCCGGCCGTGGAGCTCGAGCTCGAGCCCGGGCGCGTGATCCGGCTGGTCGGCTCGACCGAGATCTTGCTTCGCAATGGAGATCGGGCGACCTCGGTCATCCCGATGATCGGCGAAGCGACCAAGACCTCGCGGCACCACCTGCGGGGCGCGCTCGATCACGTGGTGCTCGCGGCGGCCGGCATCGCAGCGAACGGGCACGAGCACATCCTGCTGCATCCGGTCGGGACCGCACGACGCGTGGTCCACGAGCCGTGGACGCAGACCGATGCGCGCGCGTACTTGATCGAGCTCGTGCGCGACCTCCTGGATCATTCGCACGGCTACATCCTGCCATTCGACGTGTTGCGCCGCTCGCTCGGTGCGCGCGATCCCTGGGGCCACAGCCCGCAACGCGATCCGACCGGGGGCCTGGGCTATGGCCCGATCGCGAAGCCATACGGGTTGGAGCTCCCCGCCGAGCTCGCGGCGTTCGCGAAGTCGCGGCTCGGCCCGCTCGCCGAGCGGATGACCGGTGACGTGTCGTTCAAGGCGGAGGATGCGCCGTGATCAAGGTCGCGCGCCCGGAGTCGCTGCCCGTCACCACCGATCGGTTCGTCGTCGTCGAGGCGTCGGCCGGCACCGGCAAGACGTACTTTCTCGAACATCGCGTCGTCGATCTCGTGCTGGCCGGTGCCGAGCTCGGTCAGATCTTGGTCGTCACGTTCACTGACAAGGCGGTTGCCGAGCTGCGCTTGCGGATTCGCGATCTGCTCGATCGGCTCGCGCGCACCCCGGAAGTGAGCGATGCCCGCGAGGTCCGCGAGGTCCGCGAGGTCAGCGAGGTCAGCGATGCGCACAGCACGTGGGAGATCGACGACGCCGCACGCAAGCGGCTGCGCGACGCGGTCACTGCGTTCGACTACGCGCCGATCTTCACGATCCACGGCTTTTGTTATCGCGTGCTCGTCGAGGATGCGTTCGCGGCGCAGCGCCTGTTCGAGCAGACCCAGGTCGCCGATGAGGTCGCGTTCGATGCCGCGTTCACGGCGCTGCTGCGCGAGCAGTTCGCGAACACCGCGCCCGATCGGGACCTGCTCGCCGCGTATCTCACGCGTGGCGATACCGTCGACAAGCTGCGCACGTTGCTGCTCGCCTGTGCGCGCAAAGATGCACCACCACGGATCGCGTACACGCCAGATGCCGCCGCGCAGCTCGGACTGGCCCTGCGCACCGTGTTCGGCTCGCCGGCAGCGCGCGAGGCGCTGATCGATAAGGTCGCGTTCAAGGGCAACGACAAGCGCCACGGGCCGAACTGGGTCGAGCAGATCGGCCAGGCGGTCGAGGAATGGGATGGTTCGGCCGCGAGCGTGTTTGCGCTGTGCGACGCGATCCGCAAGAACAAGAAGACCGAGCCCGGCGACAAGTTGCTCGCGCGCGTCGTGAAGGTGCCGCAGCTCGCACCGATCGCGATGGTGTTGAAGAGTGCTCTCGCGATGACCTCGCTCGACGAAGTGGTCGCCGCAGTGATGCTTCCGCAAGTGCTCGAGCGGATCATCAGCGACAAGGCCGAGAACGGCATGTTCGACTACAACGACATGCTCTCGCTCGTGCGCGAGGCGCTGCACGGGCCGCGCGGTGGCGAGCTCGCACAGCGCCTGCGCGAGCGCACGCCGTGGGTGATGATCGACGAGTTCCAGGACACCGATCCGGTGCAGTGGGACATCTTCCGCACGGTGTGGATGGACGATGCGGCGAAAGGCCTCACGATCGTCGGCGATCCGAAGCAGGCGATCTACGGGTTTCGCGGCGCGGATGTCGCGACCTACATCGGCGCGCGTGACGAGCTGCTCGCGAACGGCGCGACGCGCGTCGATCTCGACGTCAACCGGCGCTCGACCGCTCCGATGGTCGAGGCAGTCAACAAGATCCTGATCGCGGATGGCATCTCGCCACTGCTGGATCAGGCGATCCGCTACGACCATCCGGTCTCGGCGACCGGCGAGATCGAGATGAGTGGCTCGCGGCCGCCGATCACGGTGTTCCAGTTGACGGGTCAAGGGCGGCGCGAGGAGAGCCGGCAGGCGCTCGCGATGGCGATCGGGCTCGAGATCGAAGCGCTGCGCACCACGCCACCGGTGTGGACGAGCCGCGGGACACAGCCCGCGTTCACGCTCGGTCACTGCATGGTGTTGACCCGCACAAATAGCGACAGCGATGGTGTCGCGCAGGCGCTGCGCGCGCGCGGCCTGGCGTGTGCGCTCGTCGAAGGCGATCGGTTGTTCGAGACCCGCGAGGCGCACGAGCTCGCGGATGTCCTCGCGGCAGTCGCGGCACCGCGCGATCGCTCGGCGCGCATGCGCGCACTGCGGACGCGCTACTTCGACGTGCCGTGGGCGGACCTCATGCGCGTGGTCGATGCGCCCGATCACCATCCGCTGATCGCGCGGCTGTTCGATTGGGCGGCGCTCGCGAGCCGGCGCGCGTACGAGGCGCTGTTCCGGCGTCTGGTCGAGGACAGTCGCTACACCGAGCGGGCCCTCGTGCTCGGCGGCGGCGAGCGCGCGGTGATCAATACGTGGCACCTGCTAGAGCTGTTGCTCGAAGAGGTCGCGCGTGCGCGCTGCGATCTGCACGAGCTCGTCACGCAACTGCGGCGCTGGATCACCGATGGCAGCGAGCTGCCCGATGATCGCGATGTCCAGCGCGCCGAGACCGATAGCGATGCGGTGCGGATCCTGACCGTGCACAAGGCGAAGGGGCTCGAGGCGCCGTACGTGTTCTTGTACGGCGCGGCGAGCCCACCGCGCGCGTCGTCGGTGCACACCGTGCGCGAAGCGTCGGGGCGGACGCTCGTCGTCGGTCCGCAAGACGAGGCGATCCAGAAGCAGCTCGTCGCTGATGCCGATGCCGAGAACCAGCGGCTCGCGTACGTCGCGCTCACGCGTGCGAAGGTGCGGATGTACGTGCCGCGCTATCCCGATGAAGCGGTCGATGCGCGCTCGATGTACTGGTCGATCCAGCGCTGCATGGCGCCGCTCGCGCTGCGCAAAGATCCGCTGTTCGAGCTCCGAGACGTCGCGCTCGGCACGCCGCCCGCACCCGATGCGCCCCTCGATGCGCTGGCAGGGTTCGAACCGCCCGTGGCTCCCGTCGTGAGCGAGCTCGTGCCGATCCACGGTGCGCGCGCCGGGCTCGCGATGCTGTCCTACACGCGCCTCGGCAAGGAGCTCGATGCCGCGGCGATCGAGCCGGGCGAGCTCCCCGTCGCGATCGATCCCGCCGAGTTCGATGCCGCGCCCGCGAGCCACATCGTCGTCGGGATCGACGAGCTGCCGCCCGGGATCGATAGCGGCCTCCTGCTCCACGATCTGCTCGAGCAAGCCGATCTCGCGCTCGCGAAGAAGCTGCCGCTGCTCGCCTGGGCCGCGGAGCCGAGCGTGATCGAGATGATCGAGAGCTGCGCGCGCGAGCGTGGCATCCCGCCGATGTTCCACGCGCACGCAGCGCGGATCGTTCATCGCACGCTGACGGAGCCACTCGCCGTGGTCGGGCGCGATCCGTTACCGGCGCTCGTCGACGCTGCGGCGTTCGCGCGCGAGGTCGAATTTGTCTATCCCATCCCCGGCGCGACCACGCGAGGCCTGGTCAAGGGCTACATCGATGCGCTCGTCGCCTGGGACGACCAGCTTTGGGTGCTCGACTACAAGAGCGACGTGCTCCCCGGCGATCCCGTGCACTCGGCCGCGGATCACGCGCGTTCGCACTACGCGATCCAGCAGCGCCTGTACGCGCTCGCAGCGGAGCGCATGCGCGGAAGGCGGCAGGTCGCAGGCATGCTGTTGGCCTTCATTCGCTACGGTGTGGTCGTCGCGATGCCCACCGACGACGGCAAGCTCGCTGATTGGACCCGCTGGCTCGCCCAGCTCCGCACGGAGGCCTCATGAGTGCACTGCATCCTCGCGGCACCTTGCGCGCACGCTTCGAAGGCACCGAACAAGATGCCGTGTTTCGCCGCCTCGGCCTTGGTGCGCGCGCCTGCGACCTCGGCGACGAAGGTCTCTACCTCGCCGAAGAGATCGTCGCGGCCGACAAGTGGTTCGGTGGTTCCGATCCCGAAGCGCTCGGCATCCTGGTGCTCGCGCTGATGATCGCGCAGCGCCAAGGCTCGAGTCGCCTGCCGCTCGATCCGTCGCCGAAGGGCCAACTCCGGCAGCTCGTCGGCGAGATCCTTCACATCGCCGGCCACGATGGCGATGCCACGCGCATCCTCAAGCGCATCTCGTCGCTCACCGCGGCTCCGAGCTTCAACTCCGTGATCGGCATCGGCGACGCGCGCCTCCCGCTGATCGTCGACGACAAGTGCCTCTACACCGAGCGCGCGCGCTACCTCGAAGGTCGCGTCGCCGTGCGCCTAGCCGAGCGACTCAGCTACGTCGCACCGAGCACGGCGCCCGACAACCTGCGCTTCCTCGCCGCAGCGACGGGTAAGAAAGCAGTAGCCGCGCCCGCGCCTATGCCGGTGATCGACGCGAGCGTCGAGCCCAAGCTCACCGAAGAGCAGCGCCGTGCCGTCGAGCTCGCGATCAGCGGCAAGCTCTCCGTCGTCACCGGCGGTCCCGGCACCGGGAAGACCCTCGTCGCCGCCGCGATCGTGCGCGGCTTCCAGCGCATGGGCATCACTGAAGTCGCCCTCGCCGCCCCCACCGGCAAAGCCGCCAACCGCTTGAGTGAAGTCATCGCGCGCGAGCTCGGCGAAGGTGTCCAAGCCCCGGTCGCGCAAACCCTCCACCGCCTCCTCGGCTATCGCGGCCACGGCTTCGCCCATCACGCGCGCAGCCCCCTCCCGATCGGTGCGCTGATCGTCGACGAAGCCTCGATGATCGATCTCGAGCTCGTCGATGCCCTCCTCGATGCCCTGCCCGCCTCCGCGCCTCTCGTCCTGATCGGCGACGCCCACCAGCTCCCCGCGGTCGACGCCGGCCGGATCCTCGCCGATCTCGCCGATCCTGAAGGTGCCGCCTACACAAGTGTCGCGGTGCTTCACCACAGCCATCGCATGGACGCCGCCGACCCGCGTGGTCGCCAGGTCCTCGAAGCCGCCCAAGCGATCCATCGCGGTGAAGGGGCCGCTCTCTTCACCGCCAAATCCCCCCTCGCCGCCCCGCGCACGCCCGGCACCCTCACCTTCTCTGGTGTCGAATGGGTCGACGCCACCCGCGGCGCCGAAGTCGCGCGCCAGACCACCGCGACCGTCTGGCACCACTTCGGTGGGCCCAGGGCCCAAGCGATCGCGAACGACACCGTCTTCGAATTCGTCGACGGCACCATCGTCCCCGACCAAGCCGCCGCCCTCGACGACCTCTGGCACCAGATCGGTCGCGCCCGCATCCTCACCGCAACGCGCGGGCTTCCGACCGGCGCCCGCGCCCTCAACGCCCACCTCCACGAGCTCGCGCTCGACAACATGACCGTCGCCGGCAAACCCGAGTTTGTCCCCGGGGAGCCCGTCATGATCACCGCGAACGACTACCAACGCGGCCTCTACAACGGCGACCAAGGCATCATCATCCGCGCCGACGAAGGCACCGGCCACCACCGCTACCGCGCCGTCTTCCGCATCGGCACTCGCCTCGTCCCCTTCGCGATCGAAGCCCTCCGCGATCGCCTCGATCTCGCGTGGGCCCTCACCATCCACAAGAGCCAAGGCAGCGAGCTCGAAGCCGTCGCGATCATGCTCCCTGAAGACGACCTCCCTCTCGTCACCCGCGAGCTCCTCTACACCGGCATCACGCGCGCCCGCTACTCCGTCGTCCTCTGCGGCACTCGCGCCGCCATCACCAAAGGCGCAGCCCGCGTCGCCCTCCGCCACTCCGGGCTCGCCGATCGCATTCGCGCTACGTTGTCAGTCAAGTGACCACAGTCGACTGCCCGCACACCGATCGCCACGAAGGCCGCTGCACCGCCTGCGGCGACTGCCTGCACGACACCATCTTGAACGGCGCCTGCTTCATCTGCGGCACGACCGAGCTCGATCCGATCGCTCTGTCGCCGAAGAAGCCGCCCGCGCTCATTCCGGCGGATCAGCTCGCGCGTAAGAAGTCCTAGGTCCGCGCGGGGCGGCGCGCGACTCTCGACGGAGGCACCAGGTACTTCGCCACAAAGGTTTCGAACGGTTGATCTGGTTCTCGCGCCACCCACCTACCGGCTCGGCGCACTTGGCGCCTCGGGTCAGCACCGGAGCCATCGAACCCGTCATGTCTCTGTGGAGACGTACTACGTCGGACAGGATCACGGTCGGCACCTGGCCGAGGCTCGTTGCCAACACGCGCCACGTGGGCACGAGCCTACTTGAGGATCTCGACGAGCTGGTCGGCGAGCGTGTCGTACGCGAGCGGCTTCGCGAGGCAGGCGAGAAAGCCGCAGCGCACCGCATACGCCTTCACCCCATACGTCGCCGAGATGGCGATCATGGGCAGCGCGCGAAAGCGCTCGTCCGCTTTTGAGCTTTCGCGCGAGCTCGAAGCCCGACATCAACGGGAGGTCGAGATCCGAGGGCAACAGATCCGGACATTCGAGCTCGATCATACCGATCGCCGTTTCGGCATCTCCAGCACTCCTGAGCTGATAGCCCGCATCACCGAGCACGATGCAACAAAGCTTGATGTGGTTTGGATCGTCATCGACGATCAGGATCCGCGCGCCCGCCTTCACCCGCGCTTCTTCTTCGCACCGTGATGTGCGAGCGTGCGATCGACCGTGAGCAAGAACGCTCGGATCGATTTATCGAGCGCGGGCTTCGGCGTGTCTTCGATCTGGGTGTGAGACACGCCGGGGCTCGACATCGCGAACACCATCGCGGTCGGCACGATCGCCGCCATCTCTGCTGCATCGTGAAGCGGCCCCGACGGGAGCTCCGGCGCACTGCCCGAGACCTCCTTGACGGCGTCGCGCACGAACCCCATCAGCGTCTTGTCGAACGGACGCGGCGTGATGCTGATCAGGGGGCTCCAGCTGACCTTGGCGAGGTGCTTCTTCGCGGCCATCTTCGCGGCGGCCTTCGCATCGGCGAGCATCTTTTTGAGTACCCTGGCATCGAGCGCGCGTAGGTCGATCGAGATCTCCGTCGAGCCAGGTACCGCGGTGACGAAGTTCGGCTCGACCTTCACCACGCCACACGTCGCGACGACACGCGTGCGCGGTGTCTTGCCGGAGTACTTGATGCTGATCGCACGACATGCGAGAGCGAACTCGGCGGCCGCGAGGAAGGCGTCCTTGCGCAAATGAATCGGCGCCGCGCCCGAATGTGCCGCCTGGCCGACGAATTTCAGGTTGTAACGCTCGACGCCCATCGTCCCGAGCACGACACCGACCGGCTTGCCGATCTCTTGCAGGACCGGACCCTGTTCGATGTGAAGCTCGAGGTACGCGACCGCATCGAGCTTCTGGAAGTACCTCTCGGCGGTCATCATGCCGGCGAGCGTGATGCCGTTCTCTGCGAGCGCGGCGGGGAGCTTCACTCCTTCGCGATCGACGAGGTGTGCGAGCTCGCGCTTCGCATCCAGCGCCCCCGCCGACGCTGCCGAACCCGTCAGGCTGCGCCCGAACCGCGCGCCTTCTTCGTCAGCCCAATCGACGAGCTGGATCGTGAGCGGTGGTGTGCCGCGCTCCATCACCACGCGCAGAGCTTCGAGCCCGGCGAGCACACCGAGACACCCGTCGAGCCAACCGCCGCCTGGAACCGAATCGAGATGGCTGCCGAGCACCAAGCTCTTCGACGAGGCACCCTTCAAGGTCGCCCACAGATTGCCCGCGCCGTCGCGCTCTGGCGTGATGCCGAGCTCGGCGAGCTTGCCGGTGAACCACTCGCGGGTCTTGCGCCAGATCGGCCCCCACGCGACGCGTTGCGCACCGCGCTTGTCGGAGGTGAGTGCGGCGAGCTCTTCGAGATCGGCGATGACGCGAGCGGAGGATCTATTCATGAGGCGTACGTCGAACGGAGGTAGCGCACGATATCTCGTGACTCGAACATCTTGGTGCCGGTGTTCGGATCTTCGAGATACGGAACCTGAACTTTTCCGGCGCGCTCGAGCAGTGCAGGCCGGCTCGGGCTCTTACGGCCCACGTTGTGGAGGACGTACAGAAGCTCGAGCTCGCACATCACCTCGCGCACGCGCCGCGAGTACGGCGAGCCCTCGAACGACCACAGCTCTAGCGGCTTCTCCGGCGCCTTGCTCGGTCTCGCGGTAGCGCCATTTCCAGCGCGAACGAGCGAGGCCAAACTCGAGCTCGCCGTCGTGAGCGGCCCCAACCGGAGCCCGAGCGGTGCCGGTCCGGTTCCGTAGTGTTCGTAGAGGTGCGCGATGATCGCGTCGGATTCGTACAACACCGCGGCTTGGTTCTGCTGGTTCTTGTCGACAAGTAGCGGAAACTGCTTCTTGCCGCCGAGCGCGACGCCTTCGGGCCGGAACCGCTCACCACCATGCGGTGACGGTTTCACGAGCACCTCGAGATCGAGCATCGTGAGTGCTTCGCGCACCTTGCGGCAAAACGGGCACGCCTCGAACTCGTAGAGCTCGAGCCGCACGACGGGCCGGGGCCCGATCGCGCCCACGCGGAAGCCCGTCGGGAACCTGACTGCACTCGCGATCGTGGAAGGAACGATAAACATGTACCTGTTCTAACAGCCTCGCCCGCTCGGGAACGTGACCCTACGCGAAAACCGAGTGACTCAGGCCTTGGCGCCCTCGCGGTCGACCGCGATGCCCATCGCGTTCATGCCCTTGTCGACGAACACGGTCGCGCCCGTGATGCCGCTCGCGAGCGGGCTGCACAAGAACGCTGCGGTCGTACCGACCTCGCGCGCCGTGATCGCCTCGGTTAGCGGCGCGTTGCGCTTCGCATAGTCGACCATCTGATCGATGAAACCGATCGCCGATGCTGCGCGGGATGCATACGCACCGGCCGAGATCACGTTGACACGATGGCCCCACTTGCGACCCGCTTCGAATGCGAGTGTCCGAGTATCGGACTCGAGGGCAGCCTTTGCCGACGACATACCACCGCCGTAGCCCGGAATCACTCGCTCGCTTGCCATGTAGGTCAGCGACAAGAACGCGCCGTTTGGCCGCATCACCGGGCCGAAGTGCTGGACCATCGAGACCATCGAGTACGCCGAGGCCGACACCGCCGAGAGGTAGCCCTTGCGCGAGGTCTCGAGCATCGGCTTCTTCACTTCGCTCCCGTTCGCGAGCGAATGGACGACGATATCGATCGGGCCCGCCGCCGCGATCTGGGCTGCGAGGCCACTGATCGTGAAGTCCCCATTGTCGCGATAGCGCCGGCTATCGCGAAGCTCGGCCGGAACGTCTTCCATCCTGTCGAATTCGGCATCGAGCGCGTAGACCTTCGCGAACTCGAGCTTGCCGCCGCTCGCGAGCTTCATCGATTCGTCGAACTTGCCGCGCTCGAGCAAGGTTTTGAAGATGCCGAGCGCCGGCGGCCAGCCCGCAACCGAGACCGTGGCGCCCGCCTCTGCGAGTGCCTTTGCGATCGCGAAACCAAGGCCGACGTCGTCAGCGACACCCGCAACGAGCGCGTGTTTGCCGGTCAGATCGATGCTCAACATGGCCGCGGTCATCTCGCGAATTCACGGGGTTGGCAAGAGCACGCGGCCGTTGCGACCCGGATCATCAACCCCGGTGAGGCGAGCACGCCGGTGAGGCGAGCACGGTAAGGCGACACCGGTGCGGCGCCGCTGAGCTAAGCTTGCAGCGTGCGACAACGATTGATGCGCGCAGCGGCGCGCGGCGCGATGGCAACAGGTTGGTTCGTGAGGCTCGTCGGTCGCAGGCGCCAAAAGGGCCGCGATCGAGAGCTCGATCCGCAGGTCGCCGCGGCGCTCGAGTTCGAGCGGATCGCGAAGCTTCCCGCCCTGGATTCGATGGATCCGGCGGCCGCGCGGCGCTACGCCGAGCAAGGGATGTCGCCGCTCGAGGTCGAACCGATCGCGATGGCCGAGGTGATCGATGCGCCGGCGGGCGGCGTGCCGGTGAGGATCTTCATGCCAGCCGATGTGGGTCCACACTGGATCGTCTACTTCCATGGTGGCGGCGGCGTGATCGGTTCGGTCAACGCTTCGGACGCGACGACGCGCTACATTGCCGAGCGGACGAAGTGCACGGTCGCCTCGGTCGACTATCGACTCGGTCCCGAGCACAAGCATCCTGCGGCGATCGAGGACGCGTGCGCGGCGTACGCCGCCCTCGTCGCTCGCCTTCCAGCGGGCGCGAAGGTCGCCGTGGCTGGCGATAGCTTCGGCGGATTTCTCGCGGCGCATGTCGAGCATTGGGCACCCGCGCATGGAGTCCGCAGGCCGGACGTCCAGTGTTTGATCTATCCGGTCGTCGATCTGCGGTTGGTCTCGCCGTCGATCGATCGGCTCGGTACGGGCTACCTGCTCACCAAGTCGATCGTTCACTGGATGATCGGCCACTACATGCACGACGACGACAGCCGGGAAGATGCCTCGCCCTGGTTCTGGGCGGACCTGAAGGGCTCGGCTCCCGCGATCGTCGCGACTGCGGGCTACGATCCGCTCGTCGACGAGGGAGACGTGTGGGCGGAGCGACTGCGGGCCGCCGGGACGCCGGTTCGCCACCGCCGGTCCCCCTCGCTCGTCCACGGCTACCTGTCCCTGGCCGGCGCGGTCACTGCCGCGCGCCGCGCCACCGACGAGGTTTGCAACGATTTAGTGCAGTTACTGGCGGTCTGATACGATCTAATCGTGCACGTTCTGATCGCGGTGGCTGACGTCGGATCGGGGGTGCAGCTCGAAGAGGCCCTCAATCGCGCCGGCGTATCCGCGAAGTGGGACGCCTCGCAGACCGACGGTCCCTCCGGCGAGCCGACCTGCGAAGTCGTGCTGGTCGATGCCGACTATCTCGGTGCGCGACTCGCTGATGTCGCGAACGCGTGGCGCGATCACATCACGGTGCCAGGCGTGGTCGCGATCGGCAATTCGAACGATGCGCGCGCGTACGCGCCCGGGGCGCGCGTGACGCTGCTCTCGACCAGCGCGAAGACGACGACGCTCACGGCCGCCATCGCCGAAGCCGCGAAGCTCCGGCTCACGACCGGCATGCGGTGGGCGGTGATGCGCGCTGCGCTGCGCTTGCCGCCGATCGAGAATACGATCGAACAGTGGCCCGCAACGCTCCTCCATGCGCGCAATGTCGATGTGGAGGTCGCGCGCTCGGCGCTGCGCTGGCACGTCCAGCACTACGCGACGCCGACGTTGCTGCTCGAGCAGCTCTATCAGGAGCGCATCCTTACCGTGCCCGAGCTCGAGACGATCGCGCACGCCGATGGAACCAAGACGGTCCAGACGCTCGTCAAGACCAGGCCTCTCGATCCCAAAAAGACCGCGAAGCTGCTCTGGATGCTCACCTCGCTCGGCGCGATCGTCGTGACACCCGAGGTCCACGAACCGATCACGCCCGCACGGCGCTCGCTCGACGAGATTCGGAAGCACCTGCGCGCACGTGTGACCCGGCTCGAGCGATCGACCTACTTCGATGTCCTCGAGATCACCCCGCTCGCCGAGTATCCCGAGATCGAGGCGTCCTATAGCTTGCTCGGTTCGCGCTACTCGCCGCAGGCGTTGCAGCGCTACGATCTCGCCGAGCTCGTCAACCACATAGGACCGACCTGGGACCTGATCGAGAAGGCGCGCACCGTGCTGGCCGACGACGCACATCGCGGCCGCTACACCGATTACCTGCGTCAGAACCTCGCGACGCTGCGCACCGAGTGGGCGATCGACACGCGCGACTCGCAAGCGGCCGCCGCGGCGTTCATCGTGGGCCAGGCTGCGCTTGGCGAAGGTGATGCGCACAAAGCGATGGGGCACTTCGCGAAGGCCGCACGCCTTCACGCGGGCCACCCCGACTACGAAGCGACGCTCGCGTGGGTGAGATTCCGGGTCCAGGTCGCCTCGGGACGCGATCCCAAGGAGATGGCGATCCTCGAGCGCACGGCCGTCGAGGGCTACCTGGTCGGTTGCAGACCCTGGCCGCGCGCACTTGTCGCACTCGCCCTGCTCTGCTCTGCTGGGGGCGACGCGGATTCGGCCCGCTGGCACCTCGCGATCGCGCTCTCGATCGATCCGAATGTCCCGGCTGCCGCACAGCTCGCTCAGCGGCTAGGATTGCGCAAATGAAGTGGCTGTTCGTCCTCGCACTCGCCTCCTGTCAGCAAGACAAGCCCGCCACACCACCCGGCAAGCTCGAGCTGATCGACGCGCCGAAGACCGCGGATGTCGCGCCGCTGATCGCGCAGGAAGTCGCGCGCGCGACCAGTGATCACAAGCACCTGTTGGTCTATCTCGGCGCGACCTGGTGCGAGCCTTGCGTGAAGTTCCACGAGGCCGCGAAGGCGGGCATCCTCGATCAAGCGTTCGGCGATATCCGGATGCTCGTGTTCGACGCCGATCGCGACAACGAAGCGCTCGAGCGCGCGGGCTACAAGTACGACCTGGTCCCGCTGTTCGCGTTACCGGGGGTGGATGGTCGCGCGACCGGCAAGCAGATCCAGGGTTCGGTCAAAGGCTCGAACTACGTCCAGGAAATCACGCCGCGTCTGCGGTCGTTGGTCGACGGGTGAAACCAAACGAGATCGAAGATCGGCTGCACGCCGCCAAGCCCGGCACGATCGCGCGGGTCGCGTTCGACTAGCTCGAATAGACCTGCCAGAACGAGATGATCTCGTTGTTGCGCGCGACGAGGTGCAACAGGCGACGTCGCGCCGCTGCCAGACTTGAGGTGGAACTGCCAACCATCGGTCGACTGCCAGAGGTCGAACTTGCCGGCGGCAGTCGAGCTCGAATCGAGCATCGGAGACTAATGTTGCATAAAAGCAACTGGAGTTGGGTTAATCGTATCGGAGGCCTTCCACCGGCGTGAGCGCCGCGGCGCCCTGCGATGGAAACAGCGTCGCGACCAAGCTGATGACGATCGTGATACCGGCGACCAGCAGCACTTCGAGGAACCGGACGTCGATCGGCAGGCGATCGATCAAGTAGACCTTCGGATCGAGGTGGTAGCCGTAGGAGCTCACCGCGTAGCACGCCGTGAGGCCGATGCCGACGCCGAGGATCGTGCCGACCCCACCGATCGCGAGCCCGAGCACGAGGAACACGCGCGACACTCCCGCGGACGTCGAGCCCATCGATTTGAGGATCGCGATCTCGCGGGTCTTGTCGGTGACCATCATGGTGAGCGCGGAGACCATGTTCACGGTCGCCACGATGATGATGAGCGTGAGGATGATGACGAGCGCGAGCTTCTGGAAGTTCAGCGCGGTGAACAGGTTGTGGTTGAGCTCGTACCAATCCTGAACCTGGTACGGCGGACCGCCGAGCGCCTTCTCGAGATGCGCCGCGATCTTTTCGGCGCGGTCGACATCCTTGACCTTCATCTCGACGCCCATCACTTGATCGCCACGACCGACCAGCTCCTGAGTGTCGTGCAGCGCGGTGTACATGAGGCGACGGTCGTACTCGTCGAAGCCACTGTAGAAGATGCCCACGACGTGGAACTTGCGCGTGCGCGGTGCGGAGGACTTCGCACGCCAGGTATCGAAATCGATGTTCGAGAGCGGCACCACGATCGTGACTTCGTCGCCGAGCTTGGCCTTGAGCTTGTGAGCGAGCTCCTTGCCCATGATGATCGGTGGCAGCTCACCTTCCTTGGGGACGACGCCCAGTGCGTCGATCGCGCCGCCCGGCACTTGCTCGATCATGTGGCTCTCGAGATCGAGGACGCCGCGCACGAGCTTCGGATCGATACCCTTGACGGCGACGCCCGAGAGCTCGCCCTTGCCGCGCGTGACGAGCATCTCGGCGAAGATGAACGGCTGGACCGCGAGGACATCCGGATCGATGTTCTTCGCGGTCTCCATGACGTCGCGGTACTCGGCGAACGTGGCCTGCGACTTGAGCACGATGACGTGCGCGTTGACGCCGAGCACCTTGTCGCGGAATTGCTGCTGGAAGCCGGTGGTCACCGCGAGCACGATCGTGAGTGCGGCGACGCCGAGCACGACGCCGAGCACCGACACGCTCGTGAACACCGAGAAGGTCGCGAGCAGCGTACACACGGACGCCGCGATGAGGCCGAGCATCAGGAGACCCACGCCGATCGAACCGGTCGCACTCGAGCTCACCATCAGCACGACGCCGATCAGCGCGACGACCGCCGAGACGATCGCTGCGACGATCATCGTGCGGTCTTTGCGCCCACCATAGAGGTAACGGAACGCGATCCGGACCTCGTACGGCATCCGCGCGATGTACGTGGCGAACCAGACGAGGAGCACGGCCCCCAGACCGACGAGCGAAGCGGTAGCCCAGGTAGGCATGCGGCCTCAGCTTGCCTCGCCAGCGGGCTCGATGCCAGCTCGCCGGCGCTCCCAGAACCAGATTCCAGCGACGATGATCACAGCCGAGACGATCGCGGCCAGCTCGCCGTGGATTTGCGCGGCATCGGCGGGGCTCGCGAAGTTGCCGCGGACGGCCTGGGCCCTGGCGATCGCCAGCGCGATCCGGCCCTGTACCGTGTATCCGAAGCTCGCGCCGAACCCGATCATGAGGATCCAGACGCCGACGCGTGAGGCCCGACCGATCGCGCCGGTGTGGGCGATCGAGAAGTAGAAATAGAGCAGGCCCGTCAGCAACGCCACGAGGAGCAACACGGAGCTGACGACACCGAACCAGTCGACCTGGTTGCGCTCGACCGCAGCCCGCGCCTCCGTGCCGACCAGCACCCCGCGCTCGTCTGCGAGATCCGCGCGCTCGGCCGGCGTGAGGCTCGGGCGCGACAGTGCGTCGTCGAGGCTCGTGAACGGATGATCGGTGCGCTCGAGGACCAGCTTCGCGGCGATCGCCGGCGACACGCCGGGGACCTGCGAGAGCTCGTTCGGCTCGGCACTGTTGAGATCGATCCGATCGACGATCAGCGAGCGCGATGCAGTCTTGATCTGATCGCCGAGATCTGAACCGACGAGCGCGGTCACGGATTGGCCCGCATAGAGCGCGACCACGAACGCGAGCGGAAAGCGACCGAGCCACGCGAGCCTGCGCGACGCGAGCTTGATGAACATGAACGCGATCAGCAGCGCCGGCACGAGGTCCCACGGCGACATCGGGCGCTCGAGCTTGATCCAGAAGTTGTTCTTGAACTGGACGACGACGATGTATCCGATCGAGATGCCGATGAAGAGATGCTCGGCGAACTTGTAGAACGGATTGTCGCCGTACAAGAACGACAGGATCGCCATCGTCAAGAAGATGCCGACCCATGCGCCGAGGACATCGATCGGAGCGAGCGCGGTCATTGCTTCTGCGCTGCCTTCCGGCGGCGGCTCGCGAAGTACGCGATGTTGCCGAGCACGATCGCGATGATCACGACGCCGTGACCGGTGTTGAGCACGTCGGCACCTTGCACGCCGATGCTCGGGCGGCCGACGAGGACCTCGTACTCCGCCGAGCCCGCCAGCCCCGCGACGATGCCGAGTAACTGGCCCGCCTGATAGTACGGCGCGAGATCGGTGACCGAGACCGCCGTGGTCACCGCGACCATCCGCAGGTTGTAGCGGTTCTGCGCGAACTGCGTGTACTCCTTCGCACCCGGCGCTCCGGCGGAGACGAGTACCATCAACTTGA
The DNA here is from genome assembly GCA_043780895.1 of Kofleriaceae bacterium. Classification (GTDB taxonomy): domain Bacteria; phylum Myxococcota_A; class Polyangia; order Haliangiales; family Haliangiaceae; genus JABFXX01. The sequence continues at coordinate 24,563 of JAYWCI010000082.1, read as the reverse complement.
AATCGGCGAGGCCATGGATGTTCTTCAGCCACGGGATCGCCTCGTACGGCGTGCCGTCGTCGGTGACGCCCCCGAACACGTGCGGCAGATCCGCGCCCATCCCGAGGATCACGTTCTGCTTGCCCTCGCGAAAGCCGAGGTAGACGTAGTCCTCGTTGCGGACGTACGCGCGATCCGGCGCGCCGGTGTAGCCGGGCGTGCCCGCGGGTGCGATCGCGGTCTCGACCGTGTCGCGGATCCAGCGCTCGACGAGCGGCGGTGCCTGGTACCACAGCGTCGTGATCGCGAGCTTCACGCCCTTCCTCTTGAGCTGCAGGATCACCGCGCGGTAGTACGGCTCGAGCTCCGCGGTCGAGGCGGGATCGAGATCGAGCGAGACGAACACGACATCCCCCGCGTGGAGCTCCTCGACCGCATTGAACGCGGCCTTGGTCATCGGTCGTGCCTTGATCGGAAACCCGAGCGGCAGATAGAGCGGGACCACGATCGCGAGCCCCATGATCAAGAAGATCCAGCGCCGATCGAAGCGCTGCAGCTTGTCACTCCAGTGCGCCAGCGAGCCGCCAGGCGAGCCAGTACCCTTGGGGTGGGCCATCACTCCCATCACTCACCTCCGAGGTGAGAGCGTTCGATGCCGAGGATCACGCGCAAGCCCGTCGCGATCGCGCCGACCGCAGCGCCCATGATGATCGCGCGGCGGCTGCCGTTCGAGAGCACGTCGAGGATCCAGTCCGAGAGGTGCGGCAGCGACGTGGTGAGCCAGCGCCCGATCGGTGCTTGCGCGAGCAACACGATGATCGCCGAGCCGAGGAGCAACGCCGCATCGATGTTGCGCGCACGAAACGCGCGGAACGCGGCCGAGGCGACGAAGAACGCGAGCAGCGCGAACATCGTCGCGTTGCACGGGCCGTACACGTAGTCGTAGAACCACGTGCGCACGCGGCCGTTCGCGCCCCACCCCATCTGCGGATCCGCCGCGACGATCGCGACATCGCCAGCCGCGAGCTGCAGCTTGGTCTCGAGCACGTCGTAGCCGACCGCGCGCCGGCTCGCCTTGATCGCGAGCGCGCCGGGCGCGACCTCGACACAACCGCACGCGGGCAGCTGGTCGGACGTCACGGTCAGCGGACCGACCGAGATCAACACGTCGGCCGGCGCGGTCACGAGCACGCGCGCCTTGCGCGCGCGATAGAGCTCGGGATTCGGCGCGAGCTTCATCGCGTAGCCCGACTCGCGCGTCGTGCCGGTGATCGATCGCCACGGCAAGCCGACGAGCGTCATGATCGCGGCCGACGCGAGCAGCACGACCTTGTAGCCCCAGTCGTCTTCGCGCCGCCGGATCTTCGGCCACGTGACCTGCACGAGGTTGATGCCACCGACGACGTACGCCGCCGCCGCGACGAGCCCACCCCACTCGAGCACGTGGCCCGAGATCTCCCGCACCGCGTAGTGCGGGATGAAGTACTCGACGACCATGTAGCAGCCGACGAGCATGCCGAGCGCGACCGGGAGCGTGGTCTTCACGGCACCACGTCCTCGATCGAGAACCGCGTGAATGGATACCAGCCCTGGCTTGCCAGCGTCGCGCACACGGTGAAGCCGACGACGAAGATCGCGATCACGACCTTCATCACGTCGCCGGCCTTGAGCAGCGCGAGCTGGTTCGGTTCGCGCGTGAGGTACGCGCTGCACGCGAACAGCTCCTCCCCCATCAGCGTGAAGTCGCACGCCGAGATGAAGAAGGGCAATTGCGTTAGCTCGCCGGTGCCGGCGATCTGCACCGCGCCGGTGAGAAACCCGGTCTCGGCGAGCAGCAGCGACTCGGCGTAGAACCGACCGAAGTAGATGTTCGTTGCCGGGCGCTCGCGCAAGATCATGCCGTTGACGCCGGCAGCGAACGCGAACTGGTCACTGGTGACGAACATGACGTTCTCGGGCCGGTGCGCATCGGCGCGGCCGGCATTCGCATAGCCCTGGCGCACCACCTCCTCGGCGATCACCATCGTCAGCGGATACGCGTTCGCGACGCGCAGCTCGGTCTCGTACTCCGCGGTGATCTTCGCGACGTGACCGAGGATGAGGAGCGACGCGATGGTCTGGATGTCCTGGGTCTCCTCGACGCCGGTGACGTACAGCACCGGGCGGCCCATCTCCGTCGATCGACCGACCGCATCCTCGATCGCATCGACCCCGGCGAGCCGGCGCACGAACAGCTCCTTGCGGCGCGCGAGCCACGTGTAGAAGCCGAGCGCGCCCGCGATGATGAGGATCAGCGCGAGGTGGAACCAGCGATGGCGATCGAACAGCGCGGGACGTGGCTGGATCGTCCAGGTCTCGATCGCGTCGCCCGGAAACGAGCTGTAGGTATCCGGCGCAGCGCCGCGCAGCGCGGGAATGAAGATGTAGATGTAGCCGGTGCCCGGCGAGACCTCGTCGACGTAGAGGTCCGGATGATCGCCATCCGACGACGTGACAACCGTCCAGCGACCGATGCGATCGCCCGCCACGAGCGGCGTGGTCGCCGCATCGATCGAGGCGACGGCTTCCTTGGTCTCGCCTAGAAACTGCGGCCCGAGCACCGCGCCACGCGGCGTGATCCGCACCGGCCGACCCTTGTCGGGGTGCTCGCCGAACTCGACCTCGCGGCGCAGGACGAGCACCGCGCCGGGGACCTCGCGATCGCGCTTCCACGACAGGCCGACGTGCTTGCCATCGGCTGCGATGCCGCGCCCGCCGAACCAATCCTGGTCGTAGAACACCCCGATCTCCCACGCCGTCTTGTCGGGGTTATGCTCGACGAGGTCGGCGCGCGCGGTCGCGGTAAGTGCGAGCAGGAGGATCAGCGCTCTGGTCATCGCTCGATCACTTCGACGTTCGCGCGCGGCAGGATCAGCGTCTCGCCACCGAGATCGACCTCGACTACCCGCGCCTTGGTCTCCGTCGGCATCACCGCGAGCTCGACCGGCAACGAGATCACCGTGCCGATCTTGCCGAAGTGCGGTGCGCGAATCACGCGCACCGGCGCGCCGACCTCGAGGCCGTGGACCGCGACCGGTTCGCCGATCCCGAACGCGCCCGGCACCACGATCTCGGGCCGGATCACGCCGGCGCGGATCTGGGTCGCGCCGTTCACGCTCGCGAGCTTGCCCTCGAGGCTCTGCAACAACTCGAACGTCGCACGCGCCATCGCGATCTCGCCGAAGCCCTCGGTGACGATCAAGGTCGTCGCGAGCTCTTCGTTACCCGTGACCGCCACGCCGACGTCGTAGCCGAGCAGCTCGCGGACATCTTGATACGCGAACCCGCCGCACACGATCGCCGCGACCTCGAGCTCGACCGCCCGGCGTAGCGCCGCGAGGCTCGCGCGCCCGCCACCGATCACCACCTTGCCGCGATGCGCCTCGGTCAGATGCGCGGGTTCGAGCACCTGCTCGCGGCTCTTCGCGACCATCATGATCGGCGCCTGGCGCTCGCCCGCGAGGCCGAAGATGCCCTGCACGAGCGCCGCGCGCGTCTCGATCACGACGCCCTCGCCCGCCATCACCTCGACGACGGTCCCGTCCACGTACGCGGTCACCTCGACGGGCCGCGGGGGCTCGCGAAAGATTGCCATCCCGGTCACCGACGACAGCGATTCGAGCGTGCCCTCGACCGGTGCCTCGACCTGCGACGAGAACAAGCCGAATAAGCCCTTCGCGCGCGCGATGACCTCGCCCTTCTTGACCGCGGCGCCGACCTTCACGATCAGCTTCTGCTCGACCTCGTCGGCCATCACGCCGAGCTTGCTCGCGACGTTCGTCAAGACGACGTTGCCCGGCAGCTCGGTCCGCGCGACGACGTCCGAGGCCTTGACCTGCGCGCCGACCGCGACGACGACGGTGCCCTCGAGCGGCAGCCTCCGGTGTTTCTTGACCAGCGCGCTGCGCGTCACGGTCAGACCAGGCGTGTATGCGTCGCCCATCGGCGGTCGGACAATACACCGTCGACCGGTATCGTTACGGTCGTGGGCCCCGAGTACGAGAAGGTTCGTGCCGCGATCGCCGATCGCGCGAAGGCGCGCCACACGTTCGCGCTCGCCGAGATCTGCGCGTCGCTCGCGACGGCAACGGCAACGGCAACGGGGATGATCGACGGCGTCGAGACGGTCCGGTTGGCGGGCCGGATGGCGCTGCTCCAGCTGGATAAATTCGCCGCGCGGATCACCCCGACCCGAGAGCACCCGCGCTCGTCGGCCGTCGTCTGCGGCGGCTACGGGCAGAGCTGGCGGCGATGCAAGTGGCTCGCGAGCTCGTACAAAGCGCGGAGCTCGTCGAGCCGGCGCTGTACAGCAACCGCGAATGGAACATCGACGGGTGGTCGTTCGTGTCTCATTCGTCCATCCTCGATCGACTCGGGAACGTACAGCCGCGCGAGCTCGACGAGGCGCGCTGCGACGACGACCGGATCGAGCTCACGGTTCATCGTTGGCCTCGAGCTTCTCCAGATCGGCGAGATCTTGGGCGCGACCTGCGAGTTGCTTCATGCGCTTCAACGTGACGAGCGAGACGACGCTGAGTGGTCCGGCTTCGAGCACCACGTCGATGCGGTCGTCCATCGCAGTTGCGAGGATGCCATCTGCCAGCAACAGATCGATCAGCATGTGCTGCGCGCCAACGACCTTGCTCACCCTTTGCACGTGACGTTCCGCCGCGCCGCCTTCGTCGAACGTCATCGGTAGGGCCGCGAAGGTGTATCCGAGCAGCCTGACCACGTCCAAAACCCGCGCGACGTCCGCGGGGTCGATCAGCACGTCGATATCCTTGGTCGAACGGATCGCGCCGTGGATCGTGACCGCGATCCCACCACAGATCGCATAGCGGATTCCGGCCGCGGTCAACGCGGCAGCGACCGCGTGAAGCTCGTCGACCAGATTCACGATCGGAGCTTAGCACTCTCGCGGATCACCGGGCCCAAGACCGTGGTCGCGAACAGGTTGCAGAACGCACGCAGGTCATCCAGACCCGGGCGATCGATCCACGCGAAGGTGGCCGCGGCAAGCGTCGCGTAGGTGTGCGCGGCGTCGAACGAGATGAAGCCGCGCTCGATGCCATCACTCATCCACCTCAGCAACCCGTAGCAGCGAACGACGGAGACGTACCATCGGTATGTCGCGCTGGCCGAGTAGACGGTAGTCTCGGGCCATGACTCGACGCCTCGTTCTCATCGCGCTGTTCGCACTCGTTGCCTGCTCGAAAAAAGGTGGTGGTACCGAAGCCACGTCGAAGTATCCCGGCACCGAAGAGGGAGCCAAGCAGCTGCTGACCGAGCTGCGCACGTCGACGGATGCGGCAGGCATGACGAAGTCCCTGCGCCCGACCTCGGCGGACTACAAGGCCGTGTTCACCGATGACTTCGCGGCGAAGGCCGAGCCGGGATACGACCAGCTGTGGAGCGATCCGAAATCCGTGATCGCCGCCGACCCGGAGAACACCGAGCTCGAGTTGTCCAAGGCGACGACCGAGGATCTCAAGGCGTGGACACCGGCCGTCAAGAACGACTTCCCGGGTGGCTACGAGAAGGTCAAGGACTCGTTCAAGCCGGGCCTCACGGTCTATCGCTGGAAGTACGTCAAGCCCGGCGAAGATCTCGGCATGGCGTTCGATGGCTTGATCTACGTCAACAACCACTGGGCGTGGTTCCCCAAGCCGTGGCGGATCGCGAAGGGCTAGACGCTCCGATCGGCGCATGACCATGTTCCCCGCTGGCGCCGAGTTCGATTTCGCGCGGAAGCTCCACATCGAGCTCGAGCGGTTGAACGCTCCGGCGTACGTGATCGCCTTCGCTCGCAACTGCGCCGCCTCGCGAAGGGAGACGGGCTGGTTGCCGGGCATCCGATCGGTGGCTTCCCGGGCCGGCTGATCAGGGGTTGGGTGCCTTTCCCGGCGTGGTGTCGACGATCCAGCGCCGGGCGAATAATACAAACCGTCTTGACTGACTGTTTCCGGGGCGTAGACTGCCCGGGATGCCCCCTGCTGGTACTGCGATCGCTCGTGCGCCTCGCACGCAACAGCAGCGGCGCGACGGCACCCGACGAGCACTCCTCGACGCGACCGTCGAGAGCTTGATCCAGGTCGGCTTCGCTCGCACGACGACGCTCGAAGTGCAGCGTCGCGCGAGCGCGTCGCGCGGTGCCCTGCTGCATCACTTTCCGTCGAAGGCCGAGCTCCTCGTGGCTGCGGTCGATCATCTCGCCGAGATGCGCGCCGCCGAGCTCAAGGTGCTCGCCGCGGACCTTCCGGATGGCCGCTCGCGCACCGATGCCGTGCTCGACCTCTTGTGGCAGTGCTTCTCTGGCACGTTCTTCCAGGTCGCGATGGAGTTGCGCACCGCGGCACGCACCGATCCGGAGTTGCGGCCCGTGCTCGTCGCGGCGGAGCGCGCGTTGCGCGATCGCATCGTCGCGCAGGCGCGTAAGCTCTTCGGCAAAGATGTCGCGGATCACCCCGGCATCGATCGCGCGATCGACTTTACGCTCCAGTTCATGATCGGCGCGGCGATGACCGCCGAGCTCCACAAAGACGAGGTTCGACTCGATTCGCTCGTCGAAGACTTCAAGGCACTGTTTCCAACGGTGTTGACCAACGCAGCAGCAACCCCCAAGCGACGATCGACCCCGCGGTCCGAGCGTACAAACAAGGTGGCCAAATGAGTGATCTACGATTCGATGGCAAAGTAGCGATCGTGACCGGCGCCGGTGGCGGCCTCGGCCGTTCCCACGCACTCCTCCTCGCGTCGCGCGGCGCGAAGGTAGTCGTCAACGACCTCGGTGGCAGCTTCACCGGCGAAGGAAAATCCGGCACGGCCGCCGACACGGTGGTCGCCGAGATCAAAGAGAAGGGCGGCGAAGCCGTCGCCAACTACAACTCCGTCGAGGATGGCGATCAGATCGTCAAGACCGCGATCGACACGTGGGGCAAGATCGACATCGTCGTCAACAACGCCGGCATCCTCCGCGATGTCTCGTTCCAGAAGATGAGCCAGGCCGATTGGGACCTCGTCTACAAGGTCCACGTCCTGGGCACGTTCAAGGTCACACACGCCGCGTGGAACTACATGCGCGATGCCGGCTACGGCCGGATCATCAACACGTCGTCGGCCGCCGGCATCTACGGCAACTTCGGCCAGGCGAACTACTCGATGGCCAAGCTCGGCATCCACGGACTGACCCAGACGCTCGCGGCCGAGGGACGCAAGCGCAACATCGTGGTCAACACGATCGCGCCGATCGCCGGCTCGCGCATGACCGAGACCGTGCTGCCCAAGGAGCTGCTCGATGCCTTGAAGCCCGAGTACGTGTCGGCGCTCGTCGCGAAGCTCGCGCATGAAGGCACGGAAGATACCGGCGGCCTGTACGAGGTCGGCGGTGGGTTCTACGCGAAGCTGCGCTGGGAGCGAGCGAAGGGTAAGACCTTCCGCCTCGGTCGCGACATCACGCCCGACGATGTCGACGCGGCGTGGAAGCAGATCCGCGACTTCAAGGACGGCGAGCACCCTGGCGGTATCGCCGAATCGATGCAGCCGATCATGGCGAACGTCGAAGCGGGCCCGAGCAAGGGCGGCAATCAGTTCATCGATGTCGATGCCGCGCTCGGCTACCAGTATCCCGAGCAGCAGAGCTCGTACGACGAGCGCGACGTCGCGCTCTACGCCCTCGGAGTCGGCGCCGCGCGCGATCCGAACAACGAGACCGACCTCGCCCTCGTCTACGAGATGAGCGGCAAGGGCATGAAGGTGCTGCCGAGCTTCGGCGTCATCCCCGCGATCAACACGGTGTTCAACCAGGCCAAGGCCGGCCTCGAAGCGCCGGGCCTCAAGTTCGGCCTCGATCGCATCCTTCACGGCGAGCAGTACACCGAGATCCTGCGTCCGCTGCCGACCCACGCGAAGCTCACGACCAAGGCGACCATCAAGTCGATCTTCGACAAGGGCAAGGGCGCGACCGTCACCACCGCGTTCGTCACCTACGACGAATCGGGCGACGCGCTCGTGAAGAACGAAGTCACCACGTTCGTGCGTGGTGCCGGCGGCTGGGGCGGCGAGCGTGGCCCGTCGGCCGACGTCAACGTGCCGCCCGATCGCGCCCCTGACAAGATCATCGAAGAGAAGACGAGCGAGAACCAAGCCCTGCTCTATCGCCTCTCCGGCGACTGGAACCCGCTCCACGCCGATCCGCAGTTCGCGAAGAACTTCGGCTTCGCGAAGCCGATCCTCCATGGCCTCGCGACGTTCGGGTTCGCGACGCGCGCGGTGATCAATGCCTTCGCGCCCGATCAAGATCCGCGGTTCGTGAAGAGCATCCGCGTGCGCTTCGCGGCGACCGTCCTCCCCGGTGAAACGATCATCACCGAGATGTGGAAGGAAGGCGACACCGTCATCTTCCGCTGCAAGAACAAGGAGAAGAACGAGGTCTGCATCTCGAACGCCGCGATCGAGCTGTGGAAAGAGCTGCCGAAGCCCAAGGCGAAGGCTGTGCCCGCTGCTGCGAAGAACTCGTCGGCCGCCGTGCCTGATAGTGGCGATATCTTCCGCGCGATCGGCACGTTCGTCGGGGGCAACCCGGCGACCGCCGAAAAGACCAAGACCGCGTTCACGTTCAAGCTCTCGGGTCCCGAGAGCGCGTGGACGATCGATCTCACCACGCCGCCCGGCACGGTCACCGAAGGCGTCTCGGGCAAGGCGACCTGCACGCTGGAGTTGAGCGATCCGGACTTCATGGCGATGGCGACCGGCCAGGCCGACGCGATGAAGCTGTTCTCCTCCGGCAAGCTCAAGATCTCAGGCGACGTGATGGCCTCGCAGAAGCTCGGCTTCTTGAAGAAGCTCACGCCCGAGATGGTGATGGCGGAGACGAAGAAGCGCGGTGGCAGCGGCGCAGCTTCCGGTGCGGACGTGCCGCCCGTCGCGCAGGACTTCACGCCGACCGTCGACGACGTGTTCGCGGTGATCGGCGAATACTTGAAGACGAACGCCGACCTCGCACCGAAGGTGGGCAAGACCTACCAGTGGAAGATCGGCGCTCACAGCTGGTTCCTGGATCTCAAGAACGGCGCGGGCAGCGTCAAGCAAGGTGAGGACAAGGCCGAGTGCACGCTGGAGCTCACCGAGGAGGACTTCCTCGCGCTCACCCAGGGCAAGGCCGATGCGATGAAGCTGTTCACGAGCGGCAAGCTCAAGATCAGCGGCGACGTGATGGCGTCGCAGAAGCTGAACTTCCTCTCGAAGCTCGATCCGGGCAAGGCGCTCGAGGTCGTGCAGCAGCGCCACGCCGCGGGCTCGACGGATGCCAAGGCGACCCCGGCGGCAGCCCCGGCAAAGTCGGCGGCCGCCGTCCACACCGACAAGTTCTTCAGCGCGCTCGACAAGCGGCTCGCCGACAACAAGAACCTCGCGGGCGAAGTCCACGCGAAGTTGACGTTCAAGATCACCGACCCCGCGTTCGAGAAGACCTACGACCTCGGCGGAGCCACCGCCGCGGTGCTCACGATCAAGGACGCGGATCTCGCCAGCCTCGCGGCCGGCAACTCGAAGTCGCTGTACCAACACGGCCAGCTGCGCGTCGACGGAGATGCTTCCGTCGCGCACCGCCTCGGCTTCCTCAAGGGTCTCGTTTAAGGAGCAATGACCATGACACGCAAAGTAAACGTCATCGGCGTCGGTATGGTTCCGTTCGCCAAGCCCGGGAAGTCCGAGGAGTATCACGTCATGGCAGTGAAGGCCGGCAAGGCCGCACTGACCGACGCGAACGTGCCGTTCGACCAGGTCGCGCAGGCGTACGCGGGGTACGTCTACGGCGACTCGACGTGCGGCCAGCGCGCGATCTATCAGCTCGGACTCACCGGCATCCCGGTGTTCAACGTCAACAACAACTGCTCGACCGGCAGCTCGGCGCTCATGCTCGGCGCGCAAGCGGTCGCCGGTGGCATCGCGGAGTGCGTGCTCGTCGTCGGCTTCGAACAGATGGAAGCCGGCGCGCTCAAGGCCAAGTGGGATGACCGTGCGAACCCGCTCGACAAGTTCGTCAACGTGATGAACGAGGAGCAAGGCTTCAACGGTGCTCCGCCCGCGGCACAGATGTTCGGTGGCGCTGGCCGCGAGTATCGCTGGAAGTACGGCACCAAGAAGGAGACCTTCGCGAAGATCTCCGAGAAGGCGCGCAAGCACGCCGCGAAGAACCCGTACGCACTGTTCAAGGATCTCCTCTCGGTCGAGGAGATCATGGCATCGCCGGAGGTGTTCGATCCGTTGACCCGCTACCAGTGCTGCCCGCCGACCTGCGGTGCGGCGGCGGCGGTGCTGTGCAGCGACGAGTTCGCGAAGAAGCACAACATCTCGAACCCGGTCTACATCGCCGCACAGGTGATGACGACCGATTATCCGTCGAGCTTCGAAGAGCACTCGATGATCAAGATGGTCGGCTTCGACATGGCGAAGGCCGCCGCGAAGCAGATCTACGAGAAGTCGGGCATCGGCCCCGACGAGGTCGATGTCATCGAGCTCCACGATTGCTTCACGGCGAACGAGCTCCTCACGTACGAGGCGATCGGCCTGTGCAAAGAGGGTGAAGCCGAGAAGTTCATCTGGGACGGCCAGAACACGTACGGAGGTAAGTTCGTCACGAACCCGTCGGGTGGCCTGCTCTCGAAGGGTCACCCGCTCGGCGCGACCGGCCTCGCGCAGTGCACCGAGCTCGTGTGGCACCTCCGCGGCACGGCGGAGCAGCGTCAGGTCGAAGGCGCGAAGATCGCACTCCAGCACAACCTGGGTCTCGGCGGCGCCTGCGTCATGACGATGTATCGTCGTGACTGAGCCTGACTAAGGTACGGGCAGGATCGTCTCGACCAGCGGGTAGTTCGGGCCCGCTGTCACGTGCAGGAAGTTGTTCGGGTGTGATCGGTCCGTCGACTGCACCATCACCGTCGCGACACCGTTCGCATCGGTGACTACCTCGCCGCGATCGGCGAGCGTGAAGTCGTCGACGAGATACGAGGACTTCACGGTGATGCCGGCCTGCGGCACGCCGGCACCATCCTTGATCGTGACCTGCGCGCCGATGCCGGTCGGCGCGAGCACCGCGCTGGTCGTCCACAGTTGTGGATCGGCGACCTCGAGATCCGCGGCTGCGAGCTTGTCGATGTTCGAGATCGCGTCGTCGAAGCCGTCGGTCGAGTTCGCGAGGAGCTGGAGATCGACGGTGTCCGGCGTGTCGCGCACCGTGTGGTAGTAGGGATAGTCGACGGCGGTCGAAACCGCCGGCGTCCCACCGCGGTACACGCCCTGGATATCGGTCGGGATGATGCCGCCGAACAACATCGCGACGAGCTCGAGCCCGCCGTACAGCGAATAGATCGAGCGCATGCCCGCCGCGACCAGCGCGGCATCGAGCTTGGGCTGGTTCGAGTGCACGACCGCGGCAACATCCGGCTGGATCGCCGCCGGGCACTCGAGGTTGATCACCGTCATCAGCTTCTCGCCCGCGATGATCTTGTGCTTGCGGTAGTAGTCGTAACCGCCATAGAGCCCGACCTCTTCGCCGTCGTACGCGACGAACACCTCGGTGTAGTGCGGTCGAGAACCAGATGCGCGCTGCAGCCGGCGGTGCGCGAGCTCGAGCAACTCGGCGACGCCGCCGGAGTTGTCCGAGCTACCGGTGAACCATGTATCGTAGTGCGCGCCGACGACGATCTGCTCGTCGACCTCGCCCTGGAGCTTCGCGATCACGTTCGTGCCGGTGCCCGCGATCGAGCTCTCGGTCACGCCCATGTGCGCGGTCACGGGCTTCTGCGCCGCGAGCGCATCGGTGATCAGCTTGCCATCGTCGGCGCCGATCGTGATCGCGGGCAGTACGTCGTCGCTCTCCCAGTCGTAACGGACGGAGCCGACCTGGCGCAGGTTCTCCGGCGCGATCGAGAGGTAGAGCATACCGAACGCACCCGCGGCGCGCACGTTCTTGAGCTGGATCGAGCGATGGAAACTCGGATCGCGGCGCACGAGCGCGATCTTGCCTGTGAGGTCGAGCGTGCCGAGATCCGTGGCCGTCGCGGTGCCGGCATCGACGACGAGCGCATCGAAGGTGCCGGTGCCCGAGGCTTCGAACACGTCGAAGCCCGGCGTGGTGGTGACACCATCGATCGTGACCGAGAACGCTTTGTCGGTGAGCATCCAGCGCGGGAACTGAAAGCTCTCGGTGTGGATGTCGGTGAGCCCGAGCGCCGTGAACTTGGCCTGGATGTACGCTGCGGCCATCTGACCGCCCGTCGAGCCCGCGCCTTTTTCACCGAACGCGGCGAGCGCGTCGATCGTCGGCGACAAGCTCGCGGGCACGGTCGACTGCAACACGACCGGTGCGTCACTACATCCCGCGATCGCGATCGAACACAGCAAGTGCCTCATAGCTTCCGGGGAAAGCTAGCCGATTCGCGCCCGAGCTACGAGAGGTATCGATAGAGGCTGCGCACACCGATCTCGAGGGCCTTTGCCGCGGCCAGCGCGCACCATGCGGAGCTCGGTCCGAACTCAGAGCCCGCGCAGCTCGCACTCGCGCTGTGCATCATGCTCGCGGCAACGCAGGATGCGGCCGCCTTCGGGCATTGCACGACCGGGCTCGCGAAGGTACCGAGCGAACCCTAGGCGATCGTTCGTTCGCGAGCCGCGTCAGCGCGTCACGTCAGCGCGTCGCGTCAGCGCGTCACTTCAGCGCGTCGCTGATGTCGCTCTCGAGCTTGTCGAACGAGGTGTCGACATCCTTCGTGAACGCATCCCAATCCGCCGCCGCGTGATCCTTGATGCCGCCAACCTTCGTCGCGATCTCGGTGCGGCGCGAGTTGAGAGCGGTGGCCGCGGCCGTCGCGTTCGCATCGGTCTTGGTCGAAAGCTCCTTGAGCTTGATGTCGATCTTCGCGAGCCGGTCGTTGACCGTGATCGAGTACTTGTCACGCGCGGCGGTCAGATCGGTCTTCGCAGCAGCGAGGTCACCCTCGGCCTTGTTCAGATCGTTCGACGTCGCCTTCTTATCACCGAGGGTCTTGTCGAGATCCTTGGCTTGATCGTTGACGCCTTCTTGCGTCTTCTTCACTTCAGAGGCGGCCGCGCCGGTGTCGTCTTGCTTCTTCTTGCAAGCACCCGCCGAGAGCGCCGTTGCGAAAACCGTGGCCCAGAGAATCGTACGCATGTGCAGTCTCCCTTGTTTGGTGTTCGAGTCGTTTGCAATGCCGGTGCCGGATCGTTCACCGCCTTACGCGAAGCTCTGAGGCCTTACTCCGTGCGCCAGCGCTCAGGGCGCGACAACGCTCGTACGAAATCGTCTACAACACGCCGTGGCCTCGCGATTTCGCACGCTTCGTGCGGTGCTGCCGCCCGCGTACTGGACCGTGTGGTGGGGCACGCTGATCAACCGTGCAGGGGCGTTCGTCGTCCCGATCCTGACATTCTATCTCACGCGTCGCGTCGGCCTCTCGTTGACGTCCGCCGGCGCGATCGTCGCGCTGTTCGGCGCAGGCAGCATCGTCGCGTCGCTCGTGGGCGGCCTGTGTGCCGATCGGCTCGGCCGCAAGGTCACGATGGTGACCTCGCTATTCGGTGGTGCGGTCTTGATGGCGGTGCTCGGGGTCGTGACCGCGCCTGCCGCGATCGCGCCCGTCGTGCTCGTGCTTGGCTTCGTGGGCGAGCTCTACCGGCCGTCGGTCTCGGCGTTCGTCGCCGATGTCGTGCCGGCCGAGCATCGTCAGAGCGCGTACGGGTTTCTGTACTGGGCGATCAACATCGGCTTCTCGATCGCGCCGGTCGCCGCAGGCCTGGTCGCGACCGTGTCGTATCGCGCGTTGTTCTTCGGCGATGCCGCGACGTCCGCGCTGTTCGCGATCGTGATCCTGGTGCGCGTCCCGGAATCGCATCCCGATCTCGCCCAGCGCCACACCGCGACCAGCTTCGGTGACGTGCTCCGCGATCGCACGTTCATGTGGGCGTGGGGCTGCATGCTGCTCCTGTCGTTCGTGATCTATCAGCACACGACGACGCTGTCGGGCTGGATGCAGACGCAAGGCTACGGCCCCGGCGCGTACGGCATCGTGCTCGCCGTCAACGGCGCGCTGATCGTGATCGTCCAACCGATGCTCACCGAGTGGTCGAAGCGTCACTCGCTGCGCGCGATGATGTCGGCGTCCGCGGTGCTCACGGCGATCGGCTTCGCGCTGCACGCGGGCAGCTTCCTGTGGCTCCACATGACGGCCGTCGCGATCTGGACGTTCGGCGAGATCTTGATGGCGCCGTCGGCATCGACGTTCGTTGCCGAGCGCGCACCCGTGCTCGCGCGAGGTCGTTACCAGGGCATGTTCGCGATGGCGTTCGGCATCGCGGGCACGCTCGCGCCGCTGCTCGGGCCGCGCATCCTCGCGGTCAGCCCGATGTTGTTGTGGGGCGGCTGTCTCGTGCTCGGCTTACTCGCCGCGCTCGGCTTTCGCGCGATGAAGCCCTAAGGATAGAGCTCGAGCGCTGCGCTCGTGGCTCGCGCGGCGGCCACGCGGGCCGCGCGCTCCACCGGGACCGCGAGCGGCCGGCGCCCGCGGCCGTCGAGGACGATGCCCGAGATACCACCGCGCAACTTCCGCTGCACCGGTTCGCCGGGACCGGCGCCGATATCGACCCCGCGCGCCGGCCGGAGGATCGCCTCGGCATGCGCGCCCTCGCGCAGCGCGATCCTGCGGAGCTCGCCGAACGAGAGGGTCTCGTGCTTGTAGTCGCCACCGGCGAGCTTCCATTCGAGGTCGAGCAACGTGGCCCCGGGCTTCATCGCTCGCAGCGCGACGGGCGCGATACACGTGCCGAGATAGACCAAGCAATCCTTCTCGAACACTTCGGTCGCGGCCGCCGGATGGATCGTCGAGAGTACGCCGAGGTGCGGCATCATGAAGATCGAATCGACGGCGAGCTCCGTGATGCCTTCGACCGCGAACGCGTCGATCATCATCATCATCGCCTGCACGCGACGCGGCGCGTGGCTGAGCACGCCACCCGAGCCGACGAGCAGATCGAGCTTCATCAGATCCACGAGCGAATCGTTGCCATCCCCGTCCTGCACGCCGAGCCCACCTTGGCGCTGCGTGCCGCGCAGCTTCACCGCGAACTGCACGTGCTGGACGAACGACAGCCGCAGCGCTTCGCGCGCGATCGCTTGCTCGATCTTCAGCTCGTCGAGGGTCTGCGGAATCGTCGTCGGCCGGATCATCTTGTTGCCGATCCGGTCGCGGAGGTCGGCCTCCTCGAGCTCGAACGGTACCCAGCGCTGGATGTTCGCGATGCCCGCCTCGGCGAGCACGTTCGAGATCGAATAGCTCATCCCGAGGTTCGCGCTGACGGTGCGGTTGAACACGCCATCGAACACGCTGAACACGTCGGTCGTCGCGCCACCGATGTCGACGCCGACGACATTCACGCCGCGCCGCTTCGCGAGCTCTTCGATGATCAGGCCCATCGCGCCGGGCGTCGGCATGATCGGCACGTCGGTCCAGCTCATCAGCTTCGCGTAGCCGGGCGCCTGTTGCATCACGTGCTCGAGGAACAGCTCGTGGATCGCATCGCGGGCGGGACCGAGGTTCTCGCGCTCGAGCGCGGGGCGCACGTTCGGCACGATCTGGAGCGCGACCTTGCCGCCGAGGATCTCGGTGATCTCCGCGGTGACCTGCTGATTGCCGGCGTAGATCACGGGCAACGAGTACGCGTGACCGAGCCGCGGCCTCGGCTGCGCCGCGCGTAACAGCTCCGCCATCGCGATCACGTGCTTCTTCGTCCCGCCATCGGTGCCGCCCGCGAGCAGGATCATGTCGGGGCGGAGCTGGCGGATCCGCTCGATCTTCTCGTGCGGCAAGCGCCGATCGTTCGCGGCGAGCGTATCCATCACGATCGCGCCCGCTCCGAGCGCCGCGCGCGCCGCGCTCTCGGCGGTCATCTTCTTGACGACCCCCGCGACCATCATCTGCAAGCCACCGCCTGCCGACGAGGTCGAGATGTAGAGATCGGTGCCGACCTCACCGGTCTGCGGTCGCTGGATCGCGGCATCCGCACTCAGGAACTTCCTGCCGCGGAGCTCTTCGATCTCGCGCACCGCATTGACGACGCCGCGGGTGACATCCTCGACCGGAGCCTCGACCGTGGTCGGCGCTTCACCGCGCGCCGCGAGGCGATATTCGCCGCGCTCGTTCTTCTCGATCAGGATCGCCTTGGTCGTCGTCGACCCGCAGTCCGTCGCGATGACGCTGCGCACGGACTCGGGGTCGATGCTCACACGCGCGAGCCTACACTCAGTTGCACGCGAGCGCGACGCGGCCCGACGCACCGCCCGAAGCCGACCAGGTCGCGACCGCGGTACCGTCGAACGTCAGCGTCAGCGATGCACCACGGATGGAGTGGTGAGTCATCGAGCCTGTCGGGCACGCGCCGGTGCACTTCGAGAGGTTGACGTCGTTCGAGCGCGAAGCGGCGCCCGAGGCATTCGAGAAGTCGGTCGACCACGAGCCGTCGATCGAAGCGCATGACGTCGACGGATCCCACGTCAGCGTGTAGTCGCCCTTGTGGTCGATCGAGTTGCCGCGCGGGCCGGTGCCCGAGCCGTCGGTCGTCACCGTGAGCGAACGAGAGGTCCCGCTCCGGGCGTACGTCGCATCGGCAGCGATATCGAGCGACGCCGAGTTGACCTGGAAACCGGTCGCCGTCGCGTGGATGCTGATCGCGCCGGTGAGCAAGACCGCGACGGTCATGTCGAGCTGGCCATCGACATGGACGAGGCCGCGCGGACCGCTGCAGTTGTTGTAGGTCGCGGTGATGTTCGCGCCGCTCGAGGTCACGACCGCACAGCCACCCGTCCACTTCGCCGTGATGTTCGCTGCGATCGCGACCGCGAGCTGGTCGCTGGTGAGTGCGACCGCGCCAGTGGTGGTCGTACCATCGACGTTCGCCGCGATCAGGTTGCCCTCGGACAGGACCGAGTCCGAGGAATCCACGGCGCCCTCGGCGCTGTCGGTGCCGTTGGTCCCGCCTTGCTTGGTGCAGGCGGTGGCTGCGGAGAGCAGGGAAGCGACGAACATGAGGTAGGAGAGCCGCATGAGGTCGAGTGCCTTCATGGTAAGCGACAAGAGCAACCGTAGTGCCATCGCAAGTCCGCGAAACCGCGTGTCGCGGTGGAACGCGGACGTCCCGGTGCACGCCTCGCCCATGGTACCGCGCTGTACCGCCTGATTCCGGGCGGGACTACATCCGCGCTTCGAGGCGAAGTGCCAGCGCTTCGACGCCGTCGCGGTGCTCGAGCACACGCTGTAGATGGTCCCAACGGAGGGGATTTGCCCACACCAGGGCCACGAACGGCCGGAAGAACACCATCATCTGGCTGCCGATAAAGGACAGGGGCCGCATCGATTCGAGGAAGAACAACGCGGCCGTGGCAAGCCGCCTCTTCACGATCGCATCGGCGAGCTCGTCGAGCATCGCGCCGTCCTCGTCAGCGAGCTTCGTCATCCAGCGACGTTCGCCTCGAGCAGGCGCACGACCGCGTCGCGATCGCTGCCATCGAAGTAGATCGTCATGCCGCGATAGCGATCCAACCAGCGCGCCTGCGTGTACGGGCTCACGAGGGCCGCGCGCACACCGACCTCGAGCCGACGCAGCTGGTTCCACGGCCGCGCGCGTGTGACGAAGCCACGGCGCTCGCGAATCCCCTCGTCATCGATGCGGTAGTGCGTGCGAAACAGAAACGGTGCGGCTGCGAGCACGAGGAGCACCGAGCACATCGCCGCGAGCCAGGCCGAGCGCATCGAGACCAGCACCGCGTACGTGGCGAGCGTGATCACGAGCGCGGCGAGCATCGCGTCCTTGGGCCGACGCGCCGCGGGATGTGCGGTCCACTCGATCATCTAACCGCGACCATCTAGCGACCCTTCCACACCGGCTCGCGCTTGCCGAGGAACGCCGAGATGCCCTCCTTCGCATCCTCGAGCGCGAGCACGCGCCCGAGCTCGCCTTGCAGGTAGCGCAGCTGCGGCTCGTGCTCCATGTCCTGCGAGCGATAGAACGCTTGCAGGCCGAGCCGGATCGCCGCGGGACTGCGCGCCGCGATCTCGGTCGCGAGCTTCATCGTTTCAGCTTCGAGCTCGGCCGCCGGGACCGCGCGATTCGCGAGCCCGCACGCGACCGCGTCGGCCGCCGACATCTTCGTGCCGGTCAGCATCATCTCGAGGACGCGCTTGCGCCCGACCGAGCGCGCGAGCTCCGCGGTGATCATCATCGGCCACAGCCCGACCGCGATCTCGGTGGTGCCGAGCTGCGCACCCTCGGCGACGACCACCAGATCGCACGCGACCATCAAGCCGAGCCCACCGGCGAGGGCGTGGCCGTTGACCATCGCAATGATCGGCTTGCCGAGATCGTGCATCCCGGTGAACAGCTCGACCAGGCTCGCCGGCGGAATCGCGCCCGGCCCCGGCTGCATGCCGGCGAGGTCGCCGCCCGCCGAGAACACCTTGCCGGCGCCGGTCAGAACGATCACGTTCGCCGCGACCGCCTTGAACGCCGCGAGCAACTCGCCACACATCGCGGGGCTGATCGGGTTGCGCTTGTCGGGGAGGTTCAGCGTCACGCGAGCGACGGGACCGGAATCTTCGACGAGGATCGTGGCGTACGCGGCCATGCGGCGTGTGTATCACGTGTTACGCTCGCGACCATGCGAGCCGGAGCGCGCACGATGTTCGCGTCGGCATGTCTGCTATGGGCCAGCGTAGCCCACGCCGATTCCAACGACATCGTCCTGTCCCGGCTCGGTACGCACATCACCGATGCGACCGGCACGTCGACCAGCACGGTCGGCGACAACCTCGCGTTCCGCGCCCTCGCCTCGCAGCTCGGCACCGCGCTCGCGCCGCACCTGCTCACGCCCGCCGATTCGCTCGGGTTCTCGGGCTTCCAGATGACGGTCGATGCTTCGTCGACGACGATCGACAGCGGCGCCGACTACTGGCGCGCGCTCGCGGGCACCGATCATCCGTCGTCGCTCCAGACCGTCGGCTTCTTCGCGCGCAAGGGCCTGTGGCTGCCGGTCCCGTCGTTCGAGGTGGGCGCCGGCGCCGTTCACCTCGTCGATTCGCACCTGTGGACCGGCCAGTTCTACGGCAAGATCGCGCTCCACGAGGGCTATCACGATCTGCCACTTCCAAGCTTCGCGGTCCGCGGCGCGGTCTCGCGCCTGATGAATCAGCGCGAGCTCGACCTGACCACGGCCTCGCTCGATCTCGAGGTCTCGAAGCACTTCGGCATCGGCGGCACGTGGCGGCTCGATCCATTCGCGGGCTGGGACCTGCTGATGATCATCCCGCGCTCGGAGGTCATCGATGGCACGCCGAACATCGATCCGCTCACGCCCGGCAACGAGGCCGATGCGATGAACAACTTCGTGTTCAAGGATCAGGACACGATCTATCGCAACCGGTTCTTCGTCGGCACGAAGCTCCAGTACTACGTCTTCCAGCTCACGCTCGAAGCGCAGTTCGCGCTCGCGGGCACGTCGATCGATGATCGCGCGGGCACGAATGTCGCGTGCACCCCGATGTCGACCACCAGCGAGTGCGACGCGAAGGACACCGCGAAAGCGCAGACCACGCTCTCGATGTCCGCCGGCTTCGACTTCTAGTTGACGGTGACCGTTCCAGTAAAGCCGTGCGGCTGGCAGTAGAAGCCAAACGATCCGGCGGTCGAGAACTTCAGGCAGGTGTCTGCGCCGAACTCGACGAGCAGACCCGGATCGCCGATCGTTTGCGACGGACGCACGTTGTGCGCGCCACCCATCTTGAACTCGACGATCTGACCGGCCATGATGGTCGTCGCCATCGGCGTGTACTTCATCTCGCTCGCCGCACCCGTGGTGATGGTGGCCGCGATCGTCGCGCCGGTACACGACACGGTCGTGACCTTGTTCACCGTGCCCGAACCCGAGCCCGAGCCCGCGGCATCGTTCTTCGTGGTGGTGGTGCTATCGCTGCTGCAAGCCGCGAGGACGGACATCAAGAGAACTACGTATTTCATCGTGAAATACTCGCACAGGTCTCGTCGAGGACGTGCCTCTATCGAGGCTACTCGTCGGTCTGAGCTGGCTTCGTCACGGGCGCATCATCCGGCTTGTTCGCCGTGCGCTGCGCACGTTCGGTCGCGACCTTGCCGCGACGCGCACGCGGGATCTTGTGCCACTGCTCGTCGGCGCGCTTGCTGCGGCCCGGATCCTTCACCTCGTACACGATGCACGACTGGCCCTTGTCGAGGACCGTGTCGTACGAGATCCGGTTGATCCGCGCGAGGTCGTGCGAGCCCATCCCGAACTTCTTCGCGATGTCGCTGAGCTTCTCTTTCTCCTTCGCGATGTACTCGGTGCGCACGCGACCGGTTCGCGACTCGGACAGATCGAGGTGCTCGGGCGAGCCGCGCGTCACGACCACGAGCGACGACTCGTCGAGGAGGTCGACCTTGTGCTTGTCGGCATCGAACTGCGACGCGACCCACGCGACAAGCACCATCCGGGGATGGAGCTTGCCGTCGCCATCGAGGCCGTTCCACGTGCGGAGCTCGTCGGTCGTGATCGCGAACGCCTTCGCGACACTCGCGACGCTGTCGCCCGCGACCACGCGGTAGAACACGCGCTGCTTCTTGTCGACGACGAAGTCCTTGTCGGGGATCGCGACGATCAGCTGCTCGCCTTCTTTTTGATCGACGCCGGAGCCGAGCAGCTTGGCCTTCGCCTTGGCCTTGTTCTTCGCGCGAACATCCTCGGCGACCTTCGGCACCACGAGCAGCGTGCCGCCCTCGAGCTCGGCTTCGCGATCGACGCCGTTGAGCTTGCGCAGCTGGTTGAGCGACACGCCGTACGTGGTCGCGACATCCTCGAGCCGCTCACCGTGCGCGAGCACGTAGGCATCGTAACCGCTCCACTCGGTCTCGATCTCCGCGAGCTTCCTGGCGAACTCGGGCTTCGCGCCGACCGGCACGCGCACGATGTAGCCGGCTTCGCCCGGCGGCGTGCGGCCGCGACGGAGTTGCGGGTTGAGCCGCTTGATCGCGGCTTCGTCCGCGCCCGCGACGCGCGCTATCATGCCGAACGTGAGCGAGGTCGGGACCGAGACTTCGTCCCACTGCTCGGGCGGAAGCTCCTTGAGGTCGGCGTAGCCGAACGCGGCGCGGTTGTGACCGACGATCGCGGCGGCGAGCACCTTCGGCGTGTAGAGGCAGGTCTCCCATGGCAGACCATTCTCGTAGTCGCACAGCGCGTAGTAGTCATTCGTGTTGTAGCGCGCGATCGAGCGCAGCACCGCGCCGTAGCCGGCGTTGAAGGCGGCGAGCGCGATGTGCCAGTCGCCGAACCGCTGGTACAGATCCGCGAAGTAGTCCATCTGCGCGATCGTGGAGCGCAGCGGATCCTTGCGCTCGTCGACCCACCGATCGATGCGCAGGCCGTAGATCTTGCCGCCTTGCGGCATGAACTGCCACAGGCCAAGCGCACCCGCGTACGACGAATCTTCGTTGTCGTACGACGACTCGATCATCGCGTCGTAGAGCAAGTCCTCCGGCAAGTGCGCCTTGCGCAAATGGCTCACGATCATGTCGCGATAGCGGCCTTGGGCGACGAGCCAGCTCGCCATGATCGAGCGACCGCGCGGATCGTCCTTATAGAACACGAGATAGTCGACGAGCTTCTGGGTCCAGGTGACCGGCAGGTCCGGCATCTCGAGCTTGTCGAGCCACGGCTGATCCGGGCGCAATTCGCTGGGGCGTTTTGCTTTCTTCGTGATGCTCGCCTCGACGCGGCTCGAGGGGGCGGTGCGCTCGTCGATCCACGGGTTCGCGCCCGAACGCGGAAACTGCTGGATCTCGAACTCGCGGAGCGCGTCGGTCTGGCGCGCACAGCTCTCGCCGGCGTTGCAGCCGCGGATGTTGTGCCGAGCTTCGAGGTCCTGCGTCAGCTGCGGTTCGCCCGCGTGGGCTGGAGGCACGACCTGCGCACCCGCGTGAACACCTGCGGGTAGGGCGGGATCGGCGTACGCCGCCGTGGTGCCAAGGCCCGCGACCACGACTAGGAGCGCGCGCATACCGCGAACATACGGTCGCGTCGCAGCTTTCACCAAGTTTTCAGGTTGTTTTTAAGCGGGGCCTGACCAGCGTGCTAGGCTGGCGAGACCACAAGGAGAATGCCAATGCCCGGAATGGGCGAGCTCATCATCATCTTATTGATCGTCCTCGTCGTTTTCGGCGCTAACAAGCTGCCGGGAATTGGCGATGCACTCGGTCGCAGCATCAAGAATTTCAAGAAGGCCTCCAACGTGGACGGCGATGACGACAAGGACGCGAAAGCGGTCTCTGTCAAAGCCGTCGCCGGCACATCGTCCAAACAGATCGAGTCGAGCGATACTGAAGACGGCGAATGGGAAGAAGTCGTCGTTCGTCGCAAGAAGAACAAAGAAGCGTAGCTAGCGCTGCGGGCGCAGCGCCACGTTGCTGAGCACTTCAGCAGCATGTTGGCGCAGCAGCTCCGGCAGCGACTGATCGGCGGCGAGCTCGTTGAGCTCGGCAGCCTTCAGCGTCGTGGCGATCCGGATCGCGTCGGCTAACGGCGTGGCTGGGTTGAGGACCAACGCGCGCTTCACTGCGTGCCGAACGGACCACCGCGGATGACTCGCGATCTTCGCGAGCGAGTCCGGAACGGCGGGACGCATCGCCGCCATCTTGATGATGTCGGCCTCCGTGACGTGCGGGTTCGACAGCAGGATCTCGACGACCGCGGGATGTGGATCGCGAACCATCAAGATGATCTGGTCGCGCCGGTGGGTCCGCGCGAGCGACTTACGCTCGCCAAGGGTTAGCGGCCGATCGGTAGGTCGCAGTGGCCGCTCCGGCCCGAGCTGCTTCTTCAGCGTGATCGGGATCGGGATCGGGGGCGAGACGCTCAAGAACAGCCGCGCGATCGCGGGATGGTTCTGGACCAGCGCCGCCTCGTACAACCGCTTCCTCGTCGCGTAGGCCAAGGTCGGCTCGGCGGCCGCGTGCGTGATGGTCTCGAGCGTCTCGATCGCGTCCACGTCGTCGGCCGAGTGAGCACGGGTCATGATCGTTGTGATGGCCTCGACCCAGACATCCGCCTCACCTTCGCCTAATGCCTCGACGAGCAGAAGCTCTCTCATCCGCGGATCCCGAAGGGCGCGCAGCCGCTGGATGATGTGGTCGGGCCCCACGGTGAAGTAGTGTGACACGTTGAGGCTTTGGCGCGGTGCGTGATACTTTCGAAGTCTGAGCGAGACCATGCCGGACACTCGAATCATCAAGCGCTACGCGAACCGCAAGCTGTACGACACGGAGCACAGCAGGTACGTCACGCTCGATCAGATCAGCGAGATGATCCGTAACGGCGACGACGTGAAGATCGTCGACAACAAGACCAAGGAAGACCTCACCACGGTCACCCTGGCGCAGATCATCTTCGAAGAAGAGAAGAAGCAGCGCAGCTTTCTTCCGCTCGGCGCGATGCGCAACATCATCCAGTCGGGTGGTCAGTGGTTCGCCGAGGCACAGCGTCGCGTGCAGAGCATCCTTCCGGGCAAGCGCGAAGATGGATCCGACGAGCCGAGCGAAGCGCCCGTCGCGCACGTCGCGCACGACGGGCCCGCGCCTCCGCTCGACGAAGCAGCCGACAAGAAGCGTAGCCTCGCCGTGCTTCGCGAGTGGGTCGATCAATCGAAGCACCGCCTCGAGGATTGGCAGAAGGAGGTCGACGGAAAGATCCGCGGCACCCTCGAGACGCTCCAGCATTCGATCAATCCGTGGTCAGGCGTCCAGAAGGACGTCAAGACGCTCGCGGATCGCATCGCCGAGCTCGAAGCCAAGCTCTCCGAGCTCGAGCAGCACGAAGAGAAGCACTCGTAGTTTCTGCGCCCCGTGGCGAGCTGCGAGCGACTACTGGAGGTCTTTGTCGATCCGCTCGGTCTTGCCGGCAGCGACCGAGACCGGGAACGTGTAGCGGTCGTCGCCCATCACGAACGTGATCTTGTGCTTGCCCGGTGCGAGCGGTAGCCGCGTCCCGGTGATCGGCGTCGACATCCCGGTGTCGACACCGTCGATGAGGATCTTCGCCGACGGCTTGGACGTGATCACGAGGTAGCCCTTCGTCGCGTCGCCGGCTGGAGTCGTGGGCGTGGTCGGCATCGTCTGCGTCTTGACGTCGGGCTTCTTCACCGTCGCGGACGTCTCGGTCTTCGGGGTCGCTACCGTCTTGTCGGACGGCGACGGCGACGGCGTATCGCGGCCGAGGATCACGCGCGGCGTGGTAGGCGTTGCAGGCGTTGCAGGCGTTGTCGCGCTCGGTTCGATCTTCTTCGTAGGCGGCGCGGCACTAACCGCAGCCGAACCTGCGGCACTGCCCGCAGCCGAACCCGCGGCAGGAGTCACAGTCGCCGAGCCAGTAGCGGCCGCCGAACCCGTCGCCGTTGCCGAGCCCGTTGCCGAGCCCGTTG
>JAYWCI010000081.1:0-6271 GCA_043780895.1 Kofleriaceae bacterium | reverse complement strand
GCCCTTCTTCGGCATCGGCTCGGCGACCTGGACATCGAGGATCTTGCGCTTCGTCGAAGCCGGCGTGATCTCGTGCGCGAGGTTGTACGCCTCCTGGACCGCTCGCCGACGCCGCGTGATGCTGACCGCGTCCTTGATCGATTGCGTCTCTTTGTTGGCGTAGAGCAGCACCTTGCCCTCGACGTTTCGTGCCGCGCGTCCGATCGTCTGGATCAAGCTGCGCTCGCTGCGCAAGAAGCCTTCTTTGTCGGCATCGAGGATGCCGACCAGCGAGACCTCTGGAATATCGAGACCCTCGCGCAACAAGTTGATGCCGACCAGCACGTCGAACTCGCCGCGCCGGAGATCCCGAATGATCTGAATGCGCTCGAGCGTATCGATATCGGAGTGGAGGTATTTCACCTTCACTCCAATCTCTCGGTAGTACTCCGAAAGATCCTCGGCCATCCGCTTGGTCAGCGTGGTGACCAGCACGCGATCGCCCTTCGCGGTGCGTTCGCGAATCTCCGCGAGCAAGTCGTCGACCTGATGTGCGACGGGCCGCACCTCGACGATCGGATCGAGCAGGCCGGTCGGTCGAATGATCTGCTCGACGACGATGCCCTTGGCTTCGGCGAGCTCCCACTCGGCGGGCGTCGCCGAGACATAGATCGCCTGCTTCGCTCGCTCGCGCCATTCGTCGAACCGCAGCGGCCGGTTATCGATAGCGCTCGGCAACCGGAAGCCGTGCTCGACGAGGGTCTCCTTGCGCGAGCGATCACCGAGGTACATCGAGCCGATCTGCGGCACGGTCTGGTGCGACTCGTCGCAGACGAGCAGCATGTCCTCGGGAAAGTAATCGATCAGGGTCGGCGGTGGTTCACCCGCGCTGCGCCCCGTGAGGTGGCGCGAGTAGTTCTCGATGCCCGAACAGAACCCCATCTGCTCGATCGATTCGAGATCGTACATCGTGCGTTGTTCGAGCCGCTGGCGCTCCAGCAGCTTGCCCTGCCGCGACAGCTCGCCGAGGCGATCCTTGAGCTCGACGCGGATCGTCTCCATCGCGCGCCGCATGGTCTCGGCGGGCGTCGCGTAGTGCGATGCCGGAAAGATCGTCGTGCGGTCCATCGTGCGCTTGATCTTGCCGCGCATCGGATCGATCTCCGACAGCGATTCGACGGTCTCGCCGAACCACTCGATGCGGACCGCGGTATCGGCTTCGTACGCCGGGAACACCTCGACGGTGTCGCCCCGCACGCGGAAGGTGCCGCGATGGAAATCGATGTCGTTGCGCTCGTACTGGAGCTCGACCAGGCGCCGTAACACCGAGTCGCGATCGAGTTGCGCGCCGAGCTCGATGTTGCACGTCATCTGCTCGTACGTGCTCCGCGAACCGATGCCGTAGATGCACGACACAGACGCGACGATGATCACGTCGCGCCGCGACAGCAGCGCGAACGTCGCCGCATGGCGCATCCGATCGATCTCTTCGTTCACGATCGAGTCTTTTTCGATGAACGTGTCGGTCGTCGGAACGTACGCTTCGGGCTGGTAGTAATCGTAGTAGCTGACGAAGTAGTGGACTGCGTTGTCCGGGAACAGCTCCTTGAACTCGCCGTAGAGCTGCGCCGCAAGGACCTTGTTGTGCGCCATGATCAGCGTCGGACGCTGCTCTTTGTTGATGACGTTCGCGATCGTGTAGGTCTTACCGGAGCCGGTGATCCCGAGGAGGACCTGTGCTTCGTCGCCGCGCTCGACGCCCTCGGTCAGCTCCTTGATCGCCTTGGGTTGATCACCTGCCGGCTGGTACGGCGAGACCAACGTGAAGCCCGCCGCCGGCAATTTGGGAGCTCGCACCACAGGCCTCAATCTAGCTCGTTTCGGCAACGCGGCGAGTACGTCGCCGCGCAGTTGGCACAGATCCCGACGAAGAAGCACACGAGCGCGAGTGTCACGGAAAGACCTTCTTCCATGCGGGCAGCTCGCGGAGCCGTCCGCGATGCGGAGTCAGATGCGCGTAGCACGCGATGGGATACATCGCATTCTCGGTATGAATCAGCACCTCCGCGGGCGAGTAGTCCGCGAGCGAAAGCGCATCGTTCGCGAGGTACTCGTGGTGCGCGAGATGTGAATCGATCATCCGCGCGAACTGATGAAAGGCTGCTTCGTGCGCCGCGATAGCGCCCGGATCTGCCGCACCACTCCCGGTGAACCGCTTCACGAACCGCTCGAAGTTCAGCCCACTGGTCGCGGCGCCGAAATCAGCGGTGATCCAGTACAACCAGCGATGAACCTCGGCCCTCGCTCGGGGCGCAGTCGTCAAGAGGGTTTGCACCGGCGTGTGCTGGTCGCAGAAGTACTCGTTGATCGCGTTCGACTCCCACAACACGAAGTCGCCTTCGACCAGCACCGGGATCTTGCGGTTCGGGTTCACGGCCGCGATCGCGACGCGATCCTCGGGACTACCGAGCTGGAGCATCTTGATGTCTAGGTCCACCCCGAGGTGAGCCGCGATCAGCAACGTCCGGACGGCGTTGGAGGATTGGGTGCTCGCGTAGAGGATGGGCTTCGTCATGGTCGGTCGGCTGGCCTTCGTGACTGGACGTTGACCCCCTCGTGTGACAGCCTTCTGTCAGCTTTCGTGCGAAAGAAGTCCCGAATGTTCGCACTCGCCGAGTCGCTGCGAGCTCGGCGAACCGGCGTCACTGCCCAGGAACTCGCCGATCGCTTTGGCGTCACCCTCCGGACGATCTACCGAGATCTCGCGGCGTTGCAGGACGCCGGGATGCCGATCAAGGCTGATCGCGGTCGCGGGGGCGGCTACGCGCTCGACAAGAACTACCAGCTGCCGCCGATCAACTTCACCGCTCGCGAAGCCGCGCTGCTCGTCGCGATGTCGCGGTTCGTCGTGGAGCAGCGCTTGATTCCGTTTCCGCAGACGATCTCCGGTGCGATCGACAAGGTTCGCAGCGCGCTGTCGACCTCCGCGCAGCGCGAGCTGCTCACGCTCGTCGGGCAGCTCCAGCTCGTCGGCGTCCCTGCACTACCCGTCTCGCCTGCCGTGCGCGATGCGATCGAGACCGCGTGGTTCGAGAATCGCGCGCTGCGCATCGTCTACGCGAAGTCTGCCTATCAACTGAGTCCGCGGCTCGTGAAGATCCGCAACCTCGTGTTCGATCGCCAGGTCACGCTGCTCAACGTCGTCGATCTCGAGACCCAAGAAGATCGGCAATTCCGCGTCGACAAGATCCAGTCAGCCACGCTGCTCGATCAGGCGTAAGCTGTCCTGGTGGACCGTTCGAAGTGGATCACCGGCAAGACTCGACGGGCTGACCTCGTCGAGCACGAGCTGGTCCAGGGATCACCTGGCGAGCGTATGATCATGGTCCGGCAGTTGACGCGAGACGCTTGGAGTCTCCAGGGGCTCGTGGATGAACCCAGACTTCGCAGAGATCTTGTCCGAACTTATCGCCGCGGGCGCTGAGTTCATGATCGTTGGTGCCTTCGCGGTCGCGGCTCACGGCAATCCGCGCGCGACCGGTGACATCGACATCTGGGTACGACCGTCGCGAGAAAATGCGCAACGAGTCATGCGCGCACTTCGCGCGTTCGGCGCTCCCTTGTTCGAGCTCTCTATCGAAGATCTCGTCGACGAGCAGACGGTGTTTCAGATGGGGGCTGCTCCTGTACGCATCGACATCTTGTGTGGCATCGATGGCGTCTTGTTTGAAGATGCGTGGCCGCGTCGGGTCTCGGCGAAACTCGGCGACACCGCGGTACCCGTGCTGAGCCTTACCGATCTCGCAACGAACAAGCGCGCCGCTGCACGGCCCAAAGACCTGGTCGATCTGGCCTGGATCGAGGAACAACTGAAGCGTTAGATCCGGTCGAAGATCAGGCGCCAGATCGGCAGGCCGGTCTCCTCGGCGTTCTGCTCGCGCCACGAGCGCACGCCGTACGGATTGCCTTCGCGCCAGAACGACCACTCGCCCGCGCGATTCGTGAAGTGATCGTCGCTCTCGATCGCGGACATGGCATCGAGGGCGATGTCCCAAACATCGGTCTGCACGAACAGCTCGCACCCAGGCTTCAACAACGTCGCGACGCCCGCGATCAGCACCGGATCGACCATCCGGCGGTCGCGATGCGCGCGCTTGAACCACGGATCGGGGAAGTTGATGTAGATGCGATCGGCGCGCGCGGCGCCAAACACCTGCGGCAGGTGGAGCTGCGCGTGACAGAACACCGCGGTGACCGGGAGCCCCGTGGCCTGCGCACGCTTGTTGACGAGCTCGACGAGATCCTCGCGAATCTCGAGCCCGACGTAGCTCCTCGACGGATCGCGCGCGGCCCGCTCGAATAGGAATTGCGCCTCGGCGCAGCCGATCTCGACCTCGAGCTCGCGCGCCGGATCGAGCACGGGAGGCACGCCGTGGAACTGCTCGAAGAACAGCGCCGTGGGATCGACGTGCTGACGAATCCGCACGATTAGACCCAGCGGGTGTCGAGGGCGAAGAACCCGAACTGGCGAACGTTGAGCGGCGACTCGAGGTCGCTCAGTTGATCGCGGTCGACCCAACGATACCCGTCGAACTCGTCGTTCGGCACGACCTCGGCGGCGTGCGGGACCTGACACACGAACACGAAGTTCATGTGCATGCCTTTGCTCCCCGCCTGGTGCTCCTCGTAGCCGAGGAGGCCCGGCGGCACGCCATCGAGCGCATCTTTGATCGGCAAGAACGCGCCTTCGAGCCCGGTCTCCTCTCGGAGCTCGCGCTTCGCGGCTTCGAGTGGCGTCTCGCCAGCCTCGAGCTCGCCACCGATCGGGAGCCACGTCTGTAGCCGGCGATGCGAGATCACGAGCACGCAGTCGCCGCGCCGGGCGTACACTGCGACCGAGAACGCTCGGCGGGCGTCCGTCACGGCAAGACCTCGAACGAGAGCGCATTCGACGCGCGGTTATTGACGGTAACGACGAGGTCGGTCGTGCCGACCGACGCGTTATCGGGAATGATGATCGTTGCGGAGGTCGCGGTGTACGCAGTGATCTGCGCATCGATCGCGGGGAACTCGAGGCCAATCTGGATCGTGGCGGCGACAGCCATACAGTCGCTGCTCGTACCGCAGAGTCGCGCGCCACTCAACGTCACAGTGGCGGCGTGTGAGGCCGCCGAGGGCGTAGCCGCGGCGAGCACGGGTCCGGGCTCGCCCGCGCAGGCCGCCAGAAATAGCGTCACCCCGCTGAGGCCCCGCATCTGCGCTTGCACCATACCCGAGCCCGACGTAGCTTGCCGCCGAATTGCCGGAACAGGACGCGCGCCCGCCTACTCGAATCGGATGTGTCGACGTGCCCTCGCGCGTCGATCGCGAGAAGTTTTTCAAAGAGCTCACGTATTGCGAGCTCACGGCGCTGTTCAACGGCCCGCAAAAGCCGACGACGTTCGCGAAGTGGGCGGAGATCGCGCCCGCGCAGACGATCGGCCTCGTCGCGCCGTTCGTGATCACGCATCGCAAGGCCCCGGCGGTGGCGCAGCCCTGGCCGAGCGACGGAACAACCGGCGATTTTCGCGATTCCCCACTGTCGCGTGCGGCGCTCGGCGAGCTCGTGACCGCGGCCAAAGAGACCAGGGCCGCCGCGGTGGTGTTTCGCTCGGCCGATAACTTCTCGGCTTCCGCGGCAAATCGCGACCAGCTCAAGAAGTTTTTCGGAGAGATTGCCCCTGCTGAGCTGTTCTCTGGCGCCGAGCGCGTGTGGATTCCGGGCGGTTTGTGGGACCTGCGAACGGCCGTCAAGCTCGCGGGCGAGCTCGGCGTCACGTGCGCGTTCGATCCGCTCGTCCGCGATCCAAACGATCCCCCCGAGATCCACTTTGGACTCGATGTCACGTCGCTGTATCTGCGGATCGACAGCGCTCGAACCGGCCTGATCCGGAACGAAAAACTAGAGGACCTCGTCGCGCTCATCGAGCACTACGAAGCACTTCCGGTCACCGTCACGTTCGCGTCGCCAGAGCGCTGGCAGGACGCGCGCAATCTCAAGAA
The DNA here is from genome assembly GCA_043780895.1 of Kofleriaceae bacterium. GTDB lineage: Bacteria > Myxococcota_A > Polyangia > Haliangiales > Haliangiaceae > JABFXX01. The sequence continues at coordinate 250 of JAYWCI010000081.1, read as the reverse complement.
GTTGCTCACTGACTAGGGCGACTAGTAATCGCCCTGGGAATGCTAGAAGACGAAGGTCGAGCTCGGAATAGGCAGCGCGCCCGACTTCTTCGGCATTTCGAGGATGTTGAGCGCAGACTTCCGCTCGACCATCTGAATGATTGGTTGAGACTTTCTCACTGAAGCCACCGCAACGGTCTTCTTGGTGCGAGTGACGGTTGCCTTACGCGCCGCAGGGCGAGCAGTCGGTCCACTATTTCGCATTCAAATC
>JAYWCI010000080.1:0-10474 GCA_043780895.1 Kofleriaceae bacterium | reverse complement strand
ACAATCTCGATCACTTGACCAACTATCGGGAAGTGCACCCAGGTCGACACCTTCGCGCACGCAACAGCCGATGCGAAAACGGCTGCGTACATGGCGAGCTGGCCGGCATACACGTGAACACGAGCCAGCGCCGCGGTGGGTTGTCCGGGAAACGATTTATGGTCGACGATGACCACCTCGTTGTTCCTGCGCAAAACCAAGTCTGCCGTACCGACAACGATAGTTCCGATCTCCGTCCGCTGAAGGACTGGATACTCATGATGCGATCGCGCACCCTTGAAGCGCAGCTCAAGCCAAACATTAAGCCGATCGGCGGCGTCAACAACAGCCGACGCGTCGATGCAGCCATGGACATCAAACCGCTGAAGTAGAGCGTTCGCCATCGCGAGGCGCTCACCCGATGGAATGGTCGAGCGGTCAGCTCCGAGGAAAGCGTGCACGGCATGGCCTACGGCCTCCATGTTCGGACGACCCCTCACGGTGAATCGATCGCCGAGCGTTACAACTTCGCCAACCCTGCAAGGAACCGATTCAACACTCGAAGGCGATTTTCGCGCGACTGAGCGCCGAACCAGCGCTAGCCCTTCGCTAATAACCCCCGGGACAGGTAGAGAGACGACGTCGACCGCTGGTTGGCTTGGTGCCGCGCTGATCGAGCTCTTGAACCCTGCCCACTCGATCGGCTCGACTCCACGAGTTTCTGCGGCAGGTTCGTACACGAGAGATGCGTCGATCTTGGAGAGCTTGCCCACGATCCCGGAAAGCAAGTCGCCGCGCTGCGCCGCCAGCACCAGTCGGTCTCGCGCGCGAGTCCACCCCACGTAAAGCACGCGCAATGCCTCCCGTTCCGCGCGCGCTACGAGCGCAGCGTGCGCAGATGAGCGCTCGAACGCCTCGCGAACCGGCCCCTTCTGCTGCTGATTCGTATACGGATTCGGCCAGAACCGAATCCATCGACCGCCGAGCGGATCATCGACATCGAAATCCGTTCGATCACTCATCACGTGCACGCCGTGCGACTGCGGCTCGCGCAGCGACTCGAGGCCGAACAGCACCGTCACCGGCCATTCGAGACCCTTGGCGCGATGCCACGTCGAGACCGTCACGGACTCGCCATCCGACAGCAGTGCCTGGCGATCGGTCCGGCTCGTCCCCCATCCATCGTCGCCGATATCGGACAACCGACGGATCAGACCGACGAGCGTCGGCGCATCGCCACGCGCCGTGGACTCGTCGACGTACGCGACCGCATGACTGCGAAGTGCATCCAGGTTGCCGAGCCGCTGTGATGCATCTCCCCAGCCCGCACAGAGCGTTCGCAGCCCGCTCGCATCGAAGACGACATCGAGCACCGACAACGGATCGAGATCGCGGTGTGAGTCACGCGCAGCGAGGATCCGAGCCACCGTCGGATCATCGCGAAACGCTTCGCGCCCTGGAACCGCGAGCGCTCGTGTGACGAACGCTTCCAGATTCTCTGGATGCGTGACGAGCCGAGCGATCTCTGCCGCTGCAAGGACATCATCCGCGTCGACCCACAGCTGCAGGGCGGCAACGAGCACCATCGCCTCGATCGTGTCCGTGAGCGCCATCCGCGGAACGACCGCCGAGACGCCCAGCTGACCCAGCGCGTCCGCCACCTCTTGACACTGCGCATTGGTCCGGCAAAGCACCGCGACATCCGAGTGACGCGCCGAGCGAACGCCGTCCCGGCCACGTACGTTCACGCCGCGCGAGAACAGATCCCGAACGCCCGCAGCGACGGCCTGCGCGCGCGTTCCCGAGTTCTTCTTCTCGAGGTCGAACGGCCAGTACTCGAGCACGTTGCCAAGCCCCTCCGGCTCGTCCTCGAGCTCGGACCGCAGACGCGTCCGCTCCTCTGGCATGCCCTGGCTCGCGAACGCGCGCGCGAAGATCTCGCTGGTGATCGCGACCAGCTCGGGTCGACTGCGATACGAGATATCGAGCGTGTCGACCTGGCCGCGGGTGACCGCCTTCGCCGCTTGTTCAACGAGATCGGCGTCGGTCTTCGTCGACGTCAGCGACTCGATCGCCGCATCCATCAGCCCTGGGTCCGTGCCACGAAACCCGTAGATGGCCTGCTTCGGATCGCCCACCCAGATCGACTCTTTGGAGATCGCCGCGAGCTCGAGAAAGACGGCGAGCTGGATCGGACTCGTGTCCTGAAACTCGTCGACGAGCACGAGATCGATCTGACCGACGAGAGCCTCGCGCACCTCGGGGAGCTTGAGGACCTCGAGCGCGAGCGTCTCCTGATCGACAAAGTCGATGACGCCGACCTCGCGCTTGTAGTCCTGATACGCGTTCAAGCCATCGCCTGCGTTCTCGAACAGCATCCTGATGAGGGCGTGCATCTCCGAGCGCAACCGCGGATGTGCGAGATGCCAAGCGGCCGCTGCCTGCACGGCTGCCGCATCTCCGAGCGACTTCTTGGTGGGCTTGTCGCTACTGAGCTTCGACCACGATCCCCACGAGAGGCGCCTGGCGGCGAGGTCGCGCACACTCGACCGGAGCCCCTCGAGATACGTCGCGGTGCCCTTCGTCTTGTCTTCCTCGTTCGCCTCGATCGCAGCGATTGCGACTGCGAGCACCTCCGCGAGCTCTCGATCGAGATCGATCGTCTCGACCGCGCCCATGCACGCATCGAGATCCTGGATCGATCGCTCTGCGCACGACGCGAGCTGATCCGCGGTCAAGCCGTTCGCGCGCGCCGCCTCGACCATGCGTCGAACCTCGTGACGCCAGTCGAGGTCCGTGGCGAACCGCGAGGTCATCGCCTGGAGATCATCGGCACGTTCGCTCGTGACGACCCGTGCGAGCGCGCGGCGAAACTCGAGCTCGGCGGTGGCCTCGTCGAGCACGCGCAACTCCGGCGACATTCCGAGCTCGAACGCGAAGTCGGCGACCAGCGATCCGCAAACGGAGTTCACAGTGCCGATGCGTGCAGCGAGCAACTGATGCGCTTCTCGCGTGCGCCCGCCCTGGAGCAGCCGCGTGCGCGCTCGCTCGATCAGCTCGGCGGCCGCCTGCTTGGTGAACGTGGTCGCGATGATTCCTTCGGGGCGCGCGGCACCGGAAGCGATCGCGTCGTCGAGCTCCTTGGTCAACCTCCAGGTCTTCCCGGACCCCGCACTCGCAGTGATGATCCGGATCTTCACGTGCCACCTCGTCGCCCACAAATCGTTGAGAGCGAGCAGTAGTCGCATCCCGGAGCGATGCTCATCACGCCGTTGATCAGGGCGGAGTCCTCGGGATCTTCGACCGCACCGGGTGCGACCAGCCGGCCCGCGGTGAGATCCTGAAGGCGAGTATCGAGTGCCGACTGCGTAGCGGCCCACATGTGACGAGCTTCATGCGATCCGAGCCGCGTCGAATGCGTGAGGGCCGTTCCCGTAGCGATCAGCAGCTTCTGATTGCTCAGGATCAGGTACGCGATGCCCGGGTGCGCGTCGCCTTCGCGTCCGATCTCCGCGTACGTCGCGAGCTGGATCGCCGCGCCCGCCTTGAGTCGCTTCTGGTTCGTCGATGCGCCCCACTTGTAGTCGATGACCACATCGGGGTTGGCAAGCACGAGATCTGCGCGACCCGCGATCGTCAGGCTGCCAAAGGCACGACGCAGCTCGATCTCGACGCCGCGGATCGACGCGCCCGTCCTGGTCAAGATCGCGCCGACCTCGCGGGCGGTCTCCACGATGGCGCGCTTCACGCCGGCCCGCTCCTTCTGGTGATCAGGCAGCGAGAGGTTCTCCGCGAGATCCGCGAGCGTGGTCGTGACCACCTCTTCGGCGCGAGCAGCCGCAAGATCCGCGGTGAGGGGCCCTGCCCCGAACACCTGCGCGAGGATGTAGTGTGCGAGCGTGCCGAACAGTAACGGTGAGGGCTCCTTCGGACCCTCCGAGATACCGGAGTACAGCTGTCCTCGATAGCTGAGCGCCCATTGCAGCGAGCAACCGAGCAGCTTCTCGATGCTCGACGGTGACTCGGTCTCCCGGATGAGGATCGGCGCGGCCATCTGCACCGACTCGAACGGCCTGGGCAGTGCGCGAAGTGCGACGCGCGTCCGCTTCGCGACCATCGGAAGCTTCATCGTGGATGTATGCAATCGCGTCGACTCTTTCGAGTCCGCCATCGCCGAGCAGAGCTCGTCCCACAATGGATGCGGGTGCGCGGCATCACTTGCCTGGTTCGTGTTCGGACAGACGAGGATCAGCGCCTCGGTGGCGAGCGTCAGTGGGCGCCTCCATCGCCGAGCTTCGCCGGCCATCTGAGCCCCCGCATCTGGTGGTGTGATACCGAGTGCAACGAGCGCGTGCCGTTCCTGCTCGGAGAGTCGAAGTCGCGGAGCCGCGCGGACCGCATCGCGCGTGAAGCCCCACCACACGACGAAGCGAGCGGGCGCGAGCATCGCCCCGGGCCGTGCGATCGTCGAGATGCCGCACTCGGCGGGCGGACCCGAGACGGTACGGCGCTCGACTTCATCGCAGAGTCGACGAAGCTGCGTGCGACCGAGCGTGGGTTGCCCCATCGTGGTCGCGACTGCGAGCAGCGCTTCGACGAAGCCGACGAGCTCGATCAAGCTCGGGACCTCCTCCAGTCGACCACGTGCCCACCCTGCGAGCGTTCGCATGCGCGTGGTCAGCTGCTCGATGCTGATCACACCCGTACGCTCGACGATCGGATCGAGGAGCTCGGTGAGTCGGCTAGCAACGCGGGCTCGCCGCTCGAGGTCCTCGATCGCGTCGAGACCCTTGGCGAGCCCCTCGCGCCAGGTGTGCGCGCCACGCGACGGGAACTGATTGAGCGAAGACGTGAGCCGGCGAGCGATGCCTCGTGGGACCGGCCCCGGATCGATGCACAGCAACGCGTGCAAATCGGATGGATCCATCGGCGTGAACGCCGACTCGATGACGAGGCGAACGAGCGCACACGACGCTGGCGCCGGTACGTCCGCGCCGAGGCGTGGAAGGCCGTGTCGAACCATCGCCTCGTCGAGGATACTGTCCGCACCGATCAGGAGGACCTGATCGAGATCTCCGAGCGCAGCGAGGGCTGCTGCCACCTCGTCGGCGGCGGCCAGCGGGCCATGAGGTCGGACGAGTTGCAACGAGCCATCCCCGGCTGGAGCGAACCCCGGTTGACGTGCGGCCGCGAGATCGCCTCTGGCCACGCTATCGACGATCGGTCGCTGCTCGATTTGCACACCCGCGGTGCGCAGAGCTTCGCAGGTGTGTCGCCACAAGGGCTGTAGCGAATCGAGCGGCTCGTGGATCCGGATCGTCGAGATGTCGACCGACCGCCGAGGAAGTAGTTCGAGGATGCGACGAAGTCGATCAGGGATGCCGGGCAGTGCGTTGCTCGTCACCTTCCCCAATCCGTCGAGGCGCTCACTCACCGCTTCGCCTTGCCATCCCCACATTGCAAGGTTGTCGCGATCGGCGAGCAAGCGGCGACACGTCGCGATCGGATCCGTTTCAAACGATCTGCGCCACGGTCCGGTTTCGTTCGCGAGCTTCCGCGCGAGATCTGCGGCTCGCTCGCTCGGCGTTATTTTGTGTCCGAGCAAGCCGAGCTCGATCTCGAGGCGTCCGAGCAGGCCGAGCGGGCCGAGCCAGGCTTCGCCGACGACCGCCTCGCGGCCATCGAGTGGTCCAGGCCACCCTGCGCCATCGAGCGCCGGATCGAAGACGATGAACAGGCCGTCGTTCATTCGGCCATCGCTTCTGGGCGTGTACCGCTTCCCCCTACCCACACGCTAACCCCCACGATAGAACCCACGATACATGGGAATCGTCGTTCGATGCGCGCTGCGCGTATGAACATAAGTGAAGTTGTACGTAGCAACCGCGCCATGCCGTGAAGCGGTTCTGCCGAGGATCGGCGTGTGTCGCGAACGGCGGTGATACGCTGGCCGAGGGCGCGCGTGCGACAGGGCATCATCTATCCGATCGACGGGCCGAGGCCGACGTCAAGCCATGCCGAGAAGAAGCTCTACGCCGCGCTGAAGGCGCAGCTACCCGAAGGCTGGCGCGCGTGGCACTCGCTGCGGCTGTGGGGTGCGGGATATCGCGAGAGCGAAGGCGACTTCGTCATCGGGATTCCGAAGCGCGGCATGCTCGTCATCGAGGTCAAAGGCGGGCGCATCGAGCTCGTGGGTGGTCATTGGCTCCAGAATGATCGCGAGCTCGAGGTCGCACCACGACAGCAAGCGCAGGGGTTCGCACGCGCGCTCGTTAACGCGATCCATGCGCGTGGCGCGAAGGCTCCGCCGTGGGAGATCGTGTGCGCGTTTCCCGATGTCGAGTTCTCCGTCGGACCGACGGCCGGCGACGTCGCCGGGCTCGTGATCGGCCAGCGCGAGCTCGAGTGGCTCGGCAAGGGCCTGCCGGCCCTCGCGGATCGCGCGCTCGCGAACCGGCAGTCCCCAACCAACGACAGCTGGATGGACGCACTCCATGCGCTGTGGGGCGAGACGTGGGTGCCGCGCGTGGGACTCGTCGATCGGATCGAGGACGCGGAGCGACGCAGCATCGCGCTCGATGCGGAGCAGGTCGCGATCCTCGACGTCGTCGGCGAGAATACCCGCGTGCTCGTCGAGGGTGGAGCTGGCACGGGCAAGACCGTGATCGCGCGCGAGCTGCTGGCTCGAAATGCGCGCGCGAACAAGCGCGGCCTGTACTTCTGCTTCACCGACGCGCTGGCGCTCGCGGTCGATCGCGGCCTCGAGGCCGAGAGGGGCGTGGCGCATCCACCGCGCGCGATGGCGATCCGCCGCTATGCCCAAGGCCTGCTCGGTGCGGCGGGCCATCCAACTCCGCAGACGCGTGGCTTCTGGGATGAGGTCTCGCTGCGCGCTGCGTGCGAGGCGCTGCCGTCGGAGGCCGAGCGTCCGGATCTCGTCGTGATCGACGAGGCGCAGGACTTCGAGCCGTCGGACTGGCTCCTCGTCGAGGCGCTCGTGGGCGATCGAGCACTCTGGGCGTTCGGCGATCCGCGCCAGCAGTTCTGGACCGATCGCACCGTGCCCGCCCAGCAGTTCGCGACGGCGACGCGGTTGAAGCTCAAGCAGCAGCATCGTAACCCTCCGGATCTCGCTGCGTTCGCGCTGCGCTACCTCGACGAGTCAGCTCCCGCGAAGCGGCCCGACCCATCCGTGCTCCGGGTCTCCGTGGCGCGCGACGGTGACGTACTCGCACGCGTGCGCCACGAGCTCGATGTCTTGCGCAAGGAAGGTGCAGGTCCGGAGGACATCGCGATCCTGACGCTCGCGGGTCGCGACAAGAGCCGACTGATGGCTACCGAATCTCTCGGATCCCATCGTCTCGCACGAGCGGATGACCCGGCCGCACCGAAGAGCATCATCGCGGACACGTTCCTTCGGTTCAAAGGCCTCGATCGACCGTTCGTGATCATCACCGAGCTCACGCAGGGCGCGACGATGAGGTACGCGACGCGCATGCACATCGCCCTGACGCGCGCGACCGTCGGGGCGGTGGTGGTTTGCGATGAAGCCGCGGTGCAAGGCGATCCGCGGCTCCAGATACTCGCCACCTAGTCCGCGATTTCGCGGGGATTAGTCGATGACGATTGCCCACGCGGAGGCCGCCGCCCGCGTGATCGTTTGCGTTCCAGTCGTGCCGCTCGTGTCGACTGTAAAGACGAGTTGCTGATTTCCACTCGGGAAATGCGCCGCGGCTTCGCAGATGTTGACCCACGTATGTACTGGCGCGCATTGCAGCTGACCCGCGGCATCAGGGCTGTAGTAGCTGATGCTCGACGTGATCTGGCCGAGGATGATCACTTCGAAGCGGACGGTCTCGGCGACGTGCGTGCCGAGGTTGACCGTCAATGTCGTTCCTCCGGTGCCGAGGTCACCAGTAGGAGCAGTGAGATATGCGTTGAACAGAAACGGCATCCCTTGCGCGCCTTGCAGACCGGCAACACCCTGCGCGCCCATGGATCCTTGTGAACCAGCGGTTCCTTGGAGGCCGATCGATCCCTGCGGACCGATAGGTCCTTGCGACCCAGTGAGTCCTTGCGGACCGATGTCGCCTTGAGTGCCAACGGCACCTCGTGGACCGATGAGTCCCTGCGGTCCCGCGGGACCGTTGGACCCGATCGAACCCTGCGGACCGGTTGAGCCCTCTGCACCTTGAGAGCCGGTATCACCTTTCGGACCCGGAAGACCGTCGGTGCCCATCGCTCCCATCGTTTCGTCACCACCGCAGCTCGCCAGCACGAGCACCACCGCCATCGTCACATTCCCCATTATTTCACTTACGCCTCGTCCGGTTCGCTGAGGTGCGCGACGTGGTCAGCCCAGATTGGTGAGCCGGTCCGCGGACTGGTGTTCGGTGTCGCCGTCCACTGCCTCATCCTGCGCAGTGGTCCACCCGACGTCAGAGGGATCGTCGACCATGGTCAGGTGAGCGAACGTCGACCTGATTCACAGCAGCTGGTCCGGCAGTGGTCCGTGCTGCGCTTGCTCGCCGACGCCACCGAGCCCTACGCGGTCAAGCAGCTCGCCGAACAACTCGAGGTCAGCAAGGCCACGATCGAGCGCGATCTCGCGACGCTCGAGCGTGACTTCGCGGTGGTCGAGGAGAGCGTTGGCAAGCAGAAGAAGGCGTACCGGATCGACCACAAGATCCGCGCGCTCGAGACGATCACGTTCGGCACGACCGAGCTCCTGGCGCTCTACGCCGCGCAGGCCGCGTTGACCGCGCTCTCGGGCACGCCGATCCACGACGACCTCAAATCGGTCATGACCAAGATCCGCGGCTTCCTCAGCCCGCGCCACAACGGCGGCCTCGCGGCGCTGTCGCGCGTGTTCGTGCCGCATGCCCGTGGTCACGTCGACTACGAACCGCAGCAGGAGCTCATCGATCAGCTCGTCGATGCGATCGCGCGACGCCGCACGTGCGCGCTCACGTATCACGCACCGTGGAAGGGCACGACGCGCAAGCACGTCGCGCGACCGCTGCGCCTGGTCTGGCATCGCTCCGCGCTGTATCTGTTCGCCTGCATCGGCGAGCGCACCGAGGTGACGACGCTGGCCGTGCATCGTATCCGCGAGCTGACCGTGACGGCGGAGGTGTTCAAGGTGCCCGCGGTCGATGTCGACGCCCACGTCGCGAAGGCTTTCGGCATCTTCGTGAGCGATCACGAAGAGGACGTCGAGATCGTGTTCGACGCCGAGATCGCCTGGCGCGTCGAGGAGCGCACGTTCCATCCGAACGAAGAGAAGCTACGCCTGCCCGATGGCAAGCTCCGCTATCGCGTTCGGTCGAGCGCGCAGTGGGAGATCATCCCGTGGGTGCAGAGCTTCGGCGCGCTCGCCGAGCTGATCTCGCCGAAGCCGTGGCGCGAGGTCCTGCGCGCGAATCTCCAGACGATGCTCGCGCGCTACGCCGACTAGCAGATACAGCAGCCGTTGAGCACCGCCTCGATCGCACGGATGTGCGCGCGCAGCGGCACGTCGTCGCGCAGTTCCTCGCTGACGGCTTGGACCTTGTTGATCACGGTCCCGCAGCTCGTGTGAAACGCCTTCGCGAGCTCGGTGTACGAATCACGCGTCGTGTGCCGCGCGACGTACATCGCGATGCCACGAGCACGCTCCGCGCGACGATCGCGTCGCTGCTTCACGCGAAGATCGACGCCGTGGATGCTGCCGACGATCTCGACCACGCGGTCGACGGTGATGAGCATGCGCATCCAAGAGATCTCGCATCCAACCGCCACAGCCTGCGCAGCGGTGCGTCCTCTACTACCCCGTCTGCGCTCGACGCCGCGCTGGCTCGAGCGCAAGGTGAAGCCATGGATAGCGAGGAGCAGCAGCTCGATCTGGGCACGCACCTACTCGAAGCGGATCGTGGATCGGCGACGATCGTGTTCGACTACACCGACCTGCACTCGTTCAGCCGTTACGACACCGACGACTATTCCTCCACGCGAACGCTGGCGATGGAGCAGTTGTTCATGGTCACGTTCGAGTTCGAGAAGAAGCGGTTCGACGAGCTGCTGAAGCTGCTCGCGAAGGCGGGCGCCGCGCAGCTCGAGCGCGAGCTCGGGAGTAAGGCGTTCATCGACCCGATGACGATCAACATTCCGCCCGGCGCGCTCTACATCGGGATACGCACGCACCTCGGTGAGCCGCGTATCACGCCGGACGAGACACGTCACGTAGGCCTCCAGCCCGGTCACCGCACCCATGCCGAGGATCCGCTAGTGGGCGTCCGTCGCGGACGCGAACACATCCTCGAGCGCATGCACCGGCACCACGTCGCGCGCGCGAGAGAGTGGGATGCGGCTGTAAACCACGCATAGCCCGGTAGCATGCGTCCACACGTGCGGCACCTGAGGGCACTGGCGGCGCAGCGGCCCACGCAGGCGGAGGCCCAATCGCTGCACGCCCTTTACTCCTCGAAGCCTCGTCCACCGCGGACATCAAGGGCCA
>JAYWCI010000079.1:0-4400 GCA_043780895.1 Kofleriaceae bacterium | reverse complement strand
CTGATCCGCTGGTACGACATGTGCTCCTGGTCGAGCCATGTCGACCCGGTTCGTGCTCGTGCTGGCGGCGTTCCTCGCCTTCTTCTTCGTTGCGGCTCTCGGTGTCGAGGCGCGCGCGGACTCGAAGGTCGACTGGAGCCAGTTTATCGAGAAGCCGGGTGACCGGCCGGTCGTGAACAAGCCCGCGGCCGCGCGGGCCTCGACCAAGAAGGCGGCCACGCCCGCCAAGGCGGCGAAGCCTGCGCCGAAGCGCGCGGCCAAGTCGTCCAAGAAGAAGCACTGACTGAGGTTAGACGCGCACGAAATCGATAAAGCCCTTCGCGGGCACGGTATCGACGAGCTTGACGCGCAGCTTGTCACCGACGTCGAGGTTCTGCTCGTTGCGTACCACCCGGCCCTCCACCGGCGGGCTGAAGACGCGCGCGAACACGCCCTTGTCCGAGACCCCGGTGATCACCGCATCGAACTCGTCACCGATCCGGTGCGAGAGCAGCTGCGCCGCTGCGACCTTGCGCATCATTCGCTCGACCTTGCGCGCCGCGTTCTCGCGCTCGGTGCAGTGCTTCGCGATCTCTTCGAGCTCGTCGTCGCTGTACGGCGGCGGCAGATCTCGTGCCGCCGCTTTGAGGAGCCGCTGCGTCACGAGATCGGGATAGCGCCGGTTCGGCGCGGTCGAGTGCGAGTAGTCATCGACCGCGAGGCCGAAGTGGCCGGACTCGGGATCCGTCGCCCGTTGGAGGACGTACTGACCGGGCCCGAGCAGCTTCACGATCGCGAGCGACAGGTCTGCGAACCGGGTCGGATCGGCGGCGCGGCGCGCGGTCAGAAATTCCGAGAGCGCCTTCGCGTCGGGCTCGATCGGGAGCTTGGTCCCGAGCTGGCCGGCGAGCACGACGATGCGATCCCAGCGCTTCGGCTTCGCGACCACCCGGCGCAGCGACGAGCGCTGCTTGTTCTCGAGGTAGCGCGCGGTCGCGCCGTTCGCGGCGATCATCAGATCTTCGATCAGCTCGCGAGCGCGGTTCCGGTGCTGGAGCTCGAGGTCGACGATCTCGCCGTTCTTCATCACGGGGTTCGCTTCGATCGTCTCGAGATCGAGCGCGCCGTGCTGATGGCGAAGGGCGCGCAAGCGCTGCGCCGCTTCGTCTTGAAGCTTCAGCTGGTCGGCGATCACTGCGCCACCGTGCGGCGCTTCGCCGTGACCTTCGAGCCACGCGCCGACCCGCTCGTACACGAGCTTGGCCTTGTTGGTGACCTTCGCGAGGTAGATCTTGGTCTGTGCGTCGTCGAGGTTGCCGTCGGCGAGCACCACGATCTCGGTGACCACCGCGAGCCGATCGCGGCCATCTTCGAGCAACGAGGTGCGGTCGGTCGAGAGCTCGAGCGGCAGCATCGGGAAGATGTGGACCCCGGTGTAGAGCGAGGTGGTGTTCGCCTGCGCGAACTGATCGACCGGCGAGCCCTTCGGCACGAGCGCGTCGACATCGGCGATGCCGACGAGCACGCGGATCGAGCCATCCTTGCCGCGCTCGGCGACTTCGATCTGATCGAGGTCGCGTGACTCCTCGTTATCGATCGACGACCAGTTCAATGAACGGAGGTCTCTCGCCGTTTCATCGGGATCACGCGCTGGAATCGAGGCGGCGAGCCCCAGCGGGATCGCAGGGATGAAGCCGTTGTCTTGCACGACCCGCGTCGCGACCTGCACCATGTCGATCTCATGAAACGTCATCGTGCGAAACGATCCGTTGCTCGACCCCATGGAGTCAACAAGGACCGCGCGCTCGATCGCGCCGATCTCTCTCGGCTCCAGGATGCCGCGGTGCGCGGCGCCAGGACGCGTGCTTCTGGAGGCTCTGGCAAGCGCTCGACTCGAGTCAAGCGCTCCACCCCGCCGGGCGTGGTGGTTGTCGACGACGCGATCCGCGATCCCGAGCGGATCACCGAGGATCAACGGCTGCTCGATACTAGCCCTGCGGCCGATGCACCGGATTTTCGCCGCACCGATGCGTGGCGCGTGTTTCGCATCTTCAGCGAGTTCGTCGAGGGCATCGATGCGCTCGCCGACGTGCGCCGAGCGGTCGCGATCTTCGGCTCGGCGCGGACCACGCAAGACGATCCGTATTACGCCGCCGCACGGCGGACCGCCGAGCTCGTCGCGCAGGCCGGCTACGCGGTGATCACCGGCGGTGGGCCCGGCATCATGGAAGCGGGCAATCGCGGCGCGCGCGATGGCGGTGGCCGTTCGATCGGCTGCAACATCGAGCTGCCGTTCGAGCAGCGCGCGAATCCGTACGTCGATACGTTGGTGAACTTTCGCTACTTCATGGTCCGGAAGACGATGTTCATAAAGTACTCGTCGGCGTTCGTCATTTTTCCCGGTGGGTTCGGCACGCTCGACGAGTTGCTCGAGGCGGTCGAGCTGATCCAGACTGGCAAGATCTCCCACTTCCCGGTGGTGCTCTACGGATCGAAGTACTGGGGAGGCCTCGTCGCGTGGCTGCGCGATACCGTGCTGGCCTCGAACAACATCGTCGAGGCCGACCTCGAGCTGCTGCAGATTGTCGACACGCCCGAGGCTGCGGCGCTGGCCGTGATGGCGGCAAAGCACTGAACGATGATATCAACGCCCGGCATGAAAGAGCTCGCTCTCCAAAAGTTCTCGCAGCTCGCTAGCTCGCTCGGCGTCACGAAGCTGACCCCGGATGAAGCGCAGGCGATCGTGGGCCTCAGCCGCCTCGCGATCGATGCCGACCGTTCGGTCGATGGCGACGAGCTCGATCTGTACGACGACCTCGGCGACTTGATCTGCGAGCTCGCGGGCACCGACGCCGATGAGTTCGTCGAGGCCGAAGACCGCAAGCCGCGCGGGGATGACGATCGCACCGCGCGGATCGCGGATGGCACGGGCAAGCTCACCGCCACGCCCTCGCGCGAGCTCGCGTACGCCGTCGCGTATCTCCTGACGGTCGCTGACCTCGCGATCCAGCCTGAAGAAGACGCGTACCTCTCGATCCTGCAGGACAAGCTCGGTATCTCCGACGATCGTCAGAGCGAGATCGCCGAAGACGTCAGCGAAGCGATCGCCAAGAACTAGTTGGCGTACCAGCTCGCGTGGCTCGCCGGGATGTTCGGCGGGGTGGTCATCGTGGCGGCCCTGGTGAATCGCTTTGCCCGGGCGAATCGCCACCGCCTGCGCCGCGCCGTCGTCCGGTTCTCGCTGTTCGCGGTCTCGACCGTCGCTAGTCTCGCCTTCGCCAGCCTCGATCCACGCTGGTCGAACGGCTTCTCGATCGCGTCCGATCTGTTCGCCGCGTTCACGATCGCGAACACCGCCGGCATGTTGCTGTTCCTGATCATCATGCCGGCGATCTTCGTCGGTCTGCCGATGATCCGGATCGCGCCGACGATACCGCGTCGCGCGTGCGTTCGCGCGTTCACGCGGCGCTGCGGCGCGCGCACATCAAGCTCGCGGTACCCGGTCGTTCGGCGGTCGTCGAGATACGCGATCGCGTGATGACCGAACGCGATCACGAAGAGCAGACTGCGAAGTACCTGACCGCGGTCCACTCCGTGCACATGTTCTCGGCGCTCTCGGAACAGGAGTTGCGCACGCTCGCGGAAGGCATGATGTACGTACCGTTCAGCGCGGGCGAGACGATCCTGCGCCAGGGCTCGACGGCCCACTCGCTGTTCGTGCTCACGTCGGGCACGTGCGAGGTGCGCACGCGCGTCACGCCCGCTCGGCCCGCTCGGCCCGCCCGGCCCGCCCGGCCCGCCCGGCCCGATCGGCCCGGGGGTGTCGCCGAGCGCACGGGCGTGGTCGCCACGCTGACCGCACCGGACTTCTTCGGCGAGATGGGCCTCATGACGGGCGAGCCGCGCAAGGCCGATGTCGTCGCGAAGACCGATGTCGAATGCTTCCGCTTGCCGCAAGCGACGTTCGAGACGGTGCTGACCGGGCGGCCCGAGATCCTCACCTAGCTCGCAGAGCGGCTCGCGAGTCGCAACGTGGCGTTGATCGCGGCGCGCGAGGATCTCGACGACGCTGCACGCGAGACCCGTCACGCGACCGAGATCCAGCGGATCCGCGACGGGATCAAAGACTTCTTCGGGCTCTAGCCTAGCAGCCGGGAAAGCACGCAGCACCGAGCTTCTCGGCCGCCTTCGCCCGCGTCGCGGCGGCGAGCTCGAACACCCGCGCGGCGGTCGCGTGCGCGAGCGCTTGCTGCTCGGCGGTCACCGCGTACTTCGCGAGCAACTGCTTGCCGAGCTCGTGATGACCGCGCTCGTCGGGCTGAATGTACTCGCGATAGATCCGCACGGTCTCGTGATCGCCGCGCGCCTCGCAGAACGCCATGAAGTTCTCGTTCACGGCGTACGCGATCGCCTCGAGGGCA
>JAYWCI010000078.1:0-6703 GCA_043780895.1 Kofleriaceae bacterium | reverse complement strand
CAAAAAATCCGGAGCGCTTCCGCGTACCTACGCCGCCAAAATGAGGGGATCCATCAGGAGCAACAGGTCGCGATCGCACCGACAAACACAAGGCACAAGCACGCCTACGACACCGATAAGGACGGTCAAGATGCGTATGGCAATCCGACAGAGCGCCAAAAAGGTCGTCAGATCAACTCTGCGAAAGATGATCACCGCGTCTTCACGAATCCGTTCAACGTCGTGCACAAAACGCACCTCCTCACCGCCGATCTGAAACAAACGAAGCACATCCTCGAGAAGGGCACCGTCCTTCATACGTACGCGGTCAAGGAGGTCGGCCAGTTGAGCTACGCGCAGATCGAGACGGAGGGCGTTTCGCTGTCCGACAATCTATGGATTCACTTTGCGGACCTCGGTGGCCAAGGCGCGTCTAGTCCCGACTTCGGCAATGAACGAAAGGACAAAGCTGACAAGGAACGTGGTGATGCGATCCGTAATCGCCTTCCCAAAGAAGGTCGGAAGCCCGGCGAGAGCAAGCACCACTGGGGCTTCGCACCGGGATTCAAGGCGTCAAGCGAGGGTGTGGCACTCGATGGCGGCTTGATGGCAAAGATCAATAGGTTGATGGAGTGGGCGATCGCCGAGGATATGGTCGCGGACAACATCGTTCTGATGTCAGGTGTCCGCCCGCCCGATACGGCGCACAAGATGTGTATTCGCTATCAGCTTGCACATCAGGGCGGCGCGCACATCAACTTCGACGAAATCAGGAGATTGAAGGATGGCATGTACCTCGGATGGAAGTGGTTGCCCGATGGTGACGACCGCTCGAACGAGGCGATCATGAAGCACGCACGCGAGACGATCTACAAGGAGCACGGCGGAAGTGGCGCACCGGCCGCAGCCGGTTATCCATTTTCGGACCAACGACGGGGTCCCATCCTGGGCGCCGTCAAAACGACGCTAGCCAACCTTCAATGCAGGACCCCGGCGGGAGCCGACGAAGAGGTGGCGAGCGCGTTCGACAACCTTCGCGAGCAACTCACCGCGCTGGCTGTCACGATTCCACCGCGATGATCATTTTCCTATTTCACCCCTTGGTTCGGCTGGTGGCGCACGCGTAGTAGCGGCACGTGGAGCCACCGAGGATCGTCATGGGGCCGTTGCATGCGTTGCAGATCAGGACGCCCGAGAACAGGTACGTGTTGCGATGCCGAACCGCGCCGCGCGTGGTGCTATGCGTAGACCGTCGCTCGCCACGATGCGTTCATCGTGGCCATGCGACTCGCCCTGCTCCTCCTGGTCCTGGCTGGCTGTGCCACGGCTGCCGTCGGCCCGTCCAGCCAGGCCTCGCCGCCCGCCGCCGCGCCCGTCGAGGACTGCGAGCTGATGCCCGTGGTCCCCACGTCGGTGGGCGTGGCGCAGCCCGGCGGCGGGCTGATGTTTGCCACCATCGCGGGGAAGCTCGAGGCGGTGGATCTGACCACCGGGACGCAGCGGTGGGCCGTCGACGGCGAGTGGCGGCCGCTGGTCGCGGACGACCGCGACGTGGTGGTCACCGGCGGCGCACAGGTGCGCGTCTACGAGGCTGCGACCGGGAGGCTCCAGCTGACCTCCGCGGCGGTCCCGGGCGTCACGCGCGACTGGCACGTCACGCGGGCGTGCCGGAGCGCCGCGCGGCTGCAGCTCCAGTGGGAGGGCATGACCGAGGGCCAGCACCTGGCCTGCTGCAACGGCGGCGAGCCTGGCCACGCGGTCGGCGGCGTGGTGGCCATCGCGCTCGACGACGGCCGCATCCTCCCGGGCACGCCGCTGCCGCCCGAGCCGCCGCTCGCCGAGTGGCCGCACGCGCTCCTCTTCAAGCTCGGGCGCGAGCAGGAGACGGTCTGGGCGGCGGGCGCGCTGACGGCGAGCGTGGCGGTGGACGAGGCGCTGCCAGCGAGGCTGCTCCTGCTGCGGCGCGACCGCGCGAGCGGCGGCGGACGGGACCCGGTGGTGCTCAGGACCCCGTTCCTCTACCAGGACGAATACCGGCGGCGGCTCGAGGACGGCGCGCCCGAGCTCGTCAACCTCCATGTGCTGCGCTCGACCGACGGCGAGTGGGTGGTGCTGCAGGTGCTGGCGCCCGACCGCTCGAAGTACCTCCACGAGCTCTTCGAGGTGGCGACCGGCGCCCACGAGCCCTTCCCGGTCGCGCCGGAGCGCTGGCAGGGCTTCGTCGCCCGCGGCGTGCTCGTCAGCCTGGAGGACCTGACCCGTTGCCAGAACGGCGCCACGCGGACACTAGTGGGCTACGACCTGCACTCGCACCACGAAGTCTGGCGGCACGCGATGCCCTGCGTGCCGGTGCCCGAGCCCCGCCCGGATGCCCAGCCCGGTGCTGATCGCAACCGAAGCGGAGGCTGGGCGACGGTCTCGGTCAACAATCAGGGCTCCCCAATCCCGCCCGCGGGACGTCGCATTGCGATATCGGTCGGCACCTCGGCCACGGATGATCCTGGCGATCACGTCGACGTTCTCGCGCCACTCGAGCACCTAGGGGGCTGACCAGGATCCGGATCAGAACGTGCCGATGAAGTGGTCGTGCTGGTTCTCGATAGAGAACCGGCGCTCGCCCACCGGCAGCTCCGACTCGCCGCGAACGGTGCTCGAGATCCAGACCAAGGACACCGAGCTGGTGATCGGGCGTTATGCGCAGATGGTGTGTGCTGAAGTGGCGCATGGGCCTGACGACAGTGCCGTGGCTCAGTCGTTCAGCTATGCCTACGACGCGCTGGGGCGGCGCGTATCCAAGATGGATGCGTTTGGTGCCACCCACTTTGCTTGGGATGGTGATCGCATGGCGCTGGAGCAGCGTGGGGAGAGTGAAACCACTCACCTCTACCACTCCGAGTCCTTTGTGCCACTGGCCCAAATCGAAAATGGTTCGTTGCATCATCTGCATACGGATCATCTGGGCACGCCCTTGGAGGCGAGCAATGATGCGGGCGAGATTACTTGGAGGGGTGCATATCGTACTTGGGGGAATGTGTTCGTTGAGGAATGTGTTGAGATTCAACAGAGGCTGAGGTTTCAGGGGCAGTATTTTGATGTAGAAGCCGGGATTCATTACAATCGATCTAGGTACTATGAACCAAATTCTGGAAGGTTTATCAGCCTCCGATCCCATTGGACTCGCTGGCGGGTGAGGGCGCTGCGCTGGATGGAGATAGTCTCGAGCGCTCGATTTGTCTGGAGCTCGAGGGATCAGGCAATGTAGTTCGGAGGGGAAGCTCGCTCCGTGACTAGCCCATCACCGCGACAGAAATGACCCATTGCGAGTTGGATCTGCGCGGGTCGCGGTACGCAGCTCTATCCGCCTTGGCCGCGAGGTGAGCGCTTCGCTCCAGATTCGCAGCGCCGCGTAGCTCGGCGGCGTCATCCGGCTTCCACGTAACTAATCACGTCGAGATCTATCCAACTCTCGTGAATCAAACGAACGGCTCCCGGCGCTCATACGTCTTGTTCTGCGCAGCAGCGATGCTGTCGTTGGTTGCGTCTATCACGCTCTGGTTCTCGGGTTACAAGGAGCAGGGCGTGTACGTCGGCTTGTGGGTGCCCTCCATCCTTTCGCTGGGGGCATTCCTCCTTGTGGCGCGTCAGGTGAACTGATGGTCGACTGGCCAATCTTTGTCATCGGGGTTGTCGCCGTTTCACTGGTCGTCGCTGCGGTTCAGGCGATCTCGCGAGAGGACGCGGCGGCACGAAAGGCCCGACGCCCCGAATGAAGACCTCCAGAAGCGACCTGGTTCCATGGAGAACAAGATGAAGATCGATATCGGGATCGACGAGAACCAGCGCGAGGAAATCGCGGGAGGACTGTCGCGAGTCCTCGCCGATACGTACACGCTCTACCTCAAGACGCACAACTTCCACTGGAACGTCACCGGCCCCATGTTCCACACCCTGCACCTGATGTTCGAGGCGCAGTACACCGAGCTCGCACTCGCGGTCGATCTTGTCGCCGAGCGTATTCGCGCGCTTGGCCACCCGGCGCCGGGAACCTACCGAAGGTTCGGCGAGCTATCCGCGATCGACGAGGACGATGGACTGCCGAACGCCGAGCACATGATCCGGAGACTCGTAGAGGGCCACGAAACCGTAGCCCGAACCGCACGCGAGGTCTTCCGCGCTACGGAAGGTGCCAGCGATCGGCCATCGTGCGATCTGCTCACGCAACGCATGCAGGTGCACGAGAAGACCGCGTGGATGCTGCGAAGCCTGCTCGAGTAGACGAGCTCTCATCGGAAGTGGCCCCGCGCTTGCCGGTTTTCGATCAGGCGTGCGCGGCGGCCGCATCGGACGCGAGTCCGGCGAGCGCAATCGCTCTGTATTTCTCAGGAGATGTTTCCGCGAGTTTTGCGCACCGCTCGGAACAGAGTCGCAGCCCAGGCTGCTCTTCATCCCCGTGCTGATACCCGGGGCCGGTCGCGGAATGAGCGAGTGCGACGAGCGGCATGCCATCCGGCACATGCGCTCCGCAAACAGGGCAACGGATGTTCCAGATGTCTTGCATCACTTCACTGGCTGCAATGCTCGGACCTCCGCGAGCTGCGTAGAACTGCGTTTGGGCTCTTCCGTGGTGCGTCGGCTTGCGTCACGGGATGTGCACCACCGCTCCGTGCCGAATCCGACGGGCGACCTCGCTCGAGGGCGGTATGGTGCCCATATGAGATCCGCAGCTCCACATGCGCGTCACGAAGACGTGGTGCTCGCGATCTCGGAGACCGGGTCAGACAATGCAGTTCTCGAGGGTCGCGCGCAGGCGGAGAGCGTCGGTTCGAGTTTTGTGATCTGTCATGTGACGGATAGCGATCAGCCGAGTGCCGTCGCGGCGACCACCTCCGAGATCGTCATCCGGCACGGCAAGCTCGCCACCGTGGCGGCCGAGGAGGCGACCAAGCGCAACGTTCGGATGATCGTGGTCGACGCGAGCGACGCACATCACATGGGTGCGACGGCCGCCGAGCTCGTCGTGCGTCACGCAAGCTGCTCCGTGCTCGTTACTCGCCCCGCGTACGGTTTGCGAGTCGTCGTGGCGACCGACCTGTCACCCCCATCGCTGCCTGCGATCGCGGCCGGCATTCGGGAAGCACGGCGACGAAACGTCGCGATCACGGTGGTCCATTGCGTCGAGGACCGGGCGGCGATAGAGGAAGCAACCTCGGCGATTGCTCGGATCCTCGTCGAGCACGCATGCGAGGCCGAGATCGCCGTGCTGCAGGGACCGCCGCTCGAATCGATTTTGCGATCACTCGATGGCGTCGGCGCCGACCTGCTCGTGCTCGCAGACCATGGCCATCGCGGTCTGGTAGCGACACTCCTCGGGAGTAGTACAACGGAGGCCCTGGTTCGCGCCGCGCCATGCTCGGTTCTCGTCGTCCGCTCTTAGATCGACGAACGTGGTGTTACGATCCGCTCTACGGCAGCAGCGATGCAATGATACCGATGTGCGGTCGAGCCTCCAGGCCCTCGTCTCGACCATCGCCGGGTCCTCGGTCGCGACCGCGACGTAAGGGATGCTCATCGCGCCCGCACCGGTGTGCCGCGAAGCCCGCGCGCGAGAAGCCGAGGTGGTATGCGAGCACGTATGCCGCGCATGACCGCTCAGGAGCTCGAAACCTTCATCGCCGAGCAGTTTCCCGAGAACAAATCGTTCAGCCAGGTCGAGGAGGTCGGGGACGACTGGGTCCGACTCCGGCTTCCGTTCAGCGATGCGCATCTGCGGCCCGGCGGCACGATCTCCGGTCCGACGCTGATGACGTTGGCAGACACCGCGGCGTACGTGTTGATCCTCGCGATGCTCGGGCCCGTCGCGCTCGCGGTCACGACGAACCTCAGCATCAACTTCCTGCGTCGCCCCACGCCCGACACGATGATCGCGAAAACACGGATGCTGAAGCTCGGTCGCCAGCTCGCGGTCGTGGAGATCATGATCGAAGCCGCAGCAACGGGCACGCTCGTCGCGCAAGCCACCGCGACCTACTCGCTGCCTCCGCGCGGCACGGCGCAGACCTGACGCCTTGTTGCTCGGGCAGGGCGAAAACTAGACGACGGACGATGCCTGACAATGTACCGTCCGCCGATGGCGAGCAGTATGAACCAAGCGTTGCGCGACGTCGTAACTCGATTCGAAGACGAAGTTCGTGCGTTCGCGCAGGCGACGGTTCGCTCGATCATCATCAGGGAAGTCGAGCGCCGACTCGTAGCGCTGAGAAGCAGCGTCGCTCCAAGGCGTCCGAGCCGCGGCTCGAAGAAACGTGCGACTCCAAAACGGGTGGCCGAACCTGTGGCGCCGCCGATCGAGACACCCGTCGCGAAACGAGACCCTGGTACCAAGCGGGGCTGGACTCGAGACGCGATCGTCAGCGAGCTCGCGAGCTGGTTGGTGAGCGGGACCTCGGTCGAGGCGTCGTTCATCACGCGCCACGGTCCGCGGGGCTTGGTCGCCGCAGCGAAGAAGACCTTCGGCAGGTTCGATGCCGCACTCAACGTGGCGAGTCTCCAGGTCTCCAAGATGTACCCGGATGGACCGCCGTCGAGACGTTCGTCCTGAGCCGAGGATCGAGCGCACGCAGATTCGGTCAGCGACAGGCGGTCCGTGGCAGGGCCTGTAAGCTCGAGCTGGAATCCTTGACGATGCCATCGAAGTTAGCGGCCGTGTCCATCGCGCACGTTCCGG
>JAYWCI010000077.1:0-26929 GCA_043780895.1 Kofleriaceae bacterium | reverse complement strand
TCTAGTACCTCCGTGACCGTCCGAGTTCACCTCCCTGTCATCGACGGGGCGCCCGTTCTTGCGAGCGGACTGGGACGCGAGATGCCGGTGCCAGCCGATCCCCTCCTGGATCAGTTCTCCCGGCGAATCCGCTATCTACGCGTTTCCGTGACGGATCACTGCAATTACCGCTGCTCGTACTGCATGCCGGAGACCTTGATCGGGGAGATGCGCTTCGAGCCGCGTTCGGCGGTGCTCACGTTCGAGGAGCTCGAGCGGGTGATCTCGGTGTTCGCACGGCTCGGCGTTCGCAAGATCCGGCTGACCGGCGGCGAGCCGACGGTTCGTCGAGGCATCGTCGATCTCGTCGCGCGGATCGCGAAGGTTCCCGGGATCGAACAGATCGTCATGACCACGAACGGCCATCTGCTCGACGAGCTCGCCGCACCGCTCATGGCCGCCGGCGTCTCGGCGGTGAACGTTTCGCTCGATACGCTCGATGCCGATCGGTTCGCGAAGGTCACGGGTCGAGGCGATCTCTCTCGGGTCCTCGCCGGCATCGATGCGGCGCGCGCGGCCGGCATGGCCGTGAAGACGAATGCCGTCGCGCTCTACGGCGTGAACGACGACGAGATTGTCGCACTTTGCGAGGCTGCGTGGTCCCGCGGCGCGACCCCGCGGTTCATCGAGCACATGCCGATGTCGCACGGCGCGCTGTACGAGGAAGCCCAGGGAATCGCTGCCGTGACGATTCGCCGCACGATCGAAGCGGAGCTAGGTGCGCTCGTCGCCTCGGAGGGCTCCGCGCGCAAGGATGCTGGCCCAGCGCGCTACTGGGCGCTCGCCCGCGACGCCTCACGCGAGGTCGGCATCATCTCGGCGATGACCGAGCACTTCTGCGACGACTGCAATCGCCTCCGGTTGACCTCGACGGGCGCGCTGCATGCCTGTTTGGGGCACGACGACGCCCTCAGCCTGCGCGATCTTGTCAGGGCTGGTGGTTCCGACGACGATCTGGTTCGCGCCATCGGCGGCTCGGTCACCGGCAAGCGCGCCGGACACACGTTCAGTGACGCACCACCGACGACGCACATGATGGGCATCGGCGGTTAGAAGCTTTTCGGACACGGCGGAATGGACATGGAACATGCTACGGTTGGCGCGTTACGGGCTGACGGGTTTGCCGCGCCCTGCCGGTCGCAGCGGCGGAGGTCATCCAATGGAAAAATCTACGCTCTACAAGGTCCTGCTCACCATCGGCGTCGTGCTCGGTGGTGGCGGATTCTTGATCTATTCATCGGTCGGTCATGCCCAGCACTACCGCATGGTGGACGAGCTGGTCGGCGATGGATTCACCCAGTGGACCGACAAAGAGCTCAAGGTCCACGGCTTCGTCGAAGCCGGTAGCATCGTCGAGGTCGTCGTCGGTCAGGTCCAGCACCGCACGTTCGTGCTGCAGAAGAACGGCAAGAAGATCCGGATCTTCAACGAAGGCCCCAAGCCCGACACGTTCAAAGATCAGTCGGAGGTCGTCGCGACCGGTCGCCTGATCAAGGCGAGCGAGGTCCAGGCTCTCGCAACGGACATGTGCAAGAAGCAACCGGCTCCCGTGGGTTGTCCGCTCCGCACGGATGCGGAACAAGAGTGGGTGATGGAGTCGAGCGAGCTCATGGCGAAGTGCCCGTCGAAGTACGACGGCGCGCCGACCACCAAGATCGACACGCAGTTCAAGTGAACCTATGACTGACGGCGTTCCCTTCTCACCGATCGCGTTGGTTGGCACGATCACGCTGCTGCTGGCGTATCTCTGTGCCGCCTGGGCGTTCGCCTCCGGTATCGCTGGCAACGCACGCAAGAGCCGCAGGCTCGTCAATGCGTCGGTGTACGGCCTCTACGGTTTCGGCGCGCTGATCGGGCTCGCGTCGTCGCTGATGATCTACGCGTTCGTCACGCACGACTTCACGATGAAGTACGTCGCGTCGGCGAGCGATACGACGATGCCGACCATCTACAAGGTCACCTCGTTCTGGGGTGGGCTCGATGGCTCGCTGCTGTTCTGGGTGCTCGTGCTCTCGATCTTTTCGACGGTCGCTATCGTCGTGAACCACAAGCGCCATCGCGACATGATCGGCTACGTCGTCGCGACGATCATGGGCGTTCAGATCTTCTTCCTGACGCTGCTGCTGTTCACGAAGAATCCGTTCAGCACGTACCTCACGGCTCCGCCGATCGATGGCCAGGGCCTCAACCCGCTGCTCCAGAACTACTGGATGGTCATCCATCCTCCGTCGCTCTACACCGGCTTCGTCGCTGCGACGATTCCGTTCGCGTTCGGCATCGGTGCTCTCGCATCGGGCCGGCTCGACGATATGTGGCTCGGCTCCGTGCGCGTGTGGATGCTGATCTGCTTTGGCTTTCTCTCGCTCGGCCTGATCCTCGGTGGTCGCTGGGCGTACGAGGAGCTTGGCTGGGGTGGCTACTGGGCCTGGGATCCGGTGGAGAATGCGGGGTTGATGCCCTGGTTCACAGCCACGGCCTTCCTGCACTCCGCGATCATCCAGGAGCAGCGAGGAACCATGAAGACATGGAACCTCTCACTCGTGGTCATCACGTTCTTCCTCACGATCTTCGGCACGTTCATGACGCGCTCGGGCGCGGTCCAATCGGTCCACGCGTTCGGCGAAGACAACGTGCTCGCGCTCCAGTTCATCGTGTTCATGGCGGTGATCCTGATCGTCTCCGTGGGCCTGATCGTCTATCGCTCGAACAAGCTGTCGACGCGGACCGAGTTCGACTCGTTCTACTCGCGCGAGTTCGCGTTCCTGTTGAACAACTGGATCCTCCTCGCGTGCGCGTTCTTCGTGCTGTTCGCGACGATGTTCCCGACGATCTCCGAAGCGCTCAATGGCGAGCGAATCTCGGTCGGTCCCGAGTTCTTCAACAAGTGGATGACCCCGCTCGGCCTCGTGCTGCTGTTCCTCGCGGGCGCGGCACCGCTGCTCGCCTGGCGCAAGACCACGCGCGAGCGCCTGAAGAATCAGTTCATGATTCCGTTCGGTGCCGCGGCGCTGACGATCATCGTGCTCCTGATCTTCTTCCCGCAGACCAAGCACCTCAGCCCGATCTTCGCGCGTCAGATCAAGCTCCCGATCTCGCTGCTCAACTTCGGGTTGATCGCGTTCGTCGGCGCTTCGATCATCCAGGAGTTCGCGCGTGGCGTCGGCGTGCGCATGCGCCAGACCAGCTCGGATCCATTCAGCTCGCTGCTCGGCCTCGTGCTGTCGAAGCGCCGCAAGTTCGGCGGCTACATCATCCACCTCGGCGTCGCGGTGATGTTCTTTGGCTTCGCGGGCAAGGCGTACGAGCGGATGGTCGATCGCACGGTCGAGAAGCCGGGGATCTCGACCGCAGATGGTCGCGGTCCCGCGTCGTTCTCGTTCGATTCTCCCGAGACCAAGGGCCAGAAGCACTCGTTCATCGGCCCGTTCAGCGGCTCGGACTACACGTTCACGTACGAGAACCTGTTCCACACGTCCGACGATCACAAAGACGCGATCACGGCGCAGGTCGGGATCTACAGCGCCGGCGAGCGGATCGGCACCGTCTATCCCGCGAAGTGGGACTTCCACAAAGGCGACGGTCAGATGACCACCGAGGTCGCGATCCGCGTGCGCCCGCACGAGGACGTATACCTGGTGCTCACCGGCTACGACCTCGACACGAGCCTCGCGAACTTCCGCGTCTACATCAACCCGAGCATCCTGTGGGTCTGGCTCGGCTTCCTGGTCCTCGCGTTCGGCACGCTGGTCTGCCTGATCCCGCAGGGCATCGTCGATGCGCTGCAGTGGAAGCCGAAGACCCGCGTCGGCCGCGCCGCTGACGTCGGCATCGTGGTCGCAGTGGTGTTCGCAGCGCTCGTCGGCCTGTCGACCCAGGCGCACGCGCAAGCCGCGCCACCTCCCGCAGGTGGTGCCGAGCACGTCACCGAGGGCATGGGCATGGGCAAAGCCGGTGGCGGCTTCGCGGCGCAGAATCGGCCCGCGAACGACACCGAAGCTCGCGCGATGAAGGAGCTGCTGTGCCCCTGCGGGTGTGCGCGGCAGAACGTCCTGGAGTGCGATTGTGCGACCGCTGCGCAGCTCCGCGCGCAAGTGCAGAGCCTCATGACCGGCGCGAAGCTCGACGACGAGGCGAGCCGCAAGTCGGCGTACGACCGCGTGATGGCGACGTTCGTCAAAGAGTACGGCGAGAAGATGTTGATGACGCCGCGCAGCGATCTGTCGTGGCTGCTTCCGTCGATCGCGGCGGTCGGTGCGCTCGGCGTGCTGGTCGTTGCGGGCCGGCGCTGGGTATCGCGCTCGAAGCACGCGGAGATGGTGACGGTCGGTGGCAGTACGGCTGCGGTGACTCCGGGCAGCGCCGCGGCTCTGGCTGACGACGCGTACGCCGACAAGCTCGATGACGAGCTGGCGGAAACCGACTGATGGCGACGGCCGACGATATTCAGGCCGGCGATGACGACGGAGACGACGACGAGCTAGCACCGCAAGCGGCGTCGCCCAGGGCTGATCGGGCGAAGAACAAGGCGAAGGTCAAGCCGGGGTCTGTCGGGCCGCGTTCGTATCTCGGTCTCAAGATCGGTGGCTTCGTCGCGTTCGTGCTGATCGGCTGGCTGTTCATCCTCGGTCAGAACAAGTTCCACCCCACCGCGCCTGTCCTGTTCGTGTGTCTGGGCTTTCTCGCGGTCACCACGACCGTGCTGAACCTGTGGCGCACCGGCGCCGCAGCGGCCGCGCCGGACATCGAAGGCGGCGATTGGGAACGTCCGCTCGGCGCCGCCGCGCACCTCGAGAAAGAGAAGCGCACGCTGCTCAAGGCGATCAAGGAGGCCGAGTTCGATCTCGCGATGGGCAAGCTCTCGCAGGCCGACTGCGATGGCTTGATCCGCGACTATCGGTCACGTGCGATCGCCGTGATCAAAGAGCTCGATCGGCTCGAGCAAACCGCGAATCCCGGCGAGCTCTCGACGAGGGAACAGATCGCGCGTGAAGTGAAGGCGCGGCTCGCACTCGACGAACAGAACAAGCCGAGCAACCGCGCGAAGAACGCGGCGGCCAAGCGTGCGGGCAAGGGCAAGCCACCCGCGAAGACGGACGACGCCGGGCCGGAGAACGCCGCCACGAACGCCAACGCGAACGCCGAACTGGTCGACGCGCCCGTGCCCACCGGCACGATCGACGATTCGAAATCAGCAGCAGGAGAACTGTCGTGAGCACCCTACGCCGTGGCCTGATCACGATCCTCCTCGGTGTCGCGACCCTCGCGACCCTCGCGATCCGAGCTCCCGTCGCTCACGCGCAAGTCGCGGGCGCGATCGGCAAGCCGCTGTCGTCGCCGGATCTTCCGGCAGGCACGATCAGTGTCCGCGTCGTCGCGGGCACGATCGCGAATCCGGTCGTCGGCACGGACGTCACGCTGCTCGTCAACGGCACGCCGCGCGTCGCGCGGACCGATGCGGCGGGTCGCGCTCAGTTCCCGAGCCTGCCGCCCGGTGCGAAGGTCCAGGCAAAGGTCCAGACCCAGGACGAAGGCGACAAGCAGGACATCACGTCCGACGAGTTCGAGCTCGATCCCCAGATGGGCTCGAAGGTGCTGCTCTCGACCAAGCCGTTCGTCCCGATGGGCGGGATGGCCGCCGGTGCTGCACCGTTCGCGGGCGCGGGCGGTGGCGGTGGCGCGGGCATGCCCGATCCACGCACGCTGAGTGGACAACCGCGCGGCGAAGCGACCGATCAACCGGGCACGTTCACCGTCCGGCTCACCTACGACGACCTCGCCGACAAGAGCTCGCTCGCGGGCGTACCGGTCTTCCTCGTCGGCTACAAGGGCGACGATACGGTCTCGATGTTCCAGCAGGTCTCGGATGCCGAGGGGCGCGCCGCGTTCACCGGCCTCGACCGCACGGGCTCGACCTCGTACTTCGCGACCGCGCAGATGAAGCGCGGTGGTTCCAAGTCGGTCATCGATCGCCTCGTCTCGACGCCTGCCGTGCTCGACTCGCGCAGTGGGATTCGCGTGATCTTCTCATCGGAGAAGCGCCAGTCCAACGCGCCCGCGATCGATGATCTCGACAAGCTCGACACGCAAGATGCCTCGATCGAGGCCGGCAAGGTCCGGGTCGTGCTCGTCGGCGTGCCCGAAGAGGGCGGCAAGGTCGAGCTCGTCGCGACCCGTGTGGGCGGCGCCAAGCGCACCATTGCCACGCAGACCATCACGCGCGCGGCGCCGGATCCCAAGGAGATGCAGGCGCAATCGCAGTTCGAGCCGAAGGCCGACATGCCGCCGCACGCGATCCGGATCCAGGTCCACGGTGGTGGTGTCGACGAGAACAAGCCCGTCGGTGGCGTCTCGGTTCGGCTCGTGCCGGCCGCAGCGGCGGTCCCGAACGCGGACCTCTCGAACGTCGGCACCGAGCAGAAGACGCCGGACACCGGCTTCTACGACACGACGAACAACGAGAAGGGTCCGATCGTCGCGATCATCACCGTCAACGGCAAGGAGATGCAGAGCCAACCGATCGACCTGAGCAAGGCGGGTGGCTGGCTCGACATCGAGGCGCACTGGGACAAGGTCGGCAAGCTGAACGCGGTGTTCGACGCCACGGGCGTCCAGCCGGACGAGATCCTCTACGCGCAGTCGACGATGTTCAACAACACGCTGTTCCGGTCGGCGCCGTTCCAGCCGGTCGCGGATCGCGGCACCAAGTCGACGCTGTTCATCGTGCCGCGCATCTTGTTCACGTTCAGCTGGACCTCGCACATCGACGACGAGTTCCTCGCGGTCGGCGGCAAGTTCCAGCTCAAGAACAACTCGTGGGCGCCGTACATCGGCAAGACCGGCGACGGCATCATCATTCCACTGCCGCTCAACTTCAAAGGGGCGCGCGTCGGCGAGCAAGATCAAGACGACGTCGCGGTCTCGCAGGGCGACGGCTTCCGGATCGGTCATCCGATTCCGCCGGGCGGCAAGGTGTTCCACGCGCAGTTCTCGATGCCGATCGTGGCCGGCAAGGTCCATTGGTCGCTCGACCTTCCGCTCGGCGCGTTCCAGAGCGGCATGGAGATCATGCAGACCCCGGGGATGTCGGTGACGTCCGCGGCGTCGATGCACCAGGAGGTCGCGACGGTCGCGCAGGGCACGTACATCGTGTTCCCGCAGATCTCGATCGCGCCCAAGCAGTCGATGGTGATGACGATCAATAACCTGCCGTCGCAGCCCGCGTGGAAGCTGTGGGCTCCGCGGATCGTCGGGGTCGTCGCGATCTTCGTGATGCTCGGGGGCTTGAGCCTCGCGCTGTACCGGGGCTCGACCGCACGTTCGAACGAGCGCGCGGCGCGGCGGACCCAGCTCCTCGACGAGCTCGTCGAGCTCGAGAAGTCGGCCCAAAAGACCGGCGCGAACAACACCAGAGACGACCAGCGCCGGGCGCAGATCACGAACGAGCTCGAACAGCTGTGGGTCGACTAGACCGGATCCAGATCGAGAAGGTCGGCAAGCGATACGGAACCGAGCGCGCGCTCGCGGGCGTATCGCTCGAGCTGACAAAGGGATCGATGTGCGCACTGCTCGGCCACAACGGTGCGGGCAAGACCACGCTTCTCGGTGTGGTCTCGACCCTCGTGCGCCCCGACGGCGGCGCAGTCACGTACGAGAGCGGTGGCAAGGTCGTCAAAGGCGAGGGCGTGCGCGGCCAGATCGGCCTGTTGGCGCACGCGTCGCTTTGCTACGGCGAGCTCACCGCGATCGAGAACCTGGAGTTCGTCGCCGGGCTCTACGGCGTGCCGACCAGCGGGGTCGTGCCGGCGCTCGATCAAGTCGGGCTCGACAAGCGCGCTCGCGATCGTGCGGCCCGGACGTACTCGCGTGGCATGTTGCAGCGCCTCGCCCTCGCGCGCGCGCTGCTCACGAAGCCGTCGTTGCTGCTCCTCGACGAGCCGTTCACCGGCCTCGATCGCGATGGCGCGATCGCGCTCGGCGAGCAGCTCGGTGCGCTCAAGACCGATGGCACGATCGTCGTCGTGGTCACCCACGATCTCGAGGCGATCGCGGGGCGCACCGATCACGTCGCGATCCTCCGCCGCGGCAAGCTCGTGTGCGAGGAGCGCGACCCGCGCGCGTACAGCTACGAGCAGCTCAAGGACCTCTATCATCGGAACGCGGCCTGATGCTCGGCCACGCGTTTCGGATCGCCTGGAAGGACCTTCGCATCGAGATGCGAAGCAAAGAGATCCTCATGACGATGGCGTTCTTCGGAGCGCTGCTCGTCGTGATCTATTCGTTCGCCTTTCCGGCCGATGCCGCCGCGGTGCGCGGGTCGGTGCCCGGCATGTTGTGGGTCTCGCTCGCGTTCACCGGCACGATCGCGCTCGGCCGCGCGTTCGATCGCGAGCGCGAGAACGACACGATGCGCGCGCTCTTGCTCTCGCCCGTGCCGCGGCTCTCGGTGTTCATCGGCAAGGCGATCGCCATGACCGTGCTGATCCTCGGCGTCGCGGTGATCGTGGTGCCGCTGCTCGCGCTGTGGCTCAACGCGCCGCTGTTCGATTACCCGCTCGAGCTCGCGGCGATCGTCGCGACCGGTGCGCTCGGCATCGCCGTCGTCGGCTCGGTCTTCGCGGCGACGCTGCTCAAGGCGCGCTCGCGCGACGTGCTCCTGCCGGTCGTCCTGTACCCGATCCTGCTACCGTTGTTCGTGGCGGGGACCAAGGGCACGGCGGCCCTGGTTCAGGCGCACCCGAACCTCGAAATCGCCCACTACTGGATGAGCTTCCTCGGAATCTACGACGCCGCGTTTTTGGTACTGTCCCTGTGGATCTTCGAGTCCCTGGTCATCGAGTGAACAAGTTTCTGGTCCCCATCTTATGTGTCGTCGCCGCGGTCGGGCTCGTGGTGTCGACGTGGCTCGTGTTCTACGGGTCGCCGCTGCAATACACGATCGACGGTGAGAGCGGCCGGCTCGTCGGTACGAGCCTGTTCTTCAACCAGAAGATCTTCTACTTCCACGTCGCGCACGCGTTCGTGCTGTTTGCCGCCGTCGGCGTCGCGGGGGTCTCTTCGATCTTCTATCTCAGGAACCGGAACCCCAAGTGGGATGACATCGCCGCGGGCACGACCGATGTCGCGGTCGCGTTCGGTGCCGCGGTGCTCGCGACCGGCATCATCTGGGCGAAGGCCGCGTGGGATGTCTGGTGGCAGTGGGAGCCGCGGCTGACCATGTCGCTGCTGTTGTGGCTGATCCTCGTCGGCTACGCGCTGGTCCGGAAGTTCGCGGGCCCGAGCGCAGACCGCGTTGCAGCCGGCATGGCGATCTTCGGGATGATCGGTGTGCCGTTCATCTACACGATGGTCGGTGCGGATTCGCATCCGGGCTCGGGCAAGAACGGCGTGGTCGCCACGCTCGATCCCTCGATGCGGCCGGCGATGTGGATCACGGTCGCCACGTTCATGCTGTGGTTCGTGCTGCTCATCATCGTGCGCGTGCAAGGCACGCGAGCGGAGCGCGAGCTGCGCGAGCTGCGCGAGCGAGCCCTCGATCTGGGAGTCTTGGAATGAAGAAGCTAGCGCTCGCGCTCGTGTTGCTCGTCGTGTTGCTCGTTGCTGGTATCGCGGCCGCCGATGGCTCGGGAGGTTCTGCCGATGTCGCGCAATTTCGGCCGCAGGTGCCGCCGTCGGCGGAGTCGGCCATCGGTGATAGCCGTGCGGCGTGTGTCGCCGCGATGAACAAGGATCCCGAGTTCGCCAGGTCGATCATCCTCGTCGCCGACAAGCAGATCGACGAGCAGACGATCGCGGCGCATCAGGACGCGCTCCACCACATCCAGAAGAACGAGAGCCACGTGATCTACGCATACGCCGCGCTGTGGGTGATCGCCGCGCTGTTGCTCGCGTACCTGTTCATGCGCCAGCAGGCGCTCAAGGCCGAGATCGCGACGCTGCGTATGGATCTTCGCCGGTCGGAGAGCGACGCGTGACCAGCGAGCATGTCCTGTTCATCCCGGGCGTCCTGATGGTCGGGACGTTCCTCGGCTTCATCCTCGGCGCGCGCGCGGCGCGCAATCAGTTCGCGCTCGCGCAGAAGCGTACGGCCGAGCGCGACGCCGTGCGTGCCGCGCGCGCGGCGAAGAAGTCGAAGTCGGCCGTCACGCTCGACGAGGATTAGTCGCCGCGCAAGCGCTCGGCGAGCTCGAGCGGGCTCGCGAGCCGCTTGCCTGGATCTTTGGCGAGCGCAGCACGCGCGATCGCATCGACGCGCGCATCGGCGAGCGGCGCGGGATCGTGCTCGATCACGGCCTGCATCGAGAGCCATGGCGGTCCGCGATGGAACAACCGCTCCCCCGCGGACAGCTCCCATAGCAGCACGCCGAGCGCGAACACGTCGGTCGCCGGCGTCCACGCCTCGCCGCGGACCTGCTCTGGCGCCATGTACGCGTGCGTGCCGCGTGGCGTACCGCCTTCGCCGATCGGCCGCGCGATGCCGAGATCGATCAGCACGACGCGATCTTCTTCAGGCTGGGGATCGACGACCAGGTTGCTCGGATTGATGTCGCCGTGGACCCAGCCGTTCGCATGGAGATGTGCCGCGCCTTCGCAGGCCGCGAGCACGATCGCACTGGTGCGGTGGGGCGGTAAAAATGCACGGCCCGGCTTCGGCGTCGTCTGGCTAGGCGACGGCGCGATCATCCGGCGCAGGTCCTCACCCGGCGCGAGCTCGAGCGCGACGTAGGCTCGATCTCCGACGGAGGCCGCCTCGCTCCCGTAGATCAGGTTCGGGTGTCGAGGCAGCGTCGTCGCGAGCTCTTGCTCGCGGGTGAACTGCGCGATCGCATCCTCGTTGCGGATCAGGTGCGTGTGGATCCGCTTCACCGCCGCGAGCTGACTCCCGCGGGATGCACGCCAGATCTCGCCGAGTCCGCCGACCGCGATCAGTGCGTCGAGCTGCCAGGACCCGAAGCTGTCTGACATGTAGGCAGCAGCTTAGCATAGCGAGCTTGCTGGATCCGGAGGGGGTTTGTACGATGCCGGCTCGTGGGTGTCGAACGGCTCGGGCGGTACACGGTGCTGCGTCATCTCGCCAGCGGTGGGATGGCGGACGTGCTGCTCGCGCGCGCGGATGGTGAAGCGCATCAGATCGCGGGCTTCGAACGCCACGTCGTCGTCAAGCGGATCAAGGCCGAGCACGCGAAGGACAAGCGGTTCATCCAGATGTTCCTCGACGAGGCACGCCTCGCCGCGACGCTGCATCACCAGAACGTCGTCCAGGTCCACGACATCGGTGAAGAGCACGGCGAGTACTTCTTCGCGATGGAGTATCTGCACGGCGAGGACCTCCGACGGATCCTCTCGACGGTCTCCAAGCAGCGCCAGCACATCCCGCTCCACCACGTGCTCGCGATCATCTCGGCCTCCGCGGCGGGCCTGCACTACGCGCACGAGCGTCGTGACAACACGAAGAAGCGGCTCGAGATCGTGCATCGCGATGTGTCGCCTTCGAACATCGTGCTCGGCTACGACGGCTCGGTGAAGGTCCTCGATTTCGGCATCGCGAAGGCGGCGATGCGAACCTCGGAGACGCGGACCGGTACGCTCAAGGGCAAGGTCTCGTACATGTCGCCCGAGCAGTGCAAGGGCGTGCAGGTCGTCGACCGGCGTAGCGACGTGTACTCGCTCGGCGTCGTGTTCTACGAGCTCGCGACGACCTCGCGGCTGTTCAAGGCCGAGAGCGACTACCTCGTGCAGGATGCGATCGTGAACGGCAAGGTGCCGTTGCCGCGGATCCGTCGATCGGATCTTCCGAACGAGCTGTCGTCGATCATCTTGCGGGCGCTCGCCGTCGATCCGGCGCGGCGCTACCAGACTGCCGAGGAGCTCGGCAATGCCGTTGACGAATTCGCGGCGAGCGCGCAGCTCCAAGGCGGTGCGTCGTCGTTGGCGACGTACATGAAGAAGCTGTTCGGCGAGAAGCCGGAGCCGTGGCAGGACGCGACCGGGCAGGTCGAGCTGATCGAAGCGCGCGCGAGCTGGAATGATCTCGCCGCCGCCGATATGACCGAGACCGGTGACGGCGATCAGACCGCGCTCAGCGAGCCGCCCACCACGGCTAATCGCAAACCGACGGTGCCTCCGTCGTCGGCGTCGGGCCCGTCGGGAAAGATGATCACGCCATCCTCGGCGCTGGCGGCGGCGACGCGAGCGCAGCTCGGGCGCGCGAAGCGGCCCTCGAGCATCAACGACACGCGGACGAGTACGCGAATGGCGTGGCAGTACGACGGAGAGGTGCCGCAAGCGCAGCCCTCCGGCGACATGAAGCTATCGACGAAGATCGCCCTGATGCTCGGGCCCGTCGCGTTGGTGGCGGGTGGGCTGGTCGTGATGCGGATGATGGATACCTCGTCGCAAAAGGTGAAGCCCGCGCTGAACGTCGCGACACCGACGACACCGACGACACCGACGACACCGACGACACCGACGACACCGACGCCCGAGCCCACGCCAGCACCCGAGGTGGTGACGGCGGAGGCGCCGACGCCGACGCCGACTCTGACCACAAAGCTCCCGACCACGGCACCGGCACGGCCGCCGACCGTCGCGCCGATGCCGGCGCCCACGCGCGCGCCGATCCCAGCATTGCCCACGCTCACGCTGACGCCTGCGCCTCCACCCGCGGAGACGCCGACGCCTGTGCCTACGCCTCCATCGGCGCCCGAGCCGCCGGCGCCCGCTCCGATCACGCAGCTCTCACCGGCCACCGTCTCACTCGTCGCCGGTGATCACGCCGCCCAGCTCTCGAAGTGCGAAGGCACGGACCCACTGCACGGCGATGTCGCGATCACGTTCGAGATCAATGCCGCCGGTCGCGTCGTCGCGAGCCAGCTCAACTCGACGATCCACAACATCAAGATCGCGGCGTGCATCCTCTCCGCCGTGAAGACCTGGCAATTTCCGAAGCCACCGTCGGGCGCTGCCAAGGGCGTCTACACCATCAGCTATCAGTAGCGGTGTAGTCTCCTGAGGCATGGACCTCAGCTTCAGCGAAGAACAAGTAGCGCTCGCGCAGACCGCGCGTGAATTCAGTCGCAAGGAAGTGATTCCCAAGGCGGCGCACTACGACGAGACCGGCGAGTTTCCCCGCGAGATCTTCAAGAAGGCGTGGGAGACCGGCCTGATGAATGTCGAGGTGCCCGAGGCCTACGGCGGGCTCAATGGCACGTGCCTCGACAACTGCTTGGTCCAGGAAGAGGTCGCGTTCGGCTGTGCGGGCATCAACACCTCGCTGTCAGCGAACTCGCTCGCGGCGACCCCGATCCTGATCGCCGGGGATGAAGCGCAGAAGAAAAAATACCTCGGCAAGCTGACCAGCGAGTTCTGCTTCGCCGCGTACTGCTGCTCCGAGCCCGATGCCGGCAGCGATGTCGCCGGCATGCGCACGCGCGTCACCAAGCACGGCGACGACTACGTGCTGAACGGCCAGAAGCGCTGGATCACGAACGGCGGCGTCGCCGACTTCTACACCGTGTTCGCGACGTTCGATCCCGCGATGAAGCACAAGGGCATCGCGTGCTTCGTCGTCGATACGAATACGCCCGGCGTCAAGGCCGGGCGCAAAGAGAACAAGATGGGTCACCGGGCGTCGAACACGACCGACGTGATCTTCGAAGACGTGAAGATTCCGAAGTCCGCGCTGCTCGGGAGCGAAGATGGCGGCTTCAAGGTCGCGATGAAGACGTTCGACAAGTCGCGTCCATGGATCGCGGCGAGCGCCGCTGGCGTGATCCGGCGTGCGCTCGAGGAGAGCCGCAACTACGCGCTCGAGCGCAAGACCTTCGGCGTTCCGATCGCGTCGCACCAGGCGATCCAGTTCATGCTCGCCGACATGGCGATCGCGTACGAAGCGACGCGGCTCCTCACCCACAAGGCCGCGTGGCTCGTCGACAAGGGCGACTTTACCAGCGTGGTCTCGGCCTACGCCAAGACCTACGGCGCAGACGCCGCGATGCGCGTCACCGTCGACGCGGTCCAGATCTTCGGTGGCTACGGCTACACGAAGGAGTACCCGGTCGAGAAGCTCATGCGCGATGCCAAGCTGCTCCAGATCTACGAAGGCACGTCGCAGATCCAGCGCGTCGTGATTGCTCGCAACATCCTCGGAGGTAAGTGATGCGTTTCGGACTCGTTCTCATTGTCTCGCTCGTTGCCGCTTGTGACACGCCTCCCAAGGAGGACTACCACCAGCACGGTTCCGCTGCG
The DNA here is from genome assembly GCA_043780895.1 of Kofleriaceae bacterium. Lineage (GTDB taxonomy): Bacteria > Myxococcota_A > Polyangia > Haliangiales > Haliangiaceae > JABFXX01. The sequence continues at coordinate 12,646 of JAYWCI010000077.1, read as the reverse complement.
GCCGACGTGCCGGCGCCGCCCCCGACGAAGGAGAAGCCCGCGGCCAAGAAGGCGCTCACCCCCGACGAGCTCGGCACCTGCCATCTCACCGCAAGTGGTGCGGTGACAGCCGATCAGACATCGAAGGGCGGCAAGCCCGCGACGAACATCTCGTACTGGTACACGCCCGAGGAGCAGAAATCGATGATGGGCGTCGACGGCTTCGTCATCAACTGCGAAGGCAACGACATCCACTTCCGGATGCTCCCCGGTGGCGGCAAGCAGGACGGCATGCCGTTCAAGCCCAAGACCTATACGTTCGCCGCCGGCAAGGGCGATGCGAACCTCTCGATCGGGTTCGGCAAGCAATCGATCGACAAGCCGAGCGGCACGATCGATATCACCGCGTTCGACTCGCACCACATCGCGGGCACGCTCGCGCTGTCGGGCAAGCTCCTCCCCCGTGGCGGCGACGAGAAGATCACGGGCAGCTTCGACCTGATCTGCCCGAACCTCTCGGCCTGCGACAAGTAGCTACTTCTCGGCGACGCCCCAGCGCAGCAGCTTGCGGTAGAGCGTCTTGCGATCGATGTCGAGGACCTGTGCGGCGTTCGTACGGTTACCCCCGCACATCTCGACGACGTGCAGGATGTGGCGACGATCGACTTCTTCGAGGGTCAGCATCGTGGTCTCGAATTGCAGTGCTTCCATGACTAGATCTCCGTTAGTTGAGGTTTCGGCGGAAAGAACCGGTCGCGAAGCGCGCAGGCCCAGTAGTAGGTGACGGGCAGAATGATCAGCGTGAGCAGGGCGGCCGAGAGCGTGCCGCTGACCACGACGACACCTTGGCGCGGCTGATAGCCGAGCTGGATCATCGCGACGTCCTTGATCGGGAAACGCTCGATCGTCAGATGTTGGTAGGGCGTCGAGCATTACAGCGATTGCCGCTAAAGCATGCGGCGCGCCATCGGTTCGGTGCCCTCATTTGCCGCGTGAGGAGGGCGCGGCGATCGTCCTCACGGACAAAAGTCAGCACTGCTGCATTTCGCCCTCCACATCACGAAACCTTCACGATCACGATCGGTTGGCGACCGGTACAGGTGTGGAACCTGAATGATGAGTCGTTCTGTCTCGCTGCTGCTGGTCGATGACGACCCCGATCTATGCGAGCTCGTCCGCTACGGGCTCGCCCTGCAACAGATCGAAGTGACCTCACGGTCCTCCGGCGACGAAGCGTTTGCCTATCTCACGACCCACGACACCGACGTGGTCGTCACCGATCTCGCGATGCCGGGCATGCATGGCTTCGAGCTGATCGATCGGATCGTGTCGAACCGCGGCGAGCTTCCCGTGATCGTCCTGACCGGCGCAGGTGATTTCGAGAGCGCTGTCGGTGCGATGCGTGCCGGCGCCTACGACTTCGTGACCAAGCCCGTCGATCTCGCGGCGCTCGGGCTCGCGGTCAAGCGCGCGGCAGAGCGCCGCGCCTTGCGCGCGGAGGTCGGCCGATTGCGGCAGGTTGTCGCGGAGGCGCGGCGTTTTGAACAGCTCGTCGGCGCGAGTGCCGCGATGCAGAGCGTGTACTCGGTGATCTCGCAGGTCGGACCAACGGACGCGACAGTGCTGGTCACCGGGCAGTCCGGCACCGGCAAGGAGATGGTGGCGCGCTCGCTTCATCAAGCGTCGCGGCGGCGGACAGGACCGTTTGTCGCGGTCGATTGCGCGGCGATCCCCGAGACGTTGATCGAAGCCGAGCTGTTCGGCTACGCGAAGGGTGCCTTCACGGATGCGAAGTCCGCGCGTGTCGGCCTGCTCACTCAGGCCGACGGTGGAACGCTGTTCCTCGACGAGCTCGCGGAGCTGCCCCTGGCGGTGCAACCCAAGCTCTTGCGCGTGCTCCAGGAGCGCAAGCTCCGCCCCATCGGAGGCGATGCCGAGATCACGTTCGACGTGCGCCTCGTGTGCGCGACGAATCGCGACCTCGAAGCGATGGTCCAGCAGCGCGAGTTTCGCGAGGATCTCTACTACCGGGTCAACGTCGTGCAACTGCCGCTCCCACCGTTGCGCGTGCGGGCCGGCGACGTGTTGTTGCTCGCGCAGCACTTCATCGCGCACTTCGCCCGGATGTTCGAGCGCGACGTCGGCGGGCTGTCCGCCGAGGCCGCCGATCGGCTGCTCCGCCACGCGTGGCCCGGCAACGTGCGCGAGCTGCGTAACGCGATGGAACGTGCGGTCGCGATGTCGACGGGGACCGAGCTCGCCGTCGAAGATCTGCCGGAGCGTATCCGGGACTACCGCACGAGCAACCTACCGCCCGCGCTCGACCACGAGCTCGCCCTCAGCCTCGAGGATATCGAGCGCCGCCACATCCTGCGCGTGCTCGATGCGAAGGAAGGCAACAAGGTCGCCGCGTCGACGAGCCTCGGCATCGACCGCAAGACGCTCTATCGCAAGCTCGTGCGATACGGCGTAGAGCGCGAATCATGAGCGAGATCGCCGACGACGACCTCCGAGCCGTCGGCGCGAGTTGGCCCGCACTCACCGCGCTCGCGATCGTCGGCGTGATGTCGCTCGCGATGTTCGCGCTCGACATCGTGGTCGATCGCAACACCGCCGAGCACACGAGCGCGCTCGTCGAGAACTCGTTGCGCTCGGTCGCCCTCGCCGATGATCTTCGTTATCAAGCCTACCGGCTCACGGTCGCGAACCTCACGCCCGATCAGATCGCCTCGATCGCGGAGCAGATCGATGCCGACGCGCGAGCCTACGATCCGATCGCGAACGCCGATGGCGAGGCGGACGAATGGACGCGACTTCAGGGCTTGCTCGCCCACTTGCGCCAAGAGCAACCCCTGTCGACCACCGGTTCGTCCGCGGTCCTGATCTCCGAGATCGAGACCTCGATCGCGCGGCTGGTGCGCATCAATCAAGACGAAGCGCGGCGCTCGGCCGACCAGATTACCGCGGCGCACGCGCGCGGGCTCGTGGTCGATGCCTTCGTCGGAGGGCTCACGCTCGTGCTCGTCGGCGTGGTCGGGCTCGTCCTCGTGCGCGCGCTGCGCCGCCAGCGCGCGTTGTTGCGCGCTCAGCGCGCGAGCTCGGATCTGCGTACGAAGGAGCTCTCCGCCTTCGCGTCCCGCACCGCACACGATCTCAAAGGACCGATGAGCCCGATCCGCGGCTATGCGGACTTACTCTCGCTTCAACCCGCGCCGGAAGTGAAGGAGATGGCGCGACGGATCGGTCGCGCCGTCGACCGGATGACCGGCATCGTCGACGACATGCTCGAGCTCAGCGTCCATGGGCGCGTGGTTGTGGGCAAGGTCGCACTCATGCCTGCCGTGCTCGAGGCGGTCGAGGAGCTGCGGGGCGAGCTCGGTGATGCCGAGGTGTCGCTCGAGCCTTGCGAGCTCGGCGAGCTCACGGCCGCGTGCTCGGCGACCGTGCTCGGCCAGGTGCTCCGCAACCTGATCGGCAACGCCGCGAAGTATCGCGATCCGAAGCGCCGGCTCGCGCTCCGCATCCAGGCGCGCAAGGTCAGTGACCGGGTCGAGATCGCGATCTGCGACAACGGCCTCGGCATGGATGGCGAGACCCGAGCGCATGCGTTCGAGCCCTACTACCGGGCCACGACGACGGTGCCGGGCCATGGGCTCGGTCTGTCGATCGTGCGTCGTACGATCGAAGCGATTGGTGGCGGCATCGAGCTCGTGTCGAACCCGGGTGAGGGCACCCGTGTCACGGTCGCCATACCGAGCGCGTAGACACGTGCCTACCTACTTGTCGAAGCCCCAGCGGAGCAGCTTGCGATAGAGCGTCTTGCGGTCGATCTCGAGCAGCTGGGCCGCATTGGTGCGGTTGCCACGGCAATGCTCGATGACCTTGAGGATGTGGCGGCGATCGATCTCCTCGAGCGAGATCAATTCCGGGGCCCTTTCCGGGGCCCATTCCGGGGCGTGTTGGCGGTCTTGCATTTACTTGCTCGCCAGGCCCCAGCGGACCAGTTTGCGATAGAGGGTCTTGCGGTCGAGGTGCAGGATTTTCGCGGCGTTCGTGCGGTTCCCTTTGCAGTGTTCGAGCACCTGCGTCACGTGGCGACGGCGGATTTCGTCGAGCGAGATCAGGGCCTCGCTACCAGAAGAGGGTCCTGCAGAGGGCCCGGCACTTGGCTGCGCTTGTTCGACGTACGGCATATCTCCTTGGTACCGCTTCGCCCCGAAATCGCTAAATGAAGTATCCACTAAGGTCCGTATGTCGATCGTAAAGGTTCAGTAATTTCAAGCACATCCAATTCATATCGCTTTGTGAACGTGCCCAGGCCGTGATATCGAACGGGCCATGGACCACGCCGCGCTCCTGTCGCAGATCCAGATGTTCGACGGGCTGGCCAAGGACGACCTGACGGCCCTGGCGTCGCGTCTGGTCGAGCGGAAGTGCGCGGCCGGCCAGCAGATCATCCAGCTCGGCGACGCCGGCTCGTCGATGTTCATCGTCGCTGCGGGCAACGTGAACATCTACCTGCCGGGCGAGGCCTCGCGCCGGATCTCGCTCAAGGATATCGCCGAGGGCGAGTACTTCGGCGAGCTCGCGCTATTCGACGACAAGCCGCGTTCCGCGAGCGCGATCGCGACGACCGAGTCCCTGCTGCTCGAGCTCGATCGCGACACGCTCTCCAACTATCTCACCGCGCGTCCCCATGCCGCGTTCGTATTGCTACGGACGATCGCGGGCCGCTTGCGCGAGACCAACGAGATGCTCTCGCAGCGCGCCGCGAAGAACACCGTGCAAGAGATCGAGAGCAAGCTGACCTGGAGCCAGAGGCTCGCGGACAAGGTCGCCGAGCTCAACGGGAGCTGGGCGTTCATCTTGTTCCTGCTCGGGCTCACGCTCGTGTGGATGATCGCGAACTCGAGCATGTTCGGCGATCAACACGTCGACGAGTATCCGTTCGTGTTCTTCAACCTCTTGCTCGCGATCCTCGTCGCCTTGCAAGGCCCGCTCATCGTGATGAGCCAGAACCGCCAGACCCAGAAGGATCGCGCGGTCGCCGAAACCGACTTCGCGGTGAATCTGAAGAACGAAGTGAATATCGAGACCGTACTGCGCGAGCTCGGCGAGCTGCGCGCGGAGAATCACGCGCGGCTCGAGCGCATCGAACAGCAGCTCGAATCGTAGCGGACGGCACCAGCAGTCGCGTCGAGAGCGACCGCTTGACCAACCCTTCGATCACCTAGTTATCCAGTTGGATCTGGTTATCGAGCAGGATCGCGCCCTGAACGACGACCTGATCGCCGGGCTCGATGCCCGCGAGGATCGGCATCTTGCCCGCGCTCGAAGAGCCGGCGGTCACGACGCGGCGCTTGAGCGAGCCATCGTTTTCCTTCACGTAGACGTAGCTCGTGAGGCCATCGGACAGCACGGCCGACGCGGGGAGCGCGACCTTCGCGGTGTTCGGATCGTAGAACTTGATCTGCGCGTACGCGTTCGGCCGCAGCGTGCCTTCGAGGTTCGCGAGGCGAACGCGGACCGGCACGGTGTGGCGATCCGGATCGACGACGGCCGAGACTTGATCGACCTGGCCATCGACCTCGGTTGTGCCACCGATGATGACCTTGGCCTTCGTTCCCTGGACGAGCTGTCCGACACCATTTTCGAAGAGGTCCGCGACGACCCAGACATCGCTGAGGTCCGCGATCGCCATCACCGAGCCCGAGCTCGCATCGACGTTCTGGCCGACGTTGAGGGTCTTCTCGACGACGACGCCATCGCGCGGTGCGGTGACGGTGAACGAGGCTTCGCCGGTGCCGGCGACCTCGAGCGACGACAGCTTCGAGTTCGCCAGGCGCACGGCGAGCTCGGCTTCGGCGACCGCTTGCTGTGCGGTGACGAGCTCTTTCGCGGGCAGCGAGCCGGCATCGACGAGCGCCCTGGTGCGATCGTAGTTGACCTTCGCGGTGCCTGCTTCGACCGCGGACTTCTCGAGCTCCGCATGGAGCTCGGCGAGCCCGGGGCTCGACACGGTGAACAATCGTTCGCCCATCTTCACGTGCTGGCCGCGCTCGACGAGCACACCCGTGACGCGACCCGCGAGCGGCGAGCCCATGCGCGACGTGCGCGCTTCGTCGAACACGATGCGCGCGGGTACCGGATCGGTCCAGTGCGGCTCGCTCGGTTGCGCAGGCGCGAGCTTCACGACGCCCCACATCGGCGCATCGTTCGTGAGGGTGAGCGCATCGCTGCCGACCGTGATGCCGGGAGCCTTGGTCTCGGTCGGCGGATCGGGCCGCTCGTAGTGACGCGCCAGAACGATCGCACCGAGGCCAAGGATGATGGCGCCGACGAAGATCGGTACGCGCAGCGGGCTGGCCTGACCAGCCTGGGGCGCGGGCACCGTCACGTGCTGAACTTCATCGCTCATGGGAACCTCCTGTGCGCGCTAACTGATCGTCGAGGCCGAGTGCTTGTCGCAATTGCGCACGCACGGTGAACAGATCGAACCGAGTGTCGAGGACCTCGAGGAGGAGGTCGCGATGGGCGCGCTCGACCAGCAATAGATCGGCGAGCCGGGCCTGGCCAAGGTCGAAGGCTTTGCGCGTTCGGAGGATGATCTGCGTCGATTTCGGGACCGATTCGGCCTCGAGACGCTGCAGCGTGGTCTGCAGGGTCGTGCGCTGCGCGAGCAACGCGTCGACGAGGCCGTGCGCTTCGCGAACTGCGGCGCGATCCTGCGCTTCGATCGCGTGCGCGTTCGCACGTGCCGCGGCCGCATCGTGATTGCCGCGATCGAACAGTGGTAGCGGGATGCCGACCGAGAACAGCAACTGCTGGTGCTGGTTGCCGGCGACGACGAGGTTGTCGATCATGTAGCTCACGCCGATCGTCGGATCGGGAATCGAGCGCGCGCTCGCGAGCTTCGCGTCGTAGCCGAGCGCTTCGGCTTCGAGCTTGGAGGCCATCCGTGCAGGGCGGGTCTCGATCGCGCCTCGGGTCTCGGGCAGGGCGCTGGGCAGCGGCGCGCCCGCATCGAGCGCAGCGACATCCAGGCCCTGGACCGAGCAACTCGCGAACAGCGCCGCGGAGCACGCCGCTGCCGCGCTCGAGAGCTCGGCTTCAGCGCGACCGAGCTGGAGCTCGAGCTCGAGCGTGTCGAGCTCGATGCGCTCGAACTCGAGTGGCGAGAGGTCCTGGTTGTCGACCCGCACCTTCTCGTTGTCGCGGAGCTTCTTCGCGGCATCGAGGTTGATCGCCATGGCCTCGCGCTTCGCGGCGACGTACGTGAGCTTGCCGAGGGCAGCGGTCGCATCGCCGAGCCGTCCACCGAGCGTGCCGACCGCGGCCTCAACCGCTTCGCGCGAGCGCGTATCGGCGGCATTCCGGCGATGCCCACGCTTGCCGAGCTCGATCATCTCGCCGATACCGATCTCGTAGTTCGTGGTCCGGCCGAGGCTGAGCGTCGGCGCTGCGCTGCCGGGGCTGCCATCGCTCGAGTTGGTCGAACCGAGCACATAGCCGCCCGTCGTGAACTGGAGCTGCGGGTTCGGGAGCACCCGGGCTTGTTCGGGTGGGGCATCTTGCCATGGTAGGTCGGCCGGCCCGTAGGTCCATGAAGATACCGTTATAGTGGCCGTATGCCGGAGTGCCGCGAGTGCAAGGACGACGTCGCAAAGCTGGTCTCTGTGAAGGTCGAAGGCAAGGTCAAGAAGCTCTGTCCGGACTGCGCTGATCGGCTGCGAGAAGCGGGCGAAGTCGCGGAAGCCAGCGAGAGCGTGATTCAGGGAATGCTGGGTTTCAAGGGTCGGCGGTAGCAGCTAACTCGCGGGCTTGTCAGACTGCTTTGGCAGGCTGTGCAGGTGCAGACCGAGATCGCTCGTGGGGAAACGCTGACCGTCGCCACGCCGCCCATCGCGGAGGGCTCGCGCCCGACCGCGAACGTGCCCGGTCAGGCGCCAGACGTTTTCGGGAACATCTTCATCGGCATCGCCGGGATGATCGGTGCGGGCAAGTCGACCCTCGCCGAAGCGCTCGGCAAGCACCTCGGCATCGACACCTACTACGAGCCGGTCAAAGACAACGAGTACCTCGCGGACTTCTATCGCGACACCGCTCACTACTCGTTCGCGATGCAGGTGTACCTGCTCAACCGCCGGTTCCAGCAGCACCAGGAGATCATCTGGCGCGGTCGCTCCGCGGTCCAGGATCGCACGATCTACGAGGATTCGATCTTCGCGAAGATGCTCGCGAAGACCGGGCTGATGGACGAGCGCGATTACCGCACGTACGTCGATCTGTTCCGCAACATGAGCAACTTCATGTGCAAGCCGAGCGTGATCATCTACCTCGATGTCTCGCCGGAGGGCAGCGCGGAGCGCATTCGCGCACGCAGCCGCGATGTCGAAGCGCAGATTCCGCTGAGCTATCTCGAGGCGCTCAAGGAGGGCTACGACGAGTTCATCGCGAGCATCTCGAAGGTCATCCCCGTGATCCGCGTCGACTACGAGCGATTCGCGACGGCCGAGGAGATGGCCGAGGTGATCCGGCGCGAATACATGGACGCGTCGTTCCTGCGCCAGGTCACACGCTTCGACCCGGCGCGCTAGACTCGCCCGGGTGAAGTGGCGCGATCTGAGGGCAGGCTTGATCGCGGTCGCGATCGGGTTCGGACTCATCGATGGATGCCCGCTGCCGACTCCGGGGCACGTGCCGGCGTGGGAGCTCGGCATCGTCGAGCCCATCCGCCGCGTGCGCGATGTCGTCGAGACACCGGTCGCGTGGATGCGCGACGTGTTCTACGTCAGCCAGCAATGGTCGGTCTACCAGGCGCCGATCGCCGAACGGTATCGGATGACGATCGACGGCCTGAATGACAAGCGCGAATGGCAGGTGCTCTATCGCGCCGGTGACCGCGCGCATCGCGACGATGCAGCGCTGATCGAACATGCAAGGGTGTGGGGCACGTGGGACCCCACGAGCGACGCCCCTGCGCTGGAATACCGCGCGTTCTGCACGTTCATCACGCTGCGGATGATCGCGATGCATCCCGACCTGTTGGCCGTGCGGGTGCGCCAGGAGAAGATCGTGATCGGGCAAGGCGAGGTCACCCCGACCGGCGAGTTCCTGTGGCCGTGCTCGAAGCGGGTGCGGTTTTGATGCCGAAAGTCGGGCGCGCGTGGCGAGCGTGGGTGGACCTCCTGGATCGGCGCGAGCCGCCGACCGCGCTCGCGATCGTGCGGATCCTGCTCGCCGGCGTGTTGCTGGTCGACTACCTGAACGTGTGGCGCATGGGCCTCGTCGAAGCGATCTACACCCGGCCCCCGGTGGGCATCGCGATCGGCGAGGCGTGGTTGTCAGCGAACGCAGGCTGGGCCCTCGCGACGGTCTCGCTCGCGCTGATCGTGCTCGGCGCGGCGACCCGCGCGGCGTGCATCGGCTACGTGGTCGCCTCGGCCGCGCTCGCGCACCTCACGCCGAATGGCGAGAGCGGGCTCGACATGATCTCGCGGGTGGTGTTCGTGATCCTCGCTCTGTCGCGCTGCAACGCGCGGTGGTCGATCGATGCGTGGCTTTCGCGCCGACTCGGGCGCGACGTGCCGGCCGAGATTCCGGCGTGGCCGCGCTACGTGCTGCTGCTGCAGCTCGTGTGGATCTACTTCTCGGGCGGTATGAACAAGTCGGCCGGCGCGTGGGGGCCGTTCGGTGGTTTCACCGCGCTCGCGAATGCGCTCTCGGATCCGCACGCGGCGCGGTTCGATCCAGCGTGGGTCGGCACGATCTATCCGCTCACTCGCATCGCCACCGCGTTGACGATGGCGTTCGAGCTCGGCGCGCCGCTGTTCTTGCTCGCGTATGCGAAGCGCTGGCGGATTCGCTATGCGTGGATCGCGCTCGGCGTGTTCTTCGAGCTCGGCATCGCGTTCGGGCTGCGGCTCGGCAGCTTTCCGTACGGGATGCTCGCGCTGTATCCGGTGCTGTTACACCCAGAGGTCTACGAGCGCTTGAAGGCGCGTACGCCCGGGAAGCGCGCTTCGTTGCCGAGCTGATCGCTGATCCGGAGCAGCTGGTTGTACTTCGCGATCCGATCGCTACGTGACGCCGAGCCGGTCTTGATCTGACCCGCGTTGGTCGCGACCGCGAGGTCGGCGATGAAGGAATCTTCGCTCTCGCCCGAGCGGTGCGAGATGATCGCGGAGTAGCCCGCATGCTGCGCGGTCTTCACCGCATCGAGCGTCTCGCTGATGCTGCCGATCTGGTTGAGCTTGACGAGGATCGAGTTCGCGGTGCCGCTGTCGATGCCGCGCTCGAGCCGCGCGGTCTGCGTGACGAACAGATCGTCACCGACGAGCTGGCACTTCGAACCGAGCTTGTCGGTGAGTGCTTTCCAGCCGTCCCAGTCATCTTGATCCAGGCCGTCCTCGATCGAGACGAGCGGATACTTCTCGACCCACGCGGCGTAGGTGTCGTTCATCTCGGCCGACGTGCGCGCCTTGCCCTCGAACTTGTAGGTCTTGGTGGCCTTGTCGTAGAACTCGCTGGCGGCGACGTCGAGCGCGAGGAAGATCTGCTTGCCCGGCTCGTAACCGGCCTTCGTGATCGCCTCGAGTACGATCTGCAGCGCTTCTTCGGCCGAGTCGAGCGACGGCGCGAAGCCGCCCTCGTCACCGACGTTCGTCGCCTTGCCGCGCGCGCTCAACAGCTTCTTCAAGTGATGGAACGTCTCGACGCCAGCGCGCAGCGCATCTTCGAACTTGTCGAAGCCGGCCGGCACGATCATGAACTCCTGGATGTCGATGTTGTTATCGGCGTGCGCACCGCCATTGATGATGTTCATCAGCGGCACGGGCCGCGTCACCGCGTTGACACCACCGAGGTAGCGAAACAGCGGGAGATCGTGCGACAGCGCCGCAGCGCGCGCCACGGCCATGGACACGGCGAGGATCGCGTTCGCGCCCAGGTTCGACTTCATGGGCGTGCCATCGAGCTCGATCATCGCGGCATCGACCGCCGCCTGATCGCTCGCGTCCATGCCGATCACCGACGGCGCGATCGAATCGCGGATGTGCTCGACGGCCTTGAGCACACCCTTGCCGAGGAACCGCTCGGGGTCGCCATCGCGCAGCTCGAGGGCTTCGTGCTCGCCCGTCGATGCGCCCGAGGGCACGATCGCGCGCCCGAGCACACCACTATCGAGGCCTACCTCGGCCTCGACGGTCGGGTTGCCACGGGAATCAAGGACTTCACGCGCATGCAGCCAAACGATCTCGCTCATCCGCGGATACTACTTAGAACTGGCCTCGATGCCACCCCTAGGACAGGACAGTCAGCACGATCAATGCGCTGATCATCACCGACGCAAACCCGCTCAGAAGCAGCGTTAACTTCGCCTGCTTCTGATCGTTGGGATACACGAAGTCAGGGTGGTTGTTGCCGAGGTTCAACATGACCTGATGCGACTGCATCTCGCGGTCCAAGTCGTGATACGCCCCACCCATGCGGTACGCGCTTCTGTCGCTGGTCGTCGCCGCTAGCTGCGCTCACCAGAAAGCGCCCGACACCGTCGTCGAGGCCAAGGAGCCGACCCCGAAGGAGGTCACGGTCGCGACCCGCGGTGCGATCGAGCAGTGGCGCCAAGCGTACGAGATTCGCAGCATCGATGCGCTCGAGAAGCTGTACTCGCACGACCCCGACATCGTGCTCGTCAACGACGGCGTCACGCTGATCGGTTGGAGCTCGGTCGACGGCATGTTGAAGGACCGCGTCGCGCGCGCGAAAGAAGTCCATATCCGGCTCAAGGAGATCGAGGTGACCGCCGTCGCGCCGACCGCCGCGTTCGGCGTCGCGACGATGACCCGCGAGCTGAGCGACGGCGTGACCACGGTGACCGAGTACGGTTCGTTAACGCTCGTGTTTCGCAAGGATCCTAACGCCGGTTGGTTGATCGTCGGCGAGCATTACTCGTACAAACGTCCCGGGTGACTACCTCCAGGACCATCGGCGTCGCACTCCTCGGCCTCGGCAACGTGGGCGGTGGAGTGGTCAAGCTGCTCGCGGACAATGCGTCCGCGATCGAGGCGCGGCTCGGCGCGCGGCTCGAGGTCCGCGCGATCGGCGTGCGCGATCGCGACAAGAAGCAGCGCGTGGTCGAAGTCGATCACGATCTCCTGGTCACGGATCTCGATGCCGCGATCAAACGCGACGACATCGAGATCGTGTGCGAGCTGATCGGCGGCGTGACCGAAGCGCGCCACGCGGTGATGACCGCGATCGCAGCGGGAAAACAAGTCGTCACTGCGAACAAGGCGCTGCTCGCGATCCATGGCACCGAGATCTTCGCGGCCGCCGAAGCCGCGGGCGTCGATGTCTATTACGAGGCCGCGGTGTGCGGCGGCGTGCCGATCATCCGGACCTTGCGGGAAGCGCTCGCGAGCGATCGCATCGAGTCGATTCGAGGCATCGTGAACGGGACGACGAACTTCATCCTCACGAAGATGTCCGAGGAAGCTCGCTCCTTCGACGACGTCCTTTCCGAGGCGCAGGCGCTCGGGTACGCCGAGGCCGACCCCGCCGCCGACGTCGACGGTCACGACGCCGCCGCCAAGATGGCGATCCTCGCCTCGATCGCGTTCAACGCGCGCGTCGTCTCCGGAGACGTGTACCGGGAGGGGATCTCGGG
>JAYWCI010000076.1:0-15878 GCA_043780895.1 Kofleriaceae bacterium | reverse complement strand
GCGGTCGAGGACGAGGGCTGGGGCACCGCGTCAGAATCTACGCGATTCCGACGACGGCGTGGGCCTGAACGACCGTCGGGTTACGCTTCCAGATCGGGCTCGATAAACGACCATCGGACCTCGGGAACGCGGCGCTTGAGGTCGCGCTCGAACCGGTTGATCGCCTCTACGAGCTCTTCCGTGAGCATGCCCGATCGCATCTTGAGCTTCATCGCGACGACGATCTCGCCCGGGCCCTGCTGGAGGGTGATCACGTTGAGGACCTTGTCGACGTTCGGGTCGAGATCCGCGAGCTCTTCGCAGATCTTGACCAGCGACGCATCGGCGGCCTCGCCAACCAGCAGGCTCTTGACCTCGCGGCCCAGGAACGTGGCCACGCCGAGCAGCACCGCACCGATCGCGAGCGATCCGATGCCGTCCCAGCGACCGTCGCCGGTCACCTTGGCCAGGATCAGCGCCGCGATCGCGAAGCACAGGCCGACAACGGCGGCGCTGTTCTCGCCGAACACGACGATGAGGTCGGAGTCCTTGGTCTCGCGCAGGTAACGAAAGAACGGCACCGTGCCTTTGCGGCGCTTGTTGATCTCGCGGACGTTGCCGATCGTCGACCAGCACTCGAGCGCCATCGAGAACAGCAGGATCACGAGCGCGAGCGTGATGTCCTCGACGGGTTCCGGATGGAGGACCTTCGCGAGCCCCTCGTGGACCGAGAACACGCCGCCACCGAAGAACAGCAGCAGCGCGACGATGAACGAGTAGAAGTACATCGCGCGGCCGTAGCCGAGCGGATGCTTGAAATCGGCGGGCTTGCGCGCGGACTTCGAGCCGACGAGCAAGAGGATCTGGTTGCCACAATCGGCGAACGAGTGGAGCGTCTCGGCGAGCATCGCCCCCGACCCCGAGATGAACGCGGCCACACCCTTCGCGCACGCGATCACCACGTTCACGACGAGGGACTTGATGACCTGCTCGAGCGACCCGCCCGCAGACATCTACCGGATGGCCTTCGAGAGCAGCTTGAACTCGTCGCTGCCTGCGCGCTCGAGCAGATCGAACACGCAGACTTCCGTCGAGGTCACGGTGGCGCCGGCGCGCGCGGCGAGCCCAAGGCCGATCTTCCAGTTCGCCTTGGTCCGGCTTGACACGGCATCAGCTGCGACGTGCGCCTGGTAGCCGCGCGCGACGAGGCCGCGCAGCGTTTGATACACGCAGACGTGGGTCTCCATCCCGCACACGATCCATTGATCTCGACTTAGCTTCGGCGCGAGCGCGGCGAACCCGGGTGCTGCTTCGGCGGAGAACTCCAGCTTGTCGAAGCGATGGAGCTCCTTGGCACCGGCGAGTGCCTCTTCGATCTGAGACACCGTCGCGCCGAGGCCCTTCGGATATTGCTGCGACACGACGATCGGCAAGCCGAGCGTGCGCGCGGCCTGGATCAGGATCGTCGAATTCTTGATCACCTGGGCGTACGCAGCCTCGGGCATCGCCGGTACGAGGCGCTCCTGGATATCGATCACGAACAGCGCCGCGCGCTGGCGCGAGAGATGCTCGATCACGAGGCACTCGCGATCGTCTTGAGCGCCTCGAGGAGCCGTTGCTGGCGCGCGAGCTCCTCGGCGAGGCGTGCCTTCTGCTCGGCGACCACCTCTTCGGGTGCCTTCGCGACGAAGGCTTCGTTGCCGAGCTTCTTCTCGATGACCGCGACTTCCTTTTTGGACTTCTCGATATCCTTGGTGATCCGCGCGGTCTCGGCCGCCGGATCGATCAAGCCACCGAGCGGCATCTCGAGCTCGATCTCCGAGCTCACGATCGCCTTCGCCACGCCGTGCTTGGCGCTCTGCAGGTCTGGCTCGAGTGCGTTGGTCTCAGGTTCGGCACGACGATGGACGATCTTCGCGTTCGCGCGCGCGATCTTCTCGAGGAAGTCCTTGAACGTGTTCAAGGTCTTCACCGCGGACTCCGAGGTTACGAGCAGCTCGACCTCCACGCGCTGGGTCGGCGGCACGTTGTAGGTCTGGCGCAGCATGCGGCACGCGCTCACGACATCCTGCAGCACCTTGAGCTCGGCCTCCGCGGCATCGTCGCGGAACGCGGGATCCGCACGCGGGAACACCGTGATCATCAGCGACTCGGGCAGCTGTTGCGGCTTCGGGAGCTTTTGCCAGATCTCCTCGGTGACGAACGGTGCGAACGGATGCAGGAGGCGCATCGCGGTCTCGAGGCAGGTCGACAGCACGCCCTGCACGAGGTGACGGCGCGCCACCTTCGTGGGGTCCTGCTCGAGCTCCGGCGATTGATAGAGGTTCGGCTTCGAGAGCTCGATGAACCAGTCGCACAGATCGTCGTAGACGAAGTGCCAGATCGCGTTCGCAGCATCGGCGAACCGGAAGCCCTCGAGCGACGTGTCGACCTCTTGAGTCACGACCTGGAGGCGCGACAGGATCCAGCGCTCCGGCACGCCGAGCGCGGCGCGACCGGCGCGCGTCGCGATCTGCGCTTCGAAGCGCTCCGGATCGTAGCCATCGAGGTTCATCAGCGCGAATCGCGAGGCATTCCACAACTTGTTGATGAAGTTGCGATAGGTCTCGACGCGATCGACCGAGAGCCGGATCCGTGAAGAACCGGTGTTGAGCGCGGCGAGCGCGAACCGCAGTGCATCGGAGCCCATGGCCGCGATGCCCTTGGCGTGATGCTTCCGGATCTGCTTCTTCACACCCTCTATATCGGGCGGCTTCTCGGTATCGACGCGTTCGAGCAGCGCCTCGAGCGTGGCGCCGTTGACGATGTCGAGCGGATCGATGACGTTGCCCTTCGTCTTCGACATCTTGTCGCCATTTTCGTCGGTGACCGTCGACGTGAGGTACACGGTGCGGAATGGCACCTTGCCCATGAAGTGGATGCCCATCATCATCATCCGGGCGACCCAGAAGAAGATGATGTCGGGCGCCGTGACGAGCACGTTGTTCGGATAGAACGTCGCGAGCGCGCGCGTCTTCTCCGGCCACCCCAGCGCCGAGAACGGCCACAGGCCGGAGCTGAACCAGGTGTCGAGGATGTCGTCGTCCTGCTTGACCGCGGTGGACCCGCACTCTTTGCACGCCGCCGGCGTCTCGCGCGCGACGGTGATGTGGCCCTGGTCGCAGTAGTACGCGGGAATCTGGTGACCCCACCACAGCTGCCGCGAGATGCACCAGTCCTGGATGTTCGTCATCCAGTGCGTGAACGTCTTGGTGTGGTGCTCGGGGACGAACTTGGTCTTGCCCTGCTCCACCGCCGCGAGCGCCTTGGCGGCGAGCGGCTTGGCCTTGACCCACCACTGCTCCATCAGCATCGGCTCGACCACCACACCCGAGCGCTGGCTGCGGCCACGCGGCACCTTGTACGGCTTGATCTCGACGAGGAGCTCGGCCGCTTCGAGATCGGCGACGACCTCTTTGCGCGCGGCCTCGATGGTCATCCCGATGTACTTCGCGGGAATCTCGCCGGTCATCTTGCCGGTGCGATCGATGATCTCCCGCACGGGCAGCTTCGCGATCAAGCTGACCTCGTAGTCATTCGGATCGTGCGCGGGCGTGACCTTCACGGCACCCGAACCGAACGTGGGATCCGGCCAGACCTTGCCCTCGCGCATGATGTCGATCGGCACGATCGGAATCCGCCGACCGGTGAGCGGCAGCTCGACTTCCTTGCCGTGGAACGCGAGGTAGCGCTCGTCCTTCGCGTGCACGGCGACCGCGGTGTCGCCGAGCATCGTCTCGGGCCGGGTCGTGGCGACGATGATCGACTCGCCGTCTTTGGCTCCAACGATCGGATACTTGATCGACCACAGCGAGCCATTCTCTTCGGCGGTATCGACCTCGAGATCCGAAACGACGGTCTCGCTCGCTGGGTCCCAGTTGATCATCCGCTTCGCGCGGAAGATCAGGCCTTCTTCGTAGAGCTGGACGAACGCTTCTTTGACGGCCTTGTTCGACCGCTCGTCCATCGTGAAGCGCTCGCGCGGCCAGTCGAGCGAGAAGCCCATGAGCTTCTCCTGCTCGGAGATGCGATTGCCGCTGCGCTCTTTCCACTTCCACGCGCGGTTCATGAACTCTTCGCGACCGAGGTCGAAGCGAGTCTTGTTCTCGCGACGCTTGAGATCCTTCTCGAGCAGCACGTGCACGGCGATCGACGCGTGATCGATGCCGGGCATCCACATCGCGTTGAACCCCTGCATCCGCTTCCAGCGGATCAGGATGTCCTGCATCGTCGAGCCGAGCGCGTGCCCGATGTGCAGCGAGCCGGTTACGTTCGGCGGCGGCAGCGTGATCGAGTAAGGAACCGTGGGGCTCGCTTCATCGGCATGAAAAAAGCCGTTCTCGATCCAAAAGCGAATCCACCGAGCTTCGACCTCGGTGGGTTCATACTGCTTCGAAAGTGCCGACGTCGACGTCATTTCGTCGACGAAACTATCACGCCAGCGCCGTCCGCAAGACGACGCGATGCGCTCAGCTGCGCTTGGTCAGCGCGTCGAGATTCTCGCGGATGATTTGCTCCGCGAGCTCCGGCACGACTTCCCACACCACGCGCTCGACGATCTCGGTCGAGAGCTTGAGCAGTGCCACGAGCTCTGGCGAACCGGCTTCGAGACCCGTTGCTTCGGCGAGCCGCGCGGCCATCTTCTGCAACGTCTTTTCGACCAGCGCAGAGCGCTTCGTCGGAGTGCCAGAAACCATAGGCGCGCGGTTCATACCTCCGGTACCTCCGTTGCTGCTATTCACGGGTGCTTGAGCAGTGGCCGACGACGCTGCGGACTGAGGAGCGGACGAAGGCGTTGCGGAAGCGGGCGCCTTCGCGGGCGGACGAAGGCCCGGAGCTGCACCACTACCGAGCGACGTCGCGACCGGTTCCGGTGCGATCGGCGGGACCGCCATGGCGGTGGTCTTCGTCGGCAGCGGCGTGACGGCAGGCGCGACCCCGGCCGGCATCTTGATCGTGGGCATGCCCATGATCGTTGCCGAACGCGGTGGCTCCTTCATCTGTTGTGACCCAGGCGCGGCGGCAGCCGACGCGGCAGGCGACTTCGCAGCCGATTGCGCAGCGGCCGGTTGTAGAGCGACAGCCGGGGATGCCGCGGACGACACGCCTGGCTGACCGGGCTTCGCCGTGCCGCCCTTCGCGACAATCTCGGTCACCTTCTCGAGCATGATCTGGGAGTCCCAGGGCTTCGGAAGGTTCGCGTCGGCGCCGACTTGTGAGCCGCGAGCGGCATCATAAGGTGCATTGTTACCGACCAAGATGACGACGGGCACGTCTGCCGTGGCCGGGTCCTGCTTCAAGGTGAGGCAGAGGTCGTAGCCGTTCTTTCCCGGCATGGCGGAGTCGGCGAGCACGATCGTGGGCTTCTGCGATTTCGCTTTCGAAATCGCCTCCTCCACGGTGCGTGCCCCGACGTATTGAAATTCCGTGCCGCGGAAGGTGATGTCCGCGACCTGTTGCATCGTCTGACTGTCATCGACGCAAAGAACGATCTTGCTCACTTGGGTCCTCCCAAAGGGCTCGACCAAACAGTAACAGCGGGTTCCTTCGCACGTCAAACCAACTGCCGGGAATCCGTAGGTCTTTTGGCTCGTGCTAAATACGGGCGCCATGGCGCACCTGACACCCCTCCACGCTGCTGCTGCCGACGCTGTCGCCTCGCTGGCCGGCGTCCCGCGTGAGGGTTTGAAGGTCGATTCGACGCCGCGTCCCGAGCTCGGCGATCTCGCCGTGGGGACGTTCGCGATCGCCAAGGCCCTTGGCAAGAGCCCGGCGGAGGCCGCGGCCGAGCTCGCCGCGAAGTTCCAGCCGACCGAGATGTTGGCGTCTGCGGAGGCCGCCGGGCCGTTCGTGAACTTTCGCGCGAATCGCCCGGCGGTGTTCCGCTGGCTGATCGGCGCCGCGGTCGAGGGCACGCTGTTGCCGCGCGCACTGGGTGCGGGTCAGACGATCGTCATCGACTACAGCTCGCCGAACGTCTCGAAGCACCTCGCCTACCACCACATCCGCTCGACGATGATCGGTCACTCGCTGGTCCAGATTTTCCGCGCGCTCGGATACAAGGTCGTCGGCATCAACCACCTCGGTGATTGGGGCACCACGCACGGCAAGCTGATCGCGGCGTGGAAGAAGTGGCCGCCCGCGCCGGATGCGCTCGTCGATATCGGCGTCCTCAACGACCTCTACGTGAAGTTCGTCGCCGCGGCGAAGCTCGATCCCGCGCTCGATGTCGAGGGCCGCGCGTGGTTCAAGCGGCTCGAGGATGGCGACGCCGACGCGCACGCGCTGTGGTCGCGGTTCCGCGACATCTCGCTCGCCGAGTACCAGACCGCCTACGACATGCTCGGCGTGACGTTCGACATCGTCAAAGGTGAAAGCGAGTATCTGCCGGATGTCCCACGCGTGCTCGCCGAGCTCGCCGCGAAAGGCATCTCGAGCGAGAGCGAAGGCGCGCTCGTGGTGCACATCCCCGACGAGAAGACACCGCTGTTGTTGAAAAAGAGCGACGACGCAACGCTCTACGCCACGCGCGATATCCCGTCGGCGGAGTTCCGCTGGCACGAGTGGCACTTCGCGCGCTCGCTGTACGTCGTCGATCGCGGCCAGTCCCTGCACTTCCGCCAGCTGTTCAAGACGCTCGCCATGATGGGCCACGAGTGGGCCAAGCTCTGCGAGCACATCCCGTTCGGCTTGGTCCAGATCCGAGGCAAGAAGGGCAGCACCAAGGCGGGTAACGTCGTGTTGCTCAAGGACGTGATCGGCGAGGCCGAGAGCCGCACGCGCGCCCTTCTCGCCGAGATCAATCCCGAGCTCACCGGTGCACCGCTCGACCTCATCGCGAACCAGATCGGCAAAGGCGCCGTGATCTTCGCGAACCTCACCTCGCAACGCGACAAGGATGTCGAGTTCGAGTGGGACCGCGTGATCGCGCTGCAAGGCGACTCCGGCCCGTACTTGCAGTACAGCCACGCGCGCTGCGCATCGATCGTGAAGAAGGCGGGAACGGCGGTGTCGACGAACGTCGATTTCGCCAAGCTCGCGACCGATGCCGAGTGGGCCGTCGCGCGTCGCTTGCTCGAGTTCCCGAGCTCGGTCGTCGCGGCGACGCCGAAGTGCGAGCCCCACGTGATCTGTCACTACCTGCTCGCGCTCGCCGGCGATTTCTCGCGCTGGTACACGGCGGGGAACGGCACTTCGTCGCTGCGCGTGCTGTGCGATGACATGCCGACGCGCGCGGCGCGGTTGGCGCTGGTCGCGGCCGTCCAGGCCGTGATGGCCGAAGGCCTCTCGCTGCTCGGCCTCGCCACGCCCGATCAGATGTAAGACCGTCAGCGCTTCTTCTGCGCGCGCGCTTTGATCTCGGCGAGCAGCTTCTCGGCCGCATCGAGCGAGTTCATCAAGCGCTCGCGCAGGTCGCGATTCTGGGCGACGTCCTCGAACAACTGATCGCGGCGATGGATCGAGCGCAACAGCGTCGCGACATCCTCGGCGTAGCGCACGTGGCGGTCGGGGTACGGTAGCGCGGCCGGCGCCTCTCCGGCGGCGACGAGACGCTGCGCCATCTCGCGCGCGTGTTTTGCCGCTTGCTCGGCCGCCGCGGCGGCCGCCTTGGCCTGCGGCGTGTTCGCGAACGCGCTCTGCGCCTGGCGCATCTGCGCGTCGTTGATCGCGGTGCCCTTGCTCGGCATCGGCACGATGCGCGGTGTCTCGCCCATCCCGGGAGGCACGACGCGCACCAGCGGCTGCCGCGCTTCATGCGGCGCGCCGAGCACCAACCGCGTCGCACCGAGGATCGTCGAGGTCGTCATCGAGGCGACGTGCAGCGACTTCCCGATCCACTCCGTGTAGTGCAGCTCGAACAGCGAGCGATCACCGACCCGAGGATCGTTGTCGCGCACCGAGACGTGCTCGCGATCCGTGCCCGGCTCGCCGCGCATCAGCGCGAACTTCTTGCCTCGCTCTTCGTGGACCGAGAGCGTGTACGTGCTCTCTTCGGTCTGGATCAGGTAGCTGTCTGCGGCGAGCGCCTGCGCATCGCCGAACACCGTCTTTCCCACTCGACGATTGTAGCAGCTGCTAGAGCTTGCCGAGTGCTTCGGGAGGTTGCCGCGTGCGGCCGCTGTACGCGACCAGCACCACGAGCGTCAGCACGTACGGAAGCAGGGGCGCGAGCTCCGAAGGAATCCGGTGCCCGAGCACGGTCGCGTGCGAGATCTGGATCGCGATGTTCAGCGCCTCGGCGATCGCCACGCCGACGCACGCGAGCGCAGCCAGCGCCGGGCGCCAGCCGACGAGGATCACCATCGCGAGCGCGATGTAGCCACGCCCACTCGACATGTCGGCAGAAAACCCACCGACCGCGAGCGAGAGTTGCGCCCCGCCCGCTCCCGCAAGCGCACCACCGACCAAGGCCGCCGCCATCCGCGTCCGTCGCGGTGACACGCCGACCGCGACGAGTGCATCGGGGCGATCGCCCGCCGCGCGCAAGCGCAACCCCCACCGCGTGTGCTTCACCGCGAGCGGTACGAGGATCGCCGCGAGCACCGCCCCGATCACGAGCGGGTTCGTCAGGATCACCGACCCGAAAGCAGGCGCCGGTGGCGAGTTCGCACCCTCGTGATAGAGGAGCTGCAACAAGAACCGCGTGCCCCCGAGCGCGAGCAAGTTGAGCGCGACCCCGACGATCACCTGATCCGCGCCGAGCCACAGCGCGCACCCGACCTGCGCCGCCGCCACGAGTGCGCCCGCCGCGAGTGCGCCCGCGATCCCCAACCACGCCGAATCCGTCGCGTGCCCGATCGCGGCCGCCGCAAACGCGCCGAACAACAACTTCGCCTCGAGTGCGAGATCCACGACCCCCGACCGTTCGGTCAACGAACCACCGAGTGCGGCGAACACGTACGGCACCGCGATCCGGATGATCTGCGTGACGAATGCGGTCGTGAAGATCACGCTGATCATCGCGACTCCGAAATGGGGACGGTAACTCGATCGTCACGTTTCGCGCTGTAACTACTCGGATTCACATACACCGACAGGGACGGTAACTCACTCGCGCGTCTCGTCATGACAGCGCTTTCGGAGCGCGGCCCATCCGCCTGGCGAGCGGGCCACTGCACGCGACCGCGAGCACGACGATGCCCTGCAGCATCTCGGACAGCTCCTTGGGAATCTGGTCCGAGACCGCGAGTCCGCCCGAGGACAAGAAGCCGAGCGCGAGCGACGCGACCGCGATGCCGATCGGATTCATCCGACCGAGCAGCGCCGCGCTGATCCCGAGCAGGCCCGCGCCACGACCGAGGCCCTCCTCGAACGCATGCTTGTGACCCATCACGAAGTTCGTCGCGGCGAGGCCCGCGAGCGCACCGGCCCCGATCATCGCCGAGAGCTGCACGCGCCCGACCGAGATCCCGACCGCGCGCGCCGCCGCCGGATCGCGACCGACCGCGAGCAACGCTTGGCCCCACGTCGTCCGCGCACGCAGCCACCACAGCGCGACGACCGCGGTGATAGCGATCACGAGCGACAGGTTCGCGGAGCTGCCCCCGAAACCGAACTGCGGGAGCTCGGCACCGACGACGATCGGGGGACCGGTCGTCGTGCCATTCTGGAACAACAGCTCGTTGCCGAGCCACAACGCGACGCCCGATACGATCGCGTTCAGCATGATCGACGTGATGACTTCGTGCGCGTTCCAGCGCACGCGCATCACCCCGATCGCGCCGCCGACCATGCCGCCGGCGAGCGCGGCGATCGCGATGCAGATCGGGAGCGCGAGGATCGCCGGCGTGCCTGCGGGCAGCGCCGCGCCGACCGCCGCGCACGCGACGACGCCCGCCGTGACCTGCCCTTCCGCGCCGATGTTGAACAAGCCCGCATCGAGCGCGATCGAGACCGACAGGCCCGTCAGGATCAGCCCCGTCGCCTTGTAGAGCACCTGCCCGAGCGAGTACGTATCGCTGACCAGCGTCCGCTCGATCATCAGCAGCCACACGTGGCCCGGTGACTTGCCGACGCACAGCATCAGCGCGCTCCCGATCGCGATCGAGACGAGGAGTGCGATAGCGACGGCGATCGCTTCGCCCTTGGCGTCTCGCGAGCTCGCGATCACGCAGTCTCCTCGGCCGCGGCGTCGGAGGATCCGGTCATCAGCTGGCCGAGCTTCGCGCGAGCATCGCCGTGGAGGAGCGCCTGGCCCGCGAGCTCGCCGACGATCCGGCCACGCAGCAGCACGACGATGCGATGGCAAAGCGCGAGCAATTCGTCGAGGTCGGCCGAGATCACGAGGACCCCCGCACCGGCGCTCGCCGTCGCGCGCAAGCGATCGTGGATCTTCGCGACCGCCCCGAGATCGACGCCGCGCGTGGGTTGCGCCGCGAGCACCGCAGCGAGCTTCGGCCGTGACAGCTCGCGGCCGATCACGAGCTTCTGTTGATTGCCGCCCGAGAGCGACCGCGCGATCGCATCGCGCGACGGTGGCCGGATATCGAGCTCGGCGATCCGCGAATCCGCGAACGTCGCGACC
The DNA here is from genome assembly GCA_043780895.1 of Kofleriaceae bacterium. GTDB lineage: Bacteria > Myxococcota_A > Polyangia > Haliangiales > Haliangiaceae > JABFXX01. The sequence continues at coordinate 5,335 of JAYWCI010000076.1, read as the reverse complement.
GCCGCGCGATCGATCACGAACCGCCCGGTGATGTCGCTCCGACCGAGCGCGAGGTTGTCGGCGACCGAGGCATCGAGCACGAGGCCACCGTGCATCCGATCTTCGGGCACGTGCGCGAGGCCCGCTGCGAGCCGCTGCTTCGGGGTGAGTGTGGCCGCGGAGTGGCCCGCGATGTCGACCGCACCGGTGTGCGCGACGAGGCCGGCGATCGCGAGGCCGAGTTCGCGCTGGCCGTTGCCATCGACCCCGGCGACGCCGACGATCTCACCGGCGTGCACCGCGAGATCGATGCCGGAGAGCTCGCCCGCGACGCCGACGGATCGCAGCTCGAGCATCGGCTGTGCATCGCTGGCGGGTGCGGGCACCGAGCCCCCTCGCGGCAGCTCGCCACCGACCATCGCGCGCGCAATCTCGGAGACGTCGAGTGAGTTACCGTCCCTCTTCGCATGTGCAGATTCAGGAGGTTGCGAGGCGTAAAGTGACGAACGAGTTACCGTCCCCGTTTGGAAGCGGGCCACGGATGTTCCTTGGCGCAGCACGGTGACGGCATCGGCGACCTGCTTCACTTCGTCGAGCTTGTGGGTGACGAGCAGGATCGTGGTGCCGGCCTTCGCGAGGTCGCGCAGCGTCGCGAGCAGGCCTTCGACTTCGATCGGAGCGAGGACGGCGGTGGGCTCGTCGAGGAGCAGGAGCTGCGCGCCGAAGTGGAGCGCGGTCACGATCTCGGCGCGCTGCGCGGCACCGAGCGAGAGCTGATCGACGCGGACCCACGGCTCGATCGCGAGGCCGATCGTTTGGCCGAGGGCCGAGAGGGCATCCGCGGTCGGCTGGAGCTGCAGGACGCCGTGCTTGGTGGGCTCGGCGCCGAGCACGGCATTCTCGACGACGCTCAACGTGCCCGCGAACGCGCCGTGTTGTTGCACGATGCCGATGTGAGCGGCGCGCGCCGCGCGGCGGGTCCAGGTCGCGAGGTCGACCGCCGTACCCGCGATCGAGAGCGTCCCGCGATCGGCGGGCGTGATGCCGGCGAGGATCTTCACGAGCGTGCTCTTCCCGGCCCCGTTCTCGCCGACGAGTGCGTGCACGGTGCCGGCTTCGACCTCGAGCTTCGCACGCTCGAGCACACGGCATCCCGGATACGTCTTGTCGAGCTCCGCGGAGATCGAGATGGTCATCGCGAAGGCACCTTGATGGTCCCCGCGATGATCTGTTCGGCGAGCTGCGTCACTTTCTGGACGACATCGAGCGGCAGCAACGTGCGATTGCGCTCGTCAGAGACGAAGCCGACGCCGTCCTCGGCGAGGCCGAGCTCGTGGATGCCGCCGGTGAATTTGTGCGCGATCACGTCCTTGACGATGTCGACGACCGCGACATCGACGCGCTTGATCATGCTGGTCTCGATGCAGCACGGCGCCATCTCGAACTGATCGCTATCGACTCCGATCGCGCGCAAGCGGCGCTGCCGGGCCGCCGCAAACACGCCGTCGCCGGTCTTGCCCGCGGCCGTGAAGATGATGTCAGCGCCCTGCTCGTATTGTGCGGCGCCGAGCTCCTGACCGAGCGGCGCATCGGCGAAGGCTTTGGGTTCGGTGCCAGCGTACGCGGAGAGCACGCGGCACTGCGGACACACGTGATGGACGCCGGCCTCGTACCCGGCTTCGAACTTGCGGATCAGCGGAATCTTCATGCCGCCGATGAACCCGACCGTGTTCGTGCGGGTCGTGAGCCCGGCGATCGCGCCGACGAGGAACGAGCCTTCGTGCTCGCGAAACCGCAGCCCTGCGAGGTTCGGAAGCTTCGGCGAGGCAGGGCCTGGCGAGTAGTCGATGCCGGCGAACTTCACGTTCGGAAACTGGGTCGCGAGCCGCTCGAGGTCGGGGCCGAAGATGAACCCGACGCCGATCACGAGGTCGACGTGCTTGGCCGCGAGCGAGCGCAGCGCGGTCTCGCGGTCATTGCCCTCGGTCGGCTCGATGAACTCGATCGCGACACCGAGCTCGTCGCGGACGCGCAACAAGCCGCGATACGCAGAAGTGTTGAACGACTTGTCGTTCTTGCCGCCGATGTCGAACACCAGGCCGATGTGAACGCCGGTGCCGGGCTTCTGTGCAGGCGGAGGTACCGCGAGCGCACCCGCGGCGATCAACACGACGTTGAGTGCGACGAGGCCGAGGATCAGGCGGCCAGGGGTCAAACCGGTGCAACTCCCGCTCCCATTCCCGGAATCGCCAACCTCGCGAACCTGGCCATAGGACTGAAGTTACGACAAAAATGCCTCTGGTTGGCTTCGGTTTGGGTCGATCATGGTTATCGTTACGTCCAGGTCTACAGGAGGCCTTTCAATGGGAATCATGAGCTTCATCAAGGGTGGTGTGGCTGAGCTGGCGATCGCTCGCCCAGACTCTGCCAAGGACTACTGGGTCTACAAGCATCCCGATCAAACCATCCCCATGAAGGCGCAGCTGACCGTCGACTCCGACGAGGTCGCGCTGTTCTTCAAGGACGGCAAGTTTGTCGGCAGCTTCTCGGCGGGGCGCCACTCGCTCGACGCGTCGAACATCCCGTTCCTCGGTCAGCTCATCGACAAGTTCACGGGCGGGAACGTCTTCATCTGTGAAGTCTTCTTCGTCACGACGCGCGAGATGCCGTCGATCAAGTTCGGCACGTCGATCGGCGACATCCAGGATCCGCAGACGCAGCTTCGCGTGCGATTGATGGTCTATGGCGAGTTCTCGGCGAAGGTCATCGACCCGACCAAGTTCGTGATCGGACTCGTGGGCCAGCGCGCCACCGACAATGACTCGTTCCTCGGTTGGTTCAAGAGCCAGGTCCAGAAGACGATGAAGGACGGCGTCGCCGAGCTCATCGTCAAACAGAACTGGCCGCTCATGAAGGTCACCTCCGGTGCGTACACCGAGGAGATCGAAGCGTCGACGCTCACGAACGTGCGCAAGAACATCGAGCCGTACGGCGTCGAGATCGTGCGCTTCGGCGACTTCTCGATCACGATGGATCAGAATGACAAGGAGCGCCTCGACAAGCTCGTCGATCGCATCGCGTATGTCAGCGGCATGGGCAACGCGCCCGGCGGCATGGCGGCCTACCAGCAGCTCGCCCAAGCCGAGATGATGATGGGCGCGGCCGAAGGCATGAAGAACGGTGGCGGTGGCGGCGCGCTCGATGGCGCGGGCCTCGGCATGGGCTTCGCGATGGCGGGTCAGATGGCGAACACGATGGGCCAGGCACGCGCGCCCGGTCCGGCCGCGGCAGCCCCGACCGAGAGCCGGGACCAGATCCTGGCCACTCTCAAGCAACTCGGCGAGCTCAAGACCGCGGGCGTGCTGACCGACGCCGAGTTCGAAGCGAAGAAAAAAGATCTTCTCGCGAAGATCTAGTCACGCGAGGTGACATCGTGATCTGCGCTCGTTGCAGATCGTAGTACCGACCTTCGATCGCGCGCTGCGGTACGGCATGGGATGCCAAAGGATGCGATCATCACTCCGCGATGATTGCTCCACTCGTCGACCGGCTCGGACGCGCAGACGCGGCGCTCGCCGCCGGTGATCGCGAGGCCGCGATCAGCGAGCTGGTCGCAGCCTGGCGGGGCTCCCGGTCGCCCCAGCTCGCGCAGCTCGTCGAGGACCTCTCCGCGATCGAGCCCCGCGGGCTCGCCGCGCAGCTCGCGACGAAGTATCCCGAGGAGCTCGACAATGCGATCGGGTGGTGGCGGTCCCTCGTCGCCGAAAATGATCCGCGGGTGACGACGTACCTCCACGGCCTGGTCAACGCACCGCCGTTCGCTGGCTCGCGGTTCTGGACCCAGATCTTCGCGCTCGTGACCCTCGCGGACGATCCGCGCTCGATCGAGGCGCTGGCAGAGTGGATCCCGGCGATCGCTTCGCCAAGACAACTCGCCGCGATCGTCCACGTGCGCTCGCAGACCTCCAACCGGCTTCGCCGCCGCTACGCCAGGATCCCCGCGCTCGAGCCCGACGCCGCCGCGATCGCGAGCGCGATCCGGCTGCGGATCGACGAGTTGCGTACTGCAACCGCGGCCGCCGATCGCCCTGGCGCCGAGCTGCTCGCGGCGATCCGCGCCGCGCCCGGTGATGACCGGCCCCGGCTGGTCTACGCGGACTGGCTCCAGGAGCGCGGCGATCCGCGCGGCGAATTCATCGCGCTCCAGCTCGCGAACGCCGGGGCCGGTGCTGGCGAGCGTGACGCGCGCGCGCAGCGACGCGAACAAGTACTGCTTCGCGATCATGTCCGCGCCTGGCTCGGCCCCATCGGCGACGTCGCGGTGCTCAAGCGGTGCCGCTTCGTACGTGGGTTTCCGGTCGAGATCGCCGTCGGCTCGCGGATCGGCACGCGGCTCGCGGTCGTCTTCGAGGCCGCCGAGTGGTGGAGCGTCGAGGAGATCTTATTCGGGGCGCCTCATTCGTTCGCCCTGGTCTGCGCCCAGCTCGTGCGCTCGCCCGCCATGACCTCGCTCCGCATCGTGCGCGGCCTCGGTTCCAATCTCGCCGACCAGCTCGCGAACGCGCAGCCCCCGCTCCCGTTGACCACGCTCGGGTTCCTCGTCGGTGCGCCCCTCGTACTCCACGGCGCGCGACCCGGTCTTCCGGACCTCCAGCATCTCGTGCTCGAGCATCCGCCGTGGACCTCGTGTGTCACGACGTTCTTCGAGTTACTGGTCGCACCGATCGCGACCGGCTTGCGATCGCTCGCGTTGCAGGCCGCGAATCTCCGCTACGTGCTCACCGCCGATCCTCGCGGCCGGCTCACGCACCTCGTGATCGACGCTGCGAGCGCGACCGATCGCACGCTCGGGGGCGTCGCGCTCGAGGACCTCTCCGCGCTGTTGCGCGACGGGCCGATCGCGACGGTGGAGCTCGTCGTCACCGCCAAGCAGCGCGAGTGGATGGAAGCGCGATTCACCCCCGTGATCGAAGGCTCACCGCGGCGGCCACCGCTCGCTGTCACCGTCCGCTAATTCGTATATGGTCGCGGCCCCACCGTGTCCGCCCTCGACAACCGCACCTACTACGACGACTTTGCTGGCTGGTACGAGCGCGAGCGCCACCTGCCCTATCACCGGATGCTCGATGACCTCGAGGTCGAGATCGTCGAACGCTACGCGGCCGGCAAGTTGGCGGTCGAGGTCGGCTGTGGCACCGGGTTGATCCTCGATCGCGTCGCGAAGTTCGCGACCCACGCGCACGGCATCGATCTGTCGGCCGGCATGCTCGAGCGCGCCGCGCAGCGCGGTCTCAGCGTCTCGCAAGCCTCCGCGACCGCGCTACCGCTGCCCGATGCCTCGGTCGATGTCGCCTAC
>JAYWCI010000075.1:0-14630 GCA_043780895.1 Kofleriaceae bacterium | reverse complement strand
GGTCGCTCGTCGCGAGTGCACGAAGCTGAACGATGTGACGAGCGGTCTCGATGTTCCATCGCGATCCCGCGCGCTTCATCCGGACGTCGACGAGCGTCTTGCACGTCGCCTCGGTATTGCCGCTGCCGATGGGAAGCCCGGCCGCGCGGAGGGCCGCGTAGTTCATCTTGTCGTGGTGATTGTCGATGTACGTGATCGCGTCGTGAACAGGCTCGGTTTCGCCGAGCTTGACGCGTTCGCGACCAGAATCGCGGAGTTCGCCGAGGATGCTCAATGCCGCACCCTCGACGTTGAGCAGGTGAAGCCGCCACCGCGCGAGACGCTTGTCGTGATCGCCGTCGAGGAGTCGAGCTGCTGTACCGAGCTTCTCGATGAGGTGCCAGAAGTCGACGGCCTGAAACACCTCGCGATCGACGCGGCCTCCGACGTCGGTCGTGAGGGTGTCGACGAGATCGTGGGCTCCATCGCTGAGCAAGGAAACCTTGAGTCGAGGTCGCTTGCGAAGCAGCTCGTTGACGTCACCCGCGGCGCCATGCAGCAGGCTCGCACAGCCGTCGTCGGGCATCGCGCCGTAGCGGATCGTGTGGAGCGCGTCGCCGTTGCGATCGTGCAGCGTGACGATCGCGACCCACATCATGCGCCACGCCACGGTGATCGGCCGCTTCGGCGCATCCTTCTTGGGGCGGCCCGCCGGTCGAGGGCGGGGCTCGATGGTCGGCAGCGAGACACGATCCAGACCCACGCTAATGCTGCGCGCCTCTGCGGGCGGCTCGTACGCGGTGATCAACGCGTCGTCGATGTCGACGTTGTGATCGCCGTACAACTCGCCGACGGCATGGGTGACGCGATCGAAGCTGCACCGCGAGTAGACGAGGCGGCCGCTCTCGCTGGCGGTCGCCTCCGCATCCCGTGCGGTGCCGCCCTGAACGTGGTGCGCCATCGCGCGCGCGGTCTGCGGCAACCAGCCGTCGGCGACGACACCGGCACGCATTCCGATCGTGTCGACGACCTTGCCGTTTCGCTGACCATCTCGGCGGTAGAGCGAACGCAGCACGCTCACCGAGCCCGCCATCGTGTGGTACGCGCCTTCGTACCGACCGACGCGTGTGTGCAGCGCGCCACCGATCAGCACTTGGGCGGTGTCGATGTCCAGCCCCGCGAGCAGCCCTTGATGCGCTGCACGCTCGACGCTCGCCGCGGCGGCCCCGACCTCGCGCTCGATCTTCGCGTAATCGATCGACTTTCCGTCCGCGCCTTGCGAGCCGAGCTGCTCTACGCGCTCGGCCAGCGCTTGCAGCGCCGACGCGAGGTGCTTGTGTTGATCCGCCAGTTCGATCACGCTGCGAGTCACGGGGTATCCTTCCGTCGAGTGAGTCTTGGTAAACCCTCGATGGCACGGCTCTGCCCCGCCTTTCAAGTCACGCGCTCCGTTACGCCCGTTCCGGATCTCGTCGACGCTGCTCAGGATCAGATCCACACCCCACCAGACGGTCGAACAAGCAGCGAGCTCGGCATACCCGGATCTAGAGCAACTCATTCGAGCGGCGGCATGTGTCGCGCGCAGCCGGTCCGAGCACCGATCTAGCGCAGCGAGCACAAGGTGCCGATGAAGATCACCGCGAACACGATCACCACCACGAACGGTTCCCAGGTTCGATCGAAGCGCGTCATCGGGGGTGCCCTAGTGCGAGCATCGCGCCAGCGTGCGGTCGCACGAATTCGTCTCCCAGGGCACACACCGGGTGGCGGCTAGACCCAAATAGCAACCGAGGCGGGTCTCTCAGGACCCACGCAGCGTCTCGGAGGCCGACTCGATGTGGAGGTCGGACGAGGGCAGCTGCTTGATCTTGCGGAGTGGCCACAGCACGAACGGCACGCTCAGCGGGATCGCGAGCCCGATCCAGATCGCGAAGCGGATCGAGGTCGCCTCGGCGACGAGGCCGGCGGCGATCGCCATGAAGGGCACCACTCCCGAGATGCACGCGGTGATCGCCGCGTTCGCGCGACCGAGCACTTCGCGCCGCAACACGGTCTGGCGCAGCGTGATCGCGTGGATGTTGAACACCACCGAGAGCCCGTCGCCGATCAGCTGCTGTGCGACGAGCAAGCCGATCACCATCACGTGCGAACCGCGCGCGAGCGGGATGCACAGGCCGCTCAGCGACACGATCACCGAAGACAAGACGATCGTCGGCCCGACGCCGATCGAGCTCGCGAGCTTGCGCGCCAGGCTCGCACCGATGATCGAGCCCACGCCACCCATCGCGATGATCAAGCCGAACGTGCCTTGTGACAGGCCGAGCGTGCGCAAGCAGAACAGCGTGTAGAGCGCAGCGAAGAACCCGTACGACGCGGTCCAGATGATCAGCGCGACGACGACCGGCCGCACGAGCGCGTTGCCGAAAACCGCGCGCATGCCGACCTTCAGATCTTTCGTGGTCTGCCACATGCTCGTCGACATGCTGATCGTGGCGGTGTCGGGACCTGGCGGCGGCTCGACGGCACGAATCCGCCCGAGCATCACCGCCGACCACACGTAGCTCACGGCATCGATCACGACCGCGATCGGTGCGCCGAGCGCGGCGATCAACACGCCCGCGCTCGCCGGTCCGGAGATCTCGGCGAAGGCCTCGGTGGTCTGCAACTTCGCGTTGCCGTCCGCGAGCTGGCCGCGATCGACCACCGCCGGCAGGTAGGCGACATCCGCGATCTGGAACAGCGCACTCGCCGCACCGACCACCGCGCCGACGATGCACACGTGCACGATCGACAACACGCCCCACGCCCACGCGATCGTGAGCGAGAAGATCACCGCGGCGCGCGCGACATCCGCGATCACCAGCAGCCGCCGCTTCTTCGACCGATCGACCAACCCGCCGACGAACAGCGAGAGCACCGCGGCCGGTGCGAGCGAGATCGCCGCGAGGAACGCGACGATGCCTTCGGATTCGTGCAGCGTCGCGACCGCGATGACCGGCAACGCCGTCCGCGTGATCCGCGACCCGAAGGCGCTGACCGCCTGCGCGACCCACAGCCGCATGAAATCGGCGTTGGCCCACAGGCCTCTGCGCTGGCGCATGACTCAGCGAGCGATCAGAACGGGATGTCGTCGTCGGGGCCGCCACCGCCGCCACCACCACCGAAGCCACCGCCGGTACCACCGAAGTCGACATCGCTCGGAGGCGGCGGACCGTCATCACGCGCCTTGCCGCCCGCACCGCCTGCAGCCGCGCCGCCTTCACCCTTACCACCGCCGAGGAACTGGACGTCGTTCGCGATCACTTCCGTGATGTAGCGCTTGTTGCCGTCCTTATCGTCGTACGTGCGGGTCTGGATCCGCCCCTCGACGTAGACCTGGCGGCCCTTCGAGAGATATTTCGAGCAGACCTCGGCGCGCTTGCCCCACACGACGATGCGATGCCATTCGACGCGCTCCTGGCGCTGCCCGTTCTTGTCATTCCAGCTCTCGCTGGTCGCGACGCGAAGCTCGCAAACGCCCTGGCCACTCGGCGTGAACCGCATGTCCGGATCGGCGCCGAGGTTGCCGACGAGAATGACTTTGTTAACTCCACCAGCCATGAGTGCCTGCCTGCGTTAGTAGTTCGGGGCGAAATCCACCCCGTATGGCTTCGAAGTAGCACGGTCCCCTGACAGCTTTGGTGTAAAACCGCCCGCGATGTATCGCGAGCTCCGCATCGGCGTGGTCATTCCGGCCTTCAACGAGACCCGTGCGATCGCGAACACCGTCGCAACGATTCCCGAATTCGTCGACAAGATCTTCGTGATCGACGACTGCTCGCACGACGACACGTCGGCGCGGGCCCGCGTCACGCCCGAGGTCGTCGTGGTCCGTCACAGCCAAAACCGTGGGGTCGGCGCGGCGATCGCGACCGGCTATCGCCACGCGCTCGATACCGGGATCGACGTCGCCGTCGTGATGGGCGGCGATGGCCAGATGGATCCGCGCGACATGCCCGCGCTCCTCGATCCGATCGCGGCGGGCACCGCCGACTATGTCAAGGGCAACCGCTTCCTCCATCCCGACGTGTGGACCGAGATGCCGCCCGCGCGGATCGTCGGCAACGTGCTGCTCAGCGCCGCCACGAAGGTGACGAGCGGCTATCGCCACGTGTTCGATTCGCAATGCGGCTACACCGCGATCCATCGCGACGCGCTCTCGCGCCTCGATCTCGATGTGATGTGGACGCGCTACGGCTATCCGAACGATCTGCTCTCGCGCCTCCACGTCGCGGGCTCGCGCGTCGCCGACGTCGCCGTGCGCCCGATCTACGGTCAGCACTGGAAAAGCGGCATCAACTTCTCGACCGCACTCCACCCGATTCCCTACGTGCTGCTGCGCTCGTGGGGCTCGCGGATCGCCGCCGAATCGTTCCGCCGCGCCCGATGATCATCGGCGTCATCACGACGTCGTACCCGAGATATCCCGGCGACCCCGCGGGCAACTTCGTCGCCGCGCATGTCGCGTCGTTGCGCGCGCTCGGCCACACCGTCGAGGTGATCGCGGCGGGCGCCGAGGAGCCGCTGTTCTATCGCGGCGGCGCGCCCGAGCTCCTCGAACGTGGTGGGGTGCGCACGCTCGCGGGTGCACTCGCGTTCAGTGCGAAGTTGACTGCGAGGGTCGTCCGTCGTGCACACGCCTGGGATCTCGCGATCGCACACTGGCTCGCACCGTCGGCACTCGCCGCCCTGCCGTCACGCGTGCCGCTGCTCGCGATCGGACACGGCGGTGATGTCCACACGCTCGCGCGCCTCCACCTGTTGCAGCCAGTGCTCGCACTCCTCCGGTTGCGCGGCGCGCGGATCGCGTTCGTGAGCGAGGACCTGCGGAAGCTCGCGAAGGTCACAGACGCGATCGTCCAGCCGATGGGTGTCGATCTCGAGCACTTCGCGACGATCGCCTCGTCACCCACGACCCCGCCCACCCTCGCCGTGATCGCGCGCCCCGTACCGATCAAAGGGATCGACGTCGCGCGCGCCGCGATGCCGTACGTCACCACCCCCGCGCAGCTCGTGATCGCGAGCGACGTCACCACGACCGAACGCGACGCGCTGCTCGCTCGCACCTCGATCGTGTTGATCCCGAGCCGCATCCTTGCGAACGGCCGCACTGAAGGCACACCGCTCGTCGCGCTCGAAGCGCTCGCGGCGGGCATCCCGGTGATCGCGTCCCGGGTCGGCGGCCTGCGCGAGCTGCCGGTCACGCTCGTACCGCCCGACGATCCCCGCGCCCTCGCGGTCGCGATCGACCGCGTACTGGAGAACGCACCGAGCCCCGCCGACCTCCGAACAGGCGTCGCCTCCCGCGGCTGGACCCGCGTCACTGAACGGCTACTCGCGCACGCGCCGATACGCTAAACCGCCGCAGTGCGTAAAATGCTTCGCATACGGTCGGACCACCGTGTGGCTAACCTACTGCAATGACGTGGCGATACCTGCCCGACAGGACTGAGACGCAACGGCACGGTTGCTGCTAAATCTGGGGACTTGATGCCCGATAGTCCCCGGTTCGACGTCTCCGTCATCCTGCCGTTCGGAGATGATGAGGAGGCCCTGGGGATCGCCGTCAAACGGACGGCCGAATACCTCCGCAACCTCGGCGTCTCGTTCGAGCTGCTCGCGATCGACGAAGATTCGGGCGACAACTCGCACGCGGTGCTCGCCCTGCTCCGCGCAGAAGTGCCGGAAGTTCGCGTCACGCACGCCTCCGGCCGTGGTCGTGGCGTCGATGTCGGCGCGGCGCGCGCGCAAGGCACGCTCCTGTTTGTCACCACGCCCGATGTCGTTGCCGCCTCGCTCGACGGTGTCGGTGAAGCGATCAGCCGCTTGCTCGCCAACCAAGGCGATGCCGAAGTCGCGCTCGGTCGCTGGACGATCGCGCATCGTGTCCGCGCCCTCGTCGCGTTCCGCGGCGCCCGCCTCCTCGGCGCGGCGATGCACCGCCGGCTTCAGAAGCGCCTCGCGGTTCGCCACCTCTCGATCCGTATCTCCGGTCCTGCCGGAACCGTCGCGAAGAGCGCGGTCAGCCGACTGCGCGCCTTTGCTCGTCGCTAGCCGAGCGCGCGCCTCATCCGCTGCTATGCTTTAGGCGCGGCATGTATTACGTCCTCGCGATCTTGTCGCTGGCCTTCCTGATCGTGGTCCACGAGGGCGGCCACTTCTTCGTCGCACGCTGGTGCAAGATGAAGATCGAGCGCTTCAGCCTCGGCTTCGGGCCGGGAATCTTGAAGCACACGTCGAAGAAGTCCGGGACGATCTTCCAGCTCGCGCCGCTTCCGTTCGGCGGCTTCGTCGAGATCCGCGGGATGAACATCGCCGAGGAAGTCGATCCCGAGGATCGGTTCGCGTATCCGAATCGTCCGGCATGGCAGCGCTTCGTCACGATCTTCGCCGGGCCCGCCACGAACTATCTCTCGGCGTTCGTGCTCGCGCTCGTGCTGTACCAGTGCCACGGCGTGCGTAGCGACTATGCGTTCTACGGCGTCAACCAGACCACAGCTGGCTACGATGCGGTCGGCAAGCTGATGCCCGACGATCGGATCGTCGCGGTCGATCACAAGCCGATCATGGCCGCGGGCGATTACATCGCCGCCGATGGCACCCAGTTCCATGCCGACCCGAATGACTCGCTTCACAAGCGCGTGAAGGGTGCGAACCGGATCGTGCTCACCGTGCTGCGCGACGGCAAACCGATCGATGTCGCGATCACGCCGTCGATCGCCAGGGACAAGGACGGCAAGGCCTCCCTCGAGGATATCGAAGGCACGTATTGCTGGCGGGCGGTCGGTCTTGGGGACAAGGACGGCTATCTCGCGGAGCTCGGCGTCACGAGGCGGATCGCGAACTGCCAGAGCGAGTACAAGTTGCTCGGCATCGAGCTCAAGGTCGATGTCGACTACATCCACGTCGGCGTGCTGCGCGCCAGCTGGGAAGCGCTGCGGTACCCCGTGCTCCAGACCAAGGCGATCGCCGCGGGGCTGTACGGCATCATCGTCGGCACCGAGAAGGCCGATCCGGGCGGCCCGGGTCGCATCGTCAACGAATTCTCCAAGGCCTGGAAGGCCGGCTGGCTGAGCGGCGTCGAGCTCTTGATGATGCTCTCGGTCTACCTCGGCTTGTTCAACCTGTTCCCGCTCCCCGCGCTCGATGGGGGCCGGCTCGTCTTCCTCGGCTACGAGCTCGTGACCCGGCGTCGTGCCAATCCCAAGATCGAAGCGATGGTCCACATGTCGGGCATCATGGTGCTCGGCGTCGTGATGATCCTCGTGACGCTGCACGATTGTCACGTCCTGTGAGATCTGACGTCCGAGACTGACAGCGTAGCGTCAACAATCGGAGTGTAGGACTGCCATGGTTTCGGCAGCGCGCTAAGGTCGGGCGTGGTCACCGAGGAGGTCCTCGCACGAATCCCGACCGACGCTGGCGTCTACCTGTTCAAGGACGCCGACGGCGAGGTCGTGTACGTGGGCAAGGCGCAGAGCTTGCGCACGCGCGTGCGCCAGTACTTCCGCGAGGGCGGAGACGAACGGTTCTTCGTCGCGGCCGGGTTCCTCGCGCGCACCGCGACCGATGTCGAGACGATCGTCGTGTCCTCGGCAAAGGAGGCGCTGCTCCTCGAGAACCACCTGATCAAGAAGCATCAGCCGAAGTTCAACGTCAAGCTACGCGACGACAAGCAGTACCTCGTGCTCCGCCTGCTCGATCCCGCGCCGGCCGAGGACGCCAAGGACAAGCGTCACCTGTTTCCGCGCGTCGAGGTCGTGCGCAACATCAAGGACGACAAGGCGAACTACTTCGGCCCGTATCACTCGGCGACCTCCGCGCGCGAGACGCTGCGTACGCTCAACCGCCACTTCAAGCTCCGCACGTGCACCGATCACGTGCTCGAGACCCGTGGTCGACCGTGCCTGCAGTATCAGATCAAGCGCTGCTCGGGCCCGTGTGCCGTGCTCGTGCCTCCCGAGGGCTACGCCGAGCAAGTCACGGACGTGAAGATGTTCCTCTCGGGCAAGAGCGCCGAACTCGTCACGCGCTTGCGTGGGCGCATGCAGATGCGCAGCGATGCCGAAGATTTCGAGGTCGCCGCGGCGTTACGCGATTCCCTCTCGGCGGTCGAGCGCTCGCTCGCGCGCCAGCACATCGTCCAGGACGAGTTCGTCGATCAAGACGTGTGGGGGCTGTATCGCGAGGCCGATTTTGTCGAGGTTGCGGTGCTCTTCGTGCGCGGCGGCAAGCTCGTCGGTCGCCGCACGTTCACGCAGAAGGATCAGGAGCTACCGGATGCGGCGGTGATCGCGGAGTACGTCCAGCAGTACTACGCGACCGGCACGCTCATCCCCGACGAGGTCGTCGTCGGCGTCGAGCTCGAGGGCGGCGACGTGGTCGCCGAGTGGTTGACCCTCCAGCGCGGCAAGCGGACCCGGCTCGTCGAACCCAAGCGCGGCATTCGCGCTCGCCTGGTCGAGCTCGCCGATCGCAACGCCGCGGCGTCGGCGACCTCGCGCCGCAACAAGGACGCCGACGCCGAGCAGATGCTCGCCAAGATCGCCGAGCGGTTGAGCCTCGTGCGGCCGCCGAAGCGGATCGAGTGCTTCGACATCGCGCACATCCAGGGCAGCGAGACCGTCGCCTCGATGGTGACGTTCGTCGACGGTGTGCCAGCGCGTGGCCTGTATCGCAAGTTCAAGATCCGCACGGTCGAGAACAACGACTTCGCGTCGATGTACGAGGTGCTGACGCGCCGGTTTCGCCGCGCGAACAAGATCGGCGCCGCTGCAAACGAAGGTGAAGATCCGGCGTGGGCGCGGCCCGATCTGCTCGTGATCGACGGCGGCAAGGGCCAGCTCGGGATGGCGGTCGCGGCGCTCACCGATCTCGGCGTGCCGCTCGGCGGCGACCATGGCGTCGAGGTGATCGGCCTCGCCAAGGAGCGTGACCTCGAAGCCGGCAGCGCGCCCGATCGGATCTATCGCAGAAACGTGAAGGATTCGATCCCGCTGCGGTCGAACTCGCCGGAGCTCTACATGCTCGCGCGCATCCGCGACGAAGCACATCGCTTCGCGAACACGTTCCATCGCGATCGCCGGTCGAAGGCAACGCTGACCTCCGAGCTCGATACGATTCCCGGCATCGGGGCGACCCGGCGTCAGCGCTTGCTCAAGCACTTCGGCAGCGTGCGCGCGATCCGCCAGGCGACCGTCGAGGATCTCGCGAAGGCGCCGGGTATGAACAAGGCGGCGGCCGAAGCGATCATGAAGTACTTCGCGACCGTGGTCGGTGACGTCCCGACCGCCGACTACGAACAGGAGCCGTAGTCGTGACGACGTGCGACTTCACATTGGAAGGCTCTAAAACTTTGGCGCCGATGTGATGCCATGTAGGATAAGGTGCTCCACAGAGTACCTATGTCCAAAAACCCAAAAGTTAACAGCAGATCGGGGTCATCGGGCGCTGTCCATGACCGCCGCCGCGAGGTAGCAGGGGTCGTTGGCCTTGGCGCCGCGCTGTTCCTCCTGATCGCGATGATGTCGCTTCAGGCGGGCGCGTTGGTGATGGGTCCTTTCGGGCGTTCGGTCGCAGGATTCTTCTACGGGATCGCCGGCATCCCCGGGTACGGCTTCATCCTGCTCGGTGCGATCGCGGCCGTGCGCATGTTGCTGGATCGCGACCGCGTGATGCCACCGACGATCGCGATCGGTGCGGCGATCGGCGTGCTCGCGCTCGCCACGCTGGTGCACCTGATCGCGCCGCACTATCGCGTCGCCGGTCACGGTCCGGGGGGCGCGATCGGTGAGCACCTCGCCGAGATCACGCGCGCGATGATCAGCACCGCCGGGACCGCCTTGCTCTCGCTCGTCGGACTCGTCGTCGCCGTCGTGATCGCGACGCCGCTGCGCATGCGCGACGTGCTGCACGCGATCTGGCACGGCCTCCAGGCGGTTGGTGGCGTGATGAAGACCGCGGGCCTCGCGTTCGCGCGGTTCTGGGGGGATGTCGTGCGCGCGATCCTGCCGGATCGCGATCGCCGTGACGACGACGAGGACGACGAAGAAGACGAGGAAGATGTCCTCGAGGCGAGCGACGACGAGCACGGCGCCGAGCCCGAGATCATCGAGCGCGGCAAGAAGCCGCACGCCATCGAAGTCATCGACCTCCTGCCCGAGTCCAAGAAGAAGCGCGGCAAGAAAGACGTCCAGCAGACCGAAGTCGATCTCGCCGTGCCGGGCCCTGCCGCAGCCGAGGAAGGCGCGAGCGTCTCGCCCGAGGTCATGCCGAAGAAGAGCAAGACTCGCCTGGCGTCGGGCACCGAGGCTCCGCCGGTCGGGGCCCCGCCGGTCGGGCCGGCCAAGCCGGCAGAAGGCGCGATGCCGGCTGCCGAGGGCACCGATCACGCGGGCCCGGTGATCTTCGAGCCGAAGTTCCAGCACGCCGACAAGGCGACGATGGCGGCGAAGGAGAAGGCCGCCGATCAGGAGCGCCAGAGCTTCATCAAGCTCGGCGACGGCGACTACCAGCTGCCGTCGATCCAGCTGCTCAACTACGACGCCTCTTCGGTCAATACCGTCGACAAGTTCGCGATGCTCGAGCTCTCGGCGAAGCTGACCCAGACGCTCGAGAACTACAGCGTCAAGGGCGACGTCGTCGCGATCCGTCCGGGTCCGGTCGTCACGATGTTCGAGTTCGCGCC
This sequence comes from Kofleriaceae bacterium, assembly GCA_043780895.1. Taxonomy (GTDB): domain Bacteria; phylum Myxococcota_A; class Polyangia; order Haliangiales; family Haliangiaceae; genus JABFXX01. Next base: position 3,925 of record JAYWCI010000075.1, on the reverse strand, counting down.
GGCGCCGGGCACGCGCGTCAACAAGATCGTCAACCTCACCGACGATCTCGCGCTCGCGCTCGAGGCGCTCCGCGTTCGTATCGTCGCGCCGATTCCGGGCAAGGCCGCGGTCGGCATCGAGGTGCCGAACAAGTCGCGCGAGATGGTCTTCCTCAAGGAGATCCTCGCCGACGACATGTTCCGCAAGGGCAAGGCGAAGCTGCCGATGGCGATCGGCAAGGACATCGAAGGTGGGCCGTCCGTCGTCGATCTCGCGAAGATGCCGCACTTGCTCGTCGCAGGGACGACGGGCTCCGGTAAGTCCGTCGCCGTCAACGCGATGATCACGTCGCTGCTCTATCACTGCTCGCCCGAGGACGTCCGGATGATCATGGTCGATCCGAAGATGCTCGAGCTCTCGATCTACGAGGGCATCCCGCACCTCTTGCTCCCCGTCGTCACCGATCCGAAGAAGGCAAACCTCGCGCTGCGCTGGGGCGTCGAGGAGATGGAGCGTCGCTACGACCTGCTCGCACAGATGGGCGTGCGCGACATCGCAGGCTTCAACGAGAAGGTCTTGAAGCAGCAGCAGAAGGTCGAAGCCGACAAGCTGCGCGCCGCCGCCGATGCGGCTGCCGAAGCGCTCGAGGACGATATCGAGAAGGCCGTCAACGCCGATTCGCCCGAAGCGGCCGACGCGCGCGAGAAGGTCGTCGCGGTCACCCAGCACAAGCTTCCGTACATCGTCATCGTGATCGACGAGTTCGCGGATCTCATGATGTGCGCACCGAAGGAGGTCGAGACCTCGGTTGCTCGCATCGCCCAGAAGGCGCGCGCCGCCGGCATCCACCTGATCCTCGCGACCCAGCGCCCGTCGGTCGACGTGATCACCGGCCTCATCAAGGCAAACTTCCCGTCGCGCATCGCGTTCCACGTGACGTCGAAGATCGATTCGCGCACCATCCTCGATCAGAACGGTGCCGAGGCGCTACTCGGCGCCGGCGACATGCTGTTCTCCGATCGCGGCGGCGCTCCGCAGCGCTTGCACGGCTGCTACGTCGACGAGCACGAGATCCAGCGCGTCGTCGAGTTCCTCAAGACGCAGGCTCGCCCGGTCTACAACCTCGATATCGTCAAGCCGCGCGACGAGGACTCCGAAGGCGGCGGCGACCTCCCGGGTGGTGGCGCGCCCAAGGGCGACGACGATATGTACGACAAGGCCGTCTATATCGTCACGACCACGCGCAACGCTTCGATCTCGTGGGTCCAGCGCCAGCTGCGCATCGGTTACAACCGCGCCGCTCGCATCGTCGAGGAGATGGAGAAGCAGGGCGTGGTATCGTCGCCGGATCATACGAACAAGCGCGAAGTCCTAGCGCCAGGCTCGTGAGGCGCTATTCGGCGACTAGCGAGCGCGATAGCCGTGCGGGCCAGCCCACCGCCCGGAGCCGCTCGGTCGCTCGGTCCCTTCCCCCCTCGCCATCCGGTTCCAGCGTGGGACCCACGCTTGCACGTGCGAGATTCCGGGATGGACCTCGTGGTGAGATTTGTCTCGAATGTGTCCTGGTTGCAGAAGGATGTCTCATGCGTTCGATGATTGGTCTGTGCTTGGTCTTGGTGGCTACCGCGGCATGTGGTGACAATGTGCACGTCGCCGGCTCCGCCGATGCTGCCGCCACCGTCGATGCTGCCGCCACCGTCGACGCAAGGGGCTCCGGGCCCCGAGTGCTCTCGACCATCCCGGCGAACACCGCGAGCGGCGTGCCGCTCAACGAGCTAGTCACCGCGACATTCAGCGAGGCGATGGATCGATCGACGCTGACCAGCGCCACGTTCACGCTCAGCTCACCCCAAGGTGCCGTCGCCGGTACCGTGATCTCGACGAGCACATCGGTCACGTTCGAACCGAGCGTTCAGCTCGCGGCGAGCACGTCGTACGTCGCGACGATCACGGCCGGCGCGCGGAGTGCTTCGGCGATCGCTTTGTCGGCTCCGCACGTCTGGACCTTCCAGACCGGCACCACCATGAGCACCACGGGCATGGTCGTGGACCTCGGCACCGCCGGTGATTTCGTTTTGCTCGGCAAGAGCGGCATCACCAACGTGCCGACGTCGATCATCGTCGGCGATATCGGCGTGAGCCCGGTCACCTCGACCGCGATCACCGGCATGGCGCTGACTGTAGCTGCGTCGAATCAGTTCGCGACCACACCGGAGGTCACCGGCAAGGTATACGCCGTAGATTACGCAGCCCCGACCCCAGACAAACTGACCGTGGCGGTCAACGACATGCAGACCGCCTTCACCGCCGCAGCAGGACGCGCCCCGGATGTGACCGAGCTCGGCGCAGGCACGATCGGTTCGGTCACGCTTGCTCCGGGGGTCTACAAGTGGAGCTCGGCGCTGCTGATTCCGACCGCCGTGACCCTGAGTGGCAGCGCGACCGATGTCTGGATCTTCCAGATCGCGCAGAACCTGACGCTGAGCAGTAACATCATCCTCGCGGGCGCCGCCTCACCGAAGAATATCTTCTGGCAAGTCAGCGGCGAGGTCGTGGTCGCCGCCGGCGCGCATCTCGAGGGCAGCGTGCTCTCGCAGACCGCGACCACGCTGGACACCGGCGCGACGCTGCACGGTCGCCTGCTCGCCCAGACGCTCGTCACCATCCGCGGCGCGACGATCACGGCTCCCTGACGACGAGCAGCCCGGACACACATCCAATCGGCGATCACCGACTCGCCCGGGATGTCGTGATCTGCTCCTTCACCTTCGATTCGACCGATACCTCCTCTTCGACTTTGAATTTCTTCAGCAAGCCCTTGAGCGTCCCGGTCGTCTTCGCCTGGAACTCGATGCCGCGGTAGAACCGCCCACGGAAGCTTCGATAGCTTCGACGTCGCTCTCGATAGTGGCGATCACATCACGGGCCACTTCACGCCGCAGGAGTGCCCGGCGCTGCAGACGCTGTTCGACAGCACCACGATGCCCGCATGTCGGTGAGGGAGTCGGGCCGCCTTAACTCAGATGCGCACGCCCACACCAAGCATGGGCGCAGCGCTCACGCCGAGATGGTTTCCGGCGAGCCCGAGTCCACCATCGATGCTGAACCGGCCGGTCGCGTAGCGGACCCCGGCGAACGCCAGTACGCCGTCGCCAATCCAGCTCGCTTCGACGAGCAAACGCTCGGAGCCGGCTCCGACGACGAGGCCGCCGTTGAAGAACGCGGACGTTCGCAACAGCACATCGTCGTGACGGACCGCCTTGTCCGGAACGATCAAGCCGGCTCCGAGAGAGCCGCGCGCGACGCAGTTGCGGTCGATGCAGCTCGTCGCGATCAGTGATCCTGAAGGCGCGTTGACGTCATCGATGAAGTCGCCACCGTCGAGCGAGATCCGCCGATACGTCGCCTGGCCCGCGAGCTGCCAGGTCGAGCGCTCGAGCAGCGCGACCTTCAGGCCCACCGAGAAGGTCGTTGTGCGTTCATCGAAGCGTTCACCCGCGTCCGCCGACAGCTGGAGCCGGTCCGTGAGGCCGGCGTCGACCGAGATCAGCGCACCCTTCGACGGGATGATCCGAGTCGAAGCCTCGACGCGTCGTGCCGGGACGGTCAGCGCGCTGCTGATCATCATGCCGCGATCCTCGCTAGCGTCCGAGGCGAGCGTGGCGGCGAGTGAGGCATCGAGCGAGGCATCGAGCGCTCGACGTGGACCGGTTGATTGCTCCGGCAACTCGGGGGCCAACCCGGGCGGCTCGAGAGCTGCTGTTCGAACGTGGCTTGCGGTGTCCGCATCTGCGGTCGAAGCAGTCAGGGCGAGAGCCATCAAGATCTTTGCAATCACGCCGGCCCCCATCGCAATGATCACGCCCTGCCCAGGTACGCGATTCGGAGTGGTTAGGCGACCCTCGTTGGTCGCGCGCCCTCGAAAGCACGACATCGCTGGCGCGC
>JAYWCI010000074.1:0-4489 GCA_043780895.1 Kofleriaceae bacterium | reverse complement strand
CCACGACGCGGGTGCATTGATCGTGAGCGAAGGCCCGAGCGCGATCGGATGATCCGGCGTGCCGAGGCTCGTCGCGAGCGGCGTGCGCACCACCATCACCGCGGCCCAGATGCACGCACCGACGAAAGCCGCACCGAGGATCCGCGCGACCGGCTCTGCGAGCTTGGTCCAGCGCGAGTGCGGCGACAGCACCACGCCCATCAGCGCACCGAACGCGAGCCCGCCGGCGTGCGCGTATTGATCGGTGACGCCGGCGTACATGAAATCGATGCCGACCTGACCGACTGCGACGACCGCGAGGCTGCCCCACATCCCCCTGCCCCACGCCGCGCGGTGGTGCTGCTTGTGCAGCGAGAGCTCGGCGAACACCGCGCCGAGCAGGCCAAAGATCGCGCCCGATGCACCGGCCGAGATGCCGACCGGCGAGGCGAGATAGCTCGCGACGAACCCACCGACCCCTGCGATGCCGAAGATCGCGAGGGTGCGCACCGGCCCGAACATCTCCTCGCACAGCTTGCCGAGCACCCACAGGCCGAGGGCATTGATCAGGAGGTGCAGACCGCCGACGTGGACGAAGTTGCAGCTGACGAGCCGCCACCACTCGCCGTTGGTGTGGATGAGGCCACGTACCATCGCGCCGCTGCGCACGAGCACGCCGAGGTCCGTCGAATCACCGACGGCGAACAGCATCACGCCCGCGACCACGAACATCGAGGCGGTCAGCCCGCGCGTGACCCACGGACCGCGCGGGCGTTCGCGCAGCGCGATGATCGGCGCGGGCGCGGCCTCGACGCGGGTCACGAGCTCCTGCGTGCGTGGCGTCAACTCGATCGGCTTGATCTCGTCGAGGTGCTCGAGCGCTTGATCGATCAACGTGCGCGGACGACCGCGCGATTTCGAGCGCGCCTTCGCGTACGCGATCCGGGCGGCGCGGGCATCGCCGTTGCGTTCGTGCGCGACCGCGAGCCAGTACGCGCGTGCCCCGCGACTCATGTGACGCGAGGTGTGCTTGTCGGTGAGCTGCACGACGGCCGCGACCCGCCCGGCGAGCGCGAGGAACACCATGCGACCGCGATGGACCCAGATCGCGGCATCGTCGCGACCTGCGCAGACATCCTCGAGCCGCGCGAGCATGCGCGCCGCTTGCTCGAGGTTGCCCTTGTACCCATAGGCGCCGAGGAGCTCGACCCACACTGGCGGCGCGATGCCGAGCGCGCGGCGCAACGCGGTCGGTTGGCCTTCGCGCGGCGCTTCGATCGTGAACAGATGTTCCTCGGCGTACGCGATCGCTTCGTCCCAGCGGTACGCGGTGAGATAGAGCATCGCGGTGCGCTCGTCGATCGCGAGCCGCTTGTCAGGCGAGGCTTGCGCACGCGCCGCGGCGAGTGCGCCGAGCGTCTGATCGATCTTGCCATCGCGAATCTCGCGCATCGCGACGAGCAGCTGGCGCTCCTCCGCGACGCCCGAGCCGGGCGCGAGGAGATCCGCGATCGCGAGCAGCTTCTCGGCGAGGCCGAAGCGCTCGATGCCCGCGAACCTGCGCGCCGCGCCGCGTACGAGTGGCCCGACGAGCAACAAGCACGCGCCTGCACCGGTGCCGACCGCGCCGGCGATGCCGAACCACGCGGGCCCACCCGCGCGACGATGATAGAGCCCGAGGCCCGCACCGATCGCAGCACCGAGCTGCATCAGGCCGTACGTACGGACCCGCGCGTGGTAGCGCACGAAGTAGAAGCCCCAGTACCCAGCAGCGATCAGCACCGAGATCAGCGCGAGCTCGTAGTACATGCGCTACTGCGCCGCTTCGACGAACTTGCCCATCTTGCGGAACTTCTGGTAGCGGCGCTCGATCAGCTCTACGGGCGGCAGATCGATCAGCTCCTTGAGGTGCGCCTTGAGCGCGTTGCGCAGCTTCGCGGCGGTCAGCGCGGCATTGCGATGCGCGCCACCGAGCGGCTCGCTGATCACTTCGTCGCAGATACCGAGCTCGAAGAGATCGGGCGCGGTGAGCTTCAACTGGGTCGCAGCCTCGGCGATCTTCGAAGGATCTCGCCACAAGATCGAAGCGCAGCCTTCGGGCGAGATCACCGAGTACACCGAGTACTCGAGCATCAAGATCCGATCGGTGACACCGAGAGCGAGCGCACCGCCGGAGCCGCCTTCGCCGATCACGACCGAGATCATCGGGCAATCGAGGCTCGACATCACTTGCAGCGCCTTCGCGATCGCTTCGGCCTGACCGCGCTCCTCGGCACCGAGGCCCGGATACGCACCGGGCGTGTCGATGAAGCAGATGATCGGACGGCGGAACCGCGAGGCGAGCCGCATCAAGCGCGTCGCCTTGCGATAGCCCTCGGGCCGCGCCATGCCGAAGTTGCGATGGACGTTGTCCTTGGTGTTGCGGCCCTTCATGTGGCCGAGCACGAGGACCTCGAGATCGTCGAACTGCGCGATGCCACCGACGATCGCCGGATCGTCGCGGAAGCCGCGATCGCCATGCAGCTCCATGAAATCGTCCATGAGCAGATTGACGTAGTCCATCATGTACGGCCGACCGGGGTGGCGCGCGAGCTGGACCTTCTGCTGCGCCGAAAGATCCGCGAAGACTTCCTTCTGGAGCTTCTTGGCCTTCTGCTCGAGCCGCCGGATCTCCGAAGAGAAATCGACATCGGGTGGCTTGCCAGCCAGGCTGATCGACAGATTCCGCAGATCAGAAATCTTCTTTTCGAGATCGATGATCGGCCGCTCGAACTCGAGGATCATGCGGTCGGAAATCGGGGGCGGTTCGGTCGTCGACATCGGATGTGCGCTAATCAGCTCGAGCAGGGCTTGCTAGGTACCGCCCCACGTCGTCGAGGTCAACGGCAGCGGGGTCGGGGTGCCAAGAGATCGTGGCATCCGAGCGGTACCATGAGACCTGTCGGCGCGCGTAGTGCCTCGAATTTCTTTTGATTAACTCGATTGCACGGGCGCGATCGAGTCCGCCCTCCGCCACCGCATGAAGCTCGGCGTAGCCGATCGCCTGCTGGGATCGGAGCGGTGGCAAGTAGCCTGCCGCGCGGAGCGCCCCGACCTCGGCCTCGAGGCCTTCTGCCACCATCTGATCGACCCGAGCATCGATCGCCTTGTAGAGCGCCTCACGTTCGGGCGAGAGCCCGATCAACCGCACATCGTAGCGGCGCGCGAGCGTCTTGAAATTGTGGCGTGCCTGGTGCGCGCTCATCGGCTCGCCGGTGAGCTTCCAGACCTCGAGCGCGCGGATGATCCGCTTGGCATCGTTCTTCTCGATCTTCGCGGCGGACGCCGGATCGATCTTCTCGAGCTCCGCGCGCAACACCTCGATCGGTAGCTTGCCGAGCTCGTCGCGCAGCTCCGGCGAGGCGGCCGGGCCTTCGAACAACCCGAGCAACAGCGCGCGCACGTAGAGCCCGGTGCCACCGACCACGATGATCGGTTTGCCACGCGCGCTGATCTCCGCGATCGCCGCATCGGCCATCGAGATGAACCGCGCCACGGTCATCTCTTGATCGGGCGTGACGACATCGAGCAGGTGATGGGGAACTCTCGCGCGCTCCTCGGCGGTGGCCTTGCCCGTGCCGATATCCATGCCCCTGTAGACCTGCTGCGAGTCACACGAGATGACCTCGCCACCGGTCGCGGCGGCGAGCGCGATCGAGACACGCGTCTTGCCGGCGCCCGTCGGCCCGACGATCAAGACGAGGCGCGGTGGCACTCGCGGAGTCTAGCGGTTTGCGACGCGGCTGCGGAAGTAGTCGCGGATATGCGTGAGCTCGCCAGCGATCTGGTGCTCGCGCCTCTCGCGGACGTCACTCTCGGAGACCACGAGCGCCGCGACGCCGTGGACCTTCGCGTACAGCTTGATGTGCACGCGGCTCTGCTGCGGCTGCGCCGTCGGGATGAACACGATCTCCGCCCAGACATCGGCGCGACCGCCGTTGCCCGTGTCTTCGAAGAAGATCAGGTTGGCTTGAGGGGTGTTGTGGAAGTGCAGGTTGTCGCGGTGGCCACTCGGCGAGACGAGCGTGACGCGAGCGTCGACACCCTTCTGCTCGGAGATTTCAACCTTCGCGACGTCGGGCATGATCTCGGTCCACTTGCGGTAGTCTTGGACTAGCGCGAAGTTTGCCGCCGGTTCGCCGTCGATGGTGACGTCGCCCTCGGTCACGGCCGGATCGCTCGGCTGCGTGATCGTCACCCCGGGCGTGCCGGCGCTCGCGGCCGAAGCCATGAGGGTGAGAAGCAGGAGGGAACGCATACCCAACTTGTCAGCAAAGGGTGTGCCGGGCGAATTTTGCGAAGTTCAGCTACTTACGTTGCCTGGCTTTCCGGCAGTTGTCGGAAATCACGCATACCCATGACAGAGATGCCATCACCTGCCGAAACGGCGAGCAATCTCGGCAAGCGGTAGACGCAGCAAGACGGGTCTCCCATGCGGCCCATGGGTAGAGAAATCAGCACCATCCATGGA
>JAYWCI010000073.1:0-26361 GCA_043780895.1 Kofleriaceae bacterium | reverse complement strand
CTGCTGACGGCGGCAGGTGTCAGTTGGCAGAGCGAGGTGGCCGGTGGCCAGCCCGGGCCATTGCTGGTGGACTTGCTGGAAAACTACGGCTGCGACGCGGTGGTGATGGGCGCGCAGGGTGTTGGCGATCCGGGGGCGACCGACTTGGGCGGCGTGGCCGCGTGGCTGGTTCGGCACAGCCCCGTGCCAGTGACGTTGCTGCGGGCCGACGCCGTGGTCGAAACTGCCGTGGGTCTGGCCGAGGACAGCGGGGGCTGAACGGGCGGGGGCGCCGCGCCCCCGCGCTCAGTCTGTGGTGCGCGGGGCCTCGCCATCCTCACCCCGCAGCAAAGCCAGCATGTCGGCCGCCCGCATCACCGCCCCGCTGCCGCCATCCTGCCCAGCCAGCACACCCTCGGCCAGTGCGCGTTTGCTGTGGTGCAGCTTGACAATGCGCTCTTCGATTGAGCCTTGCGTCACCAGCCGGTAGACGGTCACCGGCCGCTGCTGGCCGATGCGGTGGGCGCGGCCGCTGGCCTGGTCTTCGGCGGCCGGGTTCCACCAGGGGTCGGCAATGATCACGTAGTCGGCCATGGTCAGGTTCAACCCAAAGCCGCCGGCTTTCAGACTGATCAGGAAGAAGTCGCCCTGGCCGGCCTGAAACGCATTCACACGCTGGGTGCGCTGGGCCATCGGCGTGCTGCCGTCGAGGTACTGGTAGCGCAGGCCGGCGCGGTCCAGCCGCTCACGCAGCAGCGCCAGGAAGTCGGTGAACTGGGAAAACACCAGCGCCTTGTGGCGGCCGGCCACCAACTCGACCGCCAGGCGTTCGAACTCTTGCACCTTGGCGCCCACCAGGCCCAGCTCGGGCGCCACCAGGCGCGGGTCGCAAGCGGCGCGGCGCAGCTTGGTCAATGCCGCCAGCACGTGCATCTGGGCCTGCCCTTCGCCAAGGCCTGAACTGCCACCGCCACCGCTACCGCCACCGCCACCGCCACCGCCACCGCCGCCGCCACCGCTACGCTCTTGCGCAACGTCGACGCGGAGGGCGCGACCCTCGAAGTCTTGCTGGTTCAGGTCGTCGAGCGCCTTCTGCGCGCCCTCGGCCGTGGCCATCTCGACAAAACAGAAGCCGCGCGACTGGCCGGTCATCCTGTCGAGCATGAGCGCGACTTCCTTGACCTCGCCACAGGTGGCGAACTTCTGCTGGATCAGATCCTCGGTTGCGTGGAAGGGCAGATTGCCGACGTAAAGACGATTTCCCATGACTGACTCACTCGCTGATGCGGCTCGAAATACACACCCGCACCCGCCGCTTATGGGTGAAGGCTTTTACGATCTCAACGAGATCGCTCGCCCTCACTGACACCACGTCAGAATGAACGCCTGGTGGGCATACCACGCGCGCACCCGAAGGGGGGCTAGGGAAACAGGCGAGTTGCCGAATCGACCGCGGCGCGACGGACCCGTGCCACTTCGAGGGTGAGCAACTCCTGATCGCGGACGACGACCGCGCCATCGACGGCGACGTGGCGGACGTCGCTGGAGCGTGCCGCGTAGGCGATTTGCGACCAGGGATTTGTCGCAGGAATCGTGTGCAACGCGGTGATATCGACCGCAATTACGTCACCGCGCTTGCCGACTTCGAGCGAGCCGATCTGGTCGCCGAGGCCCAGCGCGTTCGCCCCGCCTCGGGTAGCGATGCGTACGGCTTCCGGGGCGGGCAGGGTGCGCGGGCCCGAGCGGGGTTTGTGGAGCAGCGCGAGCAACCGGAGCTCCTCGAACGCATCGAGGTTGTTGTTGCACGGTGCGCCGTCGGCGCCGAGGGCGAGCGAGACCCCCGCGGCGATCAGCTCGGGGACCGAGCAGATGCCCGAGGCCAGCTTTAGATTCGATGATGGACACGTACACACGTGCGCACCGCGCGAGGCGAGGAGCTCACGTTCTTCGGGTGCGAGATGGATCGCGTGAGCGATGCACGTGTGCGGACCGAGCAAGCCGAAATCATCGAGCACGCTGATGTTCGCCTTGCCGAACCGTTCGCGCACGAGCGCGACCTCGCCGGTGTTCTCGCTCGCGTGCGTGTGGATGCCGACGCCGCGCGCTTTTGCTTGCGTGCCGACCTCGCGCAGCAGCTCGTCGGTGCACGACAGCACGAACCGCGGGGCGTACGCGTAGCGCAACCGACCCTTCGCGGTGCCGTGAAACTTCGTGATCAACGCGGCCGATTGATCGAGCGAGGCGCGCGTGGTCTCGCGCAGGCCGGCCGGAATCTGCGGGTCGGGCGCGTCCATCATCGCCTTGCCGATCGTCGCGCGCAGCCCCGAGACTTCGGCCGCGGCGAAGAACCGCTCGGTGTGATGGACCGTCGCCATGTCGAGGATCGCGGTCGTGCCACCGAGCAAGAGCTCGGCACACGCGAGCTCGCCCGCGGCGGTCGCGGCTTCGGGATCGAGCGCGGCCTCGTACGGCCACACGACCTTGCGCAGCCAATCGAGCAGCTCGAGATCATCGGCGCGACCGCGCGCGAGCGTCTGGCAGGTGTGGACGTGGGCCTGGACAAAGCCGGGCATCACGACGCAGCCGGTGCAATCGAGGATCGAGTAATCGCTGCCGGTCGGCGTGTACGTTCCGCCGACCTGAACGATCGCACCATCACGGGTCGCGACATCGCCGGCGAGTACGCGGTGCTCGTCATCGATCGTCAGGATCGTTCCGCCGCGAAAGACGACCTCGGCCATCGGTTACGGCAGCTCTTTACCCGTGAACGAATCGGGGAGCAGCTGGGCGAGCGTCCACGTGCGGCGCTCGCCCGCGGGATTGATCGCGGTGACCCGAACCGTCGCGGGATCCACGGCGAACTCGCGCAGGACCTGACGGCAGCCACCGCACGGAGCCGACGGTGGCGACGCACCGGTCGCGACGACCACCGCTTCGAGCCCGACCTTGCCACTCATGACCGCGGCCGCGATCGCGTTGCGCTCCGCGCACACCGAGAGCGGATACGACGCGTTCTCGACGTTCACACCCGTGAAGATGTGGCCGTTGACCTGGACCGCGGCACCAACGTGAAACTTCGAGTAAGGCGCGTACGCCTTGGCGCGTGCATCGAGCGCGCGCTGTTCGAGCTCGGGGGTCGATTTGGTGAGCGAGCGCATCCGCTCGCGTGCCTTGATCGGGCTGGTCTTGTCGGCCGACGACGACTTCATACGACCTCTTTGTTTGCGACCAGCGAGCCGATGATCGCGTCGAGCAGCGCTTCGAACGTGGAGCGCACGCGCGTCGCCGTTTCGGTGACTTCGTCGTGGGAGAGTGCCTTGCCGGTGATGCCGGCGGCGTGGTTCGTGATGCAAGAGATGCCGATCACGCGCGCGCCCATGTGAGCCGCGACATCGACCTCGGGCACCGTCGACATGCCCGTCGCGTCCGCACCGAGGATCTTCAGCATCTTGACCTCGGCGGGGGTCTCGTACGTCGGCCCGGGCATCGCGACGTACACGCCTTCTTGCAGCGTGATCTTGGCGGTCGCGGCGGCCGCTTTCGCAAGCTCGCGGAGCTCGGGCGCATATGCACGGGTGAGATCGGGGAACCGCGTGCCGAGCCGATCGTCATTCGGACCGCGCAGCGCGTGATCACGGAGCATGTCGATGTGATCGCGGATCAGCATCAATGTGCCCGGCGGCCAGCTTGGCTCGAGCCCACCCGCGGCATTCGTGACGATCAAGATCTTCGCACCGAGCGCGATCAACACGCGCGCAGGAAACGCGACGGTGGCCGCGTCGTGGCCCTCGTACATGTGCACGCGGCCCTGCATCGCGACGCAGCGCGCACCCTTGCGCGTGCCGAGTACGAGCTTGCCCGCGTGACCGACGACGTGCGAGTGCGGAAAGTGCGGGATGTCGCCGTAGCTGATCGCCCTGGCGTTCTGGAGCTTGTCGGCGAATCCGCCCAGGCCCGAACCGAGGATGAGGCCGATCTGCGGCGCCTCCGAGCTGGCGCCGGGCTTGATCGCCGTGACCGCCTCCTGCACGCGATCGTAAAGACTCATCGGATGATCTCGAGGATGCGCGAGGTGCGGAGCACGGGTGCGGGAGAATCGACAGGCACGATCACGAAGGCCTTGGCGATCATGGCACGCGCTTCGGCGACCCTGCCATCTCCTGGCGCTAACCCGTGCTGAAGAACGATCTGGGGCGGCGCGTCATGCTCGACGACTTCGCCCAGGTACGCGTCGACGACGAGGCCGGCCGCGGGATCGATCGCGTCTTCTTTGGTTCGCCGACCCGCACCGAGGATCAAGGCGGCGATGCCGAGCGCTTCACTATCGATCGCCGTGATCCGACCGGCCGGCAGGGCGAGCTCTTCGCGGTGCTTCGGCTTGGGCAGGACCGCGCCGGGCGAATCGCACACCTTCGGATCGCCGCCCTGGGCCTCGACGAGCTTGCGAAACACCTCGAGCGCCGAACCATCGGCGAGTGCCTTTTCGATCTTCGCGCGACCTTCGATCGCATCCTTCGCGATGCCGCCGAGCACGAGCATCTCGCCACCGAGCACGCCGACGAGCTCGCGCGTATCGACGGGGCCGCCGCCCTTGAGCACTTCGATCGATTCGCGAATTTCGAGCGCGTTACCGATCGTTCGGCCGATCGGCGCCTCCATATCGGTGAGCACGCAGGTGATCTTCTTGCCGGCACGCTCACCGATCGTGCGCATCAACGCGCACAGCGCGCGCGCGTTCTCGATCGTCTTCATGAACGCGCCGCGACCGACCTTGCAGTCGATCACCAGGCCATCGATGCCCTCGGCGAGCTTCTTCGACATGATCGACGACGCGATCAGCGGCAGCGACTCGACCGTGGCGGTGACGTCGCGGAGTGCGTACAGCCGCTTGTCGGCCGGTGCGATGCGCGCCGTCTGGCCGATCAGGCAGACGCCGAGCTCGTCGACGAGCTGCGCGAACCGCTCGACCGGCAAGTCGACGCGGAAGCCCGGAATCGACTCGAGCTTGTCGAGCGTACCGCCGGTATGGCCGAGGCCGCGCCCCGAGACCATCGGCACCGCGACCCCGCACGCGGCGACTGTTGGCGCGAGCGGGATCGAGATCTTGTCACCGACGCCGCCGGTCGAATGCTTGTCGACCTTCGCGCGCTTGATCGCCGACAGATCGATGACGTCGCCCGAGCGCGTCATCGCATCGGCCCAGGTCGCGAGCTCGGCGTCGCCGAGCCCGTTGAAGAAGATCGCCATCGTCATCGCCGAGACCTGGTAGTCCGGGATCGAGCCATCGGTGAGGCCCGCGATGAAGAACCGGATCTCGGCTTCGTCGAGCATGAGGCCATCGCGCTTCTTGCGAATGAGCTGGACCGGTAACACTAGGCCAACCCGAGCAAGAGGAGAAAGCCCGCGGCCGCGGTGATCGTGAGCGCCGCACCGGCGAGCATGAACGGACGCCGCCGCTCGGGGGGCTTGTTGAGGCCGCGCACACTCGTGAACAGACCGGCGATCCCGATCAAGACGAACAGGGCGACGAGCGCGATGACGACCGGAGGCATTAGTAGCCCTTCGATTTTCCGTCCGACTTGTTCGTGACGATCGCGATCGAGGCCGACGCGCCGAGCCGGTTCGCTCCGGCCTGCGCCATCTTGATCGCATCCTCGGCGGTGCGGACGCCGCCCGAGGCCTTCACACCGAGCTCGCGCCCGACGATGGAGCGCATGAGCTGGACATCCTCGACGGTCGCGCCGCCCTTGGCGAAGCCAGTCGAGGTCTTCACGAACGCGGCACCGCCGAGCTTGGACAGCGAGCTCGCGATGATCTTCTCCTCGTGCGTGAGCGAGCTGGTCTCGAGGATCACCTTCACCGCGGCCGGCGCCGAGGCCTTCACCACGCGACAGATGTCCTCGAACACGGTCTCGTAGTCCTTCGACTTGAGCGCGCCGATGTTGATCACCATGTCGATCTCTTGCGCGCCCGACCGCACCGCATCGCGCGCCTCGTAGGCCTTCGCCATCGGCGCCATCGCACCCAGTGGAAAGCCGACGACGGTGCAGACCATCACGCCCGAGCCCGCCAGCAACGACTTGCAGAGCGGTACCCACATGGTGTTAACGCACACCGATGCGAAGTGATACTTGCGCGCTTCCTCGCACAGCTTGACGACCTCGTCGCGCGTGGCCTCGGCCTTCAACAACGTGTGATCGATCATGCCCGCGATATCGGTCGGCACTTCGCCGACCCCGGGCGCCGCCGCGATCCGGGACATTCCGACCTCCTCGGCCGCCCGCACGGTCCATGGCCGGCGCACGACACACGAGCCGCAGCTCGCGCAATCTTCACCGGGTGCGGCGTCATCGTCACACGCGCCGCGATCGCGCGGGATCACGTTGAGCTTGGTGCGAGGCTGGCCCTGCATCCGCTCTTGAACGCGTTGGGTGATGAGCTCGACGAGACGATCGACGTCCGACATGCGGCCCGCAATATAGTACGAAGGCGCGTACAATTACTCCCTTGAGGTGCCATTGGGGCCCATCGGTCTGGTCGCCAGCGTCGCTGTCGTCTCGATTTTGACCCCGTGCCTGCGGGAGCCAACGACGGTCAGGTCTCCACCGGCGGCGACGATGCGAGCAGCTCGGCGCCGATGGATGCGGCCCGCGCCTGCACCCAGGCACACCTGACCGCCTGCGCGGCGTCCGGCGGCACATGCGATGCGGACATCTGCACGATCACGGCGGGGCCGCTCGGCGGCGCCTCGTGCCCCGCGATGACGTGCAAGGTGATCTGCGGTGCGAACCGCTGTAGCTCGAACTCCGATCTCGTCTGCGCCCCTGGTGGCGTGTGCGACTTTCAATGTGCCGGCGTAAACTCGTGCGCACAGGAGAACGTCATCTGCACGGGCGCGACTTGCGATCTGCACTGCAAGGGTGACAACAGCTGCGTCCAGAGCCAGGTTAGCTGCAACGGCGGCACCTGCACCGAGCATTGCTGCGGCGCGTTCGCGTGCTCGCAGATCACGTGCAGCACGTGCGGCACCGGCTCGTGTCCGTAGAGAAGCAAGCGGGGGCCTCGCGCGCAGCACGAGTGCATCGTTAGTCGATGGTCAGAATGATCAGCGTATGCTCGTCGGTATCACCGGCAACCGTGACCTTGTAGGCGATGCCATCGCGCGTGATGTACCAGTGCGTGTGCAAGGTGTCCTCGACGTACTCGTCGTCGATCTTGAAGCCTTGCTGCGCGAGGTTGACCTTGAGCTCTATGATCACTTCCGGCTGACGCCGCGGCACCTTGAACGTGTGATCGGGAGGCGAGTCCTCGACGGTCGAGGCATCGCGCGGCACGGGAAAGCCGGCGGGGCCGGCTTGAAAGTTGATCGCATCTGCCGCAGAGCCCGAACCGGTTCCCGCGGTTGGCTCGAGCACGCGCGTCGGGACCACTTCGCCGGTCGGCTTGCCGCCACCCCGCTGCGCGCACGCAGCCCAGCCCACCGCCGCCACGAGGACCAGCGCGCGGATCACGGATCCTTCGCGACCCGGAACGTCACGTCCTTCTGCTCTTTGTCCGGACGCTGGAGGACCTTACCGTGCTGCCGCACGGTCCGCTTGCCCTCCGACGATTCCACCCATTCGAGGACGCCATCGGCGACGACCACGCCGGGCGTCACGACCGCTGCATCCCATTCCTCGCTGCGCAGGAGCCGACCGCCGCGCGTGCTCGCGTACGAGCGCGCGCCGTCATAGCTGACCATCACGACAGGCCCGTCCGCCGCGCCTGGCTGCTCGTGATCGCTGAACAACTTCTTGAACGCCGAGGCCGGCACCGGTGCTTCATCGACGAGGAACCACGGCGAGCCATCGGCGTGCTTGACCATGATCATGGTCGGTGAATTTGCATCCACACGGGTGCTACTGGCCGAGCCACTGCCATTCGGACGATCGATGACCGTGAAGCCGCCGTTGCTACCGCGGCCACCGCCGCCGCTCTTCACCGGCACCTCGCCGCGCGTCAGGTATGCGACGAGCCCGGCGACGAACAGCGCGAGGCACGCGAGCGTGAGCACGATCAACCACGCGGGCAGGCTCGCCTTTACGGGCGCGGTTCCGCCACCGTCGCTAACGGTGGCGGATTCAGCGGCGAGCAGCGCACCACTGCCGGGCGGCAGATTCGTGACGATGATTGGCCGGCTGCGCTCGCGCGATGCGAGCAGCTCCGGCACCGAGCCCGGATCGAGGCGGGCGAGGATCGCGGACAGCCGCTGCGTGAGCTCGAGATAGCTCGGCCGCTCGCTGGCCTTCTTGGCCATCAGCTGCATCGCGATCTGTGCGAGCTCGCGATCGATCGCGGGGTTGCGCTCGAGCGCATCGGGTGCGGGATTGCGCAGGTGGCGCGCGACGACCTTGAGGTATTTGTCGTCGGCGGGGCGCCCGGTGCGGAACGGCGGGATGCCGGTCAGCAAGAAGTAAAGCGTACCGCCGAGCGCGTAGATATCGACGCGCTCGTCGATCGGTTCGCCGCGCGCTTGTTCGGGCGCGATGTAGTCCGGCGTGCCGACGACGACACCCATCGCGGTCAACGCGGGCTCGCTGCCTGGATCGACCGGCTTCGCGAGGCCGAAATCGGTGACCTTCACCTTGCCGTCCGCGAGCCGCACGAGGTTGGACGGCTTGACGTCGCGATGGATGAGGCCGGCCTTCGCGGCGGCCGAGAGCCCCTGCGCTGCATCGAGCACGACGTGCGCGGCATCGACGGAGCTAAGCGGCCCCTTCTTCTCGACCGCGGTGCCGAGATCGACGCCGTCGAGCAGTTCCATCGCGATGTACGGCCGGTCATCGAAGCTGCCGGTCGCGAACACCTGCACGACGTTCGGGTGGCTGATCGCGGCGACCGCGCGGCCTTCGCGCACGAAGCGCTTCCGCAGCTCGGGGCTGTCGCGGTGCTTCTCCGAGAGCAACTTGATCGCGACCTTGCGATCGAGCCCGGTGTCGACGGCCTTGAACACCTCGCCCATCGAGCCCGCGCCGAGCTGGCCCTCGATGCGGTAGGCACCGAGGATGGTACCCGGGGTGGGATTCGCCACGGCGCTATTCTACTGCGCCGGCAGGCCGTTCAATAGCCGGGCGGCGGACCATCGCCGCGCGATGACAAGTTCTCGAACCGGGTGTAGCGACCCTCGAAGTGGGTCTCGACGGTGCCGGTGGCGCCGTGGCGGTTCTTGCCGAGGATGACCTCGGCGATGTTCGGGGTCTCGGATTCCTTGTTGTAGACGACGTCCCGGTAGATGAAGAGGATGACATCGGCGTCCTGCTCGATCGCCCCACTTTCACGCAGATCGGACAGCTGCGGCCGCTTGTCGGTGCGTTGCTCGAGCGAGCGGTTGAGCTGCGAGAGTGCGAGCACCGGGCAATGGATCTCTTTGGCGAGGCTCTTCAAGCCGCGCGAGATTTCGCTGATCTCCTGCTCGCGCGACGCCTTGGCCGCCTGCGCCGAGCCGCGCATCAGCTGGAGGTAATCGATCACGATCAGGCCGCACTTCTTCGCCGAGCCATCGCGCGGGAACAGCACCGGATCCTGGCGGAACCGACGCGCACGCGCGCGGACCTCGCGGATCGACAGGGCAGGGCTGTCGTCGATCAGGATCGGTGCCTTCGACAGCGTGGCCGCCGCGTACGTCAGGTTCGTCATGTCCTGGCGCTGGAGCTGGCCCCGGCGCAGCGCCGACGAATCGACCTTCGCTTCGGAGCACAGCATACGTTCCGCGAGCTGGGTCGACGACATCTCGAGCGAGAACACGAGCACCGGCCAGTTGCCGGTGGTGGCCGCGTTCTGCGCGAGCGACATCGCGAACGAGGTCTTGCCCATCGCGGGACGCGCCGCGAGAATGATGAGCTCGGTCGGCTGGAGCCCGGCGGTCTTGGCATCGAGATCCGCGAATCCGGTCGGGACGCCGGTGATGCCTCCGGCCGATTTGAACCGCTCGTCGAGCGAGCTAAACACCTTCTTGACGAGGCTCTTTATCGGCTCGGGGCCGACCTTGTCCTTGCGCTGCGTGACCTCGAAGATCTTGGTCTCGGCCGCGTCGAGGTAGTCCTTGACCTCGAGGCCGTCGTCGAAGCCCTCTTCGACGATCTCGCCGGCGGCGAGGATCAGCTTTCGCGCCTGGCTGTGATCGCGAACGATGTCGGTATACGCGACGACGTTCTCGACGGTCGGCACGCGCAGTGCGAGTTCGCCGAGGAACGCGATGCCCCCGATCGCCTCGAGCTTGCCCTGCTTCTCGATCTCGTTCTCGAGTGTCACCACGTCGACCGGCTTGGCCGCCGATTCGAGGTTGCGAATCGCGGTGAAGATGACCTTGTGGCGGTGATCGTAGAAGTCGTCGATCTCGAGCTGCTCGAGGTTGAGCAGCACGTCGTTGCGCAGGATCACGCCACCGAGGATCGAGCCCTCGGCGTCGAGGTTGTGCGGAAGCACTCTGCGATCACGCGACATCGCAGCCACTCTACAACGTCAGTCGGACACTCCGGAGCGGTCGGAACGCATACGTGAAACCGGCGAGATAGAGGTCTCGTAGCTTTCCCGCTCCGCTCGACGGCCCACGACGCGTGGCCGTCGAGCTAGAACCAACGGCAACGCGCGATAGCCGAGCGACTGCACGGAGACGAACCGCATGTCGATCGAGATCCGGGTGCCGGTGCGATCCCGTCGGCTGCTCGTTGCCGCTAACGCGCGAGATAGCAGACGTGGTCACCGATCTTCTGCGTCGGCCCTGGATCGCTCGGCATCTCGGTGCGAAACCGCACGAGCCGACCATTCTGATTGGTCTCGAGCGAACCGACGTAGCCCGCGAGTGGACCGCCGGTGAGCAGCACGTGCGAGCCATCGACCTTGTACGTGCCGGTCGCCTGGCTCTGCGTCGAAGAATACGAATTGTTGAAGTCCAGGGTGACGAGCCCGAGGCTCGACGGCGCGTACATCCCGGCGCCGTTGACCCAGCACTGGTAGCGACCCGCGACGCTCGTCGGCGGTGCAGCTTGAGGCATCGGCGGGGGCTGCGGCGGAGCCGGCTGAGCAGCGGGCGGGTAACCACCGTTCGTGTTCGAGACACTCACGCCACCTTGCTGGCCGCTGTTATCGATGAACGGCGGCGGCTGCGGGCCCGTGGGCTGCCCGTTCAGGTTCGTCTGATACGAACCACCCGTCGACGGCGGCGCCAGATTCGGATCGGTCGTCGGCCGTAACGGACCGGCCTGCATCGGCGGCGGGCCCGGCGGCTGCGGCCCGTACCCGGGCTGCTGCTGCGGGGCCTGCTGCGCAGAGTAGGGACGATACGGCGGGTCGGTCAGACAACCCGCCGCGAGTAGCAGCGCTGGAACAACGACGAGGTTCACCTCGCCATCATACAGCGAGCTACTTGTCTTTGCCGACGACCCAGTACTTCAGGGTCGCGACCACGCCCGTCGCGAGACGAACGGGGACTTCGTACTTGCCGAGAGCCTTGACCGGCTGGTCCAGCTGGATCCAGCGATGGTCGATCTCGATGCTCGCGCGCTTGAGCTGATCGGCGATGTCACGGCTGGTGACCGAGCCGAACAGCTTCTCGTCTTCACCGACCTGGCGCTCGAACTGGAGCGTCATGCCGTTGATGCGACCCGCGATCTCGGTAGCGTTTGCACGCTCCTTTGCGACGCGCTTCTCGATCACGGCCTTGTCGTGATCGAGGCGGTTCTTGTTCGTGACCGTCGCGCTGACCGCCATGCCGTTCGGCACGAGGTAGTTGCGACCGAAGCCGGGCTTGACCGAGACGAGCTCGCCGGCTTTGCCGAGGTTCGCGACGTCTTGCGTGAGGATGACTTGCATCGTCATGATTAGTCTCCCGTGACCGAGAAGGGCAGAAGCGCGAGCATCCGCGAGCGGCGAATCGCCGTCGAGATAGCGCGCTGCTGGCGAGCCGACGCGCCGCTGATGCGACGCGGGATCATCTTGCCGCGGTCAGTGACGAACGACCGCATCACCTGCGGGTTCTTGTAATCGACCTTCTGAAAGATCTCGTCCGACAGCAGCTTCTTGCGAGTTGCGCCGCCGCGGCCCTTGCCTCCGCCGCGACGATCGTCGCCGTCGCGGTCGAGACCATCATCTGCACCGACGTCCATACGGGTGGTCATGACTTACTCCTTGTCCTTGGTGTCTTCGGCCGTAACGGGTACGGCAGCTTCGGCAGCGGCGGGCTCAGCAGCGGCAGCGGCAGGCTTCTTCTCGCGCGGCTTGCCACCGAAATCCTCGGACGGATAGTCGTCGCTGTAGACGTCGCCGTCTTCGTCGTTCTGGTTGAGGAGGTCCTCGCCACCGCGCGACAGGAAGAGGTCTTCCTCGTCCGCTGCCGTGGTCGCGGCCTTGTCGTACGACGCGTCGTCGATCTCGCTCGGGCGCGCTTCGATGATGACGTCCTCGTCGACCTTGACCGTGAGATAACGGATCACGTTGTCGATGAGACGGAGGTTACGCTCGGCTTCCTCGACGACGCCGGACTTGGCGAGGTAGAGCCAGTAGATATAGATGCCTTTGCGCTCCTTGGCGACTTCGTAGGCAAGCCGGCGCTTGCCCCAGTTGTCGACCTTGAGCACCTTGCCGCCCATCGACTCGATCACGCCCTTGATACGGGTGTTGACCTCGGCGACACCTTCATTGGTGGTGTTCGGGCGAAGAATGTAGGTGGTCTCGTATTCACGAGACGTGTTCGGAACGTCTTTGAGTGACAGCAGGCGTGCCATGTAGTTTGCCTCTTGGGTGTGAAAGCCCAGCCCTTGGCAGGGGTGAGCGAGGTTGTCCGACGCGCTCTATATCACGTGGTCGCTAAACTGAAACGGGCGTTGTGCTGATTCATCGCCGCCACGATGCCCTTGTCGACCGTGGCCTCGATGTCCTCGCAAGCCGCCGAGATCATGGCAGCGACGTTCGCTTCTCGAGCCTTCGGGAAATCGCCAAGCACCCATGCGGCGGTGTCATCCTTGGAGCCGGGTGGCTTGTTCGGATCGCGACCCACGCCCATGCGCAGCCGAGCGAAGCCACTTCCTTCTTTGGCGCCGAGCTGTTCGATGATCGAGCGCAGGCCGTTGTGGCCGCCGTGACCGCCGCCGTTCTTGAGGCGAAGGATCCCGAAGTCGAGGTCGATCTCGTCGTGGACGACGAGCAGGCGCTCGATGGTAACCGTGTGGAACGCCATCGCGCGCTGCACCGCGAAGCCCGAGAGGTTCATGAACTCGAGCGGCTTCACGAGCACCACCCGGTTCTTCCCGAGCAGCGCGGTCGTGGTCAGTGCGCCTTTGACGGCAGATTTCCAGCTGGACGAAGACGAGCCCGCTTTGCGGGCGAGCTCTTCGACGACCTTGAATCCGATGTTGTGGCGGTTGCTCGCGTACTTCGACCCGGGATTTCCCAGGCCGGCAACCATCCACGTCACGAGGGACTACTTCTTCTTGGCAGGCGCCGGAGCAGCCTTGCCCGCGGCCGGAGCCGCAGCGGCCTTCGCGTCGGGCTTCGCGCCCGCCGCCGGCTTCGCGCCCGCCGCCGGCTTCGCGCCCGCTGCCGGCTTCGCGCCCGCCGCCGCCGTGCCAGGAGCCGCGGCCGGAGCCGCGCCACCGACCGTCGCCGCTTCCGCGACCACTTCGACGACATCGTCTTCCGGCCTCGCGCAGGTCACCACCGCGAGGTCGCGGTTCGTGACGCTGATGACGCCAGCGGGGAGCTCGATCGCGGAGACGTGGATCACGTCGCCGATGCCGAGCGCCGTGACGTCGATCGTGAGCTTGACCGGAATGTCGCTCGGCTTGGACTTCACCGCGAGCTCGCGGAGAATAATGCGGAGCTGGCCACCGTCGATCGTGCCCGCCGGCTTACCGGTGAACTCGAGCGGAACGTCCGCAACGACTTCCTTGTTCGGATCGATCGCGAGGAGGTCGACGTGTGTGATCTCGCGACGCAGCGTCTCGATCTGGTAGTCCTTCACGAGCGCGTGCAGCTTGTGCGTCTTCGTACCGCCTTCGATCGTGAGATCGAGAACGGTGTTGGCCTTTCGGACCGGGTCGAGCGCGGCGCGGAGCGCCTTGACGTCGACGATGATCGGCAGCGGCTCGATCCGGCCGTCCGGAGAAGATCCGTAGCAGATACCGGGGACCTTGCCGGTCGCGCGCAGCTTGGTGGCTGCGCCTTTACCGGAGTTCGTACGAAGCGTGACGGTGAGCTTTCCGACTTCCATGAGCTTTTCTCTTTCTAAGCAGTCTCAAACGAACAGCGAGCTGATCGAATCCCCGTGATGAATGCGCTTGATCGCCTCGCCGAGCAAGCGCCCGACGCTCTTCACTTTCACCTTCGCGCACGCCTGACCAGCTTCCGACAGCGGAATCGTATTGGTCACGATCACGTGCTGCAGGGGGGAATCGATGATGCGCTGCACGGCCTTGCCCGAGAACACCGCGTGGCTCGCACAGGCCGAGACGCTGGCGGCGCCAGCTTCCATGATGGCGATCGCAGCGTGGGTCAGGGTACCAGCGGTGTCGATGATGTCGTCGACGATGACGGCCTTCTTGCCGCGAACATCGCCGACGATGTTCATGACCTCGGAGACGTTCGGTGCCGGACGCCGCTTGTCGATGATGGCGAGGCTCGCACCGAGGCGCTTCGAGAACGCACGCGCGCGCTCGACGCCGCCGGCGTCGGGCGAGACCACCACGCACTGATCGCCGCCCATCCCGAGGATGCGGAGCTCCTCGATGAGGACTGGCATCGCGAACAGGTGGTCGAACGGAATATCGAAGAAACCCTGGATCTGGCCGGCGTGGAGATCCATCGCGAGTGCGCGATCCGCGCCCGCGGCGGTGATCAGGTTGGCGACGAGCTTGGCGGTGATCGGCGTGCGCGGCTTCGCTTTGCGATCCTGGCGCGCGTAGCCGAAGTACGGGACGATCGCGATGATCGATGCGGCCGAGGCTCGGCGCAGCGCATCGATCATGATCAACAGCTCCATGATCGACTGATTCGGCGGCGAGCACGTCGATTGAACGACGAAGCAGTTCACACCGCGGACGTTCTCGCCGATCTCGACGTAGATCTCGCCATCCGAGAAATGCGTGACGTCGCAACGTCCCAGCGGAATCTCTACGAACTTGCAGATTTCCTCTGCTAGCGCGCGATTCGCGTTTCCCGTGAAGATCGATAATGACTTCAGCACGGTGGCCTCGTGAAGGAACAGCGATCTAACGTTGTTTGGGGTTCAGGTCAATCCGAAAGCCCAAGCTCTCGGGCTCGTTGGACCAGACGATCGACTTCGGGAGCGGCCAGCTCGGTCGCTTCCTCGATTAGGAACACGGGGATGCCTTGATCTACCCGGTAGGACAGGCGCGAGGCCGGACACAGATAGAAAGCGTGTGCCGGGTCCTGGTTCGCTTCGCCCTTCGGGAAGAACAAGAGCGGCTGATGCGACTTCGGGCAGCGCCAAGGGACGGTCGACACGGCCGAGTAGGTACCACAGGTGCACGTGCCGAAACGAAAACAGGCTCCCCGAAGGGAGCCTCGTTCGCCTACGCGAGCAACCTGGTGGTTACTTGGTCGCGGGCTTCGGAGCCGGCGCGGTCTTCGGAGCCGGCGCGGGGGCCAGAGCCGGAGCCGCAACCGGAGCCGGCGCGGGAGCCGGAGCCGACTCGGTCAGCGCGCTGACCAGCTTGAACTCGACGCGACGGTTCTTCGCACGCGCAGCGTTCAGCTTGGAACCCTTGAGGTTCGTCGGATCCTCGACGGGCACGGTCGATCCGTAGCCCTTGGCGGTCAGGCGGCTCTCGTCGATGCCGTTCTTGACGAAGTACGCCTTCACGGACTCGGCACGACCTTGCGACAGCGCCTGGTTGTCCTCGAACTGCTGGCCCTTCTTCTTGGTGAATGGCTGGTCGTCGGTGTGACCCTGGACCTCCATCTTGAGCTCCGGGAACTCCTTGAGCACGGCGACCGCCTTGTTGAGGGTGCCGTTCGAGCTGGGCAGCAGATCCGCCGAGCTCACCTTGAAGTTGATGCCCTGGATGACGCCGGTGAAGAGCTTGATCTTCGCCGGAATCTCGTCGGGACAACCGTCCTCGTCCTGGTAGCCATTCTTGGTCTCCGGCTGATCCGGGCACTTGTCCTGTGCGTCGGGCACGCCGTCACCATCGTTGTCCGGATCGGGGCAGCCGTCTTCGTCCTGGAAGCCGTCTTTGTCTTCGGCTTCGTTCGGGCACTTGTCCTGAGCGTCGGGGATGCCGTCACCGTCGTTGTCCGGATCGGGACAGCCGTCTTCGTCCTGGAAGCCGTCTCTGTCTTCGGCTTCGAGCGGGCACTTGTCCTGCGCGTCGGGGATGCCGTCGTTGTCGTTGTCCGGGTCCGGGCAACCGTCTTCGTCCTGGAAGCCGTCTTTGTCTTCGGCTTCGTTCGGGCACTTGTCGACGTCGTCGTTGATGCCGTCGCCGTCGGTGTCCTTCGGACCCGCGGGCGCTGCCTTGGCGGCTTCCTTGCGACCGAACTCTTTGTAGATCGAGAGCAGGGCTTCGAAGTCGACCGTCGCGCCGTCACTCGCGGAGCTCGGGGGGAACAGGATGCGACCGTCGACACGGAGGCCCCAGCCATTGTCGACGCGATACTTCGCGCCGATGCCGGCATAGAGCTCGGCATCGACGTCTTTCCCGATCACGTTCTCGTTCTTCGAGGACACGATTTGCATCGCGCCGCCGCCGACGAGGACGAACGGGATCAGCTTCTTGTTCGGATCCGACGCGCCGAACTGAGCGATGAAGTGGCCGCGATAGGTGATGTTCCAGATGTCGAACACCAGTGTGCGCGACTCGCTCGGGATGACACCGAACTCGCCTTCGACGCCAAAGATGTCGTTGAACATGATGCCGAGGCGAACCCCGAACAGCGCAGAGTTGCGCTCGGACGGAGCATTCGCGACATCAGGCACGCCAAGCTCGTTGGTCGTGCTGAAGACGTGGATACCGGCAGTACCACCGATTTCGACGTTGGCGTTCGACGTCGCGGTCGACGCGAGCAGCCCGCCGGCAGCGAGAGCTGCGACGATAGTTGGGCGGAACAGGCGATTCATTAGCAGTCTCCCCTAAGAGTTTGGCTCCCGCACTTTTAACGCTGGCCTCGGGTGAATTCCAGATCTTGCGGCAACTTACTTGACGGTGAAGGCTGATCATTTCGTGCGTTAATGCTCACCCACGAGGCTTCCCGTCGAAGAATCCCGGATCCACGGTGAGGCGTTCCGGGATCCGTTCTCGACGAGCACGGACCGGTTTGAGGGTCGCGGAGTAGCGCAAAGGCAGGTCCGCCGGCACTCTGAGCGTTTTTGGGAGGTACAGGGTCGCGCAGGCGGGCCCGCCACCGGCCTTGCCGAAGAGTTCGAACAACGGGACGCGGTGGACCGCGAGCCCGATTGTTTCTAGCGAGGTGACGAACGCGCTCGAGACCCCATCCGGCACGAGCACGCCATCCAAGACCTGGCGCGAATTGCCGGCGTATTCGTCGACGGCATCCGCGCGATCGATCGCGACGATGCGATCGCCGAGCTGAGCGGCGAGCTGCGCGCTGCCATCGCCGTAGAGTCCACCCGCGTAGTGGACGAGCACGGCGTCTCCACTCGTCGCCCTGCTCGTCGGCCGGGCCCCGAAATGCACGGTGTCGCCGTGAAAGTGCGGATAGACCAGCTCGGCGTAGATCCGCGCGTCTTCGGCGACGCCAGCGGCCGTGGCTGCGAACGCGACACCTTCGCGCGAGCTGCGCGAGCTCTTCGGCGTGGTGTCGTGATCGTAGTGACCGGACACTGCGTATGTCAGCACCACGCGATCCCCTACGACCGCGATATCCGCCATGCCTTCCCAGCGGTGCGGGTTCGCGGTGATAGCGAGGGACAGCTTCGCCGCACTCGCGAGCTCGCCGAGGAGCTCTTCGTAGTACGCGGCCTCGGGCTGGCGGTGCGCGAGCATGTTCGGCATCACCGCGTTCAGCCGATCACCGTTGCGCGTGACCCAGGGCCCGTTCGCGGCGAACACGCGGCCGGTCATCACGTCGGCGAGCCGACCGAGGATCTCGCGCGAGCCGACCGGCGAGATGTTGCCGTCGCCGTCGACGTGGAGGTCGCCCTTGTCGAGGAAGGGATCATCTGACGCTTCGTGGCGATAGATCGCATCGCCACCGCACGCGCGGATGCTGTCGAGGATCGTCAGCCATTCGTCGTACGCGCGGCGGGGCGAATACTCGAGATAAGGGACTTCGCTCTTGTAGTTCGCACCCGCCTTGTTGACGGTCGCAGGAACGGGCGGGCGCACCACCAGGAGCTCGCCGTAGACCTCGCGCAACGTAGTCATGGTGCGGTTTCCACGGCGTGGCGCTCGGCGATCGAGCACACCGCATCGACCCAGGCGGGCGTCGCGTTGAGCGAGGGCACGAGCACGAGCTCTTCGCCACCGGCGGCTTGCCACTGCTCCTTCGCGCGAATGCCGATCTCCTCGAGCGTCTCGAGGCAGTCGGCCACGAATGCCGGACAGAACACGGCGAGGCGCTTGTGGCCGGCCTTCGCGAGCACCTCGATCTCGACATCGGTGTGCGGCGTGATCCACGGCGTGCGTCCGAGCCGGCTCTGAAAGCACACGGTGTACGTGCCCTCCGCGATGCCGAGCCGGGTAGCGAGGCCGCGCGCGGTCGCGAAGCATTGCGCGCGATAGCAGTTCTTCGGCGCGTCGCCGCGATCGCAGCACGTCGGCGATGCGAGGCAGCCGGCATCCCCACTCTTCTTGATCTGGCGCTCGGGCAGACCGTGGAACGAGAACAGCACGTGATCCGCGCGCGCCTCGGCGAGCGCCGGTTTCGCGACGATCGCGAACGCGTCGAGGAACTTCGAATCGGCGTGGAATGCCGGCACGATATCTAGCGGCGCGACATCCCAGGTCGCGGTCGCCAGCTCCATCGTCCGTGCGACCGCGGTGGCGGTCGAGCTCGCCGCGTATTGCGGGAACAGCGGCAACACCACGATCCGCGTGCAGCTGCGCAGCTTCTCGAGCCCGCCGGCGATCGACGGCGAGCCGTAGCGCATCGCGAGCTCGACCTGCCACGCGCTGCCGAGCTGCTGTTGCACGCCCGCCGCGAGCGCCTTCGAGTGCATCATGAGCGGCGAGCCGTGCTCGGCGTTCCAGACCTTGCGATACGCGGCGGCGCTCTTCGCAGGGCGGAAGGGCAGGATGAAGAGGTTGAGGAGCAGCGCACGCCCGACCGGATTGATGTCGATCACGCGCGGGTCCGAGAGGAACTCGCGAAGGTAGCGACGCACCGCCGGGGTGGTCGGGGCGTCGGGCGTTCCGAGATTGATGAGGAGGAGTCCGGTCACGAGGCCTTTTGGATGTGGCTGAACGCTAGTCGATACGGGAAGTCAAGAAACTGGCTGGGCCCACGACGAACATTTCACAAGCGCGGAAAATGGCTGGGGCTTCGGGCCGAAATGGTGGTTGCTCTCACAAATTTCCGGGAGTGACGAGATCGCACGAATATATAGCGGATACAACCACTTGAAAGAAGATTCGGGCTTCCTGTTTGACCTGAAACGCAGCGGCTGCATTATCCCTTGAGTCATGGCTGGGTACGCGGGAAAGCCACTTCCGAAGAAGTTGGGGATCAAGGCAGGGCACAAGGTCTGCCTGCTCGATGCGCCTCGTCGCATCGTGCGCACGCTGACCAGCGACGAGGTGCGGATTTCAGAAGATCTCCGCCAGCCGCTCGTCGATGTGGCGGTCTATTTCGTCGATCGCATCATCGATCTCGAGCGCCGGTTCTCCGATATCGCGGGTCGTCTCCATCCGTCGGGCGGGTTCTGGATCGCGTTCCCCAAGAAGAAGCGCGGCGCGGACGTGACCGAAGAAGTCGTTCGCCGCATCGGCCTCGCCGCCGGCATGGTCGACAACAAGATCTGCTCGATGGGCGAGCTCATCGGCATGCGCCTCGTGCTCCGCGGTCAGAATCGCGATGCGATGGCGTATCGCGCCGAGCCGCCGCCGATCTCTCGCCGCGTTCGTCGTCCGACCGCCGCGGCGAAGGTCGTCCGCAGTGGTGCGGGTTCGTCGTTGCATCGCGCGCGCGCTCGCAGCACGAAGTAGCGCTGCCCGCTTGCGGCGATCGCCGCGTTGCGGTCGCACGCCGATCGTAAGCTGCTGTATGGTCGCCCGCATGGCTCGACGGGTCTGGATCGCGCGCTACGCCATCGGGGCGCTCGGGGCGCTCGCGAGCGCCGCGTGCGGCACGACCGAAGACAATCGTCCACTCGAGGCGCAGTACGTCACCGCGGCGATCCTCGCGCCGGCGTGTGGCGCCGCCGAGTGCCACTCCGCGTTCGCGCAGGTCGACGGCTACACGTTTGACACGCTGGTCGGGATGAGAAAGACGATCGTCCAGAACGGCCTGGTCAAGCTCGGCAGCACGCAGTTCGACCCCGCGTCGCCGGAGCGCTCGTACTTGATCGCGTGGATGACCGAGATCGATCCGTTGGACAAGGGCATCGGCCGGATGCCACAAGATGCGCCGCTCCCGAACGAGGACATCCACCTCATCGAGCAGTGGATCACCGGGCCGACCGACGCGCAGGATCAAGGCACTACGTGCACCGCGACCACGCCGTGTGCGACCGGCTCGACCTGTAAGTATCCGACCGGCTCGGCGACGGGCGAGTGTTACGTGATCACCTACAAGGCACCCGCGCACGGCGCGCAGTGCAACTACCAATCGAAGACGCGGCTCGGCTGCTTGAACCGCAAGGTCTATAATTGCAACTCGGACTGGAATCTCGATCTCTCGACCGTGGTGCAAGACTGCTCCAGCGATTGCGAGAACGGGGTCTGTCAGTGAACCGCATCTTCGTGATCGCGACGATCGTGATCGTCGCCGCGCTCGGCGGTACCGTCGCTGCCTACCCGCAGTTCCAGCTCAGCCGCGATCAGACCTGCACGAGCTGCCACCTCTCTCCGGCGGGTGGTGGCCTGCTGAACGAGAACGGTACGAACTTTCTCGAGAACACCGCGACCTACGGGCTCGACGGCAAGTTCATGTACGGCGCGATCAAGACCCCCGCTTGGCTCGAGCTCGGCGGCGTGATTCGCACCGCCTACGGCTACACCCACACGCCGCAGGATTACCTCGTCGGCTTTCCGATGCAGGGCGACCTCTACGCGAGCGCGAAGCTGCCGGCACACCTGCGGTTCACGGTGACCGTCGGCGCGCGGCCGACCGAGTACGGCAACGAAGCCGCAACCCACGCGTGGTCGCGCGAGCACTTCCTGACCTGGTCGCAAGACGAGAGCGGCGCGGAGGGGCTGTTCGTGCGCGCCGGCCGGTTCATGCCGGTGTTCGGGCTGCGCTATGCCGAACACCCGACATACACCCGGCGGTTCGGTGGCGTGCCGCTCTACGGCGAGACCTACGGCGTCGCGGTCGAGTACATCAAGCCGAACTACGAAGCTCACCTCACCGGGTTCATCAAGGATCCGCTCCAGGACACCGTCGTGCACGACAACGGCGGCGCGTTCTACGGCGAGTACCGCCTGCTGCCCGAGGCCGCGGTCGGCGTCGAAGGCATGTACTCCAAGAGCGACGACGACTCGAAGCTCCGTGGTGGGATCACCGGCAAGTATTACCTCGAGCCCCTCGATCTGCTGTTCCAGTTCGAGGGGCAGGTCGTGAACCAGAAGATCTTGTCGTACGGGCTCATACAGCTCGTCGGCGAGCTCACCGCGACGAAGTTCTTCACGTCGGCGTGGTTCCTCGACCTCGGGCTCGGTCACTACGACGAGAACATCCGGATCGCGGGCCTCGATCGCAACTCGATCGATCTCAACCTGCACTGGATCATGATCTCGCACCTCGAGGTCTTGTTGACCACGCGGATCGAGCTGATCAACCAAGGTCGCACGCAAACCCTCGACGGCGGCGGCCCGACGAGCGGCTACGCGCTGCTCCAGTTCAACTACCGGCTCTGAAGCGCGAGCCCGTTCTTCGTGCTGGCAGGCACGTAAGCGCAGCGCGCGGCCTAGCGGCTGAGCTTGATCGAGCGACGGTCGACGGCAGTCTTGCTGTAGACCTTCGCGATCTGCGGCTTGAACCCGGGCTTCTCGATCTTCAGTGTGAGCGTGCTGAAGCCCATCACCTTCACCATCGTCGGGCTGGTCCCTGCGCGATGACCATCGATCGAGACGACCGCGCCTGACGGCTGGGTCTCGACGAACAAGTTGTGCGTCGGGCGCTCCAGCGTGACATCGAACGCGTCGCTGCCCTCACCGGTGGCGGTCTGCTTCGGCGTCATGAACTTCTCGGCCGGCGCATAGCGCGGATGCGAGACATCGATCTTGCGCTTCGTACACGGTCCCGCGACCGTGAGCGGCGACGGGCCGACGGGTTCGCCATCGACGCTGATCATCGAGCCGGCAGGCGTCGCTGAGATCGCGATCTTGCACGGGCCCTTGCCGATGATCTGCGCGGCACTCGATTCCTCCGGACCAGGCTCGGCCGCCAGCGGCGAGGTGGAGTCGGTCGTCGTCGTATCGGCGACCGGCTTGTCGCCGTGTGCGGGCTCGACGGCGACAACAGGCCGGGTGCGCTCGGTGTTCGACGCGACGAGCTGCGACTTCGCAGGCTCGGGACTCGCGGCCTTCGACCTGCCACCACCCTGCGACGCGGCGATCAGCGCGATCGCGATCGTCGCGGTCGCGATGCTGCCGACCACCATCCAGCGCTTGCGATGCCCATGGCGCTCGACCGAGCGATACGACTGGACCGGAAAGGCATTCGAGATGTGCGGCGTAGGCGCCTGGATGACGTAGGCACCGGACGCATGCGTGCGCTGATCGTAGGACGGGTAGTTCGGTGCGAGCTCGGTCGCGGGCGCATGGCTCTGGGCAGTGAGGTCGAGCTCCGCGAGCGACGGCGGGCGTGCGCCGTTCGTGCTCGGCAGCGTCGAGACCACCGAGGGCTCGTTGTCGACGTCGGGCTCGAGCATCTCGGCGGTCTCGCTCGAGATCCACGCGGCCTTGCCGGGAACGTCCAACGAGCCCGTCATCGAGTGCGCACGCAGCTTCGACAACGAAGAGGATAACGAAGGGGCGGCCGGCGGGGGCGGGGGCGGCAGCGCCGGCGGTGCGGGTTGCGTGAGCGGGATGGCCATCCGCTCCGCGATATCGGTCGCAGTCTGCAGCGTAGCCGGTGGCACGGTGCGTGGCGGCGGTCGCGCGCGCGAGCCGAACCGCAACTGACCCGACGGCACGAACGCCGAGGCGCCCATCGGTGGGGTGAGTTTGTTGACGACGAGCTGGTTCGTCGGCGGCAGCGTGCCCAGCGCCGGACCATTGGGACCATGGGCAACATTTTGCTGGCCGGTGGTCCGACGCGGCGCGAGCAGCGGCGGCGCGACCACGGGATCCACCGGATCCTCGACCACCGGCTGTGCCGGGAAGAAGTTGCCGGTCTCCTCGTAGAGCGTGCAATCGACAAAGCCCGCGAGCGACTTGTCGTCGATGTTCATCAGCGGATTCGCGGGCAGCACGAGCTCGGAGCCCGGCGTGCGTTCGCCGTTGATCGGATCGGTTACGGCGGGGCGCTTCGCGATCACCACGACCGGCATCATCGAAGCCACCGGTGTGGGCGTCTCCGCGAGCGCTTCACGCGCGAATAACATGCGATCGAAGATCGATTCGCTCTCGCTCGCGAGCTTCTTGATCCCGAGCTTCAACCCCGGACGACCGAAAGGATTCTGCGGCGTCGCCCAGCTCTCGAGCACGACTCCAACACCGCGCAACGCCGGCGAGTCATCGGCGAGATTGATCGAGAACGGTGTCTCGAGACCGATCGTGCGCGGTGTCAATGTGGAGATGAAAACTGTCTGCGCGTCACAGAAGCGATGAAACGTCGCCACGAATTGATCGAGCGTGAGGCAACGCGTCGCGATACGCAGACCTCGGGTCTTGAGCGCTACCACCGCCGACCATTGTAAGGACAGTGTGAGACGATCGCGATGGGTGCAAAACGCCGCCCGAGACGCACATGTGATACCTACCAATTCATGCATCCAGCGCGCGGCGCGGTGTTTGTAGTGGCTGCGTTGCTCGGACCCGCATCGGCATATGCCGGCGACACACCCCCGGTTGACAACACCGATCCCGGTGCGGCAACTCCCGGAACGCCGGTCGAATTGCCTTCCAGGGTGCTCGAGCCCGAGAAGCGAGAGCCCCAGATGCGCAAGGCCACCGAGCCTGCGTTCGTGTGGCTGCCCTACGGGTTCGTGCGGCTCCAGTACATCGCAGTGCAAGACGATCCGAACGTCGCGTTCGTCGGTCGTGACGACGGCTTCGAGCTCCAGAACGCGCGCGTCGGGTTCGTCGGCAAGCTCGCAGACAAGGCCGCGATCACGATCGCGATCGATGGCGCCGTCGACGAGCGCGCACAGGTCAACTCGCCGGATGGCAAGTTGAGGGTCGGGCTCAAGGATGCGTACGGCGATGTCGTGCTCTCGGGGCACGCGGTCGCTCGCGCCGGTTACTTCCAAGCGTGGGTCGATCCGGAAGCGTTCATTCCCGATACCGCGCGCGAGCTCGTCGATCACCCGATCGAGAGCCGCGGCATGCGCGCGACCGAGGGTTATCAGACGCCGGGGCTCACGCCCGGTCGCTCGCTCGGTGTCGCGATCCATCTCGACCCCGCGTACCTGCTCGGCGAACCGACCAAGGTCGAGGCGCCCGCGTTCGGTGTCGAGGTCGCGATCCAGAACGGCGCCGACGAGTACGCCTCGAACAACGATAACAACCTGCCGGCGGTCTCGCTCGCGGCCGCCGCGCGCTTGCCGCACGACACCTGGTTCGTCGTCGCTGGGCGCTGGAAAGCGCGGTCGACCGGCGACCTGCCGTTCCGCCGCGACGAGACCGACTCTCAAGCCACCGTCGGCCTCCACATGACGGCCGGCCCGATCTCGATCGGCGCGGGCTTGGTGCTCGTCCACACCACGTTCGATTCGACCGGCGGTCCGGCGCAGAACGCGTACGGCGGCCACGCCCAGGCGATGATCACGATCCCTGCATCGCTGCCGTTCGCGGTCGGCTATCGGTTCGGCGTTCTCGATCCGTCGGACTTGATCGTCACCGACCGCGTGATGGAGCACACGCTCGGCGCGGTG
This sequence comes from Kofleriaceae bacterium, assembly GCA_043780895.1. Classification (GTDB taxonomy): domain Bacteria; phylum Myxococcota_A; class Polyangia; order Haliangiales; family Haliangiaceae; genus JABFXX01. Next base: position 1,169 of record JAYWCI010000073.1, on the reverse strand, counting down.
CTCGGTGTGCCATCGTATCGCATGCGGTTCCAGCTCCAGGTCACGCACGTCGCCGAGCAAGCGGCGCGCGACCTCACGAACGATCGCGTGCAGCTCGCCGCGGAGGTCTCTTTGTGAAGCTGCTCGCGCTCGTGGTGCTCGCGGCGTGCGCCGGCACGACGGCGCCTCACTCGCGCGCGCAACGGATCGGCAAGCTCGAGGAGGCGATCGGCGGCCCGCACGCGATCGGGCAGGTCGGCGACTGGTTGCTCGAGAACGATCAGGTCCGGTTCGTGATCGCCGACAAAGGCGTCGGTCGCGTCAACACCACGTTCGGCGGCACGCTGGTCGACGCCGATCTCCAGCGCATCGGTGCGCAGGCGACAGCCTCGGGTAATGACGAGATGGCGGAGCTCCTACCGGGCTTCGTGTTCACGGTGATCAACCCGACGAACGTGTGCGTGCCCACGCTCCAGGGCGCGTGCCCGACCAGCCCCGATCAGCCGCTCGCCGACGGCAATGATGGGCGTGCGGCCGAAGTGCTCGTCACCGGCGTCGGCGGCGATCTGTTCGAGATGGTCGCGCTGCTCAACACCGGCCTCGTCGGTCCGACGGCGTCGCTCGAGATGAGCCAGCTCTACAAGCTCGAGCCCGGCAAGAAGTACGTCACGATCGAGACGACGATCCACAACACGTCGACCGGCCAGCATCCGTTCCCGTATCTCGATCCGACCCAGCTCGACGGGCTGATCGGCAGCAACATCCCGGGCATCTCGAACATCCACCTGTCGGCGCCGCTCGGCCAGTTTCCGCTGATGGGCGGCGAGCAGCGCTTGTTCGCGCCCGGGACGAGCGGCTTCAACGTCCAGTTCTCGATCTCGGACAGCTACTCGACGGGCACCGGGTTCCCGGCGTTTCCGGGACGCGTCGTCGACTATCTCGCGAGTCGTGGTCCGGGAGTTTCGTACGGCCTCGCGCTCACTGATTCTCCTGACAATTACGTCAACACGTTCGCGAGCGGCTACCCGGGCCAGGATGTCTCGGCGCACGCGATGTTGCTGCCGTTCGAGTACGCCGGCGTGACCGGTGCGTACATGTTCAACCCGCCGAAGATCCTCGCGGCTGGCGAAGCACGCACGTACACCTCGTACTTCATCGTCGGCCGAGGCGATGTCGGCTCGATCTACGAC
>JAYWCI010000072.1:0-13940 GCA_043780895.1 Kofleriaceae bacterium | reverse complement strand
CTCGCAGCCGAGCGCGAAGGCTATGCCGGGCAGCTTCTCGAAGCGCTCGCGAACGTCGGCTGTCGCAGCGCCGCCGCCGGGTCGCTCCTCGCCGGGATTATCGCGGATCGCGAGCACCTAGCGGGCGCACTGACCGCTGCGGCGATCGCCGGCGTGGTGATGCCCTTCGACCATGCCGGGTGGGAAGACATTCGCGACCTGCTGGGCCTTGGTACGGTCGCCGCTGCGGTCGTCCACCAGGCGCTCGTCAGCCGAGCACGGGTGCGCGCGAACGAGTAGCTCTCGCCAGCCGACGCACACGATCGCGCTTTCCTCGCATGCGGGAATCTACGCCCGCTATCGTAACCACCCGAGCATCACGCGCGCCGTGAGGACCTTCGGGTCGAGGCGCGGGCCGTCCCAGGGAATGTGCACGAGCAGCTGACGTGCGCGTTCGGCCGCGAGCCGTGGATCGAGATTGCGGAGCGGAGGCGAGCCACTCATCGGTCGGCTACCGGGCCACGTCGAAGCGCAGCGCGAACCGTGTCGACACCGCGTGCGCCGCTCGCGAGCGCAGCATCGATGGTGCCGCGGCGGTCGTGCGCGGTGATCACGAATCGACATGCATCGTCGCCCGCCGACACGCACGCCACCTCGCGGGCGACGAGCCGGCGACCGGCGACGTGGCTCACCACGGCCCCCAGCGTCCCGGCCACGAGCGGGCACGCGAGCTCGATCGCCGGCTCGCTCGTCATGCGTCGGGACCGCGGCGCGGCCTCGGCGAGGATGCTTCGGACCACCTCGACGAGCAGGACGCCCTCGCGCATCGCGGCGAAGTCGAAGGTCGCCTTGCCCCAACCCTCTTGGGCGAGCCGGCGCGAGAAGATCGCGGCGAACTCGGCCATCGAAAGCTCGGCCAGGCCGCTGCCTCCCGCCTCGATCGCGGTGGCCTCGAGGTCGATCGCGAGCCGGCGTCCATACTGCACGCCCCACTCGTTGCAGAACAGCGGCCAGGTGCCGGGCGCGAGCTGCTCGCACGTCACGCGCAGCGCCGCGAAAAATGCCCATGGCACCTCGACCATGCGCCGCTCACCCGGATCGCGACGTACGCCCTGCGCGCTCTCAGTGGGCGCGAGCTCGCGCTGGACGACCGCTGCCACCGCATCGTGTTCTGGCCGCGCGGGTCCGACCCGCAGCCGGTTGATCAGCAAGTAGTAGCGCGGCACGTTCGGCGGTCGCAGGATCTCGACCTCGACCTGCTGCGCGCCGAACTTGAAGTCGAAGATGTACGAGAACCGAGCGAGGCTCCCGGTCGCGCCGGAGCTCACGCCGCGGCGAAACTGGCCCTCGAACGCGTCGCCGCGGGTGCAGCGCGCGACCTCGTTGAAGAAATCGCGGCCAAGCACCTGGTTGCGATCGAGCCTTGCGAACTTTGCCTCGTACAGGTTGTAGCGAAGGATCGTGCCTTCGTCGTCGAGCGCGATCACCCCGAAAGGCAGCGTGTCTAGCTCTTGATCCGAACGGTCGTCGAGTTTCATCGGATCGAACGCGGTGTCTTGCGTGTCCGATGGCGTGGTGAATTCCAGCATGTCCGTCCTAGGTAAGTTTCTTCAGGATCGCGGCCACGAATGCAGACGGTGCGTCCTGTGGTGGCGACTGCAGCGCAGGCGGCGGCCGCTCGAGCCACTCGACCATGGCCGCGCGCAACTCGCGCACCGAGGAGAAACGCTCTGCTGGAGCCTTGCGCAGGCCGCGGGTCAGGATCCGCCAGAGCCTGCCGTCCATCGCCGCGACATCCGTCGGGTAGGGAAGCGCGCCCTCGAGGACACGCTCCAACGTACTCGCAAGATCGTCGCCGATAAACGGCGCGCGACCCGTGATCGTCTCGTAGAGCGTCATGCAGGTCGCCCAGACGTCGGTTCGCTCGTCGTTGATCGCGCCACGCAGCTGCTCGGGTGCCATGTATTCCGGCGTTCCGGCAGTATCGGGGGTTGCGCCACCGCTCACCGAGATGCCGAAGTCGATGAGTGTAGGCACGAAGCCATCGCCACGAGGGACGAGCAGGACGTTGTCGGGCTTGATGTCACGGTGAATGATGCCCGCCGCGTGTGCGGCCTCGAGACCGGCGAGTAAATCGAGCACGATCGCGACGCCAGCCCGCACCTCGAGCCGGCCGCGATTGATCCGCGCCGCGAGGCTCTCGCCGGCCAGGACGTCCATCGCGAGGTAGGCAATGCCGTCCGCCGTGATCCCCGCATCGTGAACCGCGACGATCGCGGGATGCCGCAAGCTCGCGAGGATCCGCGCCTCCGCGAGCAGGCGAACACGCGCCTCCGCTGCATCGAGGCGCACCAGCTTGAGGGCGACGTGCCGGGCCAAGGTGGCGTGTTCGGCCTCCCATACCTCACCCATGCCGCCGCGACCGAGCAGCCGGATCAACGCATAGCGATCGATCATCTGCCCAGCCGCGAAGCGCTCCAACCTCGGTGCCCGGGGAAGTGTTCCCGCGGTGTTGTACACGTCAGCTGGCATTTCGCATTTGATGCTCCTCGCCGGTGCGAGTTACTCGCGGCGAATTGGTTTTTAGCGTGGCAGTTGCCGCGGCGCGGCGCGGCGGGTGCTCATGCCTGCCGACGTCGCGCGAGAATCATCATGACAACGCCGACCACGGTTAGGATCGCGCCGCGCAGTGCCCAAGGTCGGCGATCGAGCATGAAGCTCGACTCGGGCCAGTGAACGTAGCCCAGGCCCTGTCCGATCCAGAGCAACCCGATCAACACGGCCGCGACGCCCACGAACAGCAACAAGGTCTTCATCTGGGACTAAGCTTGACCGAGTCGCGCCCGACGACAATCGAGGTCGATCACGGCTGAGCCGATCCACATCACGTACGGTGCAGCAGCAGGCCCGCGCAGGCACGCTCGCAGATATCGAGCACCTCCTCGAAGCCCGCCGCGCCACCGCTGTACGGATCTGGAACTTCGGCACCCACGTGTGCGCTCGGATCGAACGAGCGGAACAACTTGATCGGCGGCACCTTCGGCAGGCCCTTCGCGAGCTGCTCGATGCTGGCGAGGTTCGACCGATCCATCGCGAGCACGAGATCGAATTCGCCGAAATCGTTGCGCGTGAACTGGCGACCGCGGAGGCGCGACAGATCGTAGCCGCGTTGCTTCGCGGCGCGCGCGGTTCGCGGATCGGGAGGCTCGCCGACATGCCAGTCGCCGGTGCCCGCACTATCGAGCGTGAATTCGTGCGCGCGCCCTGCCCGCTCGACCACGTGGCGCATCACACCCTCGGCCGTGGGCGATCGGCAGATGTTGCCGAGGCAGACGAACACGATCCGCACTTGCGGCCGCACTCAGGCGCCGTCGTTGCCGAGATCGCCGGTCCAGTACAGATAGTCACGCCACGCTTCGGGGACCGAGCGAAGCGAGACGCGGATCGCGACGGCCGGCACCCAGTTCGGTTGGGTGGGCTGCGCGAGCAACTTCATGTTCGCCTCGTGCGGCGTGCGACCGCCCTTCTTGCGGTTGCACAGGTAGCAACACGACACGATGTTCGTCCATTCGGTGAGCCCACCGCGCGATCGCGGTTGCACGTGGTCGTACGTCAGATCCGCGATCGGTGCCTTCTTGCCGCAGTACTGACAGCGATAGTTGTCGCGCGCGTAGATGTTGACGCGCGAGAACTTCACGGGCCGCGCATACCGGCGGAACGAACGCAGGAGGCGCACGACCGCCGGAATCTTGATGACCATCGTCACCGAGCGGATGTTGTGGTTGTATTCCTCGATGACCTCGACCTTGCCGAGGAACAGCAACGTGATCGCACGCTGCCAGGAGATGACCTTGATCGGTTCGAAACCCTGGTTCAGCAGTAAGGTCTGCGAAGACTCCATGCCGTACCTCAATGTAGCACCGGGCCAGAATCCTGCCACTTAGCCTGGTGGGCACGAATTCGAGTTTGAAAACTATTTTCAATAGTGGTAACCGTGAGTGATGCCGTCGTCGACGCTCGCCGCGACCCCGTTGGGGAAGTCGGTGAAGGTGCGGGCGATCGCAGGCACCCGGGCGTTTCGCCGCCGCCTGCTCGAAATGGGCCTGGTTCCCGGCATCGAAGTGCGTGTCGTCACGATCGCGCCACTCGGTGATCCGTTGCGGATCGAGGTGCGTCACGGCCAGTGGTCCATCCGCAAAGCCGAAGCTGCGCAGATCGAGATCGAGACCACGTCCCTGCCGGTGATCCAGTGAGCGAAGACCACTGCGCGCCGGCCACCGCTGCCGTGATCCCGCGAGGCGCGATCTCGATCGCGCTCGCCGGCAACCCCAACGTCGGCAAGACCACGCTGTTCAATGCGCTGACCGGGATGTCGGCCAAGGTCTCGAACTATCCCGGCATCACGGTCGAACGCCGCACCGGTTTGGTGACGCTGCCGATCGGTCCGGGCGAGCTCCACGATCTACCGGGCACGTACAGCCTCAACGCGCGCAGCCACGAGGAGCAGATCGCGTTCGATGCGATCGTCGGGTTGAACGACGAGAAGGCGCCCGACGTGACCGTCGTGTGTCTCGATGCGACGCAGCTCGCGCGCTCGGTGTACTTGTTGATGCAGATCCGCGAGCTCGGCACGCGCGTGGTCGGCGCACTGACGATGGTCGACGAGGCCGGCACCTCGGCGCCGGATGCGCGCGCCCTCGGCACGTTGCTCGGCTGTGAGGTCGTCGCGGTCACGGCGCGCACGAAGCGGGGCATCAGCGATCTCCTCGCCGCGATCGATCGCTGCGCGCGCACGCAGCGTGCACCGGTGTGGCAGTGGACACCCTCGGCGACGCTGCGGGCCCACCTCGATGCGATCCGCACGGTGATGCCGGCCGACTGGACCACGGCACGACGCTACGGCGTAGCCCTCGACCCGAAGGCCGAAGATGCGCTGTTGCTGTGGGCGCTCACCTGCATCGATAACAACCCACACGATGGGGACGAGCTCCAGCACGTACCGCCTGACGTGCGCACGGCGGTCGTCGCTCGCGAGTTCACGCTCGATGAAGAAGCGATCCTCGCGCGGTGGGCGTGGCTCGATCGCGAGATTCCCAAGCTCGGCACCGCCAAGCCGGATCGCTCGCTGACCGAGAAGATCGATCGCGTGCTCCTGCATCGCGCGCTTGGCTTCGGCATCTTCACCGCCGTGATGGCGCTGTTGTTCATGGCGCTGTTCACGGGCGCGGCGCCCCTGATGGATGGCATCGCGTTCATCTTCAAGTCGTTCGGCAACGCGATCCATCGCGTGCTCGGCGACGGCATCTTCACGGACCTCCTAGTCGATGGCGTGATCGCCGGCGTCGGGTCGGTGCTCGTGTTCTTGCCGCAGATCCTGATGCTGTTCTTGTTCCTCGGCTTCCTCGAGGATTGCGGCTACCTGGCGCGCGTCGCGTACCTGATGGATCGCGTGATGCGATCGATGAACCTCCACGGCAAGGCCTTCGTACCGATGCTGTTCGGCTTCGCGTGCGCGGTGCCCGCGATCAGCGCGACGCGCACGATGGAGCGCCGTCGCGATCGGCTACTCACGATGATGGTCGTGCCGATGATGACGTGCTCGGCGCGCTTGCCGGTCTACACGCTGATCATCGCCGCCTTGATCCCGGGCTCGCGCCTCACCCAAGCCGGGCTGATGGTCGGGATGTACGCGTTCAGCGTCACGACCTCGCTCGTCGCCGCCTGGGTGATGTCCAAGACCGTGAAGCCGCTCAAGGCGAAGCGCCTGCCGTTCATCATCGAGCTGCCGCCCTATCGCTTCCCACGGCTGCCCGACGTGCTGCGCATGATGTGGGGCAAATCTTCGATGTTCTTGCGCGAGGCCGGCAGCGTGATCCTCGCCTGCTCGATCGCGTTGTGGGCCCTGCTCTACTTCCCGCGCGACCTGCCGAACGGCTCGCCGGATTACCAGGCGCTGATCGCGGCGGCACCGGATCGCGTCGCCAAGGATCAACTGACGGCGACCGAGAATGCCGCGCACCTCGAGGCGAGCTTTGGCGGTCGGCTCGGCCACGCGATCGAACCGGTGATCGCGCCGCTCGGGTTCGATTGGAAGATCGGAGTCGGACTGATCGGTGCGTTCGCCGCGCGCGAAGTGTTCGTGTCGACGCTCGGCATCGTCTATGCGGTCGGTGGCGGCGACGACGACGACAAGCAAGTAGAGCTGCTCCGCACCAAGCTCCACGATGCGAAGCAGGCAGATGGCAAGCGCGCTTACTCGCCGCTCGTCGGGTTCTCGCTGATGGTGTTCTTCGCGCTCGCGATGCAGTGCATGAGCACGCTCGCGGTCGTCCGACGCGAGAGCGGCGGGTTGCGCTGGCCGATCTTCTTGTTCTCGTACATGACGATCCTCGCGTACCTCATGAGCTTCATCGTCTATCAAGGCGGTCGCTTGCTCGGATTCAGCTGACCGCGCACGCAGTTACGAAACTTGTCGATCGTGGTGGTCGCCGTTCGTCCTGTGGGCGAAAAGGAACGTACCGCCCATGCAATACCTGCTGCTGATCTACGACACCGACGCCGCATACAAGGACATGCCGGAGACCGAGCTCGCGCGGTTCCGCGGCGAGTACCGCGCGTTCACCGAAGCGACGATGAAGACGGGCCAGACGCTCGGCTCGAATCGCTTGCACGGCACACACGCCGCGACGACCGTGCGGATCCGCGACGGCAAGGCGCAGGTCACCGACGGTCCGTTCGCCGAGACCCGCGAGCAACTCGGCGGCTACTACCTCGTCGAAGCCAAGGATCTGGACGAGGCGACCAAGCTCGCCGAGCGCATCCCGAGCGCGAGGTACGGTTCGATCGAGATCCGGCCCGTCATGGTGATGTAGCGCATGCAACCGATCGCCGCGATCGCCGACGTGTTTCGCGCCGAGCGAACGCGCGTGCTCGCGACAGTGATCCGGATCGCGAACGGAGACTTCGAGCTCGCCGAAGAAGCCGTGCAGGAGGCGTTCGCGGCCGCGCTCGCGTGCTGGCCGACCGAAGGCACGCCGGACGAGCCGCGCGGTTGGTTGATCACGGTCGCGCGCCACAAGGCGATCGATCAGATCCGGCGCAACGCGAAGCTGCGCGAGCTCGTCGCTTCGGCCGAACAGGAGATCGTCGAGCCCGCCGAGCCCGTCACCGACGACCGGTTGCGGCTGATCTTCACGTGCTGTCACCCGGCGCTCGCACCGGAGGCGCAGGTCGCGCTCACGCTGCGCACGCTCGGCGGCCTCACGACCGAGGAGATCGCGCGCGCGTTTCTCACCGCGCCGGTCACGATGGCGCAGCGGCTCGTGCGCGCGAAGAGCAAGATCCGCGATGCCGGCATTCCATACGCCGTGCCCGAGCCCGACCAGCTCGCGGAGCGCACCGCGGCCGTGATGGCGGTGATCTATCTCGTCTTCAACGAGGGCTACGCGGCGACCACCGGCGACGCGTGGATCCGCAAGGACCTCTGCCACGAGGCGATCCAGCTCGGTCGCCTGCTGATCGAGCTGCTCGGCGATGCTCCCGATCCGCGCGGCCTGCTCGCGCTGATGTTGCTGCACGATGCGCGGCGCGACACGCGCACCGACGAGCGTGGCGACCTCGTGCTGCTCGAAGATCAAGATCGCGGGCGCTGGGATCGCACGCAGATCGCCGAAGCGCTCGGGCTCGTCCCGCTCGCGCTCCGGCGCGGTGGCAGCACGTACGGCGTCGAAGCCGCGATAGCCGCGCTCCACTGCTCCGCCGCGCGCGCCGGCGATACCGACTGGCCGCAGATCGCGTTGCTCTACGCAGAGCGCTATCGCCGCGCGCCTTCGCCGATCGTCGCGCTCAATCACGCGGTCGCCGTCGCGATGGCAAACGGTCCTGCGGCCGGCCTCGCCATGATGGAGCCGCTCGCCCGCGTGCTGGGCGACTACCACCTGTGGCACGCCGCGCGCGCGGACCTGCTTTCCCGACTGGGCCGAAAAGCGGACGCGGCCCGCGCCTATCGTCAGGCTCTCGGGTTGGTCGGCAGCGACCCCGAGCGACGCTTCCTGGAACGCCGCCTCGCGCAAGTGCTCGAATAGACACGGTTGCGACGCCATTTTGTATAACAATTTGTAATCACTTAGATTTTTGGATCCGCAACTCCGGTCCGGAGTCCGGAAGCCCCCGTGATCGTTCGAGATCCGCGATTGCGTGCGACCGCGCAAACCGGGGTGGCTCGATCCTGCATGAAGGCGATCGTCGTGTGCTGCGGCTTGGTGCTACTCGGCTGCGGTAACAAACCAGCGCGAGAAATCTGCGAGGAAGCCGCGAGTCATTTCGAGCGTTGTGTCGGCGACGTTTTCGGCACCGAGATGAAGGAAGCCGCGCGCGACCATCGCGAGATCGGAACGTGCGCGAACGATGCCGAGACGGTGAAGATGTACGAGAAGTGCGAACCGCAACGCGATTGCCAGCACTACCTCGATTGCCTCGACGGCTATGTCAGCGGGCACGGTGCGCTGTGACCGATGCGCGGCGCGCTCGGATCCTGCGGCTCGCGAAGCGCAAACGCACGTCACTCGCGCTCGAGCTAGCGAGTGAGCTTCCGGTACTCGTTGATGTGACGGATCGCCGAGCGCGAATCACCCGATTGATCGAACAGCGTCGCGAGGTTGTAGTGAGCCTCGGCGAGCTGCGGGTCGAGCTCGAGTGATTTTCGATAGAGCTCGATCGCCTCGCTTTCTTTGCCCGCATCTTGCGCGAGCACGCCGAGGTTGTAAAAGGCGGTGGCATCGCCCGGATCGAGATCGAGCGCGCTGTTGAAGCAATCGCGCGCGGCTTCGAGATCGGTGGACTCGGCGAACAACCGGCCGAGGTTGATCCACGCCTCGGTGCTATCGGGGCGCAGGCGCAACGAGCGGCGATAGGCATCGATCGCGGCTACCGGATCGCGCTCCTCGAGCGCCTGGCCGCGCGCCAACCATTGATCGGCGGTGGCCGGTGGCACCGCGACGGGCACGGGCGCATCGGGTGCACGCGGCAGCTCGCGCACTTCACCGGTCGGTGTCGCGCGCGGCAGAGGTTCGAGCGCGAGCGCGAGCTGGCCCTGCCCGCTCGGCGGCGTGCCGCGGACGTGGACGTGGCCCTCGTGCGCTTCGACGGTGAGCTCGGCGAGCATGGTCCCCGACGGCAGCGCGGCCGCGAGCGCGAGCAGCTCCTTGCGAATGCGGGGCAGCGGGAGGCCTGCATCGACCAGGCTCTTCACCGTGCGCAGCGCGGCCAGATCGCGGAACGAGAGTTGAGCGGGCACCGCGCCCGGCGTGCCGACCAGGCCGTCGCGAATGCAGCTCCGAACGGCGGACTCGGGCAGACCGATCAGCTGGGCTGCGTGCCGCGCCGAGTAGCTCGTCCACATCGCCGACGATGATCGCTAGGCTGCATCAGCTGTCAAGGTTTGTGTCGATCCACGTCGTCGTCAGGTCCGCCAACATTTCGACGGCGGCTTTGGGTCGAGTGAAGCCGTGATCCGAGCCCTCGAGGATCGTAAGCGCAGCGCGTGAGCCGAGCTTCGTGACGACCGGCCGCAAGAGCTCTAGCTCTGCAAACTCGTCGCGCGAGCCCGTGAGAAACAGCATCGGGCCGGTCGCACTCGGGAGATGCGCGACGCGCTCGATGCTCGGCTTGCCGGGCAAGTGCAGTGGATAGCCGAGGAAGATCAAGCCGCGCACACCGGGGAGTGGGCGCGCGGCGTGCGCGCGAGAGGTCATCCGCGCGCCGTACGATTTACCGCCCGCGAACCGCGGCACGGCGGGATAGCGCTTCGCGGCTGCGGCCCAGATCGCCTGGATGTTCGCCTCCGCGAGCTCGGGCTTGCCCGGCATGGCCCGGCCCGCGCGCATGTATGGAAACTCGTAGCGCAGGGTCGCAATGCCACGCGCGGCGAGGGCCTCGGACATCGCGGTCATGAAAGCGTGGCGCATCCCGGCGCCGGCGCCGTGAGCGAGCACGTACATCGCGCGCGCCCCTCGTGGTCGGATGACGAGGGACGGCTGATCGGCGAGCTCTATTTCTTCCAGCTTGCTCACGAGCTCGGCCTGCCTCACCCAAGGTTACGTCGATGTGCGACGCTCGTCGAGCGCGAGATGGCAGCCCCCAAGTATCTCGAACGCGGCACGAACGTCGGCCGGTATGTGGTGCTCGATCACCTCGGTGAAGGTGGCATGGGCATCGTGTATCGCGCGTTCGATCCCGAGCTCGATCGCCTGGTCGCGTTGAAGCTCCTGCACACGCGCTCGAGCACCGGCGGCACGATCGGTGACGCGAGCTGGTTGCTGCGCGAAGCCCAGGCGCTCGCGCGGCTGTCGCATCCGAACGTGGTGATCGTTCACGATGTCGGCGTCGCGCGCGACGACCAAGTCTTCATCGCCATGGAGCTCGTCGATGGCGTGACCCTGCGGGCGTGGATCGCCGCTCAGAAGCGATCGTGGCGCGAGGTCCGCGCCGTGATGCTCGCGGCCGGCACGGGGCTCGCGGCAGCGCACGCGGCGAAGCTCGTACATCGCGACTTCAAGCCGGACAACGTGATCGTGGGCACCGACGGGCGCGTCCGCGTGATGGATTTCGGGCTCGCGCGGCATGGCCAAGGCGATCCTTCGCCGGCCCCACCGGTCGACCTCGCGCTGCCCGCATCGCGGACCTCCGATCTCACGATCGTCGAGGGCGTGATCGGCACGCCCGCCTACATGGCCCCGGAGCTGTTCGAGGGCGCAGAAGCCGATGCGCGCAGCGACCAGTTCTCTTTCGGCGTGGTGTTGTTCGAGGCGCTGTTCGGCGAACGGCCGTACGAGCAGGATCTCGTGCCGACGAAGCAGTCCACGCCGGTCGTGTCCGCGACGGCGAACGTGCCCGCGCGCATCACGGAGGTGGCGGTGCGAGCTGTCGCGGGCGATCCGGCGAAGCGATTCGCCTCGATGAACGACCTCCTCGCGGTGCTCGCGCTCGATCCGAATGCGCAGCGCCGCCGGATGGCGATCGGAGTCGGTGCGATCACGGTGGTCGCGATCGCGGTCGGGGCGACCAGGTTGATGTCGAGCGCCACGCCCTCGCCGTGCAAGGGTATCGAGCAGCGGCTCGTCGGCGTGTGGGACGGTGCGACGAAGATCGAGATCTCCGCGGCGTACGTCGCCTCGAAGGTGCCGTTCGCGGGCAAGGCGTTCGCCGCGCTCTCACCCGCGCTCGATCGCTACGCGGCCGAGTGGATCGCGATGTCCGAGGACAGCTGCCGGGCTACGCGGGTGCGTCGCGATCAGACCGAACAGATGCTCTCGCTGCGCCAGGCGTGCCTCGACCAGGAGCGTGCCGAATTCGCCGCGCTCACCAAGCTGCTCCGCGAACCAAACACGCTGGTCATCGAGAAGGCCGGGGGCGTGGTCGAAGGGCTCGACCGGATCGAGCGCTGCGGCAACATCGCCGCGCTCGTCGCTCCGCTCGCGGCCCCGCCGGCGCTCGCGCCGAAGCTCGCCGAGATCAAGACCCTCGTCGTCGAAGCGAAAGCCGAGACCATCGTGTCGCGACCGATGCAGGCGATGATCGCCGCGGACAAAGCCGTCGAGCTCGCCCGCGCGACCGGCTTTCAGCCGATCATCGCCGAAGCGACGAGCGTACAAGGCGCCGTGCAGATGGCGGTGGGTAACGTCGCGCAGGCGGAGACCACGCTGACGCAGACCGCGTGGACCGCCGAGATCGGGCATCACGACGAGCTCCTCGCGAAGAGCACGATGGCCCTCGCGCAGATCATGCTCTACCCGTCGCCGCCGCGCGCCGCGGAAGCACGGGTGTGGCTCGGCCTGTCCCAAGCCGCCGCCAAGCGCATCGGCTCCGATCACGCGTTCGATTCCGACGCGAAGCTGATCGAAGCCGTCCTCGACATCCAGGAAGGCAATGTCACCGCGGCTGTCGCAGCAGGTGAGGCCTCGTTCGCCGACACCGAGAAGGAGTACGGGAAGGACTCCGGCATGCTGTTCGGACGCGAGATCTTCTTTGCAGGCACGCTCGCGCGCGCGCTCGAATATGCGAAGGCCGCGCCCCACTACGAGCACGCGATCGCGACGAGAGCCGCGCTCGTGGGCGAGGCGTATCCCGAGGTCGCGCTCACGCTGTCGAACCTCGCGGTCTGCTACCACTTCATGGGCAACCTACCGAAGGCGCGCGCCACGTTCGAACGAGCATTCGCCGTGCGCGAAAAGCTGTTCGGTCCAAAGAGCCCGATCCTCGTCCCCACGCTCGACAACTTCGGCGTGTTCCTCACGCAAACCGGTGATCCGACACGGGCGCGCGACATGCTCGACCGCGCGCTCGCCCTCGCCGAGCTCATGCCGGGCAAGGGCACCCCCGACTACGACATCGTCGCCACCGATCGCGCCGATGCCGTGATCTCACAGGGCAAGCTCGCCGAGGCGCGCGGGTATCTCGATGGGTTGATCGCGAACGAGAACATCACCCGCTCGACTACGCTGGCGACCACGCTCACGTCGCGGGCGCAGCTCGCGCTGCTCGAGAAGGACTACGCGGCGGCGGTGCAGCTCGCGACCGAAGCGATCGCGGGGTACGAAGCCGCCGGCGGCGCGCAGAATCCCGAGCTCTGGCGCGCCTCGGCGGCGCTGGGCCGCGCGCTCGTCGGGATGGGCAAGCTGGCCGATGCAAAGGCGCCGCTCGAGCGCGCGATCGCGATCGGCGTGCGCGTACAGCTCGATCCCGCACAGCTCGCGCCGGCTCGCTCGGCGTTCGCACAAGTGCTGTAACCAATCGCTTGCGCGCTCCATCTCATCAGGGGACGCTGGATTCCGCGTGAAGATCGCGATCGTTGGTAGCGGCATCGCCGGGCTCGCCGCGGCATACGGGCTGCCCGGACATCAAGTCACGTTGTTCGAGGCGGCGCCGCGCGTCGGAGGCCACACGTACACCGTCGAGGCGGATGGCCACGCGATCGACATGGGCTTCATTGTCCACAACCGCGAGCGCTATCCGCACTTCACGGCCTTGTTGCGCGATCTCGAGATTCCGACCCGGCCGACCACGATGGCGTTCTCGGTCGCCGATGGCGAGCTCGAGTGGGGCAGCGGCTCGCTCGCGGCGATGTTCGCGGACCGTGGCGCACTCGCGCGACCGAAGCACTGGCGGTTCCTCGTCGAGGTGTTCGCATTTCTCGCTCGCGCGCGCCGCGACCTGCGTGGCCCGCTCGTCGCCGAGGCCTCGCTCGACGAGTACCTCGCCGTACGCAAGGTCTCGCGCGAGCTCCGCGATCACTTCGTGATTCCGCTCGCGGCGGCGCTGTGGTCGCTCGCACCGGATCGCTGCGGCGAGTTCCCCGCGGTGACCTACCTCGCGTTCCTCGATCAGCACGGCATGCTGTCAGCGCTCCGGCCGCTCGCGTGGCGCACGGTCGTCGGTGGCAGTCAGCGTTATGTCGATGCGCTGCTCGTGAAGTTCGCCACACGCGGGACGATCGAGGTCCGGACGAGCACACCGGTCGAGCGGATCAGCCGCGATGGCACCGGCGTGCTCGTCGTCGCCAAGGGCCAAGAAGTTCGCTACGATCGGATCGTGATCGCGTCGCATGCCGATACGGCGCTCTCCTTGCTCGCGGACCCGAGCGACGAGGAGCACGCCGCGCTCGGCGCATTTCAGTACAGCCACAATCGCACGGTGCTCCACACCGATCGCGCGTTCTTGCCGTCGCGCCCGGCCGCCCACGCGTCGTGGAACTACGTCGCCGATCCAGATACGGCGCGTGTCGCGGTCACGTATTCGATGACGCACCTGCAGGGCTTGCCGGAGGTGCCGTACCTCGTGACCTTGAATCCGCGCAGCGAGCCGCGCGGGATGCTGCACGAGGTCGAGTTCACGCATCCGCAGTTCGATCGCGCCGCACTCGCCGCGCAAGGCGCACTCGCGAAGCTCTCGGGTACCCGCCACAC
>JAYWCI010000071.1:0-7766 GCA_043780895.1 Kofleriaceae bacterium | reverse complement strand
ATTGCTCTACACTCGCGATCATGATCAAGGCGTTCTCGCTTATCTTGCTCGCACTTCCGGTCGCCGCTTGTACCGTCGGACCCACCGGAACCGAACCCGTGCAGACGGGCAGTGACGACGGGAGCAACACCGGGACGGGCCAGACCATGCCGACCGGTGGCGACATGCACATCACCGCCGATATGACCTGGAGCAGCGCGATGGCGATCACCGGCTCGGTCGTGATCGACGCGGGCGCGACGGTCACGGTCCCGGCCGGGACCGTGTTGAGCTTCGCGACCGGCGGGACGCTCACCATCAACGGCACGCTCGATGTCCAGGGCGTGAAGGGCAACCCCGTCACGTTCAAGCCAGCGACCGGCGCGAACTTCAACGACATCGCGATCGCGGGCACGATGAAGCTCGCGTACGTCGAGAGCACCGGCGGTGGCTTCCAGATCCAATCGACGGGCACGGCGATGATCACCGACTCTCGGTTCTCGCAGGCCGCGGGAGACCTCGTCGTGATGAACGGCGGCACGATCTCGTTCAGGTACTCCCAGGTCGGCCTCGATGCCGCGACCGGCGATACCACGCACTGCGATCTGCACTTTGGCGGCACGGATCCGAAGATCACCGCGAGCCACTCGAACTTCCGCACGTCGTCCTACGGCGTGATGTTCTACGCGGGCCAGAACGCGGACTTCACCTATACGAACTGGCTGAACAACGAGACCAACGTCGATGGCACCGCGGGCGCCGTCACGGGTGACTTCAGCAACAGTTACTTCATGGGCACCGCGCCGATCGGCAACTCCTACACGCTGACGAACGTGTCGACGACGACGATGGTCCCAGCGTGCACGGGCGCGAACGATGCGACCTGCGCCGGCGTGCGTTAGCGTTCGTAGCTAAGCTGCTCGCGGCCGAGCGAGACGGTCAGCGGTGCTCGGCACTCGGACCCCCGCATGCTGCCAAAAGTCCTGCCAGCACAGCCACTTTCAGGTCGCCGGCCAAACTATAACGTGTGCTAGGGTCCGGCGCGATGAAGCGCTGGACGACACTCATTCTCGCACTAGTCATCGGCTGTGGCGATCCGGATCCGAACAGGACCAAGCCCGCGGCTCCCGATGTGAATGATCCGGCGTTCACGTCTGCGAGCCTCGATGCTTGGTACCTGATCGGTGATGTCGCGACCCCCGGCCACGACGAGATGACGTTCTCGATCACCGCGCCGAGTGGAACGAGCTACGTCGACGCGTACATCGCTGATCTGCCGCCGATCCGGATGACCGCGCAGAGCGGCGGCTTCGCTCTCGATACGTCGATCAAGGATGTTCCCGCTGGCACGTACGACGTGCTGTTCAGCGCGAATGGCTCGGACATCGCGTTCGCGAAGTTCACGTGGAACCGGAGTGCTCCGTTCTACGTGTTGATCTCGACCGACTATGACTTTTCAGAGATGGGCGATAACTCGATCACGTTCATGAACAATCTGCATGCTGCGCACCGGGATCTGCGCATCACGCACTTCTGGGCGCCATACACCTATACCGATCCGGCGGTCACCGAAGAGCGCCGCACGATCATGACGAGCTGGCTGCAGACCCAGCACGATACGTTCCGGGACGAGGTCGCGCTCCACATCCACCCGTACTGCAACTTCGTCACGGATGCCGGCCTGACATGCATCACCGACCAATCGACGGTCTATCCGGCGGGTGACACCACCGGTTACACGATCAAGGTCGCCGCCTACGATCGGCCATCGGTCGGCGCGCTATTCGACCACGCACGCGCGCTGTTCGCCGCGCACAACTTGCCCGAGCCCGTCACCTTCCGCGCCGGCGGCTGGACCGCGGACGCCGCGACGCTGCAGGCGCTGAATGACAAGGGATTCATCGCGGATAGCTCCGCGCTCAACTGGGCGCGGATCGAGGAGTGGAAGGGCTACGACCTCTACGACTGGAACATGGCGGAGTGGCTCCCGATCGACGACACGACTCAACCCTATTATCCGAGCTCGACCGATATCGTGGAGAATCAGCCGGGCTCTGACCTCGCGCTGCTCGAGGCCCCGGTCAACGGCGTGATGATGGATTACATCGATATCAGTCAGATCAAGACGCTGTTCAGCGAGAACTGGGACGGCACCCCGCTCACGACGCCTCACGTGTTCATGAGCGGCTATCACCCGTCGGTGATGAACCTGCCGATCTATACGAGTCGGCTGAGCCAGCTGTGTGATCTCGCGGACGCGAACCTCGCGAGTGCGGGTCTCGGTCCGGTCGTATATATCACGCTTACGGATCTCGTTCCCGTGTTTCCGGCGCAGTGAGATTGCAAATCATCACTTCGCGTACTACCTAGTCTCGAGATGAGTGATTTCCAGACCGAGATGAACCGTGTCGTGGCTGATTTCGTGGCGCAGGTGACGGAGCTTGCGAAGCGAGTCGCGATCGATACGCTCGAAGGCGCCCTCGGTGGCCGCCCGAGCAATCGCGGTGGCTCGAGCTTCAGCACGCGCGGCGCGGCTGGCCGTCGCAAGGGCGCGAAGCGCACGGCCACGGACCTCGACAAACTGGGAGATGACTTCTACTCGTTCGTTTCGAAGCACCCGGGCATGCGAATCGAGCAGATCAACAAGCAACTCGATACGACCACGAAGGACCTGGCCCTCCCGATCCGCAAGATGATCGCGGAAGGGTCGCTCAAGACGAAAGGCGAGAAGCGGTCCACCACGTACTTCGCCGGCGCAAAGAAGTAGGCCAAGCTCTCGGGATGGACACGATCCCGCGCCGCGTCCTGCGGCAAGCCGCCGAGCAGCCTTCGACGATCGCCTATCAGGCGAAGGTCGACGGGCGCTGGCAACCGACGACGTGGCGCACCTATGTCGAGCAGATTCGCACCGCGGCACGTGCGTTGATCGCACTCGGCGTTCCCGCGGGTGGACGGATCTCGATCCTCGGCTTCAATCGGCCCGAGTGGGTGATCCTCGATCACGCCGCGATGATGGCGGGCGGCGCTCCGGCCGGCATCTACACGACCTGCTCGCCCGAGGAAGTCG
This sequence comes from Kofleriaceae bacterium, assembly GCA_043780895.1. Classification (GTDB taxonomy): domain Bacteria; phylum Myxococcota_A; class Polyangia; order Haliangiales; family Haliangiaceae; genus JABFXX01. Next base: position 4,720 of record JAYWCI010000071.1, on the reverse strand, counting down.
CGTACATCATCCATCACTCCGAATCGTCGGTCGTGCTCGTCGAGAGCTCGGCGCAGCTCGCGAAGATCAAAGCGCAGCGCGCGAACCTGCCGCTGCTCAAGTGGATCGTGATGATGAACGGCCCCGACGCCGCGGGTGCGACCGGCCGTGACGTGCTGACCTGGGGCGACTTCCTCGCGAAGGCAGAGAACCTGCCGGAGGCCGAGCTCGACCAGCGGATCGACAAGATCGAGCAGGACGCGCTCGCGACCTTGATCTACACGTCGGGCACGACCGGCCCGCCGAAAGCCGTGATGCTCTCGCACGGTAACCTCGCGTGGACCGCGAACCTCCTGTGCGATATCGCGGGCTGGCCGACCGGCGGCGTGTCGCTGTCGTATCTGCCGCTGTCGCACATCGCCGAGCAGATGGCGACCGTGCACGTGCCCGCGACGTCAGGCTCGACAGTCTACTTCGCCGAATCGATCGAGAAGCTTGCCGACAACTTGACGGAAGCGCGGCCGACCGCGTTTTTCGGCGTGCCGCGGATCTGGGAGAAGTTCCACGCCGGGCTCGCCGCCAAGCTCGGTGAAGCGACGGGCGTGAAGAAGCAACTCGCCAGCTGGGCGCGCAGCGTGTGCTCGCGCGTCAACGCACACCGTGATCGCGGCGAGCCGATCCCGAAGGTGCTCGAGCTGCAATATCGCCTCGCGGTGAAGCTCGTGATCAGCAAGGTCAAGATCGCCCTCGGCTTCGACCGCGCGATCCAGCTGTACTCGGGTGCCGCACCGATCGCGCCCGACGTGCTCGAGTTCCTGGCGAGTTTCGATATCCAGATCATGGAGATCTACGGTCAGTCGGAAGACTGCGGCCCGACCTCGTGCAACTTGCCGGGCAAGACCAAGATCGGCACGGTCGGTCCCGCGCTTCCCGGCATCGAGGTCAAGATCGCCAGTGATGGCGAGATCCTCGTCCGCGGGCCGCACGTGTTCCTCGGCTACCTCAAGGAGCCCGAGGCCACGGCCGAGGCGCTCGTCGATGGCTGGCTATGCACCGGCGACCTCGGCGCGTTCGACAACGAGGGCTTCCTCTCGATCACCGGCCGCAAGAAGGAGATCATCATCACCGCGGGCGGCAAGAATATCGCGCCGAAGAACATCGAGGCCCTGATCAAGGGCTCGCCACTGGTCAGCGAAGCGGTCGTCATCGGCGATCGCCGCAAGTACCTCACCGCGTTGATCACGCTCGACGAAGCAGCGACGAAGTCGATCAGCCCCGACGAGATCCGCACCCAGATCCAGCGCACGATCGACGCGGCGAACGAGACGCTCGCACGCGTCGAGCAGATCAAGAAGTTCGTGATCCTGCCGGACCAGTTCGGCATCGCTTCGGGCGAGCTCACGCCGACCTTGAAGATCAAGCGCAAGGTGGTCGCGCAAAAGTTTGCGCTCCAGATCGAACAGATGTACGGGGACGAAGCATGAGTGAGGTCTGGCGTCGGCCGCAGTTCACGACCGGTGGAGGTACCGGTGCGATCGCGTTGATCGCGCTGTCACCGACCAAGCTCCCCGATCCGCTCCCGATCTCGCGTAGCAAGCACGGCATGCCCGATACCGAATCGGCCAGCGAGATCTCGATCGTCGCGCGCGATCGCAGCGACGATCCGGCATGGTTCCTCGAACAGGTCGTCGCACCGTTCGCCGACCTCATCGCGACCGACCTCGGCGCGCAGGTCGCCGCCGGCGCGCTCGCGACCGCGCACGCCTACGTGATCGAAGGCGAGGTCGCAGATCCTGAAGACCTGGGCCACGTTCAGGCCGCGTGGGCGCTCGCGAAGTGCGTGTGCGAGCAAGGTGCGGCCCTCGTCATCGACGTGTACGCGGCCCGCGCGCACCTCGGCGTCGAGATCGCGGCGCTCTCGGTCCAGCGCTCGTTCGATCTCATGCACGAGGTCACGCTATTCTTCGACGAGTGCGCGGATGGCTCGGTCGCCGCTTGGACGCTCGGCCTCAAGAAGTTCGGTCGGCCCGAGCTCGTGCTGCTCGATCTCGATCCGGAAAAGGCGACCGAGGCCGCATTACTCCTCCGCGATGTCGCCGACACGCTCGCACTCGGCGAGCGGATCGAGCCCGGCGATGGGGTCGGCGTGCCCGATGGCCGCCGGCTCGTCGCCGAACGCTTCGATCCGGCGATGCAGCCGGTCGTCGCGATCGAAGGCGATGCGATCTTGTTACGCTAGAGAAGTAGTGCCGCGAGCATCGAGCCGTAGATCCGGACCATCGCGCCGAGATCCTCGTCGGTGACGCGGAGCTCGGCACCGACGAAGTAATCGCGGCCGTAGCGCAGCTTGTTGAAGTACGAGGGTTGCGCGAGGTTGCCGATCTCGATCGGTAGGTAGCCCGGCTTGTTGAGGACGTCGTCGGCGCCCGCGCTGATGTAGATCAGCTTGAACACCTGGAGCGCGGCCGCGAGCTTCACGCGCGGCGTGTACGAGAACCCGCCGAACACGTCGGCCGAGAGCTTGAGCCGGCCGCTGTTCAACAAGAGGTCCGAGCCGAGCCCGAACGTCGATTCCTTGAGGCCACCGCGCAGGCGCAGCGGGCCGAACCGCTTGCCAAACTCGAACGTGAAGCGCACGCCCTCGCTGATCTCGGTGCGGCGGTTGTACTGTTCGGCATTGAGGACTTCGTCGAGCTGATCTTGCGGCAGCGCGCCCTCGCCGCCCTTGGAGCCTTCGATCAAGTAGAACTTGTCGTTGTGGCCCTCGAGCTCCGCGGTGACGTAGATCCGCGAGGTCGCGGCGAACACGTTCCACTCGGCGCGCACGCCGAGCCATGACTTGAACGGATCGAGCGAGTGCGCGGCCGAGACGCCGCCGTCGCTGATGTCATCGAGGGTCTCGCCGAGCTCGGGGTCATTGATCAGCCGGCCGAGCTTGCCCTTGCCGTCATCGCCGCGGCCTTCGTCGACGGCGGCGACGACATCGTGGAGCTCGTCGATCGTCGGATCGATCTTGTCGATTCCCTCACGCGCGTTCGCGAGCCCGTCGTGAATGCCGGTGCGTACGTCGGCCATCTGGCGGCGCGCATTCAGGATGCTGCGATTCGTACGCTCGAACCACTGGTTCACATCGGGACGCGCTTCGGCGACCGAATCGCGCGCACGTTCGGTGCCGCGCTCCATCGTCTCCATCGCGTGGTCTGCCGCGGCGATCGGGCCTTCGATGTGGCCGTCTTGCAACCAGCGGTCGGCGCCGACGATCGCATCCTCGAACGGCCCGCTCGCCCACTTGCGAGCGACCAAGGCGAAATCGTGGATGTTGTCGAGGCCGCGATCGATCTTCGGCATCGTGCGCGCGAGCGCGCGCAGCGCGGTATCGGTGGAGCCGCCTTCGATCACGTGGATGATCGGTTCGCCCTTCTGAAGCCGACGATTCAGGTCGCCATTCTGAGGAATGATCTCGAGGTAGCTATCGCCGAACGCCGACTCGGCCTTCTTTGTGATCCACGAGTCCGCCGGGATGTCGGTCGAATCGAGGAGCACGAGATCGACGCGTGCGAACGAGCCCTCGATCGTGAGCTTCTTGACCTCGCCAACCCGGACCCCTGCGATCTCCACCGGCGAGCCGAGCGCGAGCCGCGAGCCGTCGCGAAACCGCGCGTAGGTCTGGAAGTCGCCCCCGACGTGGGTGGCCGGCATCTTCGCGCGCAACAGGGCATAGGCCCCGCCGAGCGCGACGAGGATCACGGCAACCGAAACAATGCGGGTGAGCCAGCGGATGGCTGCATCGTACCTTCCAGCCCCTCACGGGGGCCCATCGGGGCCATTATTTCGCGATGGTGCCGCGACGCAGATAGTAGTGAATGCCGAGCTTGGGGTGCGAGAGCCGGATGGCGATCGCGAGCGCGCCACCGGCCGGCGGCGGGATCTTGGCGCGGAACCGGCGGTTACTGTCGTTGACCGGAATCTCGACGGCATCGACCTTCGCGGTCCAGCCCGGCAGCGCCGCGCCCGCGACCTCGACATCAGCGCCGAACACCGAGTTATCGGTCGGGGCTTCGATGTAGACCTGCGCCGCGGTCTGATCGAACGAGATCTTGAGCTGCGTGATCTTGTCCTGCTTGACGCCGTCCTTGTCGAACCAGAACGTGTAGTTCGCTTCCTTGAGCTTCTTGCCGGGGATTTCCACGGACGACGTGGTCGATTCGAAGACTTCGTCTGCCCCACCGGTCGCGAGGTGGAGCTTGAAGGCCGAGCCTCCGGTGCCCTTGAGCTTCACGACGACGTTCGGGATCTGGCTCTGATACGCGATCGAGTAGACGCGACCATCCGCATCGATGGTGTTCGTCGAGAGCTTCTGCGGCAGCGGGCGCCGGCCCGAGTCGGCGACGACCGAGATCTGGCCCTGCGCGGCGACGCTGCCACCGCTGCAGCGCAAGCGCCACGCCCACGAGCCCTGCGGGACGAGCATGTTCGCGCTCTCTTTGCCTTCCGAGACCCGCGGCGTCTTGAACGCGCTCGAGTGATCGAGCTCGACGGTGCCACCACTCGGGCACTTGTCCTGGAAGGCGAACTGGATCGCGGTCGAGCCATGCGGGTCGTGGACCGAGAACGACTTCGGCGCATCGGCGACGTTGATCTTGAAATCGAAGAAGTGCGGGATCACGACGCCCGGGTTGATCGTGCCGGCCTTGAGCAAGGTGGCGCTCTCGCCACCGGTCATGTCGAACGTCGCGGTACC
>JAYWCI010000070.1:0-12531 GCA_043780895.1 Kofleriaceae bacterium | reverse complement strand
CGCCTTCATGGCGAAGAACTGGCGCGACCTGATCCGCCCGCGCACCCTCGAGATCGAGGAGCGCAGCGAGACCTACGGCAAGTTCTCTTGCGAGCCGCTCGAGCGCGGCTTCGGCACGACGCTCGGCGTCGCGCTGCGTCGCATCTTGCTCTCGTCGCTCCAGGGCGCCGCGATCACGCACATCGCGCTCGAAGGTGCGCTGCACGAGTTCACCGCGCTCCCCGGCGTTGTCGAAGATGTCACCGACATCATCCTCAACCTCAAGGAGACGCTCTTCAAAGTCGAGCACGACAAGACGTACACCGTCCGCATCGACAAGCACGGTGAAGGCCTCGTCACCGCCGGCGACATCACGCTCGTCGACGGCGTCACCTGCCTCAACCCGGACCACAAGATCTGCACGCTGTCCAAGGACGGCAAGATGGCGATGGAGATCACGATCTCCACCGGTCGCGGCTACCAGCCGGCCGAGCGCCACTCTCAGGAGCTCGCTGTCGGCACCATCGCGATCGACGCGCTGTTCTCGCCCGTCCGCATGGTCAACTTCATCGTGACGAACGCTCGTGTCGGTCAACAGACCGATTACGACAAGCTCACGATCGAGTGCTGGACCAACGGTTCGGTCCGCCCGGATGACGGCGTCGCGTACGCCGCGAAGATCCTCAAGGAGCAGCTCAACCTCTTCATCAACTTCGAAGAGATGGCCGAGCCCGTCGAAGCCCCGCGTGACGAAGCCGCCGAGAAGCTCAACGAGAACCTGTGGCGAACGGTCGACGAGTTGGAGCTCTCTGTCCGCTCGGCGAACTGCCTCCAGAACGCCAATATCAAGTACATTGGCGAGCTCGTTCAGAAGACCGAGAGCGAGATGCTGAAGACCAAGAACTTCGGCCGTAAGTCGCTCAAAGAGATCAAGGAGCTCCTCGCCGAAATGGGCCTGCAGCTCGGTATGAAGCTCGACAACTGGCCGGGTCCGAACCCGCTCAAGAAGCCCTAAGCAGAGAGCTAGAGAGAATCGTCATGCGTCATCGCAAACAAGGTCGTAAGCTCGGTCGCAAGTCCCCGCACCGTAAAGCCATGTGGAACAACATGGTGACCTCGCTCCTGCTTCACGGCCGGATCGAGACCACGGAAGCCAAGGCCAAAGAGCTCCGCATGTTCGCCGACCCGGTGATCACGTGGGGCATCTCGGTCCACTCGCTCATCGCGAAGGGTGACGCGTGCACGGTGGACGAGAAGGCACAGATCATCCACGCGAAGCGCCAAGCGCGCCTCACGGTGAAGACGCGTGACGCTCTCGATCGCCTGTTTACCGAGATCGGTCCGCACTTTGCTACCCGCAAGGGCGGCTACACGCGGCTCCTCAAGACGCGCACCCGCAAGGGCGATGCGGCTCCGATGGCATTCGTCGAGCTCGTGGGCCTCGGTCCGACGTTCGCCGCTGCACCTGCGGCGTAATCGTCGCTAGTTCGACAAAATCGATTAGCAAAAATTCACGGTGATCTGTGATACCCGCCGCAGGCGGGTTTTCGCTTTTCGGTATACACGCTCCACGCGACGGACTATCACCGTCGCGTTTTTCGCGCGTTTACTTACCCGGAGATGTTCATGCGTTTGACCTCGCTGATCGCCGTTCTTTCTCTCGCCGCCGCCTCCTTCGCTGCCGCCTGCCGCAGCGATAGCAACAACACCACCACCGACGGCCCTGGCAGTGGAAGCAACGGAAGTGGCAGCACGACCACCGTCAAGGACATCCAGAGCGAATCGATGGTGCCTGGCACGGCGGTCACGTTGAACAACGTGGTCGTCACCGCGGTCGACACCTTCGGCGACAAGACCGGCGATATGTGGGTCGAGGACATGGGCGGCGGCAAGCGCTCGGGCGTCCACGTCTTCAAGGGCACCGTCGCCAGTGGCACCGTCTCGGTTGGCGATGTCGTCAACATCACCGGCGGCATCAAGGCGGAGTTCGCGTTGACCGGCTCGAACGCGGACAACACGGGCCGTACGACCACGGAGCTCGAGCCCGCGTCCTCCAGCAGCACGATGACGGTCACCAAGACCGGCGCGACCGCGACGATCACACCTGACAAGGTCGACGCGCTCGCGATCGGCCAGATGTATGACGGCACGATGTCCGCTCTCGGTGGAGGCGCGGCGTTCACCAATGCGTGGGAGGACTGGGAAGGCGTCTTGGTCGAGCTCGACAACGTCTCGGCCGCGACTGCGGCGAAGACCTTCAGCAAGGCGACCCCGACCCCCGTGGATAGCTTCGCGCTCAAGATCACCGGTGTCGCGAAGATGGAGGGCACGATGACCGACATCTCGATGATCCCGTACGGCGCGTGCTTCGGGCAGCTCACCGGTGTCGTCGATTACTTCTACGACTACCTCGTGCTCCCGCGCACGGCGGCTGACTTCAACACCACTGGCACTGCGTGCCCGGCTCCGGAAGCAGCCGCAGGCACCAGCCCCGGCACCTGTACCGACACGATCGACAACGACGGAAACGGCTTCACGGACTGTAACGATCTTGGCTGCGAGACCGGTTCGAACGCCTGGCTCGGTGCGACCTGCACCACGGCCGATGCCGTCTGCGGTTGCTCGAAAAATACGACGTCGGGCTCGAGTGTTCACACGGTGAACACCACGCAGGCGACGGCTTCAAGTCCGGTGATTCTCCGCGACGTTTACATCACGGCGATCAACGGTACGTTCCACTATTGGGTCGCCGACACGCTACAGGCGGCCGCGAGCAACGGCGTGCTCGTCTTTTCGAGCCCGCCCACGGGCGCAACGGTCGGCCAGAAAATCACGATGCTGCAGGGCATCGCTGGTCCATTCGGCTCGGGCACGCTCAAGACGCTCGAGCTCTCCAACGCGACCGCGAGCACGCCGGGCGTCGGTGGTGTGGTCCTTCCGTTGACTGGCATCGCAACCGATACGCTCACAAGCGCGACCGCAGGCGCGCCGTACATGGGTTCGCTCGTCACGCTCACCAAGGCGAAGGTCACGGCTTTGGCGAACAGCGTTGGCGAAGTCGAGCTGACTGATACGGCCGGCAAGAAGATCTTTATGGACGACGATGCATTCAGTTACTACGGCGGGACGTCGTCGACTCCGGCGGTTCCTGCGGCGCTCAACGCCTGCATCATCGTGACGGGTGTCATGGATGCGAACACGAAGGATCTGATTCGCACGATCAATCCGCGTAGCACGACGGACATCGTGACCTCCGCCGGCTGCTAAGTCTCGAACCTATTGACTGATCTCACGCGCGGCCCTTGGTCGCGCGTTTTGCCTTTCGGCGGGGAACGCTCCGAGCGCTGAGTCATCGAACACACATGCCGAGTTCGAACCGAGCACGCATGACGAGCCAAGGTTCGAACTTCAGGGTCGAAAGGCGTGACGAATCGAAGCGCGGGACCCTTTGCTACAGGTCAGGGTCCGGTCGTGTCACCGCGGGCGCGACTAGCGGGTTTTTATTGTGCCGGTGGTGACGATTGCGTTTCGCGTCGCGCTGGCATCGAGTGTGTAAGTACTGGTCGCAGTGTTGATTCGCACGCGACCGACACCTCCAGCACCGGTGCCGCTATAGAAAATCGCACTCGGTCCGAGCGCGGTCGTGAATTGAACGTTGCCGCCAGCGGTTGCTGCCGTTGCCCCGGTGCCGCCGTGACCGGGCGTTCCACAAGTTTGCTGCGCTGGATTGCATCCGTGCCCATCGCCGCCCGCAGCCGAGAGCGTGGAATGGGCAGCCAATGTGACGACCGGAGCCTCGAGCAAAATGCCACCACCACCACCACCCGCTAGCCAGGACTCCCGACAGCCCTGATCTTGATCGGAGTATCCGCCGTAGCCATCCATGTTGATCGTGCCATTCACCGTGATCCCGGAGCGGCTCGTCAGCTGGATCGCTCCACCACCGTTCTGTGCGTCCGTGTACGTGGCACCGGCCTCACTATTGTGGAAGCCGCCACCTGCGCATCCGCCAACTAACGGTTGTAAATCATCCGTACCAAACGCAGGACCGCCTGCGATAGCTGTGGAGGGATCAGCATCTAGCAGAAGCCCACCACTGCTGCCAGCCGCTGCTCCTCCTCCGCCTCCGCCCGAAACGATGATGCAAGCGCCGGCTTGTTCGTAGCTCTGCACCCCTGGGTGACCGTTGCAACTCGCGTCCCGAATGCTGCCAGCTCCAGAATTCGTCGCGACGGTGCCGTTGATCTGAATGTCTGCGGTAGCTAAAAAAGCAGTGCTAAGAGTTGAGCCACCGAGCGGGCCGAAGAGGTTGATGTTCCCAAGCGTTAACTTGTTGACCACGTACACGCGAGTGGTGGGGCCACCTCCAAGAGACGGAACCAGGAAGCTTGTCGGCGTAAGCGTCGTGGTCCCGTTTGTAATTTCGCCGGTTTCCAAGTGAACAGTCCAGCCTCCTGTTAGATCCAGGTCTTGCGGATTTGGAACCATGTCGTAGTAGGCGCCAAGGTGGTTGGACGGCTCTACATCGGTGCACCTAGGCTGGTCCCCGAAGCAGCCCAGGGGGCACTGGAACGCTGAGGTTTGGCCGCCCGAGGCGTCACATGTCGCGACGGTTCCGTTCGCGCAAACGGTCTGATTCGCTTCGCAGAGTTTGCAGCCGGTGCCTTCATCGCAGCCGTGCGCGCACTGTGTCTCGACGTAACCGGTTCCGGTGTCATTGCACGTGAGCGCCGAGTCGCCCGAGCACTTTCCGAACTCGCCGGCAGTACACGTGACCGCGATGCACACGCCAGCGGTTCCGCCGATCGAGCCATCCGCATCGCAGTACGGAAAGGCTGGATCGATGCACGTAGAGTTCTGGCAGTGATAGGCAGGATTTACTTTCGTGCAGGCTGCGGGGCCAAACGAGAGACCCAGGAACAACGACCAACAACGCCACTGGTTCATGGCGCGAGCATATACGCGAGTTTGAAGCTTCATCCAGGTCGTATCGGACCTCGCGTGCCAGAGTTGCGTAGTTTCTTTCTGTCCGGGAGCGGCCGAGTTTCGGACGGATACGTCCGCTCCACGGACGACTCGGACACGCGCGATAGCGATCTCGCGAAGTTGCGAATGGAACGGTGCGTGCTGTAGCGCGAGACCGTGTCGTTCGATCACGAGATCCTCGTCGAGCTGTTCCGGAATCGACCGGAGCTTGCAGTCGAGCTGATCGCGGTGAGCGTAGGACTCGACGCGAGGCCGGATCGGGTAGAGCTCGGCTCGATCGATCTCTCGCAGGTGATCTCGGTCGAGTACCGGGCGGATGCAGTCGTGCTGCTACGCGATCGCGCGAACGACGTGATCAGTGCGGTCGTCGTCGAAGTGCAAACAACGACGGATGTGGCGAAGCACCTGAGCTGGCCGCAATACATCACGGCGTTGCGCGCGCGAGAGGGATGTCCGGTGATGCTGCTCGTGGTGGCGACCGACGAGAAGGTCGCGCGATGGGCGAGAAAGCCGATCGAGACCGGCCATCCGAAGTTCGTCCTGGAGCCGGTCGTGATCGGGTTCGACGACGTACCGATGGTGACGGGGGCACCGAATGAAACGCCCGAATTAGCGGTGCTCTCGACGCTGGCGCATCCTACCGTCGAGGTCGCGCGGGTCGCGCTCGCCGCGATTCAGGCGCTGCCCACGGACCGAAGTACCCTATACTTCGACTTGATCCTTCGAGCGTTGGACCCCGTGTGCAAGGCAGTCATCGAGGCTGAAATGATGAAGAACTACGAGTTCCAGAGCGCCTTCGCGAAAAAGTTCTACGGCCAAGGTCGCGACGAGGGTCGTGAAGAGGGTCGCGAGGCTGGAGAGCTCGACGGCGCGCGGCGCGCGATCCTCCAGCTGGCGCGATTGCGGTCGGTTGCGACGCTGGAGCAGCTCGGGGAAGTGCTAGCCACTAACGTGGATCAGACGCAGCTCGAGCAGCTGCACGCCGCCTTGGCCGACGTGCGTGCAGGTAGCCCAGCGCAAGACCTGATCGATGCGTTCATGGCGGGCTCTGCTGGCTAGTGGTTCGCCGGCGAAGGGCGGCGGATGCTCGCGCTACGTGGCGCTCGAGCTCGGTGCTGCAGATTTTGCGAAGCCAGTCGTCGCGACCTCTCGAGCGTACCGCTGGGCGACGTCGGCGATAGCCGCACGAGTACGAAGGCCCGGCCCTACATGAAGCTGTCAGACCTGGGTGGTACGCCCAGCGCATGCCTGGGAATGGTGTAGCGGCGGGCGCGAGCTACGGCGACCTGCTGGTGACGTCGCTCATCGTCCTCGGCGTGGTGTGCGTGGTGGCGTTCGTGGCGGTCCGGTTGTTCGGTCGGCTGTTGTCGACGGGCAGGGCGCGGGGCGCGAATCTGATGACCGTCGTGTCGCGCATTCCGCTCGAGCCGCGGCGGTCGCTGTATGTGGTCGAGGTCGCGGGCAAGACGCTGCTGGTCGGTACGAGCGAGATGGGGCTGTCCGTGCTGACCGAGCTCGATGGAAAAGAGGTCGAGGCGCGCAAGACGCTGCAGCCGAGCTTCGGCGAGCTCGTGCGTGGCGCGTGGATGCGGCGCAAGGGCGTGGCCGCTGCGCCCGCGCCAGTGCCAGACGTGATTCCCGAGGCGGCAGCGGCGGAGCAGCGCGCCGAATGACGAACGCGGTCCTGCTCGCGCTGGTCGCGATCATTCCTCTCGTCGTGCTGACGCTGACGAGCTTCGTGAAGATTTCGGTCGTGTTGTCGCTCGTGCGCAATGCGATCGGAGCGCCGGATGCGCCGTCGGGCTTGGTCGTCACGGGGTTGTCACTGATCCTCACGTTCTTCGTGATGTCGCCGGTGGCGATCGAGATGGTACGAGCGGCGGGAACACCAGCTGCGCCGAGCGCGCCTGCGCCTGCGCCGACACCTGGCCAGCCGCCGACACCGGGCGATGCGTTGCGCGTGCTCGTGCCCGCGGAGTACCAGCCGCAGCTCGATGCAGCAGAGCGAGGCATCGCACCGCTGCGCGCGTTCTTGATCAAGCACTCGGCCGAGAAAGATCGCGCCACGTTTCGCGAGCTCGGCACCAAGCTCGGCCACGAGGTCCAGGGCGACGAGGTGTGGGTGATCGCGCCGGCGTTCGTGACGAGCGAGCTGCGCGAGGCATTCACGATCGCGATCCTGATCTTCATTCCGTTCCTGGTGATCGATCTGGTGGTGGCGCTCGGGTTGGCGTCGCTCGGGTTGGCGTCGACGAATCCGCAGACGATCGCCCTGCCATTGAAGCTGTTGTTGTTCGTCGCCGTGGATGGCTGGCGGTTGCTGCTCGAGAGCCTGCTGCGAGGCTACGTGTGACCGCGAGCGTGATCAGCGTGGTGCGCGAAGGGATGCTGCTCGTGCTGCTGCTCGCGGCACCCGTGTTGGTCGCGGCGCTGATCGCTGGCATCGTGACGGGCCTCCTGGGCGCGTTCACGCAGATCCAGGATCCGGCGGTCGGGCTGGTGCCGCGGGTCGCGGCGGTCGGGGCAGCGATCGTGATCTTCGCGCCTTCGATCGGGCATCAGATCGTCGCGTTCGCGGACAAGTTGTGGCCGTTGATCACGGCAGCGGGCAGCGTAGGAGCGAGTTAAGTGTCGCCGTGGCTCGTCGTCGTGCTCGGCCTGCGTGGTGCGGTCGCGATCGCGGTGGTCACCACGTTTGTCGGCGGCATTCCGCGCGTCGTGCAGGGCGCGCTGGCGCTCGCACTCGGCGTGTGGTCGGCGTTGATCGTCGCCCCGGTCGTGGGGCCGCTGACGAGCTCGGGCGTGCCGTGGGAGCTCGCGGTGCGCGAGGTCGTGATCGGCGCGACGCTCGGTATCGTCGCGGCGGTACCGCTGCTGGCGGCGATGGCGGCGGGTCGGCTCGTCGACCTCGCGGGTACCGGCAAGGCGCAGGGGCCGTACACGGCGCTGTTCGGCGTGCTCGCGGCCGCAGTGTTCGTCGGGATCGATGGTCACGTGATGGTGATCGAGTCGATCGTGACGAGCCATCAGCAGATTCCCGCGCTGGCGACCACGCAGGCGAACGTGATCGGTGCGCTTGCGGGGCTCGTGCCGACCGCGGTACGCCTCGCGGTGCCGTGGCTCGTCACCGCGGCGGTGGTGCAAGTTGCGGCGGGCGCGGGCGTACGCGTCGCGGCGCGGGCGAGCGCGAACGTGCCTGGTGCGGTCGCGGTGCCCGCAGCGCTGGTGATGATGACCGCGAGCCTGGTCGCGACGCTCGCGGTCGCGATGGCGGCGGTGTTCCGGCACACGTTGTAGTTGCGATGCCCCACGTGGTCGTTGGTGTCCGGCTATCGTTCGCGACGCCGCACGTGGGCCGTCGATGTCCGACTGTCGTTCGCGACGACCCACGTGGGTCGTCGTGTCCGAGAACCATCGAGCCGCGCCCCACGTGGGTCGTCGATGTCCGGCCGCCGTTCGCGACGCCCCACATGGGGCGTGGTGTCCGAGATCCATCGATCCGCGCCCCACGTGGGTCGTCGACTGTCCGAGAATCGTTCGGTCATGAGCGAGCTGCCCCACGTGGGGCGTCTCGGGGAAGAATTCGCGGCGTGGCGTGGTTTTACGTCCGTGATGACCGAAGCCGAACTGCTCTCTCACTATGTCGAGCGCGGCAGTGAGCCGTGGAACGTCTCGCTCGAAGCAGCGTGGCTCGACTACGAGCTGCGCGCGTGGTTCAAGCCACGCTTGCCGACGCGATGGCCGGCCGCGACGGCGGTGTGCAATATCGGCATCGGCGTAGGGCTGTTCGATGACTGGCTCGGCCACGAGCTCGGCGCACGGATCACGAGCATCGATCGCGATCCCGCGATCTGTCGGACGTTCGTGGCGCGGCAACGTCGCGAGCGTCATCCGTATCTCGCGCACGTGCGATGTGGTGATGCGGTGGAGGTGCTGCACACTGCCGAGTTCGATGCGATCACGATCGTCGGCTCGTCACTCGCCGCGCGTGGCGATCGCAGCGCACTCGAACGTGCAGCACTCGACGCCCTCGTTCGGGGAGGCACGCTGCTCGTCGCCGATGTCGGCAATCGCGAACCGCCGCCACTCGCAGACGACGTACGCCGGCTGGGCGAGATCTGGATCGCGTTTCGCGCGCCGATGAAGTGAGCGGTCCGACGGTCTTCGGACACTGACGTCCGCGCGCCGGACACGCCGGACAGGCGCGCGAATGCAATCGCGAGGTTGCGCGAGAATCGGGCTGGCGCAGCGACTGCAAGGTGTCGTCGTATGACCGAACGCGCGCTGTTCCTCGATACCGATCAATACGAGCTGGTAGCCGACGTAGACTCACCGCACGAGACCGCGGAGCTGCCCGAGTGGTTCTCTCCGCAACGCACCACGATCGCGCCGCCGGAGACGTTGCGGCTCGCCCTCGCATTCGAGCACTTCGAGCAGGAGCTCGCGCGCCTGGCCTCGCGCTGGTTGTCGGTCGCGCCGATCCAACGGATCGCGGCGATCGTGGTCGACTTCGAAGGGTTCATGCGGATCCTGCTCGACGACGTCGAGCTCGAGCCGATCTGGACGCGCTCGGGCGAGACGAACCTGTTGGTCCACGATACGTACGTGAGGCTGATCTGCGTCGGTGGTGTGCTGCGCGAAGCGATCGAGGCGCACTGGGCGAACGAAGCCGATCTGGTCTCGACGTACGCGCATGCCGAGGCGGTGCTCGATGCATTCTCGCCGTTCGTCGGCATCTCGGATCGTGCGATGCGCCGGATCTGCCTCGAAGGTGAGACGCTCGATGGTGCGCTGCGCTGGCTCGCGCGCGAGCTCGATGAAGAGGCGGCCGAGCGCGCGCGGCAGGCCGAGGCGTACGTGCCGCGCCGTGCCCCGCCGCGCGAGGAGGACAACTAGTGGCGAACCGCAACGAGCACGTCGGCGAGGGTGCGCCAACGGGTTTCGGGGACCGGGCCTTCGCCATCCCCGAGCGCGCGAGCGAGGTCCGGATCGCGATGCACCGCGATGCGATGCCGGCGGGCGAGCCCGACGAGCTGCGTGGCGCGGGCGCGTCGACCGACCGCGATACGGGTCGGAATCGGTCGCTTCGTGGCGTCCCACGCGATCGCGATCGCGAGGTCCTCACCGAGGATCACCACCGCACAGCCCGCGACGGCGGCCGCGAGTGCCGCACCTTCGCTCGCGGTATCGCGCGCGAGTAAGGCGCGTTGGCGTGCCCACCTTGGATCCGCACTCGTGAGGCGATCATCTTCGCGCTTCTCCGTCGAGGACATCGCGAGCGCGTTCGCGAGCTCGATCTGGCGCGCGACCGCATCGACCACACCGATGCCGAGATACGCGATCGCGAGCGCTGCGAGGAAGCTCGCGCCGAGCGCGGCGCTGGCGCGCAGCATCTCGCCGGGTGCGAGCTCGAAGAGCACCGCGAGCCGCGGCGCGAAGATCCATAGCCAGCCGAAGCCGACCGCGCCGATGACCATCACGGCGAGTAGCTCGAACGCCGTGCTACGCGTCCGAGCGACCGCGCCCCGATCGAGTGCCGGCGCATCGCGGATCGTCCGACGCGGCAACCACAACGCGCGGGTCTGCGCGAGATGCGCGGCGATCGCGGCGATCGCCGCGGCTCCGACGAGCGGCAGGGCGATCGCGAGCACCTGCATCACGAGCGATCGCGCTGCCGGGAGGGTCGCGGCTCCGTTGCATGCCGCAGCGATCGCATCGCCGAGCGCGAACCGTCCGACCGACACGACGATCGCGATCGCCGCGCACGCGAGTCCCGCAACGAGCATCGGGCTCGCCGCGGTCATACCGGCCTGGCGCGCGAGCGCGAGTCGGCGCGGAGACGGTGGAAAGGGCTTGTCGCTCACGGCCGGATCGAATCGCCTTGCGGGGTGGTTCGAACCTGGCGTCGCGGGCGAGTCGGGCTCAGCACCGCAGCCACCTCCACGTGCCGCAGCAACACGTGGCCGACAGCGAGCCGATGGGTCGTCGGTGGAAGCGGCGTCTCTCTCACGGTTGTGTCCATCGTACTGCGCCGGCTGCGCCGAGGAGATGTCCGATGGCGGTGCTAGGCTACTTCGCCGTGACGATTGCCCCGCGTGCAGATCTCGCTGCCGGCTTGCCGGCGGAGCCGCACACGCCGGCGGCGCTGCATACGGTCGAGGTCATCGTCACGCTCGCGGCGCCGGGCCTCTATCACTACGGCGTCCCGGCCCGGTTCCGTGCGCGCGCGCGGGTCGGTGCGCGCGTGATGGTGCGGTTCGGCGGTAAGTCCGTGATGGGCGTGATCGCTCGGGTCGGTACGCCGGTGCCGCCCGAGATCAAGAAGCTCCTCGATCTGACCGACGTGGTCGACGACGAGCCCGCACTGTCGGCCGAGCTCGTCGAGCTGTGCCAGTGGATCGCCGGCTACTACGAAGCGCCGCCGGGCGAAGTCATCAAGGCGGCCTTGCCCGCCGGCAGCGGGATCAAGGCGCATCGCGTGCTCGCGCTGACCGAGGCTGGCGAGGCGGCGCTCGAGAGTGCGCTGCCGCCGAAGCCACGCGCCCTCCTGGGCCGCCTCGAGGCGGGTCCGATCGCGAGCGCGGGCATGAGCCCGACGCTCAAGCGGGGCTACGTGCCGCTGATCGAGCAAGGCCTCGTCGTCGAAGTCGAGGAGCGTGAGGCGGCGCGCGCGCGGCTCAAGCAGGAGCGGATCGTGGAGCTCGCGGTGCCTCTCGAAGAGGCACGCGAGGCGGCGAAGCGCGCAAAAAAGCGTCTCGCGATCGTCGAAGCACTCGCCGCGGGGCCGACCGTGATCGCGGCGCTCGAGATTCCGAATCCGGGCCCCGCCGTGCGAGAGCTCGAGAAGGCCGGCATCGTGCGCACGAGCGAACGCGAATCCGCGCTCGATGCCGCTCCGATCTCGGATGCGCTCGCACCCACCACGATCCCCATGCCGACGGTGGAGCAAGAGGTCGCGATCGCTGCGATCATCAAGGCGGTCCACGAGCCCGCCGCGTTCGTGCCGTTCCTCCTCCACGGCGTGACGGGCAGTGGCAAGACCGAGGTCTACCTGCGCGTGATCGCTGATGCGCTCGAGCTCGGCAAGACTGCGCTCGTGTTGGTCCCCGAAATCTCGCTGACGCCGCAGCTCGCGGCGCGGTTCCGCGCGCGGTTCGGCGACCTCGTCGCGATCCTTCATTCCGGCCTGACCGAACAGGCGCGGCTCGGCGAGTGGTCGCGCCTGCGTCGCGGGCAGGCGCGGATCGCGGTCGGTGCACGTTCGGCAGTGTTCGCGCCGGTCGCGAACCTCGGCGTGATCGTCGTCGACGAAGAGCACGACAGCTCGTTCAAGCAAGAAGAAGGCGTGCGCTACCACGCGCGCGATGTCGCGCTCGTCCGCGCGCAACGCGCCGGCGCAGTCTGCGTGCTCGGCTCGGCGACCCCGAGCCTCGAGAGCTACGCGCACGCGGAGCGCGGCCAGTATCAGCTGCTGACGCTCACCGTGCGCCCCACCTCACAGGCGATGCCTACCGTCGAGGTCGTCGATCTGCGTGTCCATATTCCCGACGGCGACGCCATGATCGC
>JAYWCI010000069.1:0-4066 GCA_043780895.1 Kofleriaceae bacterium | reverse complement strand
CTCGTGCCCGATGCCCAGGAGCGCCACGCGTTCACCTCGTGTCTCGCCGGTGCGGCCGATGATCCATCGGGGCCGATTCGCGTGGTCGTCGCGATGCGCTCGGACTTTCTCGATCGCGCGGCGGAAGATCGCAGGTTTGTCGAGGAGCTCGCGCGCGGCCTGGTCTTCTTGCAGCCGCCGAATCGCGCGGGGCTCGAGGAGGCGCTCTCGCATCCGCTCGAGGCGCTCGGGTTCAACTTCGAGCCCGGCATCGTGGCGCAGATGCTCTCCACGCTCGAAGCAACGCCGGGCCCGTTGCCGCTGCTCCAGTTCACGGCCGCGAAGCTGTGGGAGACCCGCGATCGCCAGCGTCGGATGTTGACGCAGAATTCGTACGACGCGCTCGGCGGTGTCGCCGGCGCCCTCGCGACGCACGCCGATGAAGTGATCGCGGGCTTTGTCGGCACCGACCAGCGGCTCGTGCGGTTGATCTTCCAGCAGCTCGTCACGCCCGAACGCACGCGCGCGATCGTCGATACCGGCGAGCTCCGCGAGCTCGGTGGCGATGTCGATCGGATCCTCGGCTTGCTCGTCACGGCGCGCTTGCTCGTCGTGCACTCGACTGCCGTCGAGCTCGTGCACGAATCTCTGATCAAGAGCTGGCCCTCCCTGCGCCGCTGGCTCGACGAGAACCAGGAAGATGCCGCGTTCCTCGCCCAGGTTCGCGCGGCCGCGCAGCAGTGGGATCAAAAGGGCAGGGTCGAGGGCCTCCTGTGGCGCAACGAGGCGATGGACGAAGCGCGCGTGTGGCGTGCGAAGTCGTCGCGCGTGTTGGCGCCGCGCGAAGATGCATTCCTCACCGCCGTGTTCGAGCTCGCGAACCGCACCGCGCGCACGCGGCGCCGACGGATCGTCGCGGCGTTCGGCTTCTTGTGCGCGCTGGTCGCGGCGGCCGCGATCGCGCTCGTGTTAATCCGCAGCGCCGAACAACGCGCGACCGATCAAGCGATCCAGACCAAGGCCGCACTCGAACAGAGCATCAAGGCGCGCAAAGAGAGCGACCTGGCACATCTCGCGGCGGAGAAGGCCGAGCACGAAGCAAAGGTCGCGGCAGAGACCGCGGCAGAAGCGGCAGAGAAAGAGCTGAACGCGACCAAGCTCGCGCAGTCGCTAACCGTGAAGACGAACAAGCTCACTGCGGAGAACGTCGCCGTCAAGCAGACCGCTGCGGCCGCGCAAGTCGCGGCGCTCAAGGCGACCAAGACCGCGGCTCAACTCAAGGCCGAGAACGCGAAGCGCCTCGACGAGCAAAAGAAGCAGCACGGCATGATCTCGAACGGCGGCTTGAACTAGCAGTCGATCGATCTGCGTTGTGAGCTCTCGAGATGGGTTTGGGCTCCGGCTTCGCCGGGGCAGAGTCGTGCGGCTTCGCCGCGGTTCGCGCTAGTGGTCGATCGTCATCGTGCACGCCGCGAGATCGCTCGGCGGACGTGTCGCGGCCACCTCGTCGGTGGCGGTCCGGCCGAGGTGGATGAAGCCGAGCATCTCCTCGGTCGGCGAGAGGCCGAACAGCTTCACGAGCGCCGCACCCTGCGTGAACGGCACGCTCTTCCACACCGCGCCGATGCCGAGGGCGTGCGCGCCGAGTGTGATGGCGTAGCCGGCGCACGCGGCCGTGGCGTTCTGCTCCCAGGTCTCGACCTTGCCAGGCTTCGGAGACGCGATCAGCGCGATGATGGTTGGAGACCGAAGCGCTTTCTGGCGCATGCCATCGAGCTTCGCAGGGTGGATGTCGGGCTGGCGTTCGAGCGCGGTCTGCGCGAGCGCTTCGCCGAAGGCGTTGCGGCCTTCGCCCTCGATGATCGCAAAACGAAATGGCCGTAGCGCGCCATGGTCGGGGACCGAGGCGGTTACGGCCAGAACGCGATCGAGCTCGTCACGCGTGAGTGCGGGACCGCCGAGGGCAGAAGCGCTACGGCGCGACAAGAGGAACTCGAGGTTGGAGCCAGCAGTGCTCATGGCGTGAGCTTGCCAGCTTCCGAGCCGTTTACCAGCTACTGGGGGTTGCGTGCGCGACGGTCGACGCGAGCACCGGTCCCGCGGACTTTGTCTTCGATCCGGCGAGCGCCCTCTTTGACCTTATCCGCGGCCGTCGCGACCGCGCGCTCGACCTTGCCGAAGGCTTTCTGGACCGTGCCCTGCGCCGTGCGCACCTCGTCGCCGGTCAACCTGCCTTCGATCTTGCCAGCCGGTATGCCGGGCCCGAGCTCGTCAAATTCGCAAACTGCTGGACGGCAGCGACGGCTGTCCGTGCGTCCGCGCTCGGGTGCGGAGTTGGTGCGCGCCTATTGCGCCTATTGATCGAGCATCGTCCAGGTGGTGTAGCCACTCTTGTCGGGGATCGTTGACATCGAGGATGTCGAGCTTGTCGAACAGGCAGCTGTTGCAGCCGGTGTAGAAGTGGACCTCGTTCGCACCCGCGGTCAGCGTCGCGTAGTGCAGATTGCAGCGCTCGTACCAGACGAATCCCTGGCACTTACGGCCGATCTTCCCTAGATTTTAGAGGCTGACCCGGCCAAAACCGTGACCGATCGCGGAAGATATGGCTCCGGTGAAGACGCAACTCGGTGTTGGTGAGCGTGGCGCTGATCCGTCGCCTGATCCGTCTATCGACCAGACGGTCGCGGCATCGAGTGCGAGTGCCTCGCTCGTCGGCCCGGCGCAGGCCGGTGCGGGCGAGCCGGGGCGTGGCGATAGCATCGGTCGATTCGTGGTGCTCGGCGTGCTCGGGCGGGGCGGTGTGGGCGTCGTCTACTCGGCGTACGACCCGCATCTCGACCGCAAGATCGCGATCAAGTTGCTCACGCAAGCGATGCACTCGGCGTCAGCGACCACGGGGGCGACGGTGCGCTTGCTTCGCGAGGCGCAAGCCATGGCGAAGATCAACCACCCGAACGTCATCAAGGTCCACGAGGTCGGCACGTTCGCCGAGCAGATCTATCTCGCGATGGAGTTTGCCGATGGCGGCACCTTGCGCGATTGGCTCGAGAGACCGCACACGGTCGACGAGATCCTGAGCGTGTTCTTGCTCGCAGGCCGCGGCCTGGTCGCGGCCCACGACGTCGGCCTCGTGCATCGCGACTTCAAGCCCGACAACGTCTTGATGTCGAAGGCCGGTGGCGTGCAGGTCACCGATTTCGGGCTGGTCAGAGTGGTCGATGTGCTGTCGCGCGCGGCCTCGATACCGCCACCCGACATGGCGTTGACGAACGACACGCCGCTGTCGCAAGACCTCACGCGCACCGGCTCGATCATGGGCACGCCGACCTACATGGCGCCGGAGCAGTTCTCCGGGCAGCTCTCGACGACGAAGACCGATCAGTTCTCGTTTTGCGTCGCGCTCTACGAGGCGCTCTACAAGGAGCGGCCGTTCGCAGGCGCGACCTACGTCGCGTTGTCGGCGAACGTGCTGACCGGGACCGTCCTGCCGACCCCCGCGGGCGCGAAGGTGCCGAACGCGATCCGCCGCACCTTGCTCCGGGGCCTGGCGAACGAGCCGGCGAATCGTCACCCGTCGATGGCCGAGCTGCTCGCATTGCTCGCCCGGGATCCGACGGTGCGGCGTCGCCGGATCGCGTGGGCCGGTGTCGGCGCGGTCGCGCTCGCGGCCGTCGGGCTCCTGGCGACGCGTCATCACGGCGCAGGGTGCGGCACCGGCGACGATCGCGTCGCCTCGGTGTGGAACAGCGCGTTGCGTGACCGGCTGTCGGCAGCGTTCATCGCGACGTCGCGTCCGGATGCGAAGGCGACGTTCGCACGCGTCACGCCGATCGTCGACGCGTGGACCCGCGACTGGAAGAGCGGCTTCGTCGATTCGTGTCGAGCGAACCAGCGCGGCGAGCAATCCGCCCATGTGCTCGATCTCCGGATGCAGTGTCTGCAACGGGGGCTCGAGGTGACGGGGAGTACGCTCGATGTGCTCGTGGCTGGCGGCGGCGACGCGGTCGATCGCGCGATCCCCATCGCGCTCAAGCTCCCCGCGGTCGCGACCTGCGCGGATACCACCGCGCTGACCTCCGAGGTCGCG
>JAYWCI010000068.1:0-9768 GCA_043780895.1 Kofleriaceae bacterium | reverse complement strand
CATCAAGATCCGGTTGAGCTCGGCGAGGCTGACACCCGCTTCGACGTGCAGCACGCCGGTTGCCGGATCGAACGCGAGGATCCGATCGGCCAACCGCGTGCCCGCGATCTTGTCCTCTTCACGCGCGGGGAGCGACGAATCGCCATACGAGCGACCGAGGCCGCGCGAGAGCCTTGCACCCTGCGTGAGGGTCTCGAGATCCGACGACAACACCTCGCGGCCAGGGACGGCAAGTCGCCCCCATCCTTCGAGCGTGGTTGTCGAGCTCATCGTGGCGGAGTCTAGCGGTAAACCGGCCTAGAACGCAGCCGGGCGCCCACCTGCTTCCCCGCCGAATCGTCCACCTCGAGCCGAAACTGTAAACGCTCGTTGCCGCTCGGCGACGCCACCGACGAAGCGATCGCCTCGGCGTTCACGTTCGGGCCGCTGTCGCCCGAGCTCGCTCAGCGCGTCGCCTGACTAACTAACCAACTAGATCTGCCGCGAACGGCCGCTCATCGCTCGGCGGACCTCGCTCGTGAACAGCTCCCCATCAAATGCGTACATCGCGCTGACGTCGCGGTCGATTCCCTCGCGTTCGGCATCGGCGATGTGCCTTGCGGTCATCACCAGGATCGGAATTCGCGCCGTGTCCTCGTGTTGGTTGAGGGCTCTGACCACATCGAAGCCGTCGAGGTCCGGCATGACGAGGTCCAGGACGATCAAGCTCGGAACCTCCCGTCGCGCGATCTCGATCGCCTCGCGTCCACCGTAGGCACGATGGACCTGCGTTCCGTCGAGGCTCTCGATCCGCACGGCGACCAACTCGACCGAGTTAGGATCGTCGTCGACACGCACCCCGCAAAGTTGCGTGCGCTACGAACGAAGCGAGCGGCCGATTTCGGCGATCCGCTCGAACGACTTCAGTCGCTCGGAAGGGTCGTAGACGTCGGACACCACCATGAGCTCGTCGGCATGGGTGCGCTCCAGCAGCACACTGAGGCCGGCGCGCACGGTATCGCGCGAGCCCACGATGCTGAACTGCAACATCGATCTGGCCTGTACCTTTTCGCGCGGCGACCAGTAGGTCTCGATGTCGTCGATCGGCGGCTGCAGCAGGCGGCGCTCGCCGCGAAATAGATCCGCGAACGACATCTGTTGCGACGTCGCGAGGTGGCGCGCTTCTGCATCGGTCTCGGCCGCGATCACGTTGACGCCGACGAGCGCGTACGGCTTCGCCTGTTGTGCCGACGGCTGGAACTTCGAGCGATAGATCTGAAGCGCGGGATCGAGCGAGTCCGGCGCGAAGTGCGAAGCGAAGCCGAACGGCAACCCGAACTTCGCTGCGACCTGCGCACCGAACGTGCTCGACCCGAGGATCCACAACGGCACGTTCGTGCCCGAGCCGGGCACCGCTTCGATCCGTTGCCCCGCTTCATGTGGCGCGAGGAAGGCCTGCAGCTCCTTCACGTCATCGGGAAAATACTCCGCCGCATTCGGATCGCGGCGCAGGGCGCGTAGCGTGGCCTGATCGGTGCCAGGCGCACGGCCGAGGCCGAGATCGATCCGGCCCGGGTACAGCGTCTCGAGCGTGCCGAACTGCTCCGCGATCACGTAGGGCGCGTGATTCGGCAACATGATACCGCCCGCGCCGACGCGCAGGGTCTTCGTCCCCGCGGCGATGTGCGAGATCACGAGCGACGTCGCGGCGGTGGTCACGCCCGCCATGTTGTGGTGTTCGGCGACCCACAAGCGCGTGTACCCCCACGCCTCTGCATTGCGGCCGAGCTCGCGAGCTTCGTCGAGCGCCATGCGTCGCGTTCCGCCTTGTCGTACCCGGCCGAGCTCGAGGATCGAAAGAGCAACCATCGTCCGCGCACTCTACGCCGCCAGACGCGAAAAGCGACCTGTCGAAATGTCGGCGGGGCGCTCGAGCAGCGCGAGTACGGTGCCGAGGCCGACCCCATGGACGAGCTCGACCGAGCGCGCTTCGCTCACGCCTAGCCGCCCGGTGAGGGCGATGCGATGGATGCGCTGCTCGAGGTACTGCGCACCCGCCTTGGCCGCGGTGCGAGCAGCTACTCGCCGCGAGCGGTGTCCCGTTCGTCTCGCCGCGCAACACATATTGTCAGCGCGTTTGGCGAGGTCGTGGAGGATGGACCAGCGAATAAACCGCTGGAAATAGCATCAGCGTCAGCACGGTGGCGCTCACCAATCCGCCGATCACGACCGTGGCCAGAGGACGCTGCACCTCGCTGCCCGGTGCCGTCGAGAGCGCCATCGGGATGAAGCCGAGGGCCGCGACCAATGCCGTCATCAGCACGGGACGAAGCCGAAGGCGCGCGGCCTCCGCGATCGCCTCGTGCGGCGTGCGCCCATCCGCCTCGAGGTATCGCGCAAACGAAACCAACACGAGACCGTTCAGGACGGCGACGCCGAAGAGCGCGATGAAGCCGACGCCCGCGGAGATACTGAAAGGCAGACCTCGCAGCGCCAGCGCGAAGACGCCTCCGATGATCGCGAATGGAATGTTCAGGAAGATCAGGATCGCCGGCTTGCCGCGATCGAACGCGCGCCAGAGCAGGAAGAGGATCGCGAGCAACGCGAGCGGCACGACCAGCTGCAGCCGCTTCTTCGCGCTCAGGAAGTTCTCGAACGTTCCACTCCATTCGAGCCGGTACCCGCTGGGCAGGGCGACCTCGCGCTGTACGGCCGCTCGCGCATCGTTCACGACGGACACGAGGTCGCGGCCGCGCACGTTGGCCTCGACGGTGATCCGGCGAGATAGCTTGTTCCGATTCACCACGAGTGGCCCGGTGACAGCCTCGACCGAGGCGACGTCACCGAGCGGAACGACCGCTCCACGCACCGATCGGAGCGGCAACCTGCGCACGCGATCGAGGTCCCCATCGACGTGGTCGAGCTTGACGGCGATCTCGAAACGACGGTCACCTTCCCGGACCACGCCTGCGCGCTGGCCGACAGCCATCGCACCGGTCAGCATGTTGACGTCTTTGATCGTGAGGCCGTGTTGCGCGAGCGCCGCGCGGTCAGGGGTGATCCGTAAGTACGAGAGCCCATGTCCCTGCTCGGCACGCACATCGACGGCGCCGGGCACACGGCGCACGACAGCCGTCACTCTGCGCGCTAGCCGCTGCAGCGCGACCAAGTCGGGTCCGTAGATCTCGACCGCGATGTCGGACTTCACACCGGCAACGAGCTCGTTGGTGCGCATCTCGATCGGCTGAGAGAGGGCGAACGACAGCTCCGGCACGTTCGCTTCGAGCGCAGCGGCCACGGCCTTTGCGACATCTTCTTTGATGTAGCCTGCTCGCCATTTTGCGTGCGGCTGGAGCTGGATATAAACATCGGTCTGCTCGATCCCCATCGGATCGTTCGCGAGATCGGGTGCACCGGTCTTCGAGATAACGTGCGCGATCTCTGGAACCTCGAGTAGTGCCTTCTGGAGCCGCTGATCGGTGGCGATCGATTCCGAGAGCGCGACGCCCGGCAACCGCCGGACTTCGACGAGCACGTCACCTTCGTCGAGCTTCGGGACGAATTCGGCGCCGATCTGGCGACCGACGACCACCGCCGCAAAGAGCACGGCAACACCACACGTCAGCACGAAGGCACGATGCCGCAGGGCGCCCGCGAGCGCAGGCGGATAGATCCGATGCAGTCCGCGCATCAACAGCGTCTCGCGTTCGTGGCCGTCGCGGAGGACGAGGCTCGCCAGCACGGGGACGAGCGTGATCGTGGCGATGAACGCGCCGCCCAGCGCGAACAGCACCGTCGTCGCCATCGGATGAAACAATTTCCCTTCGATACCGCCGAGTCCGAGGATCGGGATGTAGACGATCGCGATGATCAGCTGTCCGAATAGGCTCGCCGAGAGCATCTCGGAGGCTGCCGCTTCGACGACCTTCGTGCGCTCTTCACTGGTGAGTGGACGATTCTCGAGTCGGCGCGCCTCGGCGAGGCGACGGACCGCATTCTCGACGACGATCACCGCACCATCGACGATCAGTCCAAAGTCGATCGCTCCAAGACTCATCAGGTTTCCCGACGATCCGGACGCGTTCATCAAGAGAAGCGCGAAGAGCATCGCCAGCGGGATCACGAGCGCGACGATCGCGCCGGCTCGCAGATTCCCGAGTAGGAACACGAGCACGAGGACGACGAGCAGGGCGCCTTCGGCTAGATTCCGAACGACCGTGCTGATCGTGCGATCGACAAGCGCAGATCGATCGTAGAACGGCTCGATCGTCATGCCCCGTGGCAGAGATGGGCCGAGCTCGACGATCTTGGCCTTCACTGCCTCGGTCACCGTGCGCGAGTTCGCTCCCATCAGCATCATCACGACGCCAACGGTGACCTCGCCGCGGCCATCGATCGAGGCGGCACCTCGGCGCAGGGCCGAGCCGATACCGACACGACTGGCGACGCGGCTGATCGTGATCGGAACGCCGTCGTCACTCGTCCCGACGACGACCATGCGCAGATCATCGACCGATCGGATCAAGCCGAGCGAGCCCACGACCAGCTGCTCGCGATCGTGCTCGAGATAGCCACCACCTGCGTTCCCGTTTGCTTGCTCGATCGCCGTGACGACGTCGGCGACGCTGATCCCGCTCGCCTGCAGCCGTCCAGGATCGAGAGCGACCTCGTACTGCTTGGTCTCGCCGCCAAAGCTGTTGACCTCGACGACGCCCGGGACCATCCGCAGCTGTGGCGCGACGTACCAGTCAAGCGTCTCCTTGAGCTCGCGTGGAGACTTGCCCTCACCTCGTACAGCGAACTGATAGATCTCGCCGAGCCCGGTCGAGATCGGGCCCATTTCGGGCCTGCCGTATTCGCGGGGGACAGCATCTTCCGCTTCGCTCATCCGCTCCGCCACGAGCTGACGAGCGAAGTAGATATCGGTGCCGTCCTCGAACGCGATGGTCACGACCGAGACTCCGTACTTCGAAAGTGATCGAATCTCGACGGTCCGAGGTATACCCGCCATCGCCCGCTCCACGGGCACCGAAACGTATTGCTCGACCTCGACCGGCGAGAGCGCGGGGGCCGTCGTGATGATCTGGATCTGTACGTTGGTCACGTCCGGCACCGCATCGATCGGTAGCTTCAGCGCGCCGCGCACGCCGAATCCGATCATCACGAGAAAGCCAGCGATGACCAGCAAGCGGTTTCGCAACGACCAACCGAGGATCGCTTTGATGATCGCCATCTCAGTCCTCCTCGCCGAAGGTCGACTTGAGAGCGAGACTCTTCAGGGTGAACAGGCCATCTGTCGCGACGCGATCGCCAGCTTTTAGACCCTTCACGACTTCGACGCTGCCGCCAACTGCGTGTCCGAGCTCGACCGTTCGTACCTCGAACAAGCGCACGCTGACCTCGACGAAGACGACCGGGTGGTCGTCGATCTTCGAGATGGCGGAGCTCGGCACGATCGGAAGCAACGGCATCGCGGCTGGATCCGGGATCACGACGACCGCCGCACCGAACAAGCCGATCTTCAGACTCGAGCTCTTGTCGTCGATCGCGATGCGCGCGATCACGGCACGTGCGACGGGCTCCACCTGACGACCAACCGTCAGGACCTTGCCGCTGAATGCGAAGTCGGGATAGGCGTCTAGCCGAACCTCGGCCTCCGCGCCCTCGCGCACGCGAGCCAGATCGTGCTCGAACAAGCGCGCAAGAAAGATCGCATGATCGAGGTCGACGATCTCCGCGACGACGTGGTCGGCTGCCACGGGCTGACCGACGACGCCATTGCGGCGCAGCACCACGCCCGCAAACGGCGCACGCAGCTCGAGACGAGCCGTCGCTCCGCCACCACCGCCGATGCTCGCGAGCGTCTGTCTCGCCGCGGAGACATCGGCATCGAGGACGGTCGCTTCTGCGCGCGCGGTCTCGAGATCTTGGGTCGAGGCCGTGCCTGCGTCCACGAGCTTCGCGACGCGATCGACTCGCTTGTGCGCAGCCGCGGCGCGCGTGCTCGTCGAGCTGAGTTCCGACCTCACGTGCGCGACCTCGCTCGACTCGACCGATGCGAGGATCTCGCCGGCCACTACGCGCTGACCCTCTTGAATCCGCACCTCGACAAGCCGTCCTGCGACGCGGACCGAGACCTGCGCGACGCGGTCGGGATTCGCGGCAACCTCTCCGGTCAATTCGACCGTCGCTGGTAGCGTGGCCATCTCGACCTGCGCGACCAGGAGGGCGGCATCCTTGGCAACGCGCTCCGAGATGACAATCCGTTGGGGTGCGGCTCCTTTCTCGACCGCTTCTGGTTTCGCTTCCGGTGCAGCGGCGTTTCCGCATCCACCGAGGACAACGATCCAGAACAACGCCTTCACAGCTTCACCGCCAGCGAGGTCGCGAGCGCGAGGTCGGCCCAGGCATCTACGAGTGCGATCCGCGCATCCAGAAAGGCACTTCGCGACGCGATCAGATCGCGTTGGGTCGTGGTCAGCTCGACAAAGTCGACCCCTCCTTTCGAGAACGCATCCTGGGCTGCAGCCAGATTCTCGTCGAGCTTCTCGGTCACCTCGCGATCGAAGCCAGCCACCGCATCGCGTGCTCGCTGATAGTTGGCGATCGCGAGCCGGATGGAACGTTCGACCTCGACCCGAACATAGGTTCGCTCGACCTCGACCCGCTTCGCGACGATCCGTGCCGCTTCGCGTTCGCCCTGGTTGTGATTTCGGATTGTCAGCGGCATCGAGATGGTGCCGACTACCGCGTGCGAGCCGTCCGGATCTGGTGAGTACGCGTACCCCAACCCGACGGTGATGTCGGCACGGCCACGAGCATCGGCGTCGACGATGCGCGCGTACGCGACGGCCTCGGAATTGACGCTCGCAACGACGATGGGGTGGTCGCGGAGGGCTGTCGCGACCAGGTCTTCAGGATTCCCGGCAAGGGGAGGCGCGTCGACGAGGGTTCCAATGGGTTCGAGCTGCTCGGAGGCTGCGGCTCCGACCGCATCGGCAAGCTCCGCTCGAGCGGTGGCATATTCGGCTTCGACTTCGATGCGTTCCTGGGTGGCGCGGCCGGCCTCCGCGATCACGACGTTGACGCGCATCTTGGTGGTTCCCCCGGCTCGCCCGGCCTTCCGCATCGCATCGGCGAGGGCGAGCGCGAGGAGCTCGACCTCGCGTCGGGTCGCGAGCCGATCGCGAACGACCAAGGCACGTTCGAACGCGCGCCATGTTTCGACACGCGACCGAAGCACCTCGACGCGACTCGCCAGCTCGGCGCCGTGGATCTGCGCATCCGCTACCTGACTTCGCGCGGCACGTTTGCCGCCGAGCTCGAACGTCTGAGCCAGCCCGAGCTGGAGCTGGAGCTGGATCGATCCCGCTCCGAACTGTGGCCCGGCGCCGGCCGAGACCTCGGGATTGTACAGGGGCAGGGCTGCACCGCGGGCGCGCGCGCGCGCAGCATCCACATCGAGTTTCGTCAATTCGATGCTCGGTCGGCGAGTTGCTCGTTCGAGCGATTGATCGAGCGTGATCGGTTCTGCGCGGCTCGACGTTGCGAGACCCAAGGTCCCGACAACGGCGAGCGCCGTGGTCATCTTGTGCACGTGTGTCCTCCAAGGCACCTCGCGGTGCCGTGTCAAAGCTGTTCCGGGTGGACGTCAGCTCAGACGATCGGAGGGCGTGTCGTGGGAGCGGGCGCGAGCTGCCCATCACCGTCGCTCGGTGCCGGAAGCTCGACGACTCGGGTCGGACTCTCGACGCGTGTCATCTCGACGGCGACCGCGGGCGAAGCCGACAACGAGTGGCATGCGTAGGTGCAGGTCGGGCAGGCTGGCGGGCATTGCCTGCCGTCACCTTCCGTACATTCGGAGTCATCGCCCTCGGGCAGCATCCCCGTCGTGTCGGCCACGAAGAGCGCCATCGCGAAGATCATGACGAGACGCCACACGAAAGAAGACGGTAGCAGGGCTTCATTCGGGAGACTAGGAAGGTCGACCGACGATCTATCGCAGCATCGACCACTTCGTCGCGCACCGCACCTCCGTAGTAACCCTCAGGCGGCGCGTGCCGTGGCGACCCAGCCGGTGACCCCGCCCGCGACGAGCCCGACCGCGATGCCGAGCGCGCCGCCGATGCCGGTCGTGCCGCAGCCCAGCGCACCGGTCAGCGCAGCGGTGAGCGTCGCGGCGAAGGCGAAGCGGCTCGGCGAGGCATCGCGCGTCGCGTGGTTGCCGACGACCACGCCGACGAGCGCCGCCGTGCCGAAGCACGTCAGCGTGCACGCGAGCGATGGCATCGTCGGGCACTCCGCACAGCGCAATCCGCCGTGCGAGACGAGCGAGACGAACACCGGCGCGAACATCGGAGGCAACCCCGCGAGCACGCCCGCGAGCGAACCGCGGCGCATCGGTCCGCCACGCCAGCCCAGGACGCCGAGCGTGATCGCGAGGATGCCGGCGGCAAACCACGTCGCGTGCGTGATGCGATGGAGCGTGACCGCGACGGCGATCAACGCGCCAGCAACGACGACACCGCGCAGGCCCGCGACGAGATGCGCGCGGGTGTACGCGGCACGTGCTCGCTTCAAGGCGATCTCAGCGCGCGCCATGACGATCCTTCCAGGCGGTGCGCAGCCGCGCGAGTGCGCGCTCGAGCCGCTTGCGATACGTCGCCGGTGTGATGCGCTCGCGAAGTGCGTCGTTGTCGAACAAGGTCGCCGCGATCACCTCGATGTCGCGCGGTTCGAGGTGCTCGAGCTCGCGCAGCGCGGCGCGGATCAGGTCGCGGTCTTCGAGGGTCGTTCGACCATCGGTGGTCTCGATCGGTGCGTTGTCCTCGGGCTCTTCGCCACGGCGCGCGCGTGACTTGCGTGCGGTGCGGCACTCCCACATCACGTACGTGAGGGTCCAGGTGAGCGCATCACCCGCGCGGTCGAAGTGATCGAGGTGGCTGAACATGCGGGTCATGGCGGTTTGTGCGCAGTCCTCGGCAGCGGATCGATCGCCGAGCATGCGCGAGGCGTACGAGACCGCGCTCGGCCACAGCGCCTGGAACAACGGAGCGATCGGCTCGCGATCGCCCTCAGCGGCGGCGATCATCCAGGCGGTGAGCTGGGCGCGATCGGCCACGTATCATCGTGCGTGATTGCAGAGCGGACAGCCAGGGTGGCAGCAGGCGCTCCCGCCGTTCGCGCAACAGTCATCCGAGCTGCCAGAGGCCGAGAGGGCGGTCGCCGGGATGGCGATGGCGATGAGGAACATGAGGTAGCGGAAGGGCTTCATTGTCCACTATAGGCCGCACGCCGGCCTGGCGTGACACCCGATCGTCAGGGGCCAACCGCCGGCGTGTCAGGGCGACTCGGGGAAGTGGCCGGTCGCCGCGAGCAGGCCGAACTTCGAACAAACGCTCCCCGCGCTCGAGGTCCTGAAGACCTCGTGACCGCACGAGGTCGCTGCCAAGCCGGTGGCCCCGATTCCGCGATACCGTTGTTGGATGCGGATCCTCGAGCCCACCGACCTCGCGTTCTTCGATACCGCGCCGGCACGGATCACGGGTCGCGCACAGCTTTCGGCGAGCCCCGAGCGGGTGTTCGCATCGTTCGCCGAACCGCAGGAGTGGACGAAGTGGTTCCCGAAGATCAAGAAGATCGGCTGGACCAAGGGCACCGGTGGCATCGGCTCCGAGCGCGAAGTGTTCCTCGGTGGTGGGCTCGGCGCCTATCGCGAGCGCTTCATCGCGTGGGAGCCCGGGCAGCGGTTCTCGTTCACGATGTACGAGACCAGCTCGCTGTTCGTGA
>JAYWCI010000067.1:0-32094 GCA_043780895.1 Kofleriaceae bacterium | reverse complement strand
GCCACGTGGCGTGACGATCAAGTTACCCGCGTCGTTGACGCCGAAGTAGCCGCAGCCCCAGCGCGGAATATTGTAGGTGTCGTTCGCGTCCGCAGACGACCAACGGCGAAGCGGATCGTGGGCGAGGAGGAGCTTGGCGCGTGCCATCGTTGGAAATGTAGGTACGGCCTATTTCCCCCTGATGCAATAGGGTTTTAGACCGCGTGCGCAATGTCGAAATCGATCGCGACGATCGGAGCCATGAACGACGTCCATCGCCGCGAAGTGGCGGTCCGGATTGACTGAAAGATGCCGACGAGGATCTCTCGTACTTGCGCGTGACGCCAGAGGTCACTAGATTCGCCGACCACTTATGGGCCAGGAAATCGAAAAAGGCAGTGACGCCGCGACGATCATCGCGGAGGAGGAACGCCTCTTCGGTCAGGTCCAAGCGCGAGTCGCCCTCGGTGAAGAGGTCGACGAAGATCGAATCGGCGCGAACGACCTGGACAAGGACCTCTTGTCGCTGCGCGACCAGATTTCGGAAGCGCGCGCGGAAGACCTCCCGCCGTTGGTCGAGCAGATGACACGCCTCGCAGCCCTGCGCGCGCGGATCGGCGGAGGTCGCTCGCTGCCGGTCGACATCACGTCGCCATACTTCGCGCACATGAAGTTGAAGGAGGGCGGCAAATCCAAGGATGTGATGATCGGGAAGCGCGGCTTCATCGATCGCAAGACGAACGTCCAGATCGTCGATTGGCGCAACGCACCGATCTCGCGGATCTACTACCGCTACGACGAGGGCGATGACTACGAGGACGAGATCGCCGGCCGCACTGTCGAGGGCATGGTCGAGACCCGTCGCAATGTCTCGATCGCGAAGGGCAACCTGCGCCGGATCGGTACGCCGCAAGGCACGTACCTGCGCGATGCGCACGGCACGTGGCTCGAGGCGGTCGGCCAGATGACGCCCGTGCTCCACGGCGGCATGGGCAAAGCATCGCGCCCCGCCGCACCTGCGCCGCCAGAGCGAGGAGAGAAGGGCAAGCTCGGTGTTCACCACAACGCCGGCGCCGTGCGCGCCGACAAGGCGCTGCCCGAGATCGCGGCGCTCATCGACAAGGAGCAGTTCGATCTTATCACGCAGCCGGACTCCGGCATCGTCGTGATCCAGGGTGGTGCAGGCTCTGGCAAGACGACCGTCGCGCTCCATCGCGTCGCGTTCTTGAACTTTCAGGATCCGCGCCGGTTCAGCGCCCGCAACACCTTGTTCGTCGTGCCGACCTCGTCGCTGGTGCGCTATGTCGGCGGCGTGCTGCCGGCGCTCGGCGTGACCGGCGTCCCGGTCGTCACGTACACCGGCTGGGCGCGCCAGATGCGCATGCGCTGCCTGCCGGAATCGCCGACGCTCTACAACGACGACCCGCCCGAGAACGTCTCGCGCGTGAAGAAGCACCCGACGATGATCCGCTTGCTCGAGAACGCGGTCGGCGAGCAGACCGCGAAGGTCGGCGCCGAGCTGGCCGAAATGTCGGCGGTCGCGCTCGAGGAGTGGAACCGGCTGGTCAAGCGCGCGCTCGTGCCGCGGCTCTCCGGCATGAATAGCTGGTTGAAGAAGCAGACCGCGCTCGACGTCAATGTGCGCGTCGCGCTCGAGGGCCTCGTCAAGCGCTCGCGCAAGCGCGCCGATAACATCACGCTCGACTGGGCGGAGTTGTTCACCGATGCGAAGGCGCTGATCGAGGGCTTCGCAGGTACCGATGTCACCGACCGCGATATCGAGCGCTTGATCATCTGGGTCAAGCGCCAGCTCACCGTGCCGCAGAAGGCTCCGGTCGACGAAGAGGGCAATCCCGAGCTAGATAGCGAAGGGCTCGAGGTCGTGCCTGATCCGGATGATCCGGCGGGCCGGTTCGACGATGAAGATGATCCGATCCTGCTCCGCTTGATCCAGCTCAAGCGCGGCGTCCTGATGCCGAGCGGTGGCGACGAGATTTCGTACGAGCACGTCGCGATCGACGAGGCGCAGGATCGTTCCGCGCTCGAGGTCAAGGTGCTGTTCGAAGCCGTGCGGACGCCCGACGGCGATCCGCGGAAGCGCTCGATCACGATCGCGGGCGATACCGCGCAGCGGCTCGTGTTCGACAACAACTTCACGACCTGGGAAGAGCTGCTCGGCCAGATCTCGAACGACCACGCGCAGGCCGCGATCGTACGACCACTGAAGCTGTCGTATCGTTCGACTGCCGAGGTCATGATGCTCGCGCGCGCGGTGCTCGGTCCCGAGCTCGCGCCGACCGATCCGATCGCCGCGCGTCCCGGCGAGCCGGTCGAGCTCCATGAGTTCGGCGATCTTGGCGAAGCCGTCGCGTTCCTGGGCGATGCCCTCCGCACGCTGATGAACCACGAGCCGACCGCGTCGTGCGCCGTCGTCGCGCGCCACTCCGAGCAAGCGGATGCGTACTTCGAAGGCCTCAAGCGCGCCGAGGTCCCTGCCCTGCGCCGCGTGAAGCGCGACGAGTTCAACTTCCAGCCCGGCGTCGACGTCACCGATGTCACGCACGTGAAGGGCCTCGAGTTCGATTACGTCGTGATGGTCGACGTCAACGACACGAGCTATCCGGCGGTCAACTGGGCGCGCCACCTGCTCCACATCGGCGTCACCCGCGCAGCTCACCAGCTCTGGATGGTGTCGACCGGCGAAGTGTCGCCGCTCGTGCCGAACGAGCTGCGCGACGGTGGGCGAATGACCGTCGAGCCAACCGAGGGCTGATGACGTTCACGCTGCGCCCCGCGACCAATAGCGATGTGCCAGCACTCCTGCCGCGCTCGCGCGCGCTGCAAGATCACGAGGGCATCGAGATCTCGGATGCGGCGCTCGAGCAGGCGATGCGCGAGATGCTCGCGAATCCCAACCTCGGTTGCGTGTTCGTGATCGACGACGACGGCCGCGACGTCGGCTACGCGTTCTTGTCGTTCAGCTTCGATCTCGAGTTCGGTGGTCGCGAGGCGTGGCTGACCGAGCTGTTCATCGACGATGCGGTGCGGGGTCGCGGCGCTGGTGCATTCACACTCGCGGCGATCGAGCCCGAGCTCCGTGCCCGCGGCGTGCACGCGTATCACTTGCAGGTCCGCGAGCAGAATCCGGCGCTGCGGCTCTACGAGCGCGCGGGTATGAAGCGCGTGCCGCGGCTGATCATGTCAAAAAAGCTGTAAGCAGCTTCCTCCACAAGTCGACGTCGTGCGCGAAGTCAGCGTCGGCGGTCTCGCGGATCGGCACGCCCGGACAATAGCGCCGTGGTACACCGCCCGTCATGAACGACGCGATCGTCCATGTTCCGGAACCTGTCAACGAGCCCGTGCTCGGCTACGCGCCGGGCTCGCCCGAGAAGGCGAGGCTCAAGGCCGCGCTCGCCGAGGTCGAACGCGAGGTCGTCGAGATTCCGTGCGTGATCGGCGGCCAGCACGTCCGCACCGGCCACCTGCGCGACGTCATCATGCCGCACCGGCACGACCACGTCATCGCGCGCTTCCACGCCGCCGACGAGGACACGGTCCAGCAAGCGATCCGCGCCGCGATGCGAGCGCGCCACGAGTGGTCCGCGATGCCGTGGTCGGCACGCGCCGCCTGCTTGCTCAAGGCGGCCGAGCTCCTCGCCGGCCCGTGGCGCATGAAGATGAACGCGGCCACGATGCACGGCCAATCCAAGACCTGTCATCAGGCCGAGATCGATTCCGCGTGCGAGCTGATCGACTTCTGGCGCTTCAACCCCGCGTTCGCCGAGCAGCTCTATCACGAGCAGCCCAAGTCCTCCGCGGGCATCTGGAACCAGCAAGAGCTGCGCTCGCTCGAGGGCTTCGTGTTCGCGCTCACGCCGTTCAACTTCACCGCGATCGGCGGCAACCTGCCGACCGCGCCCGCGCTGATGGGCAACACCGTCGTGTGGAAGCCGGCCGAGACCCAGGTGCTCGCCGCGTGGCGCACGATGCAGATCCTCGAGGAGGCGGGCTTTCCGCCGGGCGTCATCAACTTCATCCCTGGCCTGCCGCACGACAAGACCCACATCATCCTCGACCATCCCGATCTCGCGGGCGTCCACTTCACCGGCTCGACCGAGGTGTTCCACAACTTCTGGCGCCGGATCAGCGGCAACATCGATCGCTACAAGACCTACCCCCGCCTCGTCGGCGAGACCGGTGGCAAGGACTTCGTGCTCGCGCACGCCTCCGCCGATCCGAAGGCCGTGCTGACCGGCCTCGTCCGCGGCGCGTACGAATTCCAGGGCCAGAAGTGCTCGGCCGCCTCGCGCGCGTACATCGCCGAGTCGGTCTGGAAATCGATGAAGGACGAGCTGATCGAGACCATCGACGGCCTCACGATCGGCGACGTCTCGGACTTCAAGAACTTCTGCGGTGCGGTGATCAAGAAGGGCGCCTTCGACAAGCACGCCAAGGCGATCGCCGAAGCGCGCGACAAGGCAGGCATGAAGGTTGTCGCCGGCGGCGGCACCGATGACAAGATCGGCTACTTCGTCAAGCCGACCTTGATCACGACCGAGGACCCGATGGTCAGGCACATGCAGGAGGAGCTGTTCGGCCCGATCCTCACGCTGCACGTCTATCCCGATCACGCGTGGGACGAGACGCTCAAGCTCGTCGATGCCACATCGCCGTACGCCTTGACCGGCGCGGTGTTCGCGCGCGATCGCGGTGCGATCGTCCACGCGCAGCAAGAGCTCCGCCACGCCGCCGGCAACTTCTACATCAATGACAAGCCGACCGGCGCCGTCGTCGGTCAACAGCCATTCGGTGGGGCGCGCGCCTCGGGCACGAACGACAAGGCCGGCTCGATGTTGAACCTCGTGCGCTGGACCTCGGCGCGCACGATCAAGGAGACCTTCGTTCCGCCGACCGACTACCGCTATCCGTTCCTCGACGAGAGCTAGCCTCTTGACCCTCGCGTAGATCGCGAGCGTCCGAGGCAAAGCGGTTCGACGAGGCCGTCCCGGCCATCCGAATGTGATCCGTTAATGCGCCTGACGTGCGCGCTCTCGTCGAACATCACGAGCTCCCCTCCGGCGCGGCCTTCGGGCTTGCGTCAAGTGGCGCGCGTGCACACACTGAAGACGATGCTCGTGACCATCCTGATCGGTTTCTTTGTCGGTGTGATCGCGCGTTGGATCAAGCCGGGCGCTCGAGCGATGGGCTGGATCATGACCTCGCTCCTCGGCATCGGAGGTGCGGTCGTCGCTACGTGGCTCGGTCAGACGCTCGGCTGGTACGAGCGCGGCGATCACGCAGGCTTCCTCGCTTCGGTCGGCGGTGCGATCGTGGTGCTGATCGCGTACGAGGCGATCAAGCCGCGGCTCGTTCGCGCGCACCCTCCTGACGAGCGGGCTCGCCCGCCGGACCACTAGCGCGGAGCCTGTCGCAGGCCGAGGGAAAGCGACGTCGCAGCCGGTGTCGCGGCGCTGTCGCATCTTTATTCCGCGATCGAGCCGACTTAGCGTGCGGCTGTGAAACGAATCATCGGTGGTGTCGCGGTGGTGCTCGTCGTCGCAGCTGCGCTGTTCCTGAAGTTCCGACACGGCGATGACAGCGTCGCTTCGAACGCGAAGCTCGCCGGCAAGGTTCCTTCACTGGCCGTGCAACATGCGACGACGAAGGCGGAGCAACCGAGCGCGATGCTCGACCTCGACGAGGAAGGACCGCTGCGCCTCGAGGGCCAGGTGGTCGACCGCGAGGGCCACGGCGTCGGCGGCGCGGAGGTGTGGTTGGGCTCGGCGCCGCCGCGCACCACGAAGACCGAAGAAGATGGCTCGTTCTCGTTCGACAAGCTGGTCGGCCGCAGCTACCGGCTGACCGCGCGGCACGCGAACGATGTCGGTGGGCCGGTCGTCTACAAGCTGAGCGCGAAGAGCGACCCCGCGATCCTCGAGCTCGCGGGTGGCGCGAAGGTGACCGTGACCGTGACCGACGACGCGAAGCATCCGATCGCGAACGCGAAGGTCCAGGTCGAGGGCGACACGACGACGAGCGTGACCACGGATACGGCGGGCAACGCAGCGATCTCGCCGGTGCATCCGGGCTGGGTTTCGGTGTGGGCGAACGCGGATGGGTACGCGGCGAACACGCAGTACGCGAGCATCGGCTCGGCGGGCGCGACGGGTCACGTCGACATGATCTTGCACGCGGGCGTGATCGTGAGCGGGCACGTGATCGACGAGACCGGCAAGCCAGTCGCGAAGGCACAGGTCGCCCCGTCGGGGATGTGGCAGTTCGAGAGCGCGATCTTGCCCGTGACGAGCGACGACAAGGGCGGTTTTGCGCTGGTGCTACCGGCCGGGACGCACACGCTGTCGGCGAATGACGCCGAGCACGCGCCGAGTCGCTCGACTCCCGTCGTGGTCAGCACCAAGCCGATCGATAACGTCGAGATCGTGATGAAGGCCGGCGGCCGGATCGCAGGGCGCGTGGTCGATTCGAATCATCAGCCAGTCGGGTTCGCAACGGTGCGGCTCGCGGGCAAGGGCAACGACGTGTTCTCGGTGCCGCGCCGGCAGACCACGACGAAGGCGGACGGTACGTTCGAGCTGCGCGGCCTCGCGCGTACGAAGCTCGACGTGCGCGCGGAATCCGACACGAGTGCTTCGAAGATCCTCGCGATCGATCTGACCACGCAAGGCGACAAGCCGAACACGGAGCTCGTGCTCGACATCGGCGGCACGATCAGCGGCATCGTGGTCGACGACAAGAATCATCCGGTGCCGGAAGTTCAGGTCAGCTGCATGCCCGACGTGTTCGGCGGTGGCAACGCCGAGGGCTTCTTGCTCGCCGGGTTCTCGACCGCGGCGACGGATGGCGCCGGAGCGTTCACCGTGCATGGCTTGCCGGAGGGCACGTACAAGGTTCGCGCACAGCGCGGCGGCGGCAATCAGTGGGAGCGCGCGATGGAGGGCACGAGCGCGAAGACCGGCGACAAGAACGTGAAGCTCGTGCTCGCGACCCCGGGCTCGATCAAGGGCTTGATCGTGAAGACTGATGGCAGCTCGCCTTCGATCGCGATGGTCCGCGTCGGCAACAAGGCGAGCACACCGGCGAACGCGGGGGCGTTCGTGCTCGACGAGATCGATCCGGGCTCGTACGACGTGACCTTCCACGGGCCGGAGTTCGGCGACGTGATCAAGCACGACCTCAAGGTCGAGGCAGGCAAGCAGACCGACATGGGTGCGATCACGGTGGCGCGCGGCCGCGTGCTCTCGGGGCGCGTGACGGACTACGCGAACAACCCGGTCGCCGGGGCACGCGTGAAGGTCGGCCGGATGCTCTTTCAATTTCAGGGCGCCGAAGATCAGACGTCGACGTTCGAAGACGCCACGAACACGCGCAGCGCGTACACCGATCAGAGCGGCAACTTCGTCGTGGTCGGCATCGCGACACAACATGGTAACGCGATGGCCGAGGCCGAGGCGGGCCGCTCGGACGCGATCGAGGTTCCCGCGGGTGATCAGGATCCGCCGGCGATCGCGCTGAAGTTGCACGGCTTCGGATCGATCGTCGGCAAGGTTACCGTCAAGGGCCAGCCCGCGACGAGCGTCGCGATCACCGATACGCCGAAGACCGGGGGTGCGCAGGTCCAGATCGCCCAGAGCGACGATACCGGCGGCTTCACGATCGCCAAGGCGACCGAGGGCCTGCACGTCATCTCGGCGATGCAGCAAGCCGGCATGGGCACGTCGTTCAAATCGGCGAGCACGACCGTGACGGTCACCGCGGGTAAACCGAGCACGGTTGCCCTCGACATTCCGAGCGGCACCATCACGCTGACGGTCGCGATCAAGCCCGCAGCAGGCGCCACGCTCAACGCGGCGCAGATCTTCTTGATGCGGGGCGCAGTGACGATGACGAATGCCAAGCAGCTCCAGGATTCGTTCCTCGCGGGCAACGTCACCGGGATGAAGTTCTGGTTTGGCTCGACGCCGGCCGAATTCGACGAGCTCGTCGCTGGCGACTACAGCGTGTGCAGCGTCCCGATCACGGGCAACATGTCGGATCCGCAATTCATGCAGCGCATGCAAGCGAACATGGAAGAGCTCAAGGTGTACTGCAAGCCGGTCCACGTGACGCCCGCGCCGGACGCGCAGAGCATGACGCAGGAGCTGCCGTCGATGGAGCCACTTCCTGCTCCGAAAACCTAGGAAGCGCAGAGAAACGAAGCTCTCAGCGATTCTCTTCACCTGCGTGGACGCGTCGCTTCAATAGACTTCGAAGTACGCGTTATCCGGCTCGTAGTGGCCCGGCTGCCACAGCCACTCGTAGCCGTTCCACTGCCAGTCGCCACTCACGAAGATGTAGCCCTCGCGCGGACCGTAGTTCTCGAGCATCAGGCCCGGGCGATAACCGTAGTGGTAGTAGTGGCTCCGGATCACGGGGCGCCCGACGTACATGTTCGAGCGCACCACGCCACCGTTGTGGTAGTAGCGCGGCGCCGAGTAGTCGCCACGGTAGCCGTTGTTCACGACGACTCGTGGGGCAGATCACCACCACCAGTACCAGTCGCCATCCGTGTAGCCCGGCAGGAGCGCCTGATTGACCTGCACCAGATCGCTCGTGCGATGGACGGTGATCGCCTTGTCGCTGATCGCGTAGACGAAGTCGCCCATGAACACCGCGCGCCGGATATCGGTGAACGACCAGTAGCCCTGATCGTTATTGTAGTACGCGCTGTGATCGATCTCGCCGTGCAACGACAACGAACCGTTGACCGGATCGACGTTGATGAGCTCGAGCTTCGAGAGGTAGCGGTACCAGTTGTTCGAGTAGACGTAGTTCGAAGATGGAATCGCGAGCAGCCCCTTCGGTTCCCAGTACTGGAACGCCTTGTGGTCCCACAGCGCTTCGGACCACTCCCAGCCACCCGGTTGCGTGATCGGCAAGTTCGTCGTGAGCGCGGGGCTCGCCGGATTCGTGACATCGAACATCGAGATGTTCGTCGTGCCCCACCCGGTGCCCGAGACGCCGATCGAGAGCAGCCCGTGATCGCCCATCGGATGGAGGTACGTCGAGTAGCCCGGCACCTCGAGCTGACCGATGACGCGCGGGTTCGTGCGATCGGAGAGATCGACGGTGAGCAGCGGATCGACGTTCTTGTACGTGGTCAAGAATGCCTGATTGCCGAGGAAGCGCGCCGCGGTGAGGCGCTCGCCGACCGTGATGCCATCGACGTGCCCGACCGTCGCGAAGTGCTGGCCCGGGCCCGGCTGCGCGAGCACGTAGATGTGGTTCTCGACCGGATCGGGCGCCTCCGAGCCGTAGTGCCACCATCCGCCGCTCGTGGCCGCGACGCGAATGTCGCCGTTCTGCTCGTCGAGGTTGAAAGAGCTCCACAGCGAGCCGTCGATGCGGCCCGAGCCGAGATATTTCGTCGTGCCCGCAACCGACGAATCGAACACGTGGATGTTCGTCTGTTCTTGATCGTCGCGGAACCAGTAGAACCACCACCAGTCGTGCGCGTTCTCCGCGATCACGATGCGGTCCTGCGATTCGTAGAACGTCGGCCAGTTCGAGACGATGTGGTCGGCATCCCAGAAGAAGTTATTGCCGAGCAGGTCGAACGAGATCACCGAAGCGATGCCGCGCGCGTGGCTATCGGTCGGGCGATAGAACGACTGGCACGACGCAGTCGACAGGCTGTTCGTCACGAACTGTCCATTCGTGCGGACGTACATCTGAGGGATGAGGTCACCGAGGTGCAGCGCGTTGATCCGCTGGTGCATCTCCTGCTTGGTCTGGTTCGCGTCGTGACCGCTCTGGTCCCACACGTTCCACCAACCGTAGAACCACGGTAGCGACAGCCACGAGTACGCGGCCATCCGCACCGTCGAGTTGACCTTGCGCGCGGTGTCGTACCAACCTTCGAAGTAGACCTCGCGCACGAGGTGCGGGTTCGTTCGATCGCTGATGTCGAAAACCGTGATCTTTGTGAGCTCGCTGATCCGCCAGTACCACTGATCGCCTTGCCAACCGACGAGCTGCTTGAGCGGGTGGCCATCGGGCAGCGAGTAGACCTCGATCATCGAAAACACGACGAGCCGGTTCGCAGCCGCGTCCATCAGCATCTCGCGCGGATGGCCTTCGATCTCGGTGACGCTCTCGGGATTCAGGTCACCGAAATTCGGCGTGCCGAAGATGTGGAGGCGATTGCCGTTGAGCGCGTACAGGTGATAGCCGTCACTCTTGACCAGGTCGCCTTCGTCGACGCCCTGCTCCTGGTTGTTCGTGCCGGAGTAGTCGACGCCTTCGGTGCGCGTGCCGCCGCTGGTGGCGTTCGTGCCCGACGTTTCAGCGCCGCCCGCGGCATCGCCATAACCGTACTGACCCGCATTGTCGATATCGGCGTTGACCTCGTCGATCAATTGCTGCTTGAGGTCGGCCTCGAGCGTGGCGCAGCTCGAGTACTGCGTGAGCGCCGTGGTGGTGGCCTTGACGTGGTCGGTGGGCGTGTCGTCGTCCGAGCACGCACAGAACACGAGGGGCATGAGAGCCATGAGGAGAAGGCGACGCATGCGCGTAGTCTCAGCAAAATCACGGCCAGCGCTAACTACGCGGCATTCATTGCGGCGATCTCAGATCAGCCGCTTCGAGGCAGCCTGCCCACCTCAGGAATCTGAGACACTGAAGAGGTGCGCAGCGCCATACTGATCGGTCTGCTCGTCGGTTGTGCCGCGTCGAGCGGTACCGGAGGCGGCCAGGGCCTCGGCGACGCGTGTGACGCCACCACCCTGCTCTGCGCCGATGGCGGGAGCTGCGACTACTCCTCGGCGACGCCGACCTGTCTCGACGACACGGCGGATCCCGACGGCGACGGCATCCCGAACAAGCTCGATCACTGCCCGACGGTGCCCGGCGGCATGTACGACGAGGACAACGACGGCATCGGCGACGAGTGCGATCGCTGCCCGATCGCGAAGCCGACCGGGGTCCCCGATCCCGATGGCGACGATGTCGATAGCCCTTGCGATCCGGATCCCTCGACGCCGGGCGACAAGATCCTGTTGTTCGACGGCTTCAACGGCGCCCTCGACACGGCGCGGTGGACGCCCGATGTCGCGGGCCCGTGGACGGTCGAAGGCGGCGAGCTCGTCGTGCGCCTGCCGACCCAGGATCCGCAGACCTTCCTCGCCGCGAATGTCGTGCCCACGCCGAACATCTCGGTCCAGATGTCCTATCGCGTGGATCACGTCGAGACCGGGAGCCAGACTCACATCGTCTCGGCGCAGATGTCCGACGTGCGCCCGGCGGGCGTCGCCGGGTTCGATTGCGGCGTCGTGAAGTCTGACCTCGGCACCGCAGGCGAGGTCGTCGATCTCGAGACCGATCAGAGCGCGGTCTCGCACGCCGCGATGATCGGCGCGTTCGATAGCGCGCGCCTGTATCGCAGCGCGGCCTACGCGACTGGTGCGACCGTCGGCTGCGTCGTGATCGGCGATAACATGCCGCTCGCGACGATCCAGAACTCGCTCACGCCGGACTCACTCGGCAACGTCAAGATCACGGCGCGTGCCGTGACCGCGAGGTATCAGTGGATCCTCATCGTCGGGCATCCGAACTCTACGGCTGCTGGGAACTAGCCGCAGCGCCGAGCCCGATCGGGCACGACACGCCCGTGCCGCCGAGGCCACAGTAGCCACCAGGGTTCTTGCCGAGGTACTGCTGGTGATAGTCCTCGGCGTAATAGAACGCAGGTGCGTCGCGAATCTCGGTGGTGATGTCGCCGTGATGCTTCGCTTGCCGCAGTTGCGCTTGATACATCTCGCGTGACGCCGCGGCGGCTGCCGCTTGCTCGGCATCGGTCGTGTAGATCGCGGAGCGATACTGCGTGCCGACGTCGTTGCCTTGCGCCATGCCCTGGGTCGGATCGTGGCCTTCCCAGAACAACGCGAGCAGCTTCTCGTAGCTGATCTGCGCCGGGTCGTAGATCACGAGCACGACCTCGGTGTGACCGGTCTTGCCCGAGCAGACCTCCTCGTAGCTCGCGTTCTCGGTGTACCCGCCGGCGTAGCCGACCGCGGTCGCGTAGACCCCCGGCGTCTTGTAGAACAGGCGCTCGGCGCCCCAGAAGCAACCGAGCCCGAACATCGCGAGCTTCATGCCCTCGGGAAACGGCGCGACGATCCGGTGACCGTTGACGAAGTGCTTCTCGGAGACGTGGATCGGATGCTTGTGACCGGGCAACGCCGACTCGGCGGTGACCATCTGGGTCTTCTTGGATGCGGAGAAGAACATGGGAACAGTATACGGGCTCGGCGCGAATCGGTTACTGGCCCTGGCCGATTGGTCAGCCTTGCGGGAGCATCGCCTTCGCGAAGCTCGCCCATGCGGCGTCGTAATCGGGCTGGAGCACGGGGGAGGCCATCGCGGCGCGCG
Source organism: Kofleriaceae bacterium (assembly GCA_043780895.1). Taxonomy (GTDB): domain Bacteria; phylum Myxococcota_A; class Polyangia; order Haliangiales; family Haliangiaceae; genus JABFXX01. Next base: position 19,689 of record JAYWCI010000067.1, on the reverse strand, counting down.
TGGGTGAGATCACCCAGCGGGTCTCGAACATGAACGCGAGCGTATCGGTGAGCTTGTGCGGAGCGAGGTCGGCAGCGACCGCCTTGTCGTAGCTCGCGCGATCGGGGCCGTGCGCGTTCATGCAGTTGTGCAGCGACGCACCGCCGGGGACGAAGCCCTCGGCCTTTGCATCGTAGGCGCCACGGACGAGGCCCATCAGCTCGCTCATGATGTTGCGGTGGAACCACGGCGGGCGGAACGTGCCCTCGGCGACCATCCAGCGCGGCGGGAAGATCACGAAATCGCAGTTCGCGGTGCCCGGCGTATCGCTCGGCGAGGTCAGCACCGTGAAGATCGACGGATCGGGGTGGTCGAAGCTGACGGTGTTGATCGTGTTGAACCGCGCGAGGTCGTACTTGTACGGCGTGTAGTTGCCGTGCCACGCGACGACATCGAACGGCGAGTGATCGAGCGTGGTCTGCCACAGCGCGCCCTGGAACTTCTGGACGAGTCGGGTGGGCTTGTCGACGTCCTCGAATGCGGCGACCGGTGCGAGAAAATCACGCGGGTTCGCGAGTCCGTTCGAACCGATCGGGCCGAGCTCGGGCAACCGGAACGGCGCGCCGTAGTTCTCGCCGACGTAGCCACGCGCGCACCCGTCGAGCAGCTCGACGCGCATCCGGACGCCGCGCGGAATGATCGCGATCTCGCCCGGCACGATCTCGAGGATGCCGAGCTCGGTGACGATCCGCAGCCGACCGAGCTGCGGCACGATCACGAGCTCGCCATCGGAGTTGAAGAACGCCGCATCCATCGAGCGATTCGCGACGTACAGGTGGACGGCGGTGCCGGCAGCGTGTGCCGGCGAGCCGTTGCCGCCGAGCGTGAACAGGCCCGCGAGGAAGTCGGTCGGCTCGGTGGGAATGGGGAGCGGGCTCCAGCGCAGCCGGTTCGGCGTCGCCGGTTCTTCGAACGGGCCCGAGCACAGCGTGCCGCCGTGCAGCGACTCGAACGCGCGATGCGCGGCCGATGGGCGCAGGCGATACACCCACGATCGGCGATTGTGACCGCGCGGTGCGGTGAACGCGGAGCCCGAGAGCTGCTCGGTATAGAGCCCGAACGGGACCTTTTGCGGTGAGTTCTGCCCGACAGGCAGCGCTCCCGAGACGGCTTCGCTCGCAAACTCGTTGCCGAAGCCGCTCTGATACTCCACTAGACGAGTCCGCGCTGGCGCTGCTCGCGCTCGATGCTCTCGAACAGCGCGCGGAAGTTTCCGGCGCCGAAGCTCTTGCCGCCCTTCCTCTGGATGATCTCGTAGAAAAAGGGGCCCGCCGATTTGTCGTTGTAGAGGCCCGCTGATTCCTTGAGGAAGATCTGCAGCATGTACTGGTAGTGATGGTCGCCGTCCATCAGCACCTCGAGCTCGCGAAGCTCCTCGATATTTTCGTCGATCTTGCCGACGCCGCTCTTCACGATCCGCTCGGGCAGCATGTCGTAGTACGTGCCCGGGGTCGGCATGAAGCTGACGCCGTTGCCGCGCAACTCGCGGACCGCCGGGAGGATGTCCTTCACGGTCATCGCGATGTGCTGAACGCCATCGCCGCGAAGCTCTTCGTTGAAGATGTTGATCTGCGAGCTCTTGAAGAACGGGCGCTGCGGCTCGTTGTTCGCGAACTTCACGCCGGAGTGCGGATCCCACAAAACGATCGATTTGAGGCCCGAGCCGGACTTCTTCGACGGATCGACATCGGCGGTGTGGAACGAGACCTCCCACATCTGCTCGAAGCCGAGGACGTGCTCCATCCAGAGCAGCATCGGCTTCATGGTCTGGAAGTTCGCCGTGATGTGATCGACATCCTCGAAGCCGAACCGGTTGGTCTTGACCTTGCCGCTGTCGTACGCGATCGCACCCGGGAACAGCGGAGGCGTACCGACGTGCTGGCGGAAGCGGAACGTGCAATCACCGAACGGGGTCGCGATCGAGAACATCTTGAGCGTGCCCTCTGGATGCTCGCTGGTGTGGATGTCGTCGATCGGCGTGCCACCGCGCGCTTCGATCAGCTGGAACGCCTTCTCGATGTCTTCGACTTCGAAGATCAAGGTGCCGACGCCGTCCGGATGCTTCGAGAGGAAGCGCGCCGCGCGACCGCCCTCGCCCACCGGCTCGCTGCACACGACCTTGATGTTGCCGGCCTCGAACGCGGCCGACTTCTGCCGGCCTTGCTTCTCGAGCTCGGGCGAGCTGCGCCAGGTCTCGGTGAAGTCGAGCTTGTCGACGTAGAACGAGCGCGACCGTTCGAGGTCACGCACGTAGTAATGGATGCCTTCGAGGCGCTTGATACCGATCGATTCTTGCTTGGCCATTACTTCACCGCGTCTGGTTGTTGGTCGGGAGCAGCACGTTGGAATGCGGGGAGCGCGAGACACCGCGCTTCGATCTCGAGGAGCCGTGGGAACCGCTCGACCTCGACGCCGAACCGGCGCGACGAGGCGAGCTGCGGCACGAGGAAGCAATCGGCGAACGTGACGGCATCGCCGGCGCAGAACAGCCCCGAGGACGGCTTGACCGCTTGCTCGAACGCGGCGAGGCCCGGCGTGATGTAGCTCTGCGACCATGCGTTAGTGTCGTGCCCCATCGCCTTGATCGCCTTGATCACCGCGAGGTTCTGGAGCGGCTGGATCCCGCTATTGATGACCTCGCACAGCGCGCGCACCTGGTGACGGCGGTACGGGTCCTTCGGCAACAGCGGCGTCGTGGGGAAACGCTCGTCGAGGAACTCGAGGATCGGCAGCGACTGGGTCAACGTGTGCGTCGTGCCGGAGTCCTCGGTGACCACGAGCGTCGGCACTTGCGACATCGGGTTCATCCCGCGATAGAGATCGCTGAACTGATCGCGCTGGAGGATGTTGATGATCGCGTAGTCGAATGCGAGCTGCTTCACTTCGAGGGCGATCCGCACGCGATGGCTCGCGGAAGAGCGCCAGTAGTTGTGCAGCACGAGCTTCACGGCACGACGACCTTTTGCTGGATCGTCCCGAACACGCTGCCCGCCGAGATCTCGATCGTGTCCCCGACCTGCATGAACGGCGTGACCGGCTTGCCGCCTTCGATCGTCTCGATCATCCGGCGCTCGGCGAGGCACGAGATGCCGCGCTCGCGATCCGCATTCGAGACCGTGCCGCTGCCAAGGATCGTGCCGGCGGCGAACTTGCGAGTCTTCGCGATGTGCTGGATCAGCTCGAAGAACGAGAAGTGCATCTCGGGGCCGGCATCGCACGTCCCGACGACGTTGCCATTGTAGGTCGACGTGACGCGCAGGTGCGCGCGGCCGTGCTGCCACGCACTGCCGAGCTCGTCGGGCGTGACCGCGAAGGCCGAGAACGCGGTCGCGGGCTTGCTGTTGAAGAAGCCGAAGCTCTTCGCGAGCTCGTCGGGGACGAGGTTGCGCAGCGTCCAATCGTTCGCGAGCATGACGAGCTTAACGCAAGCGGCCGCGTTGCTCGCCGTGGTGCCGAGCGGGGTGTCGCCGAGTACGACGCAAACCTCGGATTCGAAATCGAGGCCCCACGCCGGATCGTGCAGCACGAAGGGATCGCGACAACCGAGCATGTCGCTCGAGCCGCCCTGATAGATCAGCGGATCGGTCTCGAGCGTCGGCGGCGGCACCGCATTGCGCGCCTTGCGGACGAGGATGACGTGGTTGAGGAACGCCGAGCCATCGATCCACTCGTAGGCGCGCGGCAGCGGTGCGGCGAGCCCAGAGAAATCGATCGGCTGCCCGTCGAGCGCGCCGGCATCGAGGCGCGCCGCGATCGCGCGCAGCGGGGCTTCTGCGGCGCTCCAATGATCGAGCGCACCTTGCAGCGTGGGCCAGGCCTCGCACGGTGCCACCGCCGCACCGTCTTGGCGAACCACGACCAAGCGGCCGTCTCGGGACCCGTTTCGGAGCGTGGCGAGCTTCACGGCGAGACCTTATGGCGGCGCTGACGGCCCGTCAATGCGCAGGTCGACTGTCACTCCGGGCGTCACTCCGGGTGTCACTTCTTGATGGTCGTGGCGAGCCACGTCACGAGGGGCGCGACCACTTTGCCGTGGTCGACCATCCAGTCAACCAGGGCGGGCTTGTGGATCAAGCCCTTCGGCATCGCCGGGAAGCCGGCCGTCAGGCCCTTCATCTTGAGAAAGTCCGCGCGGGCGTGGTCCGGGGCGAAGCCCTTCGGGACCTTCTTGTAGTCCTCGTGACCACCGACGGTGTAACCGGCCTTGCGCAACTTGGTCACCAGCGCGACGAGCGGCGTGCCGGTCTTGTCGGCGGCGACCCGCTTGCGCCAGGTCGCGAGGCGCTGGTCCTCGAAGTAGTAGGTCCCGGCGCCGACGTAGTCGTCCTCGAGCCCGATGTGTATGTAGAGCGGCATGCCGCTCAGATCTTTTTCGAACTGCAAGACGCCCGCGATGTGGGTCTTGTACGGGGTCTTGTCCTTGGCGAACCGGACGTCGCGATAGATCCGGAACAGCTTCGGCGCGCCGAGCTTCAGCGGCCCGTAGGTCCTGGCGAGCTTGCCCCCGACCTCGGTCAGCAGCTCGGTCATCGGCGCGACCCACTGATCTTGGTAGCGCTGCTTGTTCTCGTCGAACCAGCTCTTGTTCATCTCGACCGCGAGCTCGGCGAAGAAGGCGGGCGCGCTGCGATCGAAACCTTTGAACATGCACCGAGCTTACACAGGCACTCAGATCCGGCCGGAGATCTTGCCGCCGATCTTGCGCAGCGCACGCGGGGCGAGGCGTTGCAAGGCGGCGATCACGTGCGCATCGCGGCCGACCGTACGCACCGCCGGGTTGGATTGCACGGCGTCGAAGATCGCGGACGCGACCTTCTCCGGCGCGAGGCCCTTCGTCTTGAACAGCTTGGCGGTCTTGCCCTTGCCCTGCGCGAGCTTCTCGCCGCGCATCCGACCATCCTCGATGATCGCGGTGTTGATCATGCCGGGGCAGATCGCGGTGACACCGATGTGGAACAGCTCGAGCTCGGCGCGCAACGACTCGGAGAACCCGCGGACCGCGAACTTCGTCGCGGCATAGGCGGTCACCGAAGGTGCGCCGTAGATACCGAGGATGCTCGAGATGTTGATGATGTGACCGCCGCGCTTCGCTTGGACCATGTTCGGGACGAAGAAGTGGCAGCCGTGGATGACGCCACGCAGGTTGACGCCGATGACCCAATCGAAGTCATCGAGCGACGTGTCGAGGAACGCGCCGCCGAGGCCGACGCCCGCGTTGTTCACGACGACATCGGCGGCGGGCGCGAGCGCATGCACCGCAGCCGCGAACGCCGACATCTGCGCGCGATCGGAGACATCGACGCGGCGAACGACGAGCACGCGATCGCCGAGCTCGGTCGCGAGCGAATCGAGACGCGCTTGATCGACATCGCACGCCGCGACGCGCGCGCCGTGCTTCGCGAACAAGAGGGCGGTAGCACGGCCGATGCCGCTACCGGCACCGGTGACGACGACAACTCGGTCTTGAAGGTTCATGCGGCCTCGGTGAAGGGCATGCCGTGCGCTTCGAACCACGCGCGCGCGAGATGCTCGTTCGCGTTGTCGTTAGGATGAAAATCGCGACGGATATACTGGCGGATGCCGCGCAAGAACACGCGCGACACGACGGGACCATTGTTCACGTTGCGCTCGGATTTCTTGACCTGCATGCGCTTCATGTATTTGCGGATACCGCGCAGGCCGAGCTTCTCCTGGCGGAGCAGGCTGATCATGCTCCAGACCCAGAAGCTCGCCAGTAACGTCGTCGCGTAGGCCAGGCCCGCCATGCGTAACGCGTACGAATCATCGATCTCTTGCAGCACGTCGAACGCGACGGCCTTGTGCTCGATCTCTTCGGCGGCGTGCCACGCGAGCAGCTTCTGCATCGTGGGATCCATGAGATCGAACATGCCGCTCGCGAAGCCGCCCTCCGCCATGATCGCGGTGAAGTGCTCGGCCGCTGCGGTACCCGCGAGGTTGAGCTTCGGGCCGAGCTTGCCCTCGAGCCAGAGCGAGATCTTCGCGTAGCGTTCGAGGAACGCGTCGATCTCGAAGCCCTGTCTGCGCATGATCTCGTTGAAGTCATCGTGCGCGGACGAGTGGTGACCTTCTTGCTTGAAGAAGGCCTTTACCTGCGCCCGGAGCTCGGGGTTCTTGATGTCCTTCGCGTAGTGATGGACCGAGCGAACGAAGAACCGCTCGCCGTGCGGGAACAGTAAGTTGATGCCGTTCGAGACCGCGGTCGCGACGGGATTGTTCCCCATCCAGTGTCGAGGGACATCAGCGAAATCGATCTTGGGGTCGCGCGGAATCGGGAGCGCCATGATCGCATGGTAATCCTTATTGACCCTTAGTCAATAGCCGTCATGTATAGTGGCTACGTGCCTCCGGTTCGTCGCGCGCTACGCCGCCCTGCAGGGCCCAAGGTCGCCCCCAAGGGGCAGCGCCGGCCACGCGTGCGGCTCGACAACGATGCGCGCCGCGCCCAGCTGCTACTCCTCGCGAAGAAGTCGTTCTCGGATCGCTCGTACGACGATGTCTCGATCGACGACCTCGCGCGCGAAGCCAGGATCTCGAAGGGTCTGCTCTATCACTACTTTCCGACCAAGCGGGACCTCTACGTCGCGGGGCTGCGCGAGATCGCAGACGAGCTCGTCGACCGCGTCCATGCGGTGCCGGTCGATCTGCCACCCGCGGAGCGCGTGCGGGCCGGGCTCGATGCGTATCTCGATCACATCTCGCAGCACGCGCGCGCGTTCGTCTCGCTCATGCGCGGTGGCATCGGTTCGGATCCCGAAGTCGCCAGCGTGATCGAAGGCGTGCGCCGCCGGCTGAGCGAGCGGTTCCTCGAAGGCTCCCCGTTCCGCCCTGCCATCGCGGGCAATCCGAAGTTCGAGATCGCGATCCGCGGATGGATCGGCTTTGTCGAGCACGCCACGATCGATTGGTGCGCGGATCCGAAGCTCACGCGCGAAGAGCTGCGCGACCTGCTCGCGCAAGTCCTGCTCGCGATCGTCACCGCCCTTCCGCAGATCATCCGCTGATGTCGCGCAACCGCAGCCGCTCGGTCCTCACGGTCGAGAACTTCGCGCGCGAAGCACCGCTGCTGCGCCAGGTGTTCGACGAGCGCTTCGAGGACCCGCGCAGCACCCGGAGCGATCGGTTCGTCTGGGACTGGTGGCACGTCCCCGGCCAGTACACGGCGCTGCGCACGCCGGCATGGACATACTTTCCCAAGGACATCTACGAGGCCTTCCATCGCCGGCTCGTCACGTGGGGCCGCGAGACGCTCGGCTGTCACGACATCTCGCCGCCGTGGCTGTCGTGTTACGTCGAAGGGTGTCGCCAGGACTTCCACGGCGATCTCCCGCACGGTCCCTTCGCGTTCGTGTACTCGCTCACGAACTGGCGCACGCGTACGTTTCGCGGTGGCGAGACCTTGATGCTGCGCGACGAGGTACTCGACTACTGGGCCGGTTTTCGATCCGAGCAGTCGATCGAAGAGCCCGATCTGATCCGCACGATCGAGCCGAAGTTCGGTCGGCTCACCGTGTTCGATCCGCGCATCCCGCATGGCGTGCGTGAAGTGACCGGCACGCGCGATCCACGCGAAGGTCGGCTCGTGATCCACGGCTGGTTCGTCCAGCCACGCCCGTTCATCGAGGGTCCGCTGCGCGCGAAGGAACTCTCGGAGCGCACCGCGGATCTCGGCGATGTGCTCGGCACGATCACGCTGCCGCTTGCCGGCATGATCGCGTTCGCATTCGACGTGGATCGTGCGGGGCACACGCAGCGGGTCCGCGTGCTGTCCGATACGACCCGCGTGCCGAGTGCCGATGAACGCGAGCGCGTACGCCTGATCGCGCGGCTCAAGAAATCGATCACCGCGTGGCAGTTCGGTACGCAGCGCGGCACGAGTCGCGTGACGTTGCCGATCGTTTTAGAGCGCTAGCCGAAATGTAAAACGCCACGAACCCGAAGGTGCGTGGCGTCTACGGAGCGAGTAGTCGAGTGACTACTTGGTGGGAGCCGCTTCCTTCTTCGGAGCGACGTCCTTCTTCGGAGCGGCATCCTTCTTCGGAGCGGCGTCCTTCTTCGCCGGGGTCTTCGTATCCTTCTTCGCGGCCGCGGTGTCCTTCTTCGCGTCCGTCGCGGGTGCCGCCTTGGTGTCGTCCTTCTTCATGTCGGCGGCCGGCGCGTCCTTCTTCGGAGCATCGGCGAACGAGATCGCGGGGACGAGGAACGAAACGAGGGCAGCGGCCTTGATGAAGTTACGCATGGAGATCTCCTGGATCTTGAGAAGTTGTTGAGAGAGTCGCTCGGGAACGAGCAATCCCTTGTGCAGCCGATGTGCCGTGACGACCCCTGGATTCCAGCTACTTGGCCTGTGGATTGAGAGGGCCGAAAGCCTCGTCGGGCATTAGACCCCGTGGTCGGGGCGGCGCCCTGGAAGCGTGGGGCGAAACTGGACGTTAAATCCGGTCCCACACGTACGCTTGTTCGATCACTGGGAACCCACCCACGCGGGACTGTTTGGTGCGATCGGCGCGGCCCCCGGCCACTTCGTAGAAGCGACGCGCGTGCGGGTTGTTCGCGAGCACCCACACGATCATCGATCGCATCCCCTGCGCTTCCATCCAATCGCGCGTGCGCTCGAACATCTCGGTGCCGAGGCCGTGACGCTTCGCGTGGTGCGCGAAGTAGATCGCGTAGACCTCGCCATCGATCTGCGCTTCGCCGCGTGCGTGACCTGCATCGCAGAACCCCACGATGTCGCCGTGCGTGCAGTCGTACGCGACCAGGTTCAAGCCTGCGCGTGCCCGCAAGATCCGCTCGCGCGACGCGAGCCGCTGCCCGACATCGATCTTGTCGAGCACGGTCGCTGGCAGGATGCCGCGATAGCTTTCCTGCCAGCTATCTTTATGGACGCGCGCGATGCCCGCCGCATCGGCAAGCTCCGCTTCGCGAATCGCGAACCGCATCGCGCGAGGCTATCGCGCTCGCGGGGCGCGATGTACTAGCCGATGCGCTAGTCCGCGTTCATGCCCCACCGCAGCAGCTTGCGGTAGAGCGTCTTACGATCGAGCCCGAGGATCTTCGCCGCGTCGGTGCGGTTGTTCTTGCACGCTTCGAGCACCATGAGCGTGTGGCGGCGTTCGACCTCCTCGATCGTGAGCAGCTCGGGGAGCTCGTTCGAGTTGATGTTCGTCGACCGTGGCGCGGAGCGATTGCGGATCTTGTCGGGCAAGTCGTCGACCTGGATCTCGTCGAAGTGCGCGAGCGCGACCGCGCGCTCCAGGCAGTTGCCGAGCTCGCGCACGTTGCCCGGCCAGTCGTAGCCGACCAGGCGTTCGGCCGCGGCGGGCGAGAGCCCCATGACCTTCTTGTCGAACACCGCCGCGTACTGCCGCAGCATGTGTTGTGCGAGCAACAAGACGTCACCACCCCGCGCGCGCAGTGGTGGCAGCGGGATGTGGATGACGTTGATCCGGTAGTAGAGATCCTCGCGGAATGCCTTGGCCTCGACCATCTCCTCGAGATCGCGATTGGTCGCGGTAATCAGGCGAACGTCGACGGAGACTTCGCCCTCGGCACCGACCGGCCGGATCTTGCGCTCCTGGATCGCACGCAGCACCTTGGGCTGCATCGAGATCGCCATCTCGCCGATCTCGTCGAGGAACAGCGTGCCGCCATGTGCCTGCGCGAACAGACCCTGGCGCGATTGCTTCGCATCGGTGAACGCACCCTTCGCGTGACCGAACAGCTCGCTCTCGAGCAGCGCCTCGGGCACCGCCGCGCAGTTGATCGCGACGAACGGTGCGTCCTTGCGACGCGAGCGATTGTGGATCTCACGCGCGACGACTTCCTTGCCGGTGCCGCTCTCGCCGGTGATCAACACCGTGGCATCGGTCGCGCTGACCTGATCGATCAGCGTGTACGTGGTCTGCATCGCCGGGCTCGCACCGACCATGTCGCCGCGACCGCGCGTGCTCGCGACGACTTCGCGCAACCGCTTCACCTCGCCCGAGAGGCGACGGCGCTCGGCCGCGCGGCGGATCGCGATCGCGAGCGCTTCGATCTCGACGGGCTTGGTGACGAAGTCGTAGGCGCCCGCGCGGATCGCACCGACCGCAGTCTCGAAACTACCGAAAGCGGTGAGCACGATCACCGGCAAGTCCGGGCGATCGGCGACGAGCGTCTGACACAGCTCGAGGCCGGTCATGCCTTTCATGTTGAGATCGGTGACGACGACATCGACATCGTGCTCGGTCAACCCGGCCAGTGCATCGGCACCGTTCGAGAACGGCACGACCACGAAGCCGCGCTTCTTGAGGCCGAGCTGGACGAGCTCGACCATTTCTTTTTCGTCATCGATGACGAAGATCTTCGTTTGCGCAGTCATACAGCACCTACCGGCAAGTACACCGTGAACGTCGCACCCTGACCAGGTGCAGATTCCACATCGATCCACCCACCATGCTCGCGCACGATGCCCCACGTCACCGAGAGCCCGAGCCCGGTGCCATCACCGACCTCCTTCGTCGTGAAGAACGGTTCGAAGATCCGCTTGCGGGTCTCGACATCCATACCGATACCCGTATCCGCGATCGAGACGGCGAGCCACTCCTTCTCGCTGCTCTCGACGTACGGCGGGGCGGAATGCGCCACGCGCGCCGCTTTGATCGTGACGTGACCGCCCTTGGGCGTCGCCTGGATCGCGTTGACGACCAGGTTGATCAGCACCTGGTTGAGCTGACCATCATCGGCTTCGACGCGCAGCGCATCATCGTGCGGCGGCACCGCGATCGCGACCTGTGCGGTCTTCGAGATCGTGGCAACGAGCTCCGCGACTCGCGCCGCGAGCGTGGTCATGTTGACGGGCGTCTTCTGGAGCGCACGGGGGCGCGCGAAATCGAGCAGCTGGCGAATCATCGCGGTCATGCGATCTGCTTGCTCGGCGACGATGCGCGCCGAATCGATCGCCTCGAGCCCGTCGACCTCGCCATCGCGGATCAACCGCGCGCGGCCCGAGACCACGTTGAGCGGAGTGCCAAGCTCGTGCGCGATGCCGGAGGCGAGCTTGCCGACCGTGGTGAGCCGATCGGCGTGACGCAACTGATCGGTCGCTTGCTCGCGCGCGAGGCGCTCGTCTCCCAGGCGATCGCACATCAGGTTGATCTCGGTCGCGAGCTCGCCGAGCTCGTCGCGCTGCTTGAGTGCGAGCGGTCCCGTGAGATCGCCGGTACCGACGCGACGCGCCTTCGCAGCGAGCTGCGAGACGGGGCGGCCGATGAACACCATGCCGAGCACGAGCGCGAGCACGGTCGCGACGACGACCTGGCTGACCGATCCGTAGATCTGGTTGCGCAGCGAATCGGCGGTGTACTTGTCGAGGTCGGCGAGGTTCTGCGCGATCTCGATCCCGCCTTCGCGCCGCTCGTACGTGGGCTCGTGGCTCTGCACGATCGGCGGTGGATGCGGAACCTCGACCGGGATGTACGTGAGGAGCGCGTTGGACTCCTGGTCCTTGATCGTGACGACCTGGCCCTGGGTCATCGGCGCGAGCGCCTCTTTCGACGCGTGCGGCGGGTCGGTCCGCGCGTCGAGCCAGACCCAGCGCGCTTTGATGAACTCGCTTTTACTCGAGGCCATCAGCAAGAACTCGCGGGCGGTTGCTTCGCCGTCGCGGGCCCACACCTCGGCCATGCCGCGCGCGAGCGCACGCCCGAGCGCCGTCGCCTCGGCACGCATCTGCTTGTCGAAGACCTCGCGTTCCCGGCGGTAGTCGAAGAACCCCTGGATCAACGCGACGATGGCCACGCCGACCACGAGCGCTGCGATGAACTTCCGGGTGAGCCTCATGCCGCCGGAGAGTTCTACCGTATCCCCTGCCCTTCGGGGACCAGAGGGGTCAGATGGCCCAAAACATGAAACATCATCGAGGGTGACCCCCAAAATCATCCTCGTTCCCACCGATCTCGGAGCGGGCGCCGACGAAGCGCTCGACTATGCGTGCGATCTCGGGCGTCCTTTCGGGGCGCGCATCCATCTGGTCTCCGCGATCATCATCCCCGCGCTCGGCGTGCCCGAGCTCGGGGTCGCGATGACGGGCTCGGTCGTGGACGGAATGCTCGCCGACAACATGCACGGACTCGAAGCGCTGATCGAGCGCAACAAGCATCGCTGCACGTTCGGCAAGCCGATCTTGAAGAGCGGCGATCCTGTCGACATCATCAACGAGACCGCGAAGGAGCTCGGCGCGGACTTGATCGTGATGACCACGCATGGCCGCACGGGCGTCGCACGCTGGCTGCTCGGCTCGGTCACCGAACAAGTCGTGAGGACCTCGCCGGTTCCCGTGCTCACGCTGCACGTCTCCGACAAGGAAGCCGCCGCGACATCTGTCACAGGTGGCGCGGCGCTGTCGCCCACTATCGCGCGGTGACCGCGCTATCCCGGATGTCCCTGGGGCTTCTCGAGCCCTTCCGGGTTCGTAGGAATGAACGACATCGCGCGTTCGGCGAGTGCAGTGATGGTGAGGCTCGGATTGACGCCGAGGTTCGCACCGACGGCCGAGCCGTCGACGATGTAGAGGTTCGGATAGCCATACACGCGATGCTGCGCGTCGATCACGCCGGCGTCGGCATCCTTGCCCATCACGCAACCGCCGATGCAATGCGCGGTCATCGGCAGATCGAACAGGATCTCGGTGCTCGACGTGATCGCGATGCCGCCCATCTTCGCCGCGGCCTTCTCCGCGAACGCGTTCGCGTGCGGGATGTTCGTCGGGATGCGCTGGCCGTGGCTCGTCAGGAGCTTGGTGAACGGCCAGTACCACGTGCGCTGCAAGCGGAACTTCAACGTCGCATCGATGGTCTGCATCACGAGCAAGATCAGGGTCTGGCGCGCGAACCCGAAAGGGAACGATGCGCGGAAGAACTTGATCGGATGGCGAAACGCCGCGCCGATCCACGCCGCGATCCGCTTCCAGCCCTTGCCGTTGACCAGCATCGTCGCGAGCAGGCCCAGCACGTCGGAGCCTTGCGAGTAGCGCGTCGCCTCGATGTGCGTGAACTGATCGAGATAGATACCGGAGCCGATCGCGATGCCCTTCGACATGTCGAACCGCTTGCCCGGGAACCTCACGCCGATCAGCGATTCGGCATTCGTGCGCACATCCGAGCCGAGCGCCGAGGACAGCTTCGGCAGGTGCTCGCGATTGCGCATCAACAGATCCATCGTGCCGAGCGCCGAGGCTGCGAGCACGACGTGCTTCGCGCGCAGCACGCGCCGCTGCTTGCCGAACCGCGAGGTCGAGCTCTCGACGTGAACTTCGTAGCCACCCTCGCCGCCTTCGATTGGCACGAGCTCGGTCACGCGGGTCTCGGCGATCACGCGCGCGCCGCGCTTCTCGGCCAGGTAGAGGTAGTTGAGGTCGAGCGTGTTCTTCGCACCGTGACGGCAGCCCACCATGCAGCCACCACAGCCGATGCAGCCCGTGCGCTCCGGTCCTTCGCCACCGAAGAAGGGATCCGGCGCCTTCACCCCGGCCTTGCCGAAGTACACGCCGACATCGGTCTTGTAGAACGAATCGCCGATGCCCGCGCTCTCGGCCATCTGTTTCAACACGCGATCCGCATCGCCGAGGATCTTGTTCTCGGTGACGCCGAGCATCCTGCGTGCGGTCGCGTAGTGCGCCGGCATCTCGGCGGCCCAGTCCGCGAGCCCCTTCCACGAACCCTCACCCCACACGGTCGCGGGCGGCGAGAGCAGCGTGTTCGCGTACGTGATCGAGCCACCACCGACCGCATTGCCGCACAGGATCACGACATGCTTGAACGGCCGCATGTTGTAGAACCCCTTGAGCCCGAGCCCGGGGCGCCAGATCCAGCGCCACAGGTTCCAGGTGGTCTTCGGAAAGTCGTCCGCGGTCCACCGCTTGCCCATCTCGACGACGCCGACGCTGTAGCCCTTCTCGGCGAGCCGCAGCGCCGAGACGCTGCCGCCGAAGCCGCTGCCGACGATCAGGTAGTCGAAGTCCACGGAAGGACTATGTCATCTTCTCGTTGATCAGCGCACGGAGAGACTTCAAGTCGAATGGCTTCTCGATATGGCGGCCGGGCGGCAGCGCATCGAGGAAGTTGCGCGCGGTTTCGGTGAACGCACCGCCGGTGACGAAGATCATCTTCTCGGCGAGCAATGGATCGAGCTTCAACACCGCCGCGTAGACATCCATGCCGGTGATCTGCGGCATCATCAGATCACACACGATCGCGTCGTAGCGTTCACCGCGCGCGAGCATCTCGATCGCCTGGCGCGCGCTCGTGGTGCCGTCGACCTCGTGGTCTTGCGACATGTAGCGGCGGATCGCTTGGACCAGCGAGTCCTCGTCGTCGATCACGAGCACACGACCGCGACGCAGCAGCTTCATCTGCAGTGGAATCTTCTCGGTGATCGGCGCGAGCTGCGCCGAGGCGATCGGGAGCCGCACGCGGAACGTGGTGCCCTTACCGACCTCGGTCACGAAATCGAGGTTGCCGCCGAGCCCGCTGACGATGCGATGAGAGATCGCGAGGCCGAGCCCGGTGCCGACACCCGCGGGCTTGGTCGTGAAGAACGGCGTGAACAACCTGCGCTGGACCTCCGGCGGGATGCCCATGCCGGTGTCCGAGACCGTGATCAAGACGTGCTCGCCTTCGAGCGCGGTGACGATCTTGATCTTGTGCTTGTCGTAGTTGCCCTCGGGGATCGCCTGGACCGCGTTGACGATCAGGTTGAGGAACACCTGGCCGAGCCGGCCTTCGTTCGCATCGACGCGCGGGACATCGCCGTACACCTTCTCGACCTTCGCGCGATGCCGGATCTCGTTTTGCGCCATGCGCAGCGTCGACTCGAGCACCTTCTTGACGTCGACCGCGCCGCGGCGATCTTCTTGAGCGCGCGAGAACACCTTGAGGTCGCGCACGATCTCGCGCACGCGATCGGCGGACATCCGGGCATCGTGGATCTCTTCGACGAGATCCGGCGGCAGCTCGACGCGCTTGCCGAGCGCGAGGATGTCGTGCTCCGCCATGTCGAGATTGGCGATCACGGCCGCGAGCGGATTATTGATCTCGTGCGCGACGCCCGCGGCGAGCGTGCCGACCGAGGCCATCCGATCTGCGAGCATGAGCTGCATCTCGGTCTGCTTCTTCTCGGTGACGTCGCGGGCGACGATCACGACACCGGTCGCGACCTTGTCCTTGTTCTTGACGACGCCCATGCGGATCGCGAACCAGCCGACGTGGTTCTCCGAGCGCAAGACGTTGAGCTCGAGCTCGACAGGCTTGCCGTGCTTGATCACGCTATCGAACGCGGTGCGCGCCTTCGCACGCTGCTCCGGACTGATCTGCTCGAACCAGTTCGAGCCGAGCAGCTGCTCGAGCGTGTTCGGCGGATCGACCCGGTTGATAAATCCGATCGTGCCTTCGAGATCGAGCTGCATCACGGTATCCGGTGCGCTCTCGACGACGGCTTCGAGCACGGCCGCGTGCTCCTCGGCCTTGTGCTCGGCAGCCTCGAGCGCGGAATATGCGCGTGCGAGCGTGAGCACCTGGCTGATCTGCGTGCCGACGCCCTGCGCGAACACGCGCCAATCCGCTTCGTCGAGATCGCGCTCGCGCGACACCATCATCAGCGCGCCGAGCGGCCCCGCCGTATTCGACAGCGGCACGATCAGGACGGCGCGGCCGTTCGCATCGTCGAGCAACGCGAGCGAATCGGCATCGGCACCGTTCGTGATGTAGAGCGTCGAGCCGGTGCGGATCACGTTGCGAAGCTTCTCTTCGCGATCGAAGAACGTCGCGATCGGCTTCTTGACGGGCACTTCCGCGCCGAGGGCACGCACGCGGAGGGCTGCACCTTCCACGAGATACAACGCACCGTACGAGACGCCACCCGCGTCGAAGCAGCTCGCGATCGCTTCGTCGAGCGCGACATCGACATCGCGGTTGCGGAGTACGGCCTCGGCGATTCCGGTGAGCACCGTGAGCTCCGAGGCGAGCGAGCTGCACCGCTTCGCCAGCCCGGTGTTGAGCATCACCTGACGCTCGAGCTGGCGGAACACGCGGCGATTGCGCTCGCGCTCGAGCTCCGGCAGCAGCTCCGGTGAAGGCGACGGCACGTCGCCCGGCTTCTCGATCAAGGTATCGCGCAGGACATCGATCAGCGCGGTCAGATCCGGCGTGCGCAGCACGAGATCATTCGCGCCCGCGCGACGAGCGAGCGTGCGATCCGACGCTTCGATGTAGCTCGAAGTCACGAGCACGAGCGGCACGCTGCGTAGCTCGGGATCCTGGCGCAACGCCATCGCGAGGCCGAAGCCATCGAGCTCTGGCATCATCACGTCAGAGACCACCGCATCGGGTGGCCGGCGGCGGATCGCGGCGAGCGCGGAGGCACCATCGCTCACCGATTCGACTTCGAAGCCGAGCCGCCCGAGGCGGAACGCGGCGAGCTTCAACTGGATCGGATCGTCATCGGCGATCACCAGGCGACGATTGCGGCCGAACTTTTCCGACGTACTGATCGAGAGCGGCAAATGCGACTCGATCAGCGGGACCAAGCGCGACGGCGCGATCGGCTTCGGGATGATATCGTCGAAGCCGACGTGCGAGACCCGCGCTTCATCGAGCTTCGAGACGAAGCCGGAGAACGCGAGGATCGAGACCTCGGTCGAGGCGATGCGGCGTAGCTCGCCGACGAGCACGAAGCCATCGGCATCGGGCAGCATCAGATCCTGGAGCACCACGCGCGGTTTCTCCGAGGCCATCAGCTCGCGCGCCGTCTTGCCGTCGGGCGCTTCGATGACCTCGTGGCCGTTGCGGACAAGGGCGTTGCGGACCATTCGCCGCGTCGCCGAGTTGTCATCGACGACCATGATCTTGTGTCCGGAGCTCACGACGGTCTTTCGGATCGAGCCACGTGCCGCGCGATCACGGCGGGCAGTGTGCGCGTGTCGATCGGCTTGGTCACGTAATCGTCGCAGCCCGCCGCGAGGGCCTTCTCGTGGTCACCCTTCATCGCGTAGGCGGTCACCGCGACCACCGGAATCTGGCGCGTCGCAGGATCGGCCTTGAGCCGACGAGTGAGCTCGAGGCCATCGATGCCCGGAAGCTGGAGATCCATGAGGATCACCGATGGCCGATGGCTTTGAATCGACGCGACTGCCGCGGCTGCATCGCCCGCCGTCGCGACCTCATAGCCACACGCCCGTACAACAAATGACACCAACTTGAGATTGGTCGGGTTGTCATCCACGATCAAGATTCGGCTCATTCCCCACTCCCCACCGGCACTTGAGACCTACCCGGCTGCACCCCCGCGCGTTCGAGGGCTGCGAGCAAGGCATCGCGATCCAGCGGCTTGCGCAGGATCTCACTGACCGTCATCGCGGTCTTAACTTCTGGGACGATCGTCACGACGATCACGGGCGTGTTGCGCAGCCAACCGCCGATTCGCAGCGTGTCGAGGACCTCGAGGCCGCTCATATCGGGCAGCAGGAGATCGAGCGTCACGGCGTCGAAGCATCGCTCCTGACACCGAGCAAGCGCATCTTTACCGGTCCTCGCGATCTCGAACCCGTAGCCCACTCCGGCCAGAGTGCTCGCGATCAGCTCGCGATCTCGATCATCATCTTCGACGATCAGGATGGTCCGGGCGCCGGCACGGCTACGTGGCGTGATCGTCCGCGACACGGTCGGCGCGATCGCACTCAGGCGAGGGAGATCGGCGTGGAACGTGCTTCCCACCCCGACGGTCGAACGAACACCTACAGTGCCCCCCTGGGCCTGCACCAACCGGCGCGACAGGGCGAGCCCGAGCCCCGTGCCCTGGTGGCGCTTCGCGCTGCCCTGCTCGAGCTGTTGGAATTCGATGAACAACCTACCCTGGTCTTCGGCCGTGATGCCCACACCGGTATCCTCTACTTCGAGCCTGAACATGTCGCCGTCGAGGGCTAGGCAGCGGACCGTCACGCGCCCGTTCTCCGGAGTGAACTTGAGGGCGTTGGACAGGTAGTTGTAGGCAACCTGCTTGAAGCGGCCCGGATCGATCTGGATCTCGGTCAGCGTGGGATCGACCAAGAAGTCGACCCCGACGCGCTTGGTGGCCGCCGTGGTTCGGGTGATCGACACGACCTCGTGAACGAGCTTGTTGAGATCGACCTGCTCGGGGCGGAAGTCGAGCTTGCCGGCCTCGACCTTCGCCAGATCGAGCACGTCGTTGATCAGCTGGAGCAGGTGACGACCGCTGGTCAGGATGTCGCCCAGGAACTCGTGGTGCTCCGGCGTGTTCGCAGGCACCTGGCCGTCGTGGAGCAGCTCGGAGAAGCCGATGATCGCGTTGAGCGGCGTGCGCAGCTCGTGCGACATGTTCGCGAGAAACTCGCTCTTCAAACGACTCGCTTCCTGGATCCGTCGGTTCTGGAGCTCGAGCTCGATCGTGCGCTGGCGAATCTCTTCGAGCTTGCGACGCTCGCGCAGGTCGATCACTGTGAGCCGTACGAGCCGGGTGTGATCGCTGATCAGGCGAACGAGATGGACCTCGGCCGGAATCTCCTCGCCACCCTGGTGCTTCGCGACCCACTCGAACGGCGAGATCTCGGCACCGCCACGCATACGCATCAGCACGTCGGTCGCGACCTCGAGCGACGCTCGACCATCGGTGAGCTTGGGCGCTGACAGCTCGATGAAGTTGACCGACTTGAGCTCCTCGAGCGTGCGACCGTAGAGCTTGGTCGCCGCGATGTTAGCGTCGTGGATGGTGAGCTCGTCGAGATCGAACGTGAGCAGCGCTTCGGGTGCGAGCTCGAACGCGGAGCGATAGCGCTCTTCGCTCATCCGTAGCTCGCGCTCGGAGGCGATGCGGCGACGACGCTCGATCGCTTCGCGCAACGCGCGTTCGACCGCCGGCACGAATCGCATCGGCCGATCTTTCGAGAGAAAATCGAGCGCACCCGCGCGCATCGCGGCCATCGCTTCGTCTTCATTCGGCGTGCCGGAGATGACGATGCACGGCAGACCTTCGTGATGCGCGCCCGCGATCTCGATCGCTTGCAAGCCGCCAAACCCGGGCAACATCCAATCCGTGATCAACAGATCCCACGGACGCGCGAGCGCTGCGATCAGCTCGGGTGCGGTCGTCACACGTTCCGATGTGACGTCGTAACCACCTCGACGAACCTCTCGAAGAAGGATCAGGTAATCATCATCTGCATCTTCGACGACGAGCAGCCGAAGGCTCTTTGGTAAGTCCGTAGACAACTCAGTACACCTGCCCCCAAGTGGCACGATATCACGAGGCGTTCGTACCGTATCGTCCTTAGTGTGAGCGCATTCTAGGCAAGGAAGCGGAGGATGCCCGTAGTTACCCGAGCGGGCTGCTCCACGGTCGACGAGTGTCCCGCAGCCGGGATGACCTCGAGGGTCGCACCCTTGATCGCCGCGACGATGCGTTCGGCCTTGTGCCGTGGCGTGGCGGTATCTTCGTCGCCGACCATGACGAGTGTCGGTGTGTTGATCCGCCCCAGCTCGCTGTAGATCGGCGCACGATCGATGACGCCATTGACCGCGCGCCAGATGTCTTTGCGTCGCGTCATCGTGGCGGTGTAGGTGGCGACGTCCTGCTTGCGGG
>JAYWCI010000066.1:0-5482 GCA_043780895.1 Kofleriaceae bacterium | reverse complement strand
AACATGGGGTGACTTCGGCACGCTTGAGAAACCATTCTCCGCCCATCGGTACAAAGATATCGGGAAGCGACTGTCTCAAGCGACGTTGGCACATAGGGAACACGCTCCGCAAACTCCGTAGTCTCAGCATACGCGGAACATAGACGACTCGACGCGAATTGTGTTGTCTAGACGATCGCGATCAGCGCCGACCTCACGCGTCTTGCCAACCGGCGTGGGCTTGATGCGCTCCGTAGACACCTAATGAGAGATGAACACGATGGCGAATATCTGTTCTGGTTCTACTCACATCCGGCGGTCTACATCATGATCCTGCCGGCGATGGGCGTGATCGCGGAGATCGTGCCGACGTTCTCGAAGAAGAACCTGCTGTCGTACAAGGCGCTCGCCTACAGCTCGCTCGGCATCGCGTTCGTCGGGTTCCTGACGTGGGGACATCACCTGTTCGTCGCCGACATCTCGCAATTCGACGCGGCGATCTTTGGCCTGATGTCGATGTTCGTCGCGATCTTCTCGGCGATCAAGGTCTTCACGTGGATCGGCACGATGTATCGCGGCTCGATCACGTTCAACACGCCGATGCTGTACTTCTTCTCGTTCGTCTATCTGTTCGTTTTCGGCGGCATTACCGGGGTCGCCGTCGCGACCACCTCACTCGATGTCCACTGGCACGACACCTACTTCGTGATCGCGCACTTTCACTTCATCATGATCGGCGGCACCCTGACCGCGTTCCTCGGTGCTGTCCATTACTGGTATCCGAAGATGTTCGGCCGGATGTACCCGGAGCGGTTCGGGCTCCTGTCCGCGGCGCTGGTGTTTGTCGGCTTCAACCTGACCTTCTTCCCGCAGTTCCTGCTCGGCAACGCGGGGATGCTGCGGCGCTACTACAGCTACCCGGATCGCTATCACGTCCTGAACGTGCTCTCGACGTGCGGTGCCTATCTGCTCGGCCTCGCGATGACGATCACGCTGATCTACCTCCTGGTCTCGCTCAAGTATGGCGAGCGCGCACCCGCGAACCCGTGGGGCTCGCGCGGCTTCGAGTGGCGCACGCCCTCACCACCGCCGGTCCATAACTTCGTCGTACCGTTCGACCCGGCACAGGGCGCGTACGCGTACAACGAGCCGCCGCCCGCCGATCATCCGACGGAGTCGGAGTGAGCGAGCCCGCGGTCCAGTACGACTCGATCGAGCGCCAGCATGCGACTGCGCGGCTCGGGATCTGGGTCTTTCTCGGCAGCGAGCTGCTGTTGTTCGCCGGCCTGCTCACGCTGTTCGCGGCGTACCGCTTCCAGTATCCCGCGGAGTTTCGTGCTGCCTCGGCGCACGCGAACGTGCTGATCGGCACGGTCAACACGTACGTGCTCCTGACCTCGAGCCTCGCGGTCGCGCTCGCGATCCACGCCGCGCGCCACGGACATCGCCGGCGGATCGTGATGTTCCTCGCGATCACGATCGCACTCGGCATCGCGTTCGACGTGCTGAAGGGCGTGGAGTACGCGAAGCACCTCTCCGAAGGCATCGCGCCAGGTCACTACTACTCGTTCGGAGAGCTCCCTGCCCACGGTGCGGTCTTGTACTTCACGCTGTACTACTTGCTGACCGGGCTCCACGCGATCCATGTCACCGGCGGCCTGGTCGTGCTGGGCTGGTTGGCGCTCAAGGCAAGGCGCGGCGACTTCACGCCGTCCTCGCATATCCAGCTCGAGCTCGGCGGGCTGTACTGGCACTTCGTCGATGTCGTGTGGCTGTTCCTCTGGCCCCTGATCTATCTCATCCGATGACCGATTCCTCTCAGCCATCCGCATTGACCTACCTGATCGTATGGGTCGTCCTCGTCGTGCTCGCGACGCTGTCGCTACTGGCCTCCCACGCGCCGCTCGGTGCTTGGAACGTGATCGTCGCGTTCGTGATCGCGACGATCAAGGCGGTGCTCGTGCTTGGCTTCTTCATGCACCTGCTCCACGGGCCACCGCTTCACCGCATCGTCATCGCGATCGCGATCGGCTTTGTTGTCCTGATCGTCCTCGGCGTGCTCGCGGACGTCGCGACGCGGTCGGTGGCGAGCGTCTACGTCGATGACGTGGGTTCGCTGCCTTCGTCGCCGTGAGCTCGGTCGTGGCCGGGTTCATGCACCTCCTACGATCGACCACTGCCTAGTTACAGGCCGTGGTCGGAAGGATGCTCATGTTGCGAAGCTTGAAAGATCTCGAGCACTACACCGTGCAGGCGACCGATGGCGACATCGGGAAGGTCGTGAACTTCTTGCTGGATGACGACCGCTGGACGGTCCGCTATCTCGTCGTCGACACAGGCAGCTTCCTGGAGGGCCGCCACGTCCTGGTGTCACCCATCTCGTTCCGTACCGTCGATGAGGCCACGCAACGTTTTCACGTCGACTTGACGAGGGCCAAGGTCAAGAACAGCCCGAGCGTAGAGGTGGACAAGCCGGTCTCCCGCCAGCACGAACGCGACTACCTCCGCTACTACGGGTACTCCTCGTACTGGGGTTACTCGGGCGTCTGGGGCCTCGGTGCCTATCCCGGCTTGCTCATGGGCGCGATGCCGAGCCGCCCACCCGCCGACGCGCAGCCCGAACCGCCTGGCGACGCGCACCTGCGGAGCGTGAACGAGCTGCACGGTTATCACATCCAGGGAAGTGATGAAGCGATCGGCCACGTCGAGGACTTCGTTGTCGACGACGAGACCTGGACGATCCGCTATCTCGTGGTCGATACCCGCAACTGGTGGTTCGGCAAGAAGGTGCTGGTTGCACCTCACTGGGCGAGCCGGATCAGCTACGCGGACCGAAAGGTTCAGATCGACCTCTCACGAGAGACGATCAAGAACAGCCCCGAGTGGGACGGGAACGCGAGGATCGATCGCGACTACGAGACGCGTCTGCACGGGTATTACGGCCTCCCAGCGTACTGGGCCAGCGGTGATCCCACGGCGGCATCGTCGGCCGGACGCGCTGGATATGTCGCGCAACTGTAAGCGCGCCTAAACTCGGTGCGGGGACGGCCACGTTCGTGTCGTGCATAGTTACCCGCGTGGCGCTGGCGCCCCCGAGCGCCGTCCCGCGCACGGGTCGCCGAGACTACTGATCGAGACGAACCGTGACTCGGCGATCGAACGGCCATCCAGACGACGACGGATCGGCGTCGGCCTCACCCTTCGAGAGGGTCTCCATCCGGGTGTCCTTGAGGCCGTCGCCTTTGAGATATGCGGCCACCGAATCGGCCCTCGTCATGCCGAGGGTCTTGTTATAGCTATCGGTGCCGCGCGGGTCCGTGCGCCCGACGACGCGCAGGTGCGTGCCCTTCGCGGAGCCCGAGATCGCGCAGGTGGCGATCTGATCGAGGGTCTGTTTGGACTCCGGGCGGAGCTTCGCAGAGTCGAACTTGAAGTAGATCCGGCTGTCATCGATGCCGCAGAGGCGAGCGAGCTTGGTATCCAGGTCGATGCTGGTGATCGTCTCGATGATGAGGTCGGGATCCGGAGCCGGTTGAGCGGCAACCGGCGCGGTCACGGGCGCCGGAGCGGGCGCCTCGACAGGCAGCTTCGCGGGAGCGTCGTGACCACACCCGAATCCGAGGAGGCACAGCAACGACAGTCTGATGGTTGGGTTAAGCATGCGGACCGCAATTGCAACATCGAGCCCGCGCATCTTGCCGGACGCGCCGGTGACATTGGATCGGCGCGTGCTTGTCAGGACGCTATGACAACCAGCTTCCAGAGTGAATTACGCAAAAAGCAGGTCGTGGGCGCGAGTGGCCGCGTGCTCGGCGAGGTCGAAGATCTCGAGATCGACATGTTGACCTGGCGAGTCGCGACGCTCGTCGTCATCGTGAACGCGAGCGCGGTCGCCGATCTCGGTATCGACAAACCGTTCTGGTCGCATGCTAGGATTCATATTCCGATCCACCAGGTCTCCGGCGCGACCGAAACCGTCGTGCTGCGGTCGACCGTCGAGGAGCTGGCTCAACTCATCGCGATGGCGAAGGCCGAGACGGCCTGACGCTCAGCTGATCTTCACGCAGACGCCGAGCCGTCTCAGGAGCGAGCCGAAGGTCAGACCCTGGACCAAGATCGAGAACGCGACGACGGTGTACGTGAGCACGATGATCAACTCGCGTGCAGGCATGGGTGGGAGCGCGAGGGCCATCGCGATCGCGAGGCCGCCGCGCAATCCGCCCCAGGTCAGGATCTTCACCGAGTGTGGGATCGCACGACGGATCGCGGGGAGCGTTAGCATCACGCTTCCGACCGCGAGCCAGCGCGCGCCGAGCACGATCGGGATCGCGAGGGCAGCCGCGCCCGCGTACGCCCACGATACTCGAACGAGCACGATCGAGAGCCCGATCATCAAGAACAGGACGGCGTTGAGGACCTCGTCGATCAACTTCCAGAACATCTCGACGTGTGCCTTCGACTCGCGGGACATCGCCTTTCGCCCGTTGTTCCCGATCACCAGGCCCGCCACGACGGCGCCGAGCGGAGCCGACACATGGATGAGCTCGGCAGCGGCATAGCCGCCGACGACCAGTGCGAGCGTGATCAAGATCTCGACGGTGTAGTCGTCGATCGTGCGCAATAACTGGAGCACGGCGAACCCCGTGACCCAACCGAACACGATCCCGCCGATCGCCTCGCGCGCGAAGAGCTCGAGTGCACCCGACCACGTCGCCCCGGTTCCGGCCTGGATCTCGAGCAGGACCGTGAAGAGCACCACGCCGACGCCATCGTTGAACAGCGATTCGCCGGCGATCCGCGCGTCGAGCCGCCGCGGAGCACCGGCCGATTTCAGCATCCCGAGCACGGCGATCGGATCCGTCGGCGAGATCAGCGCGCCGAACAGGAGCGCCTCGACCCAATGCACCTGGTGGCCGAGGAGCGCGAGGACCAGGTACGTCGCTCCACCCACGATCGCCGTCGACAGGAGGGTTCCCCCGAGGGCCAGCAGGGCAACCGCCGCGCGTTCGGTTCCCAGATCTGCCACATCGATGTGAAGCGCACCGGCAAACAGCATCAAGCCGAGCAGCCCGTGCAAGAGCGCGTTGCCGAAGTCGAGCTGGGTTACCAGCTCTCGAACCCGGTGCGAGACGTCAACGACTCCCGCGGCATCGAGCCCGATGATCGCGACCGAGCCGACCAACCCGATCGCCATCAAGCCAACCGAGGATGGGAGCTTGACCACCTTCGCGTTGAGGTACGCGATGCCCGACGTCAGCGTGAGGACGATCGCGACGAGCTGGAAGTCGGTCATCGGCACGACGGTAGGAGGTCGCGAGGATCCTCACAACGCCGCTCGATGCAATCCGTGGGGGAGGATAGGCCGGTCCATGCGGCTTTCGGGGCGGCGAACGCAGCCTGTGCTTGGCGAGAACTGAACCGGTTGACGGAGGGCGTGCAAGGAGTGTGAGCGATCCCACCGGTGGGAGGCTCGGAACTGAGCGCGCGGCGCAGGCTCGCGGTG
>JAYWCI010000065.1:0-61311 GCA_043780895.1 Kofleriaceae bacterium | reverse complement strand
GCGATCGTCATCCGGCTCAAGGACATGCAGGTGTCCTCGCTCGCGCCCGAGGTAGCGTTTGCGTTCGCGACCATGACCCGTGAGCTCACGTTCGAGGCGACGACCGTCACCGAGAGCGGAACCTTGACGCTCGTGCTGCGCAAGCACGGCGACAAGTGGCTGATCACCTCCGAGCACTACTCGTACAAGCGGCCCTGACATGACTACACGCACGATCGGAGTGGCCCTCCTCGGGCTCGGTAATGTCGGCGGTGGCGTCGTCAAGCTCCTCGAGGCCAACGCGGCCGCGATCGAGGCCCGGCTCGGTGCGCGTCTCGTCGTGCGCACCGTCGTCGTGCGCGATCCGGACAAGGGCAATCGCGTCGTCGACGTCGATCGCGCGCTGTTGACCACCGACCTCGATGCGGCGCTCGCGCGTCCCGATGTCGACATCGTGTGCGAGCTGATGGGCGGCACGACGTTGGCCCGCACCGCCGTGCTGGCTGCGATCAAGCACAAGCGCCACGTCGTGACCGCGAACAAGGCGTTGCTCGCCGAGCACGGCGCCGAGGTGTTCACCGCAGCCGAGGCGGCCGGCGTCGATGTCTATTACGAGGCAGCGGTGTGCGGCGGCGTGCCGATCATTCGCGTGCTCCGCGAAGGGCTCGCGAGCGATCGCGTCGAAGCGTTCTGGGGCATCGTCAACGGCACCTCGAACTACATCCTCTCGACGATGACCGAGACCCGGCGCCCGTTCGCCGAGATCCTCAAAGATGCGCAAGCACTCGGCTACGCCGAGGCGGATCCGGCGCTCGATATCGGCGGTGGCGATGCCGCGCACAAGCTCTGCGTGCTCGTGCGCCTGTGCTTCGGCACCGCGCTCGATGTCACCGAGATTCCGACCGATGGCATCGATCGCGTCGAGCCGATCGATCTCGACTACGCGGCGAAGTTCGGCTTCGTGGTCAAGCCGCTCGTGATCGCGCGTGCTCACCCCGATGGGCAGATCGAGGCGCGCGTGCATCCCGCGCTCGTCCCCGCGAACTGGCTGCTCGCCGATGTCGCGGGCGCCAAGAACGCGGTCTATGTCCAGAGCTACGCGCTCGGCCCGTCGCTGTACTACGGCGCGGGCGCCGGCATGCTGCCGACCGCGATGAGCGTGGTCTCGGATTGCATCGATATCGGTCGCAACATCTTCGCGCGCGCCGCGGGAGCGAAGCGACCCGCGGGCCCGGTGCTCGAGCCACGCCCGATGCTGCCGCTCGCCGAGGTGCGCTCGAAGTACTACCTCCGGTTCGGCGTCGTCGATGCGCCTGGCGTGCTCGGTCGGTTGATGACGATCCTCGGCGCGCACAGCGTCTCGATCGCGCAGGTCGTGCAGGACGCCGAGGCCAAGCCGGTCTCTGTCGTGGTGGTGACGCATGAGGCGCGCGAGGGCGATGTCCGCGATGCGCTCACCGAGATCGATGCGCTGCCCGTCGTGCGCGAGCCCGCGCGCGTGATCCGGATCGTCGGATGATCTACGAAACGCGCGTGATCTTCGGTGACACCGACCAGATGGGGGTCGTGTACTACGCGAACTATCTGCGGTTCTTCGAGGGTGCGCGCGCCGAGTACTGGCGCAGCCTCGGCCGCAGCTACAAGGATCTCGAGAAGGCGCAGGTCGCGATGCCGGTGATCGAGGCGCACTGCAAGTACAAGCGCCCCGCGCACTACGAAGACCTCCTCCACATCCAGACCGAGGTGACCGAGATGCGCGGCGCATCGCTGCGGTTCACGTACACCGTGCGCCGCGGCCCTTTGCCTGTACAAGACGTGCTCGCCCACGGATTCACGCGCCACGCCGTGATCGGCCCCGATGGCCGGCCGATGCGGATTCCCGAGTTCATCCGCGACCTGGTTAGCGTCGTGAGCTGACCAGGCCGCCCGATCTGCGGTACACACACCGCCATGCAGGATCGCAACCTCGCGCTTGAAGTCGTCCGCATCACCGAGGCTGCCGCCCTGGCCTCCGCGCGCCTCATGGGGCGCGGCGAGCGCAAGCAAGCCGACAACCTCGCCGTCGAAGCGATGCGCGTCGCGTTCGACGAGCTCGATATTCGCGGCACCGTCGTGATCGGCGAGGGCGAGCGCGATGAAGCGCCGATGCTCTACATCGGCGAGCGAGTCGGGGCCGGCTGGAAGCAGGACAACAGCACCTCCCCGAAGGTCGACATCGCCGTCGATCCGCTCGAAGGTACGAACTTGTGCGCGACCGGCGCGCCCGATGCGATCTGCGTGATCGCGATCGCCGACGATGGCCAGTTCCTCAACGCGCCCGATACGTACATGCAGAAGATCGCGGTCGGCCCCGAGGCCCGTGGCGTGATCGATCTGCGCGAGTCTCCGACCTGGAACCTCCAGCGCATCGCGAAGGCCAAGGGCAAGCGCATCGAAGACTGCACGGCAGTCATCCTCGAGCGCGAGCGTCACGCCGATCTGATCGCCGAAGTCCGCCAGGCCGGCGCCCGGATCCGCCTGATCGGCGATGGCGATGTCTCAGGCGCGGTCATGACCTGTAACCCCGATTCCGGCATCGACGTGCTGTTCGGTACTGGTGGCGCGCCCGAAGGCGTCATCTCGGCGGCCGCGCTCAAGTGCGTCGGTGGCGAGCTCCAGGCCCGCCTGCGCTTCCGCAGCCCCGAAGAAGCGGCGCGCGCCAAGAAGATGGGCGTCAAGGACGAGGACTTCATCTACTCGATCGAGGACCTCGCCGCGGGTCACGTCATGTTCGCCGCGACCGGCGTCACGAAGGGCTACCTGCTCGACGGTGTGCGGTTCTTCGGCGATGGCGCGAAGACCGAATCGATCGTGATGCGCTCCAAGTCGGGCACGGTCCGCGTGATCAACTCGACCCACCACTTCAACACGAAGCCGAAGTACTCGTGGGCGACCGGGCTCGAGAGCTAGTCGCCTAGCTTCTCGTTGACCTTCGCCACCTTGCCAGCGGTGATGACGACTCGCCTCGTCATCGCCGGGTGTAGAGGATTCCGGAACACGAGCACGTGGACGCCGAGCGTCATCTCGCGCTCGAATGGAGTCTCGCCGATCCTCTTGCCGTTCTCGAAGACCTCGCTGGAGGGGGTGGTCCGTGCGGTCAATCGACCCATCGGCGGGATCGGGTGATTGGGCGTCGTGAGCTTGTGGTTGAACGTGAGCTCGACCTCGACGTGCTCGCCGGGCTCGAGGGTCACCGGGCGGGTCGCGGGCTGGTAACCCAGAAGCTCGCCGGTCACCTCGAACGTGCCGGCCTCGACGACGAGCTGGGCCGGCGCGGTGCGCACCTGATCGCCGACCGTGACCGTGCCACCGGTCGGGAAGGTCTCGATCTCGAGATACGCCTGCGTGGGGGCCGCCGCCGTTGCGTCGACCGTTGCGACCGCCGCATCGATCGTGCCTTTTGGCGTCGCCACCACCACCGTCGCCGAACCGGCGCCAGCATCGAGCTCGGCCCTCACGACCGTGGCGGCCGCATCTTTCGATGTTGCTGGCGCGGGGCTGACCTTGGTGTGGTGGCCGCTCGCCGCGAGCGCGATCACGAAGGAGATCAGCGCGATGCCAACGAGCGAGGCGATCGCGATCGCGACGCGCATCTGCTCGGAGTGAGCGTGCTGCTCGGGCGAGCTGCCGGGCATCGGCGGCCGCGCGCGCCACGGTGTGAGAAACGCCGATAACGGACGCGGGCCGGGCAGGGGCTGCATCGCACCCGAGGGCGGCAACGGTTCACTGACCCGCACGCGTGGCCCCGAGAGCGGCGAGACGAACTCGGTCGGGACGATCGCAGGCCCGCCCGGCATCGGATGCGGACGATCGAGCAAGATGGTCTCGCTCGCGTCGCTATGCTCGTCGTCATCGTCGAGCATACCGCGCATGTGCGTCGCGATCTGCGTCGGTGCATCGGCACCGTGGACGGGCCGGGGAGTGATCCTTGAATTGCTGAGCGGCGTGAACGGCTTGTCGATCGTGGTCGCGCCGTCGACGAGATCGAGGACCTCGTGCGTGGCGATCATCGTGTTCGTGTTCGTGGTCGCCGGCGCGGCGAATGGCTTCGCGGTCGTCGCTGCGAATGCACCGTGCGGCGGCTTGTTGATCACCCGCGTCTCGAACGACTCTTCGAGCACGACCTCGCGCGTGCCGGCGCCGGAATCGGTGGCCTCCGCCGCGAGCAGCGACGCACCGATCAGTTCCTTCCTGCGGCTGTACGACGAGGCATCGGTCGGCGGCGACGCGACCGTTCCGGGCACGACCTGCGTGCCCGCACCAGGCGCGAGCGCGGGATGTTCGCTCGTGCGCTCGCGCGGGAGGTGCGTGCGGACCCAGCTGCCGAGCTGCAGGGGCGTCGCGATGTCGGGCGCCTGCTTGATGAAGGCCTCCAGAGCCTGCGCGAGCTCCGAGGCGGTCGCGCGATTCTCGCGCTTGGTCTCGAGTCCCCACGTGATCGCTTTGACGAGCGCGGGCGGCACGTGCGGCGCGACCGCGCCGAGCGCTTCGATCTTGCCATCGCGGATCATCCGCATCGCGACGACCGCATCACCGCGCGGCACGATCAACCTACCGGCGAGCAGCTCCCACAAGACGATCGAGAGCGAGAACACGTCGCTGCGCCCGTCGAGGGGTTGCGCGACCGTCTGCTCCGGCGACATGTACGCATACTTGCCTTTGACCTGGCCAGGGCTCGTGAGCTGGTCGGTCGCAGCGGCGGCCTTCGCGATGCCGAAGTCGCACAGCTTCACGATGCCGTCGTACGAGATCATGATGTTCGCGGGCGAGACATCGCGATGGACGAGGCCGAGCGATTTGCCATTCGGACCGCGGAGCTCGTGGGCGCTGTGCAGGGCCGCGGCCGCATCGGCACCGATGCGCGCGACGAGCGTGGGCGGTAGCCGATCGCTCTCGGTCCCCGCCTTGAACAGGTCGCCCGCGTGGACGCCCTCGACGTACTCCATCGCGATGAAGAAGTCGCCGGCGACCTTTCCGAACTCGTAGATGTGGACGATGTTCGGGTGCGAGAGCTGCGCCGCGAGCTTGGCTTCGCCAAGGAACATCCGCACGAAGTCTTGCGAGTCGGCGAGATGAGGAAGGATGCGTTTCACCGCGACGCGGCGATCGAATCCTTCCAATCCGCGCTGCTGCGCGAGGAACACCTCGGCCATCCCACCGCGAGCGATCCGTCGCAGGAGGACAAACGAGCCGAACTTGATGCCAGCTTCGGCAGGCACGCTTCCGGTTCAGCATAGCCCGGACCGCGGCTAGACGTTCGATTCTGCCCCATGCATGATCGCCGAGATCCGTCGCACTGACGCGTCGACCCCGCACTCGAACGCCTCGTTGTTAGTCGCACACGTGACTTCGATCATCGTCGAGAAACGAGATTTCTCGTCTACTCACGAATACGACGTTTCGGTGGCGGCCCGGGGGCAGTTTGGTCTTGACCGTCGAGATCAACCTCCAGTAGGGTCCGGCATCTTTCGGAACGGTTGAGAGGATGAAGATGCAGAAACTAGCTTTGGGTGCGCTCGTCGGTTTCCTGGTCGCGTGCGGTGGAAACTCCGACACGAAGATTCACATTGTCGACGCGGCCGGTAGCGGCAGCGGCTCGGACTCCACTTGCAACCCGCTCACGCAGACCGGCTGTGATGCGGGCAACATGTGCACCTGGATCTACGACCTCGTCGCGGCCGATGGCACGAGTATCCTCGGTCACGTTGGCTGCGCGCCGGATGGCGACAAGGCCGTCGCTGCTTCCTGCACGCGCAACGCGGCGGGCGCCCAAGGTTGGGACGATTGCGCGAAGGGCGGCTTCTGTCGCGTCAAGCGCGAGCTCGTTGGCCCGGGTGGCGTCGGCGTTTGCGAAGCGATCTGTGACAACAACGGCGGCGCCCCGACCTGCGGCAGCGCGGCCGCCTGCGTCGCGTACAACGGCATCTTCGACGTCAGCGGCACGAACGTCGCCGGCGTTTGCGATGTGAAGTGCGATCCGTTCCAGGACAACGACGCCCTCCACTCGGGTTCAGGCGCTCCGAGCCGTCCCGGCACCAAGTGCCAACCGTACGAGGGTTGCTATGGCGGCCCTCGCGCCCTTCTCAACGTGCCGACCTCGTTCTCCTGCGCACGCGAGTACAACACCGATCTCCACGACCGCGACGCGTGCACCACGACGTCGGGTAACTCGCTCACGTCGTCGAACCCGCTGACGCGCGTCGCGTGTTCGACGGCCAGCAACGGTTGTTCGGAAGGCTACATGCCGATCCTGTACGAGGACACGTCGGGCTCGAAGATCGCTGCATGCACCGCGATGTGCAAGCCTGCAGACTGTTCCGCAGGCAACTGTGGCGGTAGCGCGCAATCAACCACAAACCTGCTCGGTATGCCCAACTCGGGTCATCGCTGCGACACGAACAGCATCCTTGGCACGTTTAACCCGGCGATTCCGGGTACGGGCAGTGGTGCGACGAACGGAACGGGTTGCACGTACAACTGGTCGTTCGAGATCGACTCCACCGGCGTGTACTTCCCGTCGCCGTTCTCGGACACCCTCGGCTGGTGCGAGGAGCACAACCAGTACAAGTACGACAGCAACCAAGACGGCATGTATACGATGGCGGACGAAGACATCCCGAAGTGCGACACGATCGCGACGCGGGGTTACGGCACCCACATGAAGGCCAGCGACGGTACCTGCACGGCCACAAACCTCTGCTATGGCGCCGCCGACTTCGGTTGCGTCTCGAAAGCGACAGCGGGTAACCCACCCGCGTTCCAGGCATCGCATCCCATCTTGATGAGCCGTCCCCGTCTGGCTGACGGCGTTCGCGCAGCCCAGTAAGCTCACCACCCTCTATCTGATCGCGAGCGCCGGGAAACCGGCGTTTCGTCGTTTCGGAGGTAAGGTACATCGCGTGCGTAGTCGTCTCATCCTCGTTGGCGCTCTCGTTCTGTTCGCATGTAAAGGCAAACCAGAGAGGCATGACCCTCCTGCGAACCTCCAAGGCAGTGGGGGCGCTGCGGTGCCTTTGTCAAACCAAGGATCCGACAAGGTGCTGCACTTGCCACACGGCGATGGCACGCTGCCGAAGCTGACGAAGATCAGCCCGATCGATAAGGCCACGCTCGCGAAGCTCGGTGGTCTCGACTTCCAAGGATTCACCAAAGAAGTTCGGGACGCGGGTGAAGCGTTCGTCACGGTGCAACGCACCGTCGATCGTCCGAAGCTGAAGGTCACGACTCAGATCCGACCGTGTAAGGACGCGTGTGTTCCGCTCGAGGTCGGGAAGTGGCAGACGCGCACCGATCTCGAAGACCTGATGTCGAAACAACTGAAGGCGTCCAAGGACACCAAGTTCCAGATCGGCGCGACCGACCTCAACTCGCAGCCCATGATCTTCACGTACCAGTACGGCCTCCTCAAGGTCGGGGAGTCCACGCACTTCACAGACACCTACGTGCTGTGGTTCAACGACGGAAAGAACGAGATTCGCGTGATCGCGACGTACGACGACAACGTGCCCGATTCGACCGCCGCGATGCTGGCGATGGCGTCGGTGTCGGATCTCGAAAAGGTCGCGAAGGCATTCATGGACGTCTATACGCAAGCCTGGGCCGGCTAGAAGCTGGGAATCTCGGCGTCCTGAACTGACGGAAAGCTGTCGACGGGCAGGGGCGAGTCACTTCAGGGTCAAGGTCTCCGTCGTCGCTACAACGCTGATGATTGCCTGGGTTCCAGTGACGTAGGTCCCGTCTCCAGTCCAGATGACCGCTCTTCCTACCGACCCACCGCCTGCGAAATCACCGAAGTTGCCCGTCTGTATTCCAAACGTTCCGCTCCCACCGGACACGCTGTTCTTCGTGCCTCCTCCCCCCCCATGAGGGCCAGTGCCAGGGGAGCGGTAGCACCCCCCTGACGCCGTCGCGGCGGACGGATGTCCATCTTCGCCGGGGTTGGTGCCACACCCACCCCCGCCTCCGTTTGCGGTGAGCCGACCCTCGATATCGACATGAGGTGCCTCGATGATGATGTTTCCGCCAGAGCCGCCACCACTCGTGAACGGTCCTCCACCGCCTCCGACGTCAAGCACGCCCCCAGCATCTGTTCCCGAGGCTGGCTTGAAGGTGACCGAACCGCCCGCAACGAGTTGAACTGCACCGCCGCCTGCACCACCGTTGTTCGGTGCCGCGGTACCACCGGCACACCCACCCACCAGGTTGCTAAGAGCACTCTGAGCCGTTCCTCCCGGCCCATACGCGATCGGATCGGTCGAAGTCGATTGGCTGATTCCCGTTCCACCGGCTCCGGCGTTGGCACCGCCTCCACCAACTCCACCGCCTCCACCAACTTGCGCGTAAACGCCCTGACAGCTCGAGAAGGTCGTTTGCCCACCCGGGCCGGGTTTGTTGCTGTTTGCACTCGCGTCGACGAGACCGTCGATCGTGATGTCATTTTCAGCCACGAACGCGACAGCCTTCGAACCCGTGATCGTGACGCCCTGGAATGAGAAGCTCTTCGCAACGAAGACGCGAATGTCCCCGGTTGGATGCGTGACGATGACGGATGCGACCGAAAGCAAATTGTTGTTGGGGCCCAGGACAAGCCCGGTGTCGGTGTTGACGGAGGTGCCATCGGGGATCACGACATCGGGTTGAATCGAGGCGCCGGCAAAGGCCGTATCGAGTCCGTTCGACGGCGTGAACGTAAGACAGTGATCCTTTGTGTCGGCGCACCCCAACGAGCAACTCGTCGACGTCGTCGACGTCCCGCCGGAGTCGCACACGACCAACTGATCTTGATCGCAGGTCGCCGCGCCGGGCTGGCAACCGCACCGCTCGACCGGGCAATTCGTCGGCACGATCGTACATACGTTCATCACGCCGCCGGATGAAGGGTACTGGCCGTTCACGTCGCAAAATGGATACGCGACGTTCTTACAGTCGGTGTCCACCTCGCATTGGTTGACGGTCTTCGTACATGCGGCCGTCGAGACTGCTGCGAGGCCTGCGACGACCCACTCACGCCATGAATTGCTCATGCCGCCCAGTATCGACCGCCGGTGTTCGCGGTTGCTTCAAATCGCGCGACTTTTCCAACTAAGGTGAACCACATCGCTTTGACGGCGAACGACCCGGGGCTGATGCCGCCGAAACATGGAGTCGCGACTGGTTGGCGTTCCGACCCGACTCCATGGACGCACGGCCTGAATCTCTCCAGCGCGTAGCAGGTCGCGCCCATACCTCGATGACAGGAACGCGACCAACTGCACGTGGGTGCGTGGAGATCGTAGAGCTGCCACACGCTCGCGGACGACGTGCAGAGCCCGGGCTACCTAGCGGCGCGCGATCAGACGCAACGAAAAAAACCGGCTCGCTATGCAGCGTGATCCGAGCGTCGCCGCCCGACGCTGATCAGCGCCCCCGCTCAAGTGTATCGGAACGGCTATCAAGTCGAGTGCGGTGGGTGCGAGGCGACGAAGCTGACCGGGCAACTCTCACGCCGTGGACTTGCCGGCGACATCGAGGCCACGCTGCATCCGTGGCCCCCAGGTAGCCCCGCAGCCCGTATTGTCCGGCTAGGGTCAGTTGTCCGTCCGGCAGGCGGCCGCCGGTGGCCGCACTCCGGACACTCTCAGCAAGCATTCATGAGAAGTCGCGTAGTTGCCGGACGGCACGAAGTCCGCAACTGCCCCACTTGCCGGCCGATAGCACCGGCGAAGGAGATTATTCATGGCTTTTGATGGGCGTGACACGCAAGCAATGACGCCGGACGGACGGCGCGGTGGAATCGTCGTCGGCTTACGCCGGATGACAACGGGCGAGGTCCTGAAGCTCGAGGGGCGACGGTGGGTCCTCGGTAAGAATCCCGCGTGTGACCTCGCGATCAGTGATGACCCGTTCATCTCGACGAACCATTGCGTGCTGGAACGTCAAGCGGACGTGCTCGTGGTCCGCGATCGCGGCTCGCGCAATGGGACCTTCATCGACGGCAATCGGATCGAATCCGCAGAGCTGCGGGTCGGCTCGTACCTCGCGATCGGGCACACCACGTTGATCGCGGTGTCGGCGGCGGACTCGGAGAATCGGGCAGCGGTCGAGCTGATCCGCGGCAAGCATCCGGTGCTCACGACGACGATCGAGCAGGCGCAGCGTGCGGCGGTCACCGATTGCAGCGTGTTGATCCTGGGCGAGACCGGGACCGGCAAGGATCTGTTTGCTCGGATGATCCACGAGAGCTCGAAGCGCGCGGCCGGGCCGTACGTGGCCGTCAATTGCGGAGCGATGCCGCGCGAGCTGATCGCGTCTCACTTGTTCGGTCACGAGCGGGGCGCGTTCACGGGAGCGCAGGACAGCCGCGATGGTTATTTTGTCGAGGCGCACGGCGGCACGCTGTTCCTCGACGAGCTCGGCGAGCTACCGCTCGAGCTCCAGGCTCACCTCTTGCGCGTGCTCGAGACCCACAAGGTCCGGAGGGTGAGTGGTTCGGTCGAGCGCGCGGTGGATGTCCGGATCGTCGCAGCGACGAACCAGTCGGTGCTCAACGGCGAGCGCGTGCGTACGGATCTCTATCATCGGCTCGCGACGGTCGTCCTCAACATGCCGCCGTTGCGCGAGCGGATGTCGGATCTCGGCGAGCTGGTGCTCGGCCTGCTCGACGAGCACGCGATGCTGTACGGCACCAAGGAAGTGACGATGGAGGGCTGGGATGCTCTGAGCCGCCATTCGTGGCCCGGCAACATTCGCGAGCTCAAGTCGTCGGTCCATCGCGCCGTGGTGTTCGGCGGGACGAGGCTCGGACCCCGCGATTTTTTCCCCGAGCACGGTGGCGAACCGCGGCACCGGGTGATGCCCTCGATGTTCGCCACCGCCGAGATGCCGGGCGGACTGCTCGCGCCGTATCACACGGTGTTGAAGAGCTCGATGGAGCAGGCGCTTACCAAGTTCGGCACCATTCGCGCCGCGGCGAGCGCGATCGGCATGCCGAAGTCGACGTTCGCGGACAAGGCGCGCGCTTGGAAGATCGACGTGAAACGCACGACGCGCGCGCGCCGCAAGAAGTGACGTGATTACTTCTTGAGCGAGAGGATGGGCACGCCGTGGTCGTCCTTGACCTCGAGCTCGTCGCCGCTCTTGCAGCTGCCCGAGATCGACTTGCCGGCCTTGGCGTCGATGCCCTTGATCGTGCCTTCGGCGATCGAGGTCGTGGTGTGCGCGCCGACGCTCTGGTTCGAGGTGTTGCCACTCTCGACCGTGAAGTCAAAGCCGGTGTCGTTGTGAATCCGGCAGCTCGCCGATGCCACCAACGAGGTCAACGAGGTGGCAGCGACGAGCGAGAGAGCGATGAGGTGCTTCATGCGAGAAGGAGCCACGAGGGCTCCTCCGGTCGCAGGAAATCGTACCTCTCGGCCGCCTACTTCGCCGCGGCGCGCTGGCGGAGGACGTAGTGGAGGATGCCGCCGTGATTCATGTACTCGGTCTCCTGCGGCGTATCGATGCGCGCGATGACCTGGAAGGTCTTGTCACCGGCCTTGACGGTGAGCTCCTTCTTCGGCGACACGCCACCCGCGATGCCCTCGATCGAGAAGGTCTCCTCACCGGTCAGGCCGAGCGACGTGGCGTCTTCGCCGGGCTTGAACATCAGCGGCAGGACGCCCATGCCGATCAGGTTCGAGCGATGGATGCGCTCGAAGCTCTTCGCGATCACGGCGCGGACGCCGAGCAGCAAGGTGCCCTTCGCCGCCCAGTCGCGCGAGCTGCCGGTGCCGTACTGATCGCCCGCGAGGACGACGAGCGGGATGTGGTCCTTCTCGTACTGCATCGCGGCGTCGTAGATCGGCATCTGCGTGCCATCCGGGAAGTGCTTCGTGAAGCCACCCTCGACGCCAGCGAGCATCAGGTTCTTCAGCCGGATGTTCGCGAACGTGCCGCGCACCATGACTTCGTGGTTACCGCGCCGCGCGCCGTACTGGTTGTAATCGGCCGGCTTCACGCCGTGCTCGTCGAGGTACTTCGCGGCGGGCGAGCCCTTCGCGATGTTACCGGCGGGCGAGATGTGATCGGTGGTGACCGAATCGCCGAGGATCGCGAGCACGCGGGCGCCAGCGATGTTCGTGAGCGGCTTCGGCGTTGGACCGAGGTCGTCGAAGAACGTGGGCTTGCGGATGTACGTCGACTTGTCGTCCCACGCGAACGTATCGCCGACCGGCGCCGCGATCGCTTTCCAATCGGCATCGCCGTCGAGCACGTGCGCGTAGCGCGATTGGTACTGCTCCTTCTTGATCGAGGTCCGCATCGCCTCGGCGACTTCTGCCGGCGACGGCCACACGTCCTTCAGGAACACGGGCTTGCCGTCCTCGTCGGTACCCAGCGGATCGTTATCGAGATCGAAGTTCATGGTGCCCGCGAGCGCGTACGCGACGACGAGCGGCGGCGACGCGAGATAGTTCGCGCGCACGACCGGGTTCACGCGGCCTTCGAAGTTGCGGTTGCCGGAGAGCACCGACGTCACGACGAGGTTGCCGTCCTTGACCGCCGAGGCGATCGCGTCGTCGACCGGGCCGGAGTTACCGATGCACGTGGTGCAGCCGTACCCGGCGAGGTAGAAGCCGAGCGCCTCGAGGTCCTTCATCACGCCTGCCTCGATGAGGTAGTCGGTGACCACCTGCGAACCCGGCGCGAGCGAGGTCTTGACCCACGGCTTGCTCTTGAGGCCCTTCGCGACGGCCTTCTGCGCGAGGAGGCCCGCGGCGAGCAGCACCGACGGGTTCGAGGTGTTCGTGCAGCTCGTGATCGCGGCGATCACGACCGCGCCGTGACCGAGCTCGAACTCGCCCTTATGGGTCTTGACCGGGCGGGTGTGAGCGAGCGCGCCAGGCGCGGGGACCTTGCCGCCTTCGTTCGACCAGTTCTCGATCGAGGTGTTCGACGCGTTGCACTTGTCACCGAGGAGCGCGGGTAGCGCGCGGCGCCACGCGCGACGCGAGTCGGTGAGCACCACGCGATCCTGCGGACGGGCAGGGCCGGCGATCGAGGGCACGACCGTCGAGAGATCGAGCGACAGCGTGTCGCTGAAGCGGAGCTTCGCAGTCGGGTCGTGCCACAGGAGGTTCTCCTTCGCGTAGCGCTCGACGAGCTGGACGTGATCGTCCGTGCGGCCGGTGAAGCGCAGGTACGAGAGCGTCTCGTCGTCGACGGGGAAGAAACCCATCGTCGCGCCGTATTCCGGCGCCATGTTCGCGATCGTGGCGCGATCGGGGAGCGAGAGCGCCCCGATGCCCGCGCCGTAGAACTCGACGAACTTGTCGACGACGCCCTTCTTGCGGAGCATCTGGGTGACGGTGAGCACGAGGTCGGTGGCGGTCGTGCCCGGCGGCAGCTTGCCCGTGAGCTCGAAGCCGACGACCTCGGGGATGAGCATCGCCATCGGTTGGCCGAGCATCACGGCCTCGGCCTCGATCCCGCCGACGCCCCAGCCGAACACGCCAAGGCCGTTGACCATCGTGGTGTGCGAATCGGTGCCGACCAGCGAATCGGGGTAGGCGACGCCGTCTTGCGTCCACACCACGCGCGCGAGGTACTCGAGATTGACCTGATGGCAGATGCCCGTCCCCGGCGGCACGACCTTGGTGTTCGCGAGGGCCTGCTGGCCCCACTTCAAGAACAGGTAGCGCTCGTTGTTGCGCTGGTACTCGAGATCGACGTTGCGCTTGAACGCGGTGCTCGTGCCGTACTCGTCGATCTGGACCGAGTGATCGATGACGAGATCCACCGCGCGGAGCGGGTTGATCGAGTTGCCCGGCTTGCCGAGCTTCACGAACGCATCGCGCATCGCGGCCAGATCGCAGATCGCCGGCACGCCGGTGAAATCTTGCATCAGCACGCGCGCGGGGCGGAGCTGCACCTCGTGCTCGACCCGCTTCTGGGGGTTCCAGCTGGCGACCGCCTGGATATCGGCGGGGTTGACGGTCTTGCCGTCCTCGTAGCGCACGAGGTTCTCGAGCAGGACGCGCATCGAATACGGCAGGGTCTCGACGTCGCCTACCTTGGCTTTGACAAGGGCATCGAGTCGGTACAGCCCGATGGTGGAGTTACCGACGGAGATCTGCGCTTTTGCGCCAAAACTATTGCTGGTCATGGGAGCCCCCGGAAGTTAGCAGGACCTAAGATGTTGCGAATGGATCTGGTCACCGAAGCGGTGGAGATTGCGAGGATCGCCGAGGCGCTCTCGAAGTCGCCGATCGCGGCCTTCGATCTCGAGTTTGCGTCGGCCGACCGCTTGACCCCGGTCCTGTGCCTGCTCCAGGTGTCCTGGGTCGACGAAACACTGCATCCGGTGTTCGATGCTCCGGATCCAAAAGCGGTCGCGGCAATCGCGCCCGAGGCGCGCCTGATCGACCCGACGAACGCCGAGATCGGGCCGATCGTGGCGGCCCTCGCGGCCCATCCGCTCGTCGTCGCGCACGCGCCCCGCCAGGATCTCGCCCTGCTGGCCATGCGATGCGGCCTCACCGAGATGCCGGGCCTGATCGACACGCAGCTGATGGCCGCGTTCGCCGGCCTGGGGGACCAGGTCGGGCTCGCCACGCTCGCGAATGATCTGCTCGGCACGAGCCTCGTAAAAGATCAGCAATGGACCGCATGGGAACGGCGGCCGCTGACCGCCGCGCAACTCGCGTACGCGGCCGCCGACGTGCGCTACCTCCACGCGCTGTACGCGCTGCTCGCGACCAGGCTCGGTCCCACCCGACTCGGCTGGGTGCGCGCGGAGTCGCAACAGATCCTCGCGGATGCGCTCGCGGCCGCAGCCGTGACGCCCGAAACCGCGTGGCAACAGCTCGGTGGGCTGCGCGCGCTCGAGCCGATCGTGCAAGCCGGCGCGAGGGTGCTCGCCGAGTGGCGGCAGCGCACCGCGATCGCGCTCGATCGTCCGCTGGGTCAGGTACTCGCCG
This sequence comes from Kofleriaceae bacterium, assembly GCA_043780895.1. Classification (GTDB taxonomy): domain Bacteria; phylum Myxococcota_A; class Polyangia; order Haliangiales; family Haliangiaceae; genus JABFXX01. The sequence goes on along the minus strand of JAYWCI010000065.1, from coordinate 46,360 downwards.
ACAAGAACCTGTTCGAGCTCGCGCGCAATCGTCCGCGCGATGCCGGGAGCGTGCGCGCGCTCAAGGGCATCGCCCCGATCGCGAAGACCCACGCCGGCGAGATCCTCGCGGTGCTCGCGACCGCGAACGCCGATCACATCGCGCCGCGAGGTGCACCACCGCGCGCCGCGAGTGCCCGCGCACAGCGCTGGTCGGAGATGCTGCTCGCGATCGCGCACGTGATCGCCGACGAAGCGCACATCGCACCACGCTTGCTCTCGACCCGCGGCGATGCCGAGCACTTCGCACGCACCGCCGACGAACAAGGGCTCGACGCGACCGCGTCGTTACCCGCGCGCGCGACCTGGCGCGGCGAGCTGCTCGGCAGCGCGTGGACGGGCTGGCTTGCCGGGACGGTCGCGATCGTCGGCGATCCGAGCTCGCCGGGCGGCGTGCAGCTGCGCCGCGGCTAGCAGGTCAGCTAGATCCCCGAAACAACGCGCGAACTGCCTCAGACCCGCCGTGCGCCTGCTGCGTTTAACCCGCATGGCCAAGTGTCTGCGGACCGCGCTGTTCCTGTTTGTCGCCTCTTGTTCGAGCCACACCGCGACGGGGGTCAGCGAGCCCGAGACCATCGCGGTGCCGCTCACGGCCGCGACCCAGTCGATCGCCGCGGCCCAGATCGCGCACGCGGATCTGTCGCCGCCGTGGTCGCTCACCGCCTCGGATGGTAGCGGTCTCACGTTGAGCCGCGTCGAAGCCAGGGCGGTGTTCGAAGGTCCGCTCGCGTACACCGAGCTCCATCTGTGGTTTCACAATCCGGAGAATCGCCGCCGCGAGGGCACGTTCCAGATCACGCTGCCCGAGCACGCGGCGGTGTCGCGGTTCGCGATGGAGAACGATGGCCAGTGGATGGAGGCCGAGGTCGTCGAGAAACAGCTCGCGCGCCGCGCCTATGACGACTTCTTGCATCGCCGCCAAGATCCGGCGCTGCTCGAGAAGGCCGAGGGCAATCAGTTCACCGCGAAGGTGTTTCCGATCGCGGGCAATGCCGACAAGCACATCGTGATCTCGTTCAGCCAGGAGCTACCGGGCAGCCGCTACACGCTGCCGCTGCGCGGGCTGCCAAAGATCGATCAGCTCGAGATCTCGCTCGCGGCGATGGCGGCCGATGGCACCCAGGCGACGCAGCACATGAACCAGCGCAACTGGACGCCCGATCGCGACTTCATCTCGGATGCGCCGGCCGCGGCGAGCGCGGTGATGGCGGGCAACCTCGTCGTGGCGCAGGTCGCAGCGGTGCCCGCCACCGCAGCGAGCGAAGCGCCGAAGGCGATGACGTTGCTCGTCGATACCAGCGGGTCGCGCGCACTCGGCTATGCCGCGTACGTCAAATCGGTGCGTGGGCTGATCGACAAGCTCGCCGCGAAGTACGGCGCGCAGCTACCGCTCGAGGTGATCGCGTTCGATCAGGATCACGAAGCGATCTATCGCGGCGCGGCGAGTGGTTGGGGGGATACGCAGGATCAAAAGCTCACGGACCGAGGCGCTGCGGGCGCCTCCGATCTCCAGCAGGTGTTGCGTGGGTTGAACGTGTCCTCGCGGCTCGTGGTGATCACCGATGGGGTGATCACCGCGGGTGCCGAGCACGGTGAGCTCGCTGCCGCCGCGAAGGCCGTGAAGGCGGATCGATTCGATGTCGTGCTCGCGGGAGGCCTTCGCGACGACGCGGCTGCGGCCGAGCTCGTGCGCGCCGGCCACGGCCACGCGGGTGCGGTGCTCGATCTCGACGATGGCGCCGGGGCGGTTGCCGAGGAGCTCGCGCAGCCGGTGCGCGTCGACGTCAAGGTCGAGGTCCCGGGCGCCGCGTGGGTCTATCCGAGCACGATCAGCTCGGCGCGCGCAGGGACCCGCACGATGGTGTTCGCGCGCATGCAGCAGCCAGCGCAGACCCTCGACGTCATCATGGGCGGCGAACACCAGAAGCTAGCGATTCACGGCGCCGACCAGCCGTTGATCGAGCGCGCGATCGGGGGCGCAGAGATCCAGGCTCTCGAGGCGCAGCTCGTGAGTGCCGATGCGAAGACGCGCGGCCAGCTCCAGCAAGCGATCGCGCAGAAATCGATCGCGAACCGCGTGATCTCGACCCAGACCTCGATGCTGGTGCTCGAATCGGCGGCGGACTACGCGCGCTACGGCATCGAGCAGAAGTCGCTCGCGGACGTGCTGGTCGTCGGCGAGCACGGCCTCGAGCGCCAGCATCGCGAGCTGCCGACCGTGCAACAGATTGTCGAGCCGACCACGCACGTGGTCGATCAAAACGAAGACAAGCGGAAGTTCAAGAAGCAAGACGAGCGCGAGAAGGCCGACAAGAATCTCGATCGTACGAAGGCGGTGGCAGGCGTGATCGGCGGCGGTGACAGCGGTGACAACGATGACAGCGGTGACAACGATGGCGCACCGGGCGGCGGTAACAGCACCGTCGCGCGCAAGGGGCCGGCGGCTCTCACCGAATCCAGGCCCAATCCCGAGCCGATCCAGCGGCGCCAGGAGGCGCCAGCCGTGACCGAGCCGATGCCGGCGGACGCGCCCCCGCCGCCGCCCGCCGGGATACCGGTACAGGGTCAGGGCCCGCGCAACGCCGCCACGTCGACCGGCACCGCGATGGCCTTGGCTGAAGGTCGGATGGGCCGCCCGATCGAACAACAAGCCGCGCCGCGCGATTGGCCGCCCGCGAATTCGCCGGTCGCGCTGACCGGCGAGCTCGCCGAGATCGAGCAATCGATCAGCGCGAAGCAGATCGATCAAGCGCTGTCACATGCCCGCGATTGGCACGCGAAGGAGCCCGGCAACGTGCTCGCGCTGATCGGCCTCGGCGATGCGCTCGAAGCCAAGGGCAGCGCGAAGACCGCGGCGCGCGTCTATGGTTCGATCATCGACCTGTTCCCCGGTCGGGCCGACATGCGCCGGTTCGCGGGCGAGCGGCTCGCGCGGCTTCGCTCGACCGGTGACCTCGTCATCGATACCTACCGCCGTGCCGTCGCGGATCGTCCCGATCACCTGACCGGCCATCGCTTGCTCGCGTACGCCCTCGTGCGCGCGCAGCGCCAGGCCGAAGCGTTCGATGCGGTGCTCGCCGCGATCGATCAGCCGTACCGCAACGACAGCTACGCCGGCGGCATGCGCACGCTCGGGGACGATGCCGGCATGATCGGTGCGGCGTTCGCGGCAGCGCATCCCGAAAAGAAGCCGACCATCATCGCCGAGCTGACCAAGCGCGGCCTGGCACTCGCGACCGAACCTTCGACCCGCTTCATTCTCTACTGGGAGACCGACGCGAACGATGTCGACTTCCACATCCAGGATGCCCAGGGCGGTCACGCATACTTCGGCGCCAAGCAGCTGCGCTCGGGGGGCGAGCTCTACGCCGACATCACGACGGGCTATGGCCCCGAGTGCTTCGCGATTCCCGGCACGCCGAAGGCGGGACCGTACAACCTCTCGATCAACTACTACTCCCAAGGCCCCATGGGCTACGGGATGGGCCTTCTCGAGATCCAGAAGTTCGACGGCAAGGGTGGCCTCACCTTCGAAGATCGCCCGTACGTGATCATGAATGACCACGCGTTCGTCGACCTCGGCACGTTCCCGTAGCTGGAGCTAGGACCAGCCGGTCCAGTAGAACATCAGCGCGTGGAGCCCGCGATCCTTGTGGGCTTGCTCGAGCAGCGTCGTGACGGGCTCGCGGTCCTTCGCTTTGCCATCGACGCCCGGCCACGGATCGATCATCACGAGCTCGTCGCGACCTTTCGGATCGCGAGCATCGAGCTGTTCCATCGTGACGCCGACCGCGTGATAGACCTCGTCGCCGAGTGCATCGCGACCGCCGGCGCCTTCGGCTGGATGGAGACGCTTGAAGTTGGTGGGTAGCATCGCGCCGCGATAGCCCTTGCCCTGGCGCACCCACTCGAGCAGCGCGGCGGTCGGCATGGCGACGCGACGACACTGCAGGCGATATCCGAGCTCGGCGAGTGCGTTGGTCCGCCCGGTGAACCAGCGCTGGACCTTCTCGATCATGCCGCCTTCGCGCGAGGTGTTGAGCTCGTGGAAGATGTGCTCCTGGATGCCAGGCGCGTAGGCCCCGGCGCGATACGCGATCCGGCGCAGGAGATAGGCCGTCGCTGCGCCACAGCAGGCGTTGACCGTGTGGAACACGGGTACCGAGAAGACCAGGTCTTCCGGCCGTTGAAGGACGACGTCTTCGCGACTCACCACTAACTCCACGAACGCTCGCGAGCGTACACGATCTGATTCATAGAAGAGGGAGGCCCACGCCTTCTACGTCCGCGGGACTCTTGGGCTTCCTGACAAGTTGATTGACAGGCTGTCAGACGGCGAGTACTGACAAACTGTCAGGTTATGCCGCGTCGTCCCGATGTCGCACGTCGCCAAGAGCTCGCGAGCGCCGCGTTCGAGGTCCTGCGCACACGCGGCATGCAGACCAGCATGAGCGAGCTGGCCGACGCACTGGGGGTGAAACGCCCGACGCTGTATTTCTACTTTCCGGACATCAATATGGTGTTCGAGACGGTGCTCGACCAGACCTACCGGGCGCTGACCGAGCTCGTGCTCGCGCGGGTGAAGAACGTCGACCATCCGCTCGATCGGCTGCGTACGGTGGTCGATGCGTCGATCTCGTTTCATCGCGAACGGCCGAACTTGATCGGTGGCTTGTTCCAGCTGTGGGCGATGGGTGGCCGCGGCTTTCAGAGCGTGCTCGACCGCGAGCGCCTCGCAGTCGTGGCAGCGCGCGATGCGCTGGTCGCCGATCTGCGCGGTGGTATCGCGCGCAAGCAAGTCCGCGAGTGCAACCCGGAACGCATCGTCGATCTCGTGCTCGCGGTGATCGATGGCGTGCTCGTCCATCACGTCGTCGGCATCGCGCGACCCGACGCCGTGATCGAAGAGCTCGCCGCTCGCATCATCGAACCGCTACGCATGCGCAACGTGAAGAGGAAACGACCATGACGAAACCTTTCTGGATGTCACGCCTTGCCGGTACGCAAGCCGAGATGGGCGCGCAACATGGCCGGCTCGTCGCGCGTGATGCGGCGGCGCTGTTCGGGTTCTACAAGACGATGCCGGAGCGCACGCTCGCCGGTGACATGACCGGGGCTGCGGGTGCGGTCGGCAAGGTCGCGGTCCGCGCGCTCGTCACCGCGTGGCAACGCCGGCTCGTGCGCGATCGGCCGGCCGAACTCGCGGAGCGCACGCGCGCGTTCGCCGAGGCGGTCAAGGAGCTCGTGCCCGAGGCGAGCGTGCGCGACTCGATGCTCGCGTTCGCGACGATGGATTCGCTGCAGAACTGCGTGTCGCTCGCGGCGCGCGGCAAGATCGGGCCGTTCGCCGGCACGCTGCCTCGCGCGATCGTCGGCGCGGTCCCCGCATGTACGAGCGCGATGGTGTGGGGCCACGCCACCCACGATGGCGAGCTGTTGTTCGGCCGTAACTTCGATTTTCCCGGCGTCGGCGTGTGGGACGCGGCGCCCGCGTTCACCGTGTGCGCACCGACGGCCGGGATGCACTACGGCTTCTTCGCGACGCGCGGTGCGGATACGCCCGTCGTCACGGTCGTCAACGAAGCAGGGCTCGTGCTCGCCCCCCACACGCGCTGGCATCGCGACACCACGTTCGGTGGCGCGATGATCGTCGACGTCGTGCACGAGATCGCGCGCCGCGCCGAGACCCTCGAGGATGCGATCCGGATTGCGGGAGAGCGCCCGATCTCGTCGAGCTGGGGCATCGCGATCGGCTCGGCGCGCGAACGCTCGGGCATCGTGCTCGAGATCGCCGGACGAGCGCTCGCGATCGTGCGGCCGGTGCCGGGCGCATCGTTCCTTACGTGCGCCAACAGCTACCGCACGCCCGCGTTGCAGGAGCGCGAGATCGCCGCGACCGAGGCGTGGTCGATTCATTCGGATCGCCGTGAGCGTCGGTTGCGTTCGTTGATCGAACAACGCAGCGGACTGCTCGCGCCCGAGATGCTCGCGCGGTTCCTCGGTGATCGCCAGGATGGCGGCATCGCGCGCCACCTCGGCGCGGTGCTCGCCCAACCCACGAACGTGCACTGTGCGGTGATCACGCCGGGCGTGCGCAAGGCACTGGTCGGCATCGATCACGCTCCGGTGTGCGAGGGCAGGTGGGCCGAGCTCGCGTGGGAGTGGAGCGGTGCGACCGGGGGCTGGGAGCTCGGTGTCGCCGAAGCCTCGGGCTTCACCGCGCGCGTGCGGGACGATATCGCTGCACCGCACGATGCGGCGACGACCGCGATCTACGAGGCCGCGCAGGCGTACGACAACGCGCACGATGTCCCCTCGACGCTCGCGGCGCTCGAGCGCGCGGTCAGCGCCGCGCCGCACGATCCGTCGCTGCGCATGCCGGCCGCGTGGCTCGCGCTCGAGCACGATCAACCGGCGCGCGCGCTCGTCCACGTCGAAGCGGGGCTCGACACGGAGACCGACCCCTATCGCCGCGGGCAGCTGCTGTTGTGGGGCTCGCGGATCGCGAAGCGCACCGGCAACGAGGCGCTCGCGACGCGATGGGTCGGCGAGCTCGCGCGCCTCGGGATTGCCGAATTGGCCGCGGCGGCGAAGCGATCGTTCCGCGGCAAGCCGCACGTCAACTTGATGATGGCTGACGCGTATTGACGTACGCTACGCTTCATCCATGCTGCTCCTCGACATCAACGCGTTGGTCCTGATCCTCGGCGGAGTCCTGGCGCTCTCGGCGCTGATCGTCGCGAAACATCCGGATGCCCAGCGAATCGTCGCCAAGCTCACACCCTGGCAGACGATCATCGGCATCGTCCTGATCGTGCTCGGCGTGATCAACTTCGTGAAGATCGTGCCGCACATCAGCGGTGACGCGTTCGTGAAGAACCTGATCGTCGTGGCCGCGGAGCTCGTCGTATGCGGCGGCTCGGTCGTCCTCGGCTCGATGCTCGGCATGAACCAGATCCTCGAGTGGATTCCGAGCCAGCAGGGCAAGCAGAAGTTCTACAACCTGATCCAGCAGGTGTTCGTGTTCCAGCTCCTGGTCGGCATCGTGTGCCTCGCAGGTGCCATCGCGCACTTCCTCTATCGCTTCGGCTTGCTCAAGTTCATCACCGCGTAGGCTCTTCGTTGCGATCCGTCGCCGGCGGGACCGGTGGCGTGAGCGCCGAGACAGGCCGCCACCCGTCGGGCTGATCATCGAGCGGCCCTGGCGTTCACTCGCGCGCGAACGCCGCTTCGATCCGGCCAAGGACCTGCTCTTCGGAGGCCGAGACGCGACCGATTCCGAGGAAGCCACCGGCGGCGCCCGCAACCATCTTCGCGAACCCGACGATCTGATTCTTGAGGAGGCGGTTCTGCTCGTCGTTGAGCTGCGCCGTCAGCGACTTGATGTACGCCTCCCACGCTTCGAGGAGGTCATCGCTCGGGCGCTTCGCGAGCCAGGTCTGCAAGAGATCGTAGCCGGGCGTGCCCGACTCGAGGCCCTTGCCGTGTGCACCCTGGAGGATCGCGGTGCGCTCGTTGTCCTGGATCGTGCCGTCGGCCCAGGCGACCTGGATGAGCGGGACCAGCGACAGCGCCGCGATCGTGTTCGCGCTCATGCCGAGGTGAACGAGCTTGTCGAGCACCGCGTCGTCGGTCATGCCCGAGACTTTGCGGAGGTCTTCTCTCGACGACTGCGAGTCGAGCTTCGACTTCATCGCGGCGATCTTTTCCCGGTTCTCTTTGTCGTAGAACTGATTTTCGAGGGCCGCGCCGCGTTCTTCGAGAGTGACTTCGCTCATGGAGCAAACGTACCTGAACTTTTTTGCTCTTGCTCGTCGATGCGCGCCCGGCCTCAGATTCGGTGAGGGCATTCGCGAGAACCCGGACTTTGTCGCGATGGATTCCGAATCGCTGCGCGATCTCGAGACCAACAAGACGTGGCTCGAGTGGTAGGCGCTGCCCCGTACCTCGGCATCTACGGCGCGGGGCAAGGGCCGCCGGGCTCCAGGGCATCCGCAAGGCCAGATGAAGCTGGCCTGCTACTACCGGCCGGTCCCGAGACCGAGACCGGCCCGCAATAGTTTCCCACCGCGACGCGGCATGCGATTCTTTCCGACGGCAGTGGACGCGCGGCTTAAACGGGCAATTCCAACGCCCAGGATCCTGAGCCAGGCCCAAGAGCTGGTTCGCCTAGCGCTCAAAGCGCTGGACGATCTGCGCGCACTCGACGACAGCCTCTACGAACGGTTCGTCGCGAGTCGGGACGAACCGACCGCACCGGCGGTCGCCGCGAAGGGCTTGCAGGACCTGTGGGAGACGACGTTCTCCGGGCTGACCGCGCTCCTGTGGTTTTGCAAATCGCTCGGCGCCGATGCGAAGTCCGAGCCCGAGGCGCCGACGGAGGAGTTCGATTTTGCCGATTTCGGCGAATCGAAGGCCCCGCCCAAAGTCGAAGGCGACCTCTCGCTCGGTGCGACCGACCTGCTCGAGTTTCTCGATCAGATCGACGAGCAGAGCTCGAACGCCGACCAGGGCGATCAAGAGAAGTGGAACAAGGTGATCGAGCGCGTCCTCTCGATCGAGTACGGCCTGTCCTCGCAGCAAGCCGAAGCCAAGGAGCGCCTGAAGGTCGCGCTCTCGACCGGCGAGATCGGGCACGCACTCGGCGTCCTCGACGACACGCAGAGTTCGGCGAGTGAAGGTGTCCACGCGCTCGTCGGCGCGGTCTACGAGACGTTCACTCCGGAGGTCAATCCCACGACGGTGGTGCCGGGCTACCTCACCGCGCTCGGTCGCGCCCTGCTCGTGCGCCGCGGGGTCGCCGAGGTCGCGACGAACCTCGGTCCGTACAACGACATCCTGCAGGGCGACGATCCGACCAAGTACGACGCGGCGCTCGCAGCGGTGCGGACGACCGTCCACGGCTACGTGATGTCGGTCGTGTGTCGTGCGATGCGGCCCGCGGATCGCTGGCAGATGGTCGAGTTCGAGCGCTTGTTGGCGACCCAACAAACCTCGACGGCGCGGCTCACCACCGAGGGCCTCGTGAAGTATCTCGATTCGCTCGGCACGATCAACCAGCGCGAGGTGCTCGTGACGCACGATCGCCGCACGATCGAGGCGATGCGCGAGGCGGTCTCGAATGCGCGCCAGCTCCTGGATCTGTCGCCGCGCGCGGCCGTCGAGATGATGGATCGCGCCTACCAGGCGGCGCAGCGGCTGAAGGGGCGCTCGATCACGATCGACAAGCTCGTGTCCGAGCTCGAGCAGTACGCGCCGCTGGCCGCGGCGGCTGCGCCGATGAAGTTCCTCGAGGGGCTCGAAGGCGTGCTCGCAGTCGCGGGCGGCTAGCGCAACGCGCGGGCGATCTGCGCGAACGAAGCTTGCTCGTCGGTGCGGTCGGGCATGAAAGGGATCGAACACCGACAGGGGACCGGATATTCGGGTGTCATAGGTGGCAGTTACGGTGTCGCATGGATATCGACGAGCGCGCCGCGGAACGAATCCTCGCTGACGTGATGACCGCCGCCCGAGGAGATGCGCATACGGGGCTCGCGCTCTTGCAGGGTATGTACATCGAGCTCGCGTTGCGGACCGTTCAGGAGCGGCCTTCGATCGTGTGGCCCGAGACCATGGCGGCGTTCTGTCAGGTCGCGATGAACAAGCTCAAGGATTCGAGCATTTCGTACAGCGGTGCGCGGTCGGTGACCGAAGCGTCGCGCGATGGCTTCGCCGATGCGGCGGGCGAGGGCCGGCGGTTTGCCGAGTTCCTCTACAACCGGATGCAGGCGAGCTCGTTGACCACGCCGCGCGTGTTCGCGCCCGACGACGAGACCTTCGAAGTCGATACGCTGGCCTGAATTACTTCGCGATGAACGGCGCGACGACCAGCTGATCTCCTGCGACCGGGAGGCGCTTGACCTCCACGAGCTTTCGGTCAGTCGACATCTTGCCGGTTTCGGTGAAGGTCTCGAGCTCGATCACGAGCTCGCTACCGACGAGCGTGGCGTCGTAGCCGTTGAATGCAGACGTGTTCCCGCACGAGAACCGCGACTCGGACTCGGTGCCGGTGATGATGTGGCAGGTCTTGGGACCCGACCGACCGCTCACCGCGCCCGCGTGAAGCGAGCCGAGGGCCGTGGGAGATCCCGCGACGACGATCGTGACCTCGACGTGCTTGGCGGTGCCCCGCGCCACGCGCCATTCGATCGAGACCTCGCCGGTCATCGTGCGGGTGCCGGTGCGTTCGACCTGGGACGTCACCTTCGTGGTCGGGTCCGAGCCAGTGCTCGAGGGCGTGTCGCTACCGGTCGCGAGCTCGTTGTTCGCAGCACCGCTGGTCACGGGGTCGGTCGATCGAATGCCGACATTGCATGCGGCCACGAACAGGATCACGGCGAGCGCGTCCACTAGATCTGCTTCTGGTGCGCGTCGCGCAGCTCGACGAGCTCGGCAGTGCCACGCGTGCGGGCGGTCACGATCGCCTCGCCCGCGGCGACGGGCACGCGGACCTCGTAGTAGCTCTTGAGCTTGGGCTCGGTGCCCGACGGCCGCATGATCACGCGGCGGCCACCCTCGAGCTTGAACACGAGCACGTCCGATGGCGGGAGGCCGCCTTCGCCCTCGATCAGATCGACCACGGTCTCGACGTGGTGACCCGCGATCTCGGTCGGCGGCTTCGCGCGGAAGCGATCCATCGCCTTTTTGATCTCGGCGAGACCTTCGGATCCGGGCTTCGTGATCGAGACCTGCTCGGTGACGAACAGGCCGACGCGGCGATAGATATCGTCGAGGTGCGCGAGCGGGGAGCGCTGCTTGAGCTCGCGGTTCCACACGACGAGCTCGGCGAACAACAGACACGCGGAGACGCCATCCTTGTCGCGGACGAGCGGACCGATCGAGTAGCCGAGCGCTTCCTCGTAGCCCATCACGAACCGGCCGCCGGTCTCGCGCTCGAAGTCCATCGCCGCGTTGCCGATCCACTTGAAGCCGGTGAGGGTCTCGCGATAGTCGACGCCCGCAGCCTTCGCGAGGTACGACAGCAGCTGCGACGACACGATCGTCGTCGCGACCATGCGCTTGTCCTTCGGCTGGACCTCGAGCAAGTAGTCGGCGAACAGCGCGCCGACCTGATCGCCAGTGAGCTGGCGAAAGCCAGTAGGTGAGCTCGCATCGGGGACCGCGACCGCGAGCCGATCGGCATCCGGATCATTCGCGAGCACGAGCCCGGCGTCGATCTTCTTCGCGAGCGCGAGCACGAGATCCATCGCGCCTTTCTCCTCGGGGTTCGGGAACGCGACCGTCGAAAAGTCCGGATCGGGCTCGCGCTGCTCGGGCACGGTGTGGAAGTTCGGGAACCCGCCGCGCTGCAAGATCGGCTCGGTCGAGCGCGCGCCGACCCCCTGCATCGGCGTGAACGCGATCACGAGGTCGCCCTTCAAGCTCGGCTGCGCGCGCAAGGCGATCGCGGCCGCGAGGTAGCGATCGTGCAGCGCCTCGTCGAGATCGATCACGAGCTTTTGCGCCCGCGCCGCTGCGAGCGCCGGCATCTCCAGCTGATCGCTGCGGCCGATCTTCGCGATCTCGGCGGCGATACCGGTGTCGTGCGGCGGAATGATCTGCGCGCCGTTGCCCCAGTAGACCTTGTAGCCATTGTACTGCGCGGGGTTGTGGCTCGCAGTGACCATGATGCCCGCGGCGCACTTCAGATCGACGGTGGCCCACGCGGTCGTCGGCGTCGGCCACGGGCGATGTGCGAGGTAGGCCGGGATGCCCGCGCCGGCGAGCACGCGCGCGGTGTCCTCGGCGAACACGCGCGAGTTGTGGCGCGCGTCGTGACCGATCAACACGCCGCGCGTGCCGGCATCGGGCACGTGCGCGTGGAGGTAAGCGGCGAGGCCCGCGCTGGTCTTGCGAACCACGACGCGGTTCATGCGCTGAGGGCCAGGGCCGAGGATGCCGCGCAGCCCGGCGGTGCCGAACTCGAGCGTCCCGTGGAAGCTCTCGTGGAGCTCCTTGACCGCCGCGGCATCACCGCGATCGAAGCGCTCGATGAGTGATTCGAGCTCGGCGCGGGTCTTCGGATCGGGATCCTCGGACAACCAGCGCTCGGCAGCTTCGCGATAGACCGGATGGAGCGACATCGTCGCGACCATACGATGGTTCCGCAGCAGAATCCTCTGTGCGGCAGAGTCACGGTCTGCCGCGGCTGTTTAGCCCTGCAGCTTCTTTTTCATCTTCGAGATCAGGCCGGCAAAGCCGTCCTTCTCGACGATCTTGTTGAACTGCTCTTTGTAGTTCTCGACGAGGCCAACGCCATCGGTCTTGACGTCCCACGCCTTGAGCTTGTCGCCGTCTTTCTTCAAGACGTAGTCGACTTCGATCTTGTACGGGCGGTTGTGGCGCTTGGTGTTGATCTGCGTGACCACGACGGTGTTGCTGTTCTCGATCGATTCGCCGGTGTAGTCGACCGTGTACTCGAGGTTCGAGCGCAGGCCCTTGATGTAGTTATCCTCGATCAACGCGCGCAGCGTCGAGAGGTACTCTTGCTGCTGCGCGGTCGTGCCCTTCGACCATTGATCGGCAAGGGCGCGCTTGCCGAGCTCGTCGATATCGAGAAAGTCGCGGACCGAGCCCGTGACCTTGCCCGCGAGGTCTTTTTCTTCTTTGGAGCCGGCCGCGACCTTCTGCTTGAGCAGGCCGCTGATCTTTTCGTTAGCGGCCTTCACGGATGCCGTTCCCGGACCGGACGTGTTGGCGAAGACGGGGGGGGCGAGCAAAGCGAACAACAGGATGATCAGGCGCTTCATGGCGGGTTCTTACCTCGGACGTGAGCCGGCCGCTCGAAATTCACCCGTGGCACGTCCTAGCCGAACCACGGCAACATTCCACGCGACCACCGCCGTGGCCCACTGGGCGCGCAGGGTGAACCAGCCTACGTAGGCATCTACGAGATCACGGGACTCGGCCGTGCCGATCGCCTCGTTCTGGAGGACCGAGGCGACCCAGGTTCGTGCCGCTTTTTCACCTTCTTTGGAGGCGTCGACCTTGGTGTGTGCGGCGGTCGCTTCGGCCAGCGCGAGCTCGGCGTCGTACCGGGCGCCGAGCTCGGCGAGCTGGGCTTGCGAGCGCATCTTGTGTGCTTCGGCGGCGGCGCGATCGGCGCGCGCCTTGACGTTCCACGGCTCGAGCGTCCACTGCAGGCCGATCACGATGCCGGCACCCGAGCGGTTGTACGGATCGTTCGCGAACACGCCGGGCGCATCCGGGACGCCGTGCGCCGAGGCGATCAGCGCCGATCCGACGAGCGCGATGTCCGGGTAGTAGTACGACTTCTCCATCGCGAGCAGCTCTTCGGCGGCGGTCGTGCCCGACTTCGCGGCGAGCCGCTGCGGACGGCGCTCGACGTCCAGATCCTGGGTCGCGGGTAGCGTGTGCTCGATCGGCGCGAGCTCGACATCATCGATGTCGGCATCGCGGACCCCGGTGATCGCCCGCAGCCCTGCGAGCGCCTGGCCTTCGCCTTGGGCGGCATCGGCGCGTTGCGCTTTGGCCTGCGCGAGCAGCACCGCGACGCGCTGGCGATCCGTGATCGTGAGCGATTTGCTCTCGTCGAAGTGCTTCTTGGCATCTTCGATCTGCTCGATGCCGTCGTCGAGCATGCCGCCGAGCTCGCGTGCGAGCTTCAGGCCCCAGTACGCCCGCGCGGCATCGGAGACGGCATCGCCCGCGGCTTCATCAGCGAGTGCGGCTTGGGCCGCGACGCCGGCGCGCGCGGCGTTGCGCGCGTGCTGGATCTTGCCGAACGTGTAGAGCGGTTGCGTGACATCGATCTCGGCGCCCTCGAACAGCCCACTGAACCGCAGCGCGAAGTTCTTCGGTGTCGTGCTCGTACACTGTGGATCGTTGCAGTTGATCTCGGGGCTGAGAGTGGCAAAGGCCGTCACCTTCACGCGCGGCAACTGCGCGGCGTCGGCTTCGTCGCTGCGAGCTGCTGCCGAGTCGCGATCGCTCTGTGCCATCTGAACGCGTGGATTGGCGACCGCCTTCGCGATCACTTGATCGAGCGTGAGCTTTGCCGGTTCCGCCGCGACCAGGCGGGGAACCAGGAGAAGCACGAGCCACAGACTACGCATGCGGCGGTTGTACACCACCGCGCCTGTTCAGGCGTTACGTCCCGGTGCTGGTGCGCCGCAGTGCGGGCACGAGACCAGCTCCATCGGGAACGGCCCACCGCAGAACGAGCAGAACACCTTGCCGACGAGCGCGCCCCGGAGCGGGATCAGCTCGGGGCGCGGATAGAGGGCCTCGAGCTCCATCGAGCTCATGCGATCGGTCTCTTCGGAGGGCTGCCACACGATCTCGACCGCGACCAGGATGCTCGCGTCGAGGGTCCCCGCACCATCGAGCGCTTGGCGCAGATCATCGCCGCTGCCTATCTGCGTGACGGTGTAGAGCTCGCGGCGGGCCGCGATGATCAGCGACACCAAGATCAAGCCGGCACCCTCCTCGGTGCGCGGGGTGTACGAGCTCGCGGGCGTCGCGGTCTGCTGGCCTTGCTCGTTGCGAATGGTCTCTTCTTTGAAGCGCGAGCGCGCATCGTTGACGTGGCGATCGAAGACTTGTTTCTGCGACTCCATTGCACGCATCGGCTCGTTGACCGCGCCCGCATAGACCCACGCATCGCGCAGCCGGCGAAGGGTCAGCGCGACCTCGCGCAACATCGTGGCGCGACCTGGAGGCGTGGCGGTGTCGGCGATCTTCGCGATCCGCGCGAGCTCGGATTGGACGTACTTGCGCGACCGCGCATCGATGGCGACGCGTAGCACGGTGACGTCGACCGTGTTGCCAGGCGTGAAGTCGCCGAGTCCCAGGACGCCGTTGTCGTTCGGGTCGTAGACGTCGGACTTGATGGACGCATACTTGATCAACATGATCGCGGCGTAGATCACGACGCCGACGAGCGCCACGACAACTACCGCCCCGTCCGCTGCACCGCCGCCCGACGAGGACGATGAGCTGTAGCTGCCGCCCCCGGAGTAGCCACCACCACCGCCCGAATAACCGCCACCGCCCGAGTACCCGCCGCCGCCACCACCGCCGCCACCACCGCCGCCGCCGCTCCAAGAGCCGCCACCCATGCTGCCGCCGGTACCGGCGAAGACCGGCGTGCAGCACAGCAACGCCAGAACGATCAAGACCACCCGCTTCATCGGGTGCGAGCCTATCGCGGATGGAACACGAACAGGCGCGTCGCGCCCTCGACGTCCTTGCTCTGATTGTCGTTGATCAAGATCCAGCGTCCGTCGGCGGTGCGGACGATGCCTTCGAGGTTGAGCTTCTGGCGATAGCGATCGCGAACGATCGGCCAGAGGTCCATCGCGATCGTCGGTGTCACGTCCGTTGCGGTTGGTGATAGCGCGAACGTCAGGATGCGCGACACGCCGTAGTGGCGCTCGATCGCGAGCACTTGCGCTGTGCCGTCGACAGAGAACGTGCAGAACAGCGCCGAGATCTTACCCTCCTTACTGGTGAGGTGAAGCTTCGTGACGGCGGTGATCGTGCGGCCGTGAATGTGTACGAGCGGCGCGTAACGCGTGCCATCGGCGAGCGTGCCGATGCTCTCGATGCCCGCGATCACGTCGTCACCCTTGCCGCAGATGCCCTCGACGCCGTGATTGCGCACGAGCTCGACGTGAACCTCGGTATCGGTGAGCGGCAGCGTCTGGGTCAGGGCGACGTGACCGTCGGCGCGGAGCTCGCCGAACATCACGCTCGCCGTCGCGACGTCCTGGCCTTCCGTGCCGACCGCGAAGCGATCGTTGCCGAGCCACGCGATGGCCTCGGTATCGACTCCGTCGGGCACGCCTTCGAGCGGATGCTCGACATCTTTGACCGTGATCGGTGATCCGGACAACTCGAGCTCGATCACGACATGATCGCGCTCGGGAACGGCCCAGATGTGGCCGCGATCATCGAGTGACAGATCCGAGATCCCGGGTGGCAGCTCCGGCCGCAGCGGGATTTCGTCGAACAGCGTCTCGGCTTCGTCGGCGGTCGGAGTCGGAGTTGGTGCGGTCGTCGATGCCCTGGCGGGCGCGACGGGCGCATCGTGTTTCTTGCTACACGCCGCGAGCGCGATCAGCAGCACGTAGGACTTCACTCGAAGGACGTACCACGCGATGGTCGCGATGGTTACGCGGTCTGGTGTTCGTGTCCTGGCGCGGGCGCGCCGCAGTGCGGACACGCGACCTTCGCGATCCGTGCGAGCTCGGACTGCACGAACTTGCGAGCGCGACCATCGATCGCGATGCGCAGCACCGAGACCTCGGTATCGGGCATCCCTGCCGCGTCGTAGCCCATCGAGAGCGGCGCATCTTGATGGCGCTGCCACAGATACACGAGCAGGAACGCGATGCCAAAGCCGATCTAGCTCAGGCCGCCTGCGTGCTTCGCAACACGATGCGCGTGATCTCGAGGGGCGCGAGTAACCGCACCGGGGGCCCCCAGTAGCCGCAGCCGCGCGTGACGTACAGCTGCGTGCCTTCGACCTCGTACCTGCCGGCGAGCAAGCCACCCTGCTGGAGCTTGACGATGTAGTGCCACGGCCAGATCTGGCCGCCGTGCGTATGACCGGAGAGCTGCAGATCGACGCCGTGGCGCGCCGCGCGATGGACCTGCCGCGGTTGATGCGCGAGGAGCACGAGCGCGCGATTCGGATCATGACCGGCGGTCGCCGCACCGAGGTTCTCGCCGTGGCCAGACCATTCGTGCGCGCTGTGATCGTCGACGCCGGCGAGATCGAACGAGTCCTCGCCGTCGCCGATCGTGACGTGCTGGTTGCGCAGGTAGCGCGCGCCGAGCCGCGTGATCTCGGCGATCCAGGCATCGGCGCCACTGTAGTACTCGTGGTTGCCGGTCACCGCGAAGACGCCGTGCTTCGCCGACAGCTGCGCGAGCGGGGCGATGTCGTCGCGCAGATTCTCGACCGTGCCGTCCATCAAGTCACCGGTCAGCGCGATGAGGTCGGGCTTCAACGCATTGGTGTGATCGACGACGCGCTGTACGAAGTCGCGATCGATCGTCATGCCGGTGTGGAGATCGCTGAGCTGGACGATCGTAAAGCCATCGAGCGAACGCGGCAGCTTCGCGAGCGGAATCTCCACCGTCACGATCTGATGCTCGCCGCGCGCCTCCAACAGGCCGACCCCGACGCTAGCGCCGGTCACGGCGATGGCCGCACCGCCACCGATCCGGGTGAGAAATTCGCGGCGCGAGAGCTGCGCGGCGGTGGCCGGCGGTCGCCGCGCGAGCTTGCGGGCGAGCCATGCACCACCGTGGACCAGATCGACGATGAAGAACGCCGTCGCCGAGACGCCGACGAACGCGAGCCACGGCCCCGAGATCCAGCCCATCACGCGAGAGAAGCCCGGTGCCCACATTCGCGCGGACGATTGGAGCGGCACCGAGATGAACAGCAACACGACTGCCGCGCCGATCAAACGGCGTGTGCGTCGCCCGGGCTCGATCACTCCGACCACGCGGCGATACACGTAGTACGTGATCAGTCCCGAGACGATCATCATCGCGATGCGAAAGACCACGCATCACCGTAGCATTCCCTGGCGCTTTTTCACGATCACCGGCATGCCGCCCCGCGGACGCAGCGTGACCATCGGTTCACCGTCGACGTGGCGGTTGACGAGGGTGAAGCTCGCGGACCGAGCGAGCGTCGCGAGCGCGAGCTGGCCTTCCATGTTTGCGAAGTGCGAACCGATGCACACGCGCGGGCCGCCGCCGAACGGAATGAAGTGATGGCGCGGTCGCGCCTTCTTTACCTCGGCGAGCATGCGCTGCGGGCGGAACGAGTGCGGCGCCGGGAAGTAGTCAGCACGACGATGGATGCCGCGAATGTTGATCGCGATGATCGCGCCCTTGGGAAAGTGATGGCCACCGACCGTGACGTCTTCCTTTGCGTCGCGCCCGGTCATGTACACGGGCGGATGCATGCGCATCGCTTCTTCGAGCACGGCGAGGGCCCACGGCAGCTTCGGGAGGTCTTCGATCGTCAGCGCGCGCTCGCCAAGTCCATCGACCTCGGCTTGTAGCCGCACCAGTGCCTCGGGATTGCGCGCGAGCTCGTACCACGCCCAGGTCAGCGCGTTCGCAGTGGTCTCGTGACCCGCGAGGAGCAGCGTCATCACCTCGTCGCGGACCTGGCGATCGGTGAGCCCGCTGCCGTCTTCTTCGTCGCGCGCGAGCAGCAGGATCGACAGCACGTCGCCCTTGTCGGTGCCACGCGCGCGGCCCTCGCGGATCATGCGATAGACCACTTCGTCGAGCAGCTTCACCGCGCGCCGCATCTGGAGATGGCGTGGCAGCGGCCACTTGTAGCCGAGCTGGACCATCGATTTGAGGCTCGCGGACTGCGAGGCCATCGCGAGATCGATCGCGTGTGCGACTTGCGTGGCATCGCTGCGGACATCGGCGCCGAACATCGTGCGACCCGCGATCGCGAGCGTCATCTCCATCATCTCGTGCGACAGATCGATGCGACGACCAGCGTGCCAGCGATCGGCCTGGCGCTGAGTCTCCTCGACCATCACGGCGCCGTAGGCATTCAGGCGCTTCGGCGCGAACGCGGGTGCGAGCAACTTGCGATGCTTGCGATGCGTCTCGCCCTCGGCGGTCAGCAGGCCTTCCCCGAGCAGAGGCTCGAGGAAGCTCAGCCCGCGCGATTTCTGGAACGAGTCCGCCTTGGTCACGAACACCTCGTGCGCGAGGTCGGCATCGGTGACGCAATAGATCGGGATGTGCGCGAGCTGGAGGCGCGCGATCGGGCCGGTGCGCGCCGCATCGTCCTGGAGGCCGAGCCGGTCGGCGCGGAACTGCAGCAGGTTGCCGAGCACCGGGAGCCCGGGCACGTTCGGGATCGCCGGGATGGGATTCGCTCTGGTCAGCGTGGCCATGGGATGTCTACAATGCGAGTGAACGCTCACATTGTCAGCTCGCGTTCGAGATGCCACCGAGGAGCCCCACGATGCAGCGCCAAGTCCGGACCACGCCACGGAAACGCCCGAGCCAGGAGCGCAGCCGCGCGACCGTGGACACGATCCTCGATGCGACCGCTCGGGTTTTGATCCACGCCGGCTTCGATGGTCTGACCACGAATGCCGTCGCGACCAAGGCCGGGGTCTCGATCGGCTCGCTCTATCAGTACTTTCCGAACAAGGAGGCGATGGTCTCGGCGTTGATCGAGCGCCACATGAACGAGATGAACGGCGCGATCCTGAAGGAGCTCGCGCGCGTCGCGACGCTGCCGATCGCGCAGGCAGCGCGCGCGGTGATCGAGCTCACGCTGTCCGCGCACGGCATCGATCCGAAGCTCCATAAGGTCCTGACCGAGCAGGTCCCGCGGATCGGCAAGCTCGCGAAGCTACGCGAGCTCGACAACATCAGCCATCGCATGGTCGCCGGCATGCTCGCCGCGCGTGGCAACGAGCTTGCGATTCGCGATCTCGAGATGACCGCCTTCGTGCTCGTCTCGGCGATCGAATCGATCGTGCATCGCGCGGTGCTGCTCTATCCCGAGATGCTGGCGGACCCTCGCCTCGTCGACGAAGCGACGCTCTTGGTGACGCGCTACCTTGGAATTCCGGAGGTCAGTCCCGTCAGAAAGGAGAACGCTCAGTCCGGACCGCGGACGATCAAGTAGCAGCCTGACGTGACGAGCGGAAATGTCGAGCTTGCAATCGCACGCCACGATGCCCGCGCCGATCGCTTGTGAGTGACGGCATCCTTTGCTTGTGGACAGCCGTCGAGGGTCGGATCAAGCAGCCTACCCGTGCAGTTGAATGCAATCTCGGTCGCATCGATCCAGTGACCCGGCTATCGTCGCGCGCATGGTTCGCTTTGCTTGGTGTGCGCTGATCCTGCTGACCGCGTGTCCGCCGAAAAATCCCGGAACGACGACGCCGCCTCCGCAACCGCCGAGCGCGGGGTGTCCCGCGGCGGCGGATGTCTACGTCGCGTCGTACGTGACGCAGGATCCGGGCAAGGGCCGCACCGGCTGGGTGCTGCCGATGCATGCGATGCCGGTCGCCTCGAACCAGCAGGTCGCCGACTACCAATCGATCGATCCCGCGACCGCGTCGGGCTCGGGCATCGGCGCGGCGCCTGCGGGGAACATCTGGTTGGTCGCCGCAGGTCAACCGTGCCAGGCGAGGATCGGTGGCTCCTACGCCGCGAAGATCGAGGGCCCGCCGACCAGCCTGTCGTACGGCTACGAGATCGAAGGGTGTCCCGCGCCGACGGATCCGCAGGAGGGCAGCGGCGTGATCATGGTCTCGCAGGAAGCGCCGAGCGGTTGCACGTTCGAGCAACCGCGGCCGATCGCGCAGCGCCTCGGGGCGATGGATGCCAAGCAGCAGTGGCAGAAGCCCGAGCACGAGACGCCGATTCCGCCGGCGCTCGTGCCGGCGTTGCCGAAGCACGAGTGCGTGGCGCCGGGCTGCGAGTCGCTATGGGCGATCGCGGAGATCGATGCCAATAACCTGCCGGTCGCATGGGCCGGTGCGTTGAACTGGCTCGCCGTCGGCGACATCGCGAAGCAATGCGAGTGGCAAGCCGAGCGGTTCAGCGGCTTCTACGTGCCGGGCGAGGCGGGCGGGCCGCCGGTGCAGGTGATGGAAGGGCAGAGCGCCGACCATCCGCTCGCACTCTCGGCGGCGCTCGTCGACAGCAAGGGCGCCAAGGTCTTGATCGCGGATGGTCCCGGCGAATACGCGACCTACGATCTCTCGCCCGGCAAGGCGACGCTCGGTCATCACATCACGTGGATGAGCGCGCCCGATGAATCGTGGAAGATGATCGATCACCTCGGTCCGGTCTGCGAACAGGAAGCTCCTGCCGCGGCACCACTGCCAAAAGACGCGAAGCCGGTTTCGCCGTATCCCTGAGCACCGCGACGACCTGGCGAAGCGCTGAACGCGAAGCCGTGCCTCGCTGGCACTCGGCACGTCGGGTGCGACCAAGATCCGCGAGCTTGCAGCCGTCCACGACCTGGCTCGGCGCTTGAGTAAGCAGCCGGCAGATGCGCCGCCTCTTGCTCCTCGCACTTCTATTTCCAGTCCTTGTGGATGCTGCACCGGAGCTGACCCCGGTCTCCGCGCCGGCCAAAGATGTAGCACCGGAGCAGAATCCCGACGACGTCCAGCTCTATCGCTGCAAGGACAAGGTCGGCCAGGTCAGCATCACGTTCAAACCCGAGACCGAGCTCAAGGATCTCGTGACGTGGGTGATGGGCTTTACCTGTCGAAACTTCATGTTCGATCCGGCGTACGTCCAGCGCGGCAAGAAGGTCACGATCATCGCGCCGAACACGATGTCGCCGAGCGAGGCGTATCGCGTGTTCCTCGTCGCACTCTCGACGATCGGGCTCACCGTCGTCCCGAAGGGCAACGTGTTGCGGATCGTCGAATCGGCCACCGCGCGCGCCGAGACCGTGCCGCTGATCAAGGGCACGCCCGACAACACCGAGCAGATCGTGCGGATGATCATCAAGCCGACCTTCGTGCAGGTCACGACGCTGCAGACCGCGGTCAACGCGATGAAGTCAGCCGCGGGCGATGTCCAGATCGTCGGCTCGGTATTGCTGGTCACCGACTACTCGACCCACGTGCGCGACATGCTCACGGTGATCAAGCAGATCGACGTGCCCGGGGGCACCGATGGCATCTACACGATTCCGGTGCTCCACGCCGATGCCGAGAAATTGGCCAAGGAGCTCGACGGCATGCTCGTGATCCTCACGCAGCAACCTGTCGACAAGGCGGCACCGCCGCAGGTGCCGCCGAAGATCCTCGTCGATGCGCGCACGAACACGCTGATCATCGCGGGCAGTGAAGCGACGTTCCGGCGCGTGCAAGCGCTCGTCGAGCGGATCGATGTCGCGGTCGAGACCGAGAACGGCGGCACGATGCATATCTATCCGCTCAAGGCCGCGATCGCCGAAGAAGTCGCCAAGGTCGTCAACGACGCGATCACCGGCCAGACCAAGCCGAACGCGGTGACTGCCGGGCGCCCCGGTGGCGCGGCGGCCACGCAGCCGACGCCAGCCGGCGATCCCACCTCGCTGCACCTCGATGGGGATGCGAAGGTGATCGCCGACAAGGCGACAAACAAGCTGATCGTGATGTCGAGTGGCCGCGATTACATCGCGCTCAAGGACATCATCTCGGAGCTCGACGAGCCGCGCCGTCAGATCTATATCGAGGCGACGATCCTCGAGGTCCGGCTCGAGAACGACTATGCGTTCGGCGTGAGCGAGCACACTACCGCGAGCACGAGCAGCGGCTCGGTCGTGGTCGGTGGTGTACAGACTGGAACCTTGTCGTCGACGAACCCGACGAGCCTGGCCGGTTTGACGGGCTTGATCGGTGGCGTGTTCGGCAAGGCGTTGTCCTCGAGCTCGTTGCTCGGTTCGACGTTCCCTTCGTACGGGCTCGCGATCCAGGCACTCGGCACGAGCTCCAACGCGCGGATCTTGTCGGCGCCGAGTATCGTCGCGCTCGATAACGAAGACGCGAAGTATCAGGTCGGTACCAATATTCCGTACACGAAGGGAGTGTTGCCGGTGTCCTCGACAAACCCGACGTCGCTGACCGCGACGAACATCGAGCGCAAGGACCTCCTGCTCGAGCTCGATATCAAGCCGCATATCTCGAGTGGGGATTCGGTCCTGCTCGAGGTCAAGCACACGAACAGCGACCTCGTCTCGAACGATTCGACGATGGGACCGACCTGGAGCACGCGCACGATCGAGACCCGGGTCGTCGTGAAGGATCAGCAGACGGTCGTGATCGGTGGTCTGATGCAGGAGAAGAACTCGACGAACGTCACGTCCGTGCCGGTACTCGGGGACATCCCGCTGCTCGGCTACCTGTTTCGCTACACGACCAAGACGAAGATCAAGACGAATCTGCTCGTGATGCTGACGCCGTTCATCATCAGAGATGGGCTCGATGTCGAGCAGATCCGCTCGCGCCGGATGCGCGAATCCGACGAATTCATGTTGTCGATGAAGCACCTCGACGGCATGAAGCTCGATCGGGCGGTGGATTACGCGCGCAAGCGCGGCCTGGTCGAAGAGATCAATCGCACGATCGAGTCGGTCGAGGACGATACGCAGCAACGAGCACGCGTCACCCATCCAGTGACGGTGCCCTCGGGGCCGGTTACCCCGATGAATCATTAAGAGAGCCTGGACGCAGTTGCAATTGAGTCGCGTCTAGGTAACTCTCTGGCGGGTGAAGCTCGGAGCAGTGTTGTTCGCCCTCGCCGGGACTCTGGCGACGGCGCGCTCGGCGAGTGCATCGAATGACGCCGTGGTTTCGGGCGTCGTCGAGGATGCGTTACTGCATCCACTTGCGGGCGCTTCCGTCGTGATCCACGACGCCAACGGCAATACGGTCGCGAAGACGCTGACCGGCGCCGACGGCAAGTTCTCGTTCACCGGCGTCTCGTTCGGTGACTACACGGTCGAGGCAACCTCGCCGGGCCTGGTCGGCGATCACCAGCACCTCCAGCTCAACTCGTCGCAGGTCGCCGAGGTCGAGCTCACGCTCGTCAACGAGGAAGAGGTCATCACGATCAAGGAGGACTGGGCCGTGCCGCCGCCTCCGCCGGTGACCGGCAGTGTCACCACGATGAGCCGGCAGACGCTCGACGAATTGCCCGGTGGCAACGATCGCCCGGTCACCGATGTCATCGCGACGCAACCCGGGTTCGTCATCGACGCGCTCGGCAACGTCTACGCGCGCGGCAATCACGCGAACGTCCAGTATCAGATCGATGGCGTACCGGTTCCCGACTCGGTCGGCAGCTTGTTCGCCGCCTCGATCCCGGTGCGGATGATCCAGAACCTCGAGATCTATACCGGCGGTATGCCGGCGGAGTTCGGCGATCGCCTCGGTGCGGTCGTCAACCTCACGACGCGCGCCGCGACCGATCATCCCGAGGGCAGCGCACAGGTCCGCTACGGCTCGTACAACACCGTCGAGCCGGGCGTGACCTACGCGACCAAGCTCACCGACACGATCGGCGTGTTCGGCGGCGGCAGCTTCGTGACCTCGGACCGCGCGCTCGATCCGCCGTCGGTCGATCCCCTCCACGATCACGGCTACTCGAGCCGGGTATTCGGTCGGATCGATTGGCAGCAGTGCGATTGCAATCGCTACGAGCTGTTCGCGACCTACGGTCACAACCGGTTCCAGATTCCGCTCGATCCGAGCGCGACCCAGTTCGATCCAGCGCATCCGCGCCCGGTCGATCAGTACGGCAACGACGCGCCCGCCTTCGTGCCGCGCAACACGCATTCGACCGAGACCGAGGACGAGCTGTTCACGGCGCTCGCGTTCACGCACAAGCTCGACCACGGTCAGTTCCTGCTCGCGCCGCTCTACAAGCTGTCGCGCGGCGTGCTGTACGGCGATGCCGCGCGCGCGCTCGGGCCGACCTCGGACCCCGATGCCGTCGCGAGCGACGTCAACCGGCTCGCGCACCACGTCGGTGCGATCGGCGCCTACACGCTCAAGAGTGGCTCGCACCTGTTCAAGGCAGGGGCGGGGGTGGATTTGCTCCACGGCGTCACCACCTTTAGCGAGTACGGCCGGTTGCCTGCCGGCGGCGTCGATCCGGCGATGACCGTGAGCGGGACTGACATTACGAACGCCGCGACGAGCGGCGCGTACGCGCAGGATCACATCACGCTCGGCAAGCTCCTGATCGATGCGGGCCTTCGCGTTGACGAGCAACACGTCATGCTCGAAGGCGGCAAGACCGACGATCAAGCAGGCGTGTCGCCGCGCCTGGGTGCCTCGTACTCGTTCACCAAGGAGACGACCGTCCACCTGTTCACCGGCGTGAACTGGCAGCCGCCGGCGCCCCTCGATGCGACGAACGCGGCGCGCGCTCTCGGCATCGACACGGCCAACGCGGCGTACGATCTGAAGGCCGAGACTGATCTCTATGCCGAGGGAGGTATCGCGACGCGGCTCGTGAACGAGCTCCGCGGTGGGCTCACCGCGTGGGGGCGCTACGCGTACAACCAGCTCGACGACGTGTCGATCGGTTCGACCTCGTTGGTCTCGAACTACAACTTCGATCGCGGCCGCGCCGGCGGGCTCGAAGCGAGCCTCGATCTGAAGGTGGGTCCGTGGCTTTCGGGCTTCGCGAACGCGTCGTACGGCTTCGCACAAGGCGAGGGCATCTCGTCTGCGAAGTTCTTGTTCGATGCCGCGACACTCGCGGATCACAGCTGGCAGACCCTCGATCACGCCCAGATGCTGACCGCGAACGGCGGCGCCACGGTGCGCGATGGTCGCTTCGTCGTGACCGGCCTGATCGCGTACGGCTCCGGCTTGCGCACGGGGCCGAGCAACAGCGAGCACGTCCCCGGTCACGTCCGCGGTGACGTCTCGATGTCGTACACGTTCGTGCCGCATGCGTACCCGATCAAGGTCGGCATCGACATCATCAACGTCGCGGACGCCCGCTACGCGTACCGCATCGGTAACGGCTTCGTCGGGAGCTCGTACGGTGCGCCGCGGACCGTGTTCCTCACGCTGTCGTTGCCGCTCGCGTCCGAGCCGCATCACACCGGCGAGTAGCGTCGAAACGACCCGGGTAGCCGAAGCAACGGTCGAGCGCTACTTCGCCCGCACCGAATGGATCTCGGAGATCGCGAGCGCGACGGAGCGCGTGAGCGCGATCAAATCGACCGCGCTCGCACCGGCTGGCGGGGCTCCGCCGGTGCGTCTGGAACCCGATCCACTCGCGCCGATCCACACGATGATCTGCGAAGAGTGCTTCGCCGAAGCGACCGCGTCCCTCGCCGCGTTACCCACGCTGACCGCGAAGTCCTGCGAAGCCCGGCTCTATGGCGCGATCGTCCAGACCCACACGGGTGCGGCGGCACTCGCCGAAGCTACATGTCGCGAGTTGCTCGAGCTCGCTCCTTCAGCCGGCGCACACAACGTGCTGGCGCTGTGTCGCGCGGGATCTGGCGATGCTAGGTTGTCAATGGTGCGTGCTCGCGGTGACGGCGAAGCGAGTTGCCAGTCCCGCTAACGCCAGCAGACATCATGGGCGATCGTGCTCGGCGGCACCGAGCAATGACGAGGAATCGTGGGGTTCGCCGATCGTTCGCGGCCTCGCGCTGGCTCGCTCTGTCTCCGTGGACACTCGATCTGGACACCGCGGATGACAGCCGCGAGGTCGCGCTGGTTGGCATCGCCGCTGCACCAGAGCAAGTCATGTCCAATCCAGCCTTCGAGACCCTCTCCGCCGAGTCCCTTGCCGCCGCCACCGGTGGTCTCACGAACGCGACGAGCAGCGACTCGGCGCTGCGCCAGTCGCTGCGCCCGATCCTGCACTCGCTGCAAGACCTCGGCACGAGCTCGGCGAATAGCCAGAGCAGCCAGCAGAACCAGACGATGATGATGACGATGATGATGGCCATGATGGCCCGCCGGTAACCCAGGATCCGTGGGCGGAGACGCGACATGGTGAAGGCGATGCGGATCCAGCGGTTGATGATGGCGTGCCGCGCGTGTCCAAACAACCGGGCGCCAGGACATGCCCGAGTTGAAATCGATGTGCGCGAAGCAGCCCGCTCCACGGTAGGCTGGCCGCGTGTCAGGCGAAACCACGATCCGTCGTTCGACCCCCGATGATGCGGCCAAGCTGCTCGCACACCTGCAAGCGCTGGTCGCCGAGCCCGGCATCAACATCCCGCTCGCGCCCGACGAGGTGACGAACACCGTGGAGCAGGAGCGCCAGCGCCTCGAGGGCTTCGAAGATGCGCCGCGCGCGATCATTCTAGTGGCCGAGCGCGATGCCGAGCTGCTT
The DNA here is from genome assembly GCA_043780895.1 of Kofleriaceae bacterium. GTDB lineage: Bacteria > Myxococcota_A > Polyangia > Haliangiales > Haliangiaceae > JABFXX01. Next base: position 19,436 of record JAYWCI010000065.1, on the reverse strand, counting down.
GGCGAGCTCACGCTGCGCGGCATCTCACCGCGCCGCGCGGTCATGCATGTGGGGACCCTCGGGCTCTCGGTGCGTGCCGATGCGCGCGGGCAGGGCGTCGGCGAAGCGTTGCTCGAGGCCGCGCTCGAGTGGGCTCCGACCGCGGGCATCTCGCGCGTCGAGCTCTATGTCTACGTGCGCAACGAGGCCGCGCGGAAGTTGTTCGCGAAGCACGGGTTCGTCGAGGAGGGTCTCCGTCGCAACTTCATCCGTGAAGGCGACGCGTTCCTCGACGACGTGGTGATGGCCAAGCTGGTCTAGCCTGCGACAACGCGTCCAGGTCAGGGCCACAGATCCTGCGGTATACGACCACCGTGATCTCCGCGTTCGAAGCTCTTCACCGCTCGCTTGCGCCGCGGCGCGAAGCGCTCGTCGCGCATCGGATTTACGAGTCCCTCGATAGTGTCGAGGCGCTGCGCCACTTCATGAGCGCGCACGTGTTCGCGGTCTGGGACTTCATGTCGCTGCTGAAGTCGCTGCAGCGCCGGCTGACCTGCAGCGAGCTGCCGTGGCTACCTCCGGCGCATCGCGAAGCGGCCCGGTTGATCAACGAGATCGTGCTCGGTGAAGAATCCGACGAGGTCGCGCCGGGCCACTACGCGAGTCACTTCGAGATCTATCGCGACGCGATGACCGAGGTCGCGGCCGAGGCTGGCCCGATCGATCGGTTCCTCGCGCGGATCCAGTCGGGATCGCCGATCGACGCCGCCCTCGTCGAGGTCGCTCCAGCGCCGCGCGCCTTCGTGACCGCGACGTTCGCGCAGCTCGCACGCCCGACCCACGAGCTCGCCGCGGCGTTCCTGTTCGGGCGCGAGCAGCTCGTCCCCGTGATGTTCGAACGCGCGCTCGCCGCGATCGATCAGGCCGAGCTCGCGGCGCCGAAGCTCCGCTGGTACCTCGCGCGCCACATCGAAGTCGATGGCGGCGATCACGGACCGAAGGCCGAGCGGTTGTTGTGCGCGCTGTGCGGTGACGCCGAGGCCCGCTGGGCCGATGCGGCGCGAGCCGCCACGATCGCGCTCGAGGCGCGTGCCGCACTCTGGGATGGCGTGGTGCTGACCGCGACCGTTACGGATCGGGCGTCGAAATCTTCACGTCATTCTTGTTCATGACGAAGAAGATGTTCTCCTCGGGGTTCTCCGAGCTGACACCCGACTCGGGGTCCACCTCGCAGACCGTGCCGAGCGAACAGTTCTTGTAGAACTGCTGCGGCGTCTCGATCTGGACGTGGCCCTTGTAGCCCAGCCTCTGGAGCTGGGCGTTCGCATCCGCGAGCTTCATGCCGACCAGCGGCTTTAGCTGCGCGCGCACGATGATGCCGGCGAGGTGCTGGACTTGATACGCGGCGACCTGGATCAGCGTGTACGCCTTCACCGAGGTCCCCGCAGCGACGCTCTGGCAGTTGATCTGGCCATCGTCGACCTTCGGTGGTGCGGAGCACTCCAGTGGCGAGGAGTGCTCCATGTCGAGCTTGAAGCCCGCGGCGCGAACCGCGGCAGCCGCTTGATCGACGGTCATGCCGACGAGGTTCGGCATCGTGACCATGCCGCTCGGATCGCCGCCACCTACCGGTGCGGGGGCGCCGCCACCTGACGATGCCGGCATCGACGAACCACCGGAGCTACTGGTCTGGACCAGGCCGCAGCCCGCCAACAAGACCACGAATGCGAGAATCTTCATCTCCAACCCCTTCTCAGTCCGGCGTGCTGCTCGCGAGCTTCTTGTTCACCGTTGCGAGCTTCATCCCGCGCGATGGTACGGTCAGGTCGCGGCGGGCCGCAACAGCTCGATCGCAATCGCCGCGAGATCCGCCATGGTCTCGATCCGCCGGATCCGGCCATGGTCCTCGGCGATGTCGTGACCACGCCGGCCACCAACCACGGCGACGGTTGTAGCGGGCAACCCCGAGAGCCAACGCTCGAGCTCTTGCGCGCGAGCGGGAGAGACGTGGGCACTCGCGCTTACCCACACGAGCGCCGGCTGCGAGCCCGCAGCGACGTGATGAGCGTACGCGTGATCGAGCGCGCTGACCGGCGTATCGGGGCCGAGGTTGACGGTGCGCATGCCGACCGACGCGAGGACCATCGCCGCCATGAAGGTCGGCACGATGTACGGATCACCCGCTGGGGCGCCACCGAGCGCGAGCGGCGCCCGGGCGGGAGGCTCGAACATCGAGCGCAGATGGGCGAGCGCCTGCAAGCACGCATCGGTGGCACGGTGCTCGATGAACACGCCCTCGGGGTTGTGCTGCCAGAGATCGCCGATGCGATGCATCGCATCGCGCACCGGGCCATCACTGAGCTCCGCGACCGAGCTGCCGGAGAGGTAGCGCGACAACAACCAGCCACGCGCGCCGGCCGCATCACCTTCGATCAAGTAGTGGCGAAAGCCATCCGAGCCACGCGCAGAGGCGGGACGCTGCTGGATCGCCGCGACCTCGGGCATGTCCAAGAGCTCGGGGCGCGCGAGCGGCGCCCCGGTCTCGCGGATGAACCGCACCGCTTCGGGCAGAGAGATCCGGCGGTGCCCACCCTCGGTGCGGGCCGCGGTGATCTTGCCCGCATCGACCCAGCGCTTGAGCGACGATTCGCTGACGCCCAACGCATCGGCGAGCTCGCGGGGCGATAGGAGACGCATCTGCGACCACCTAGATGACACGGGAGGCGGCTGCGTTACACGATTCCGGGCAGTTGCGGCGATCGAGTCGATCCCTGCATCCGAAACTGGGGCCAGAACCGAGGGTTAGACGAAAGAACATCTTTCTTATGGCCATGAACGATTTGAGTGTTACGTTGACCGTTATGAACGTTATGAACGTTAAGGACGATTTGAATGAGAAATCGTCCATTGTTCCCACCTCCGAGATTCGATTTGGCCGGGCCGAGCGCGATTTTGTTTACGCGATTGCCAGGAAGATCGTCGACACGCCGGAGGCCGCGGACGACGTGGCGCAGGAGGCGCTGCTGCTCGCCTATCGCCACCGCGATGCATTTCGCGGTGACTCGCGCTTCCGCACCTGGCTCTATCGGATCGCAGCGACCTCGGCGCTCGGGTACCTCCGCAAGGCCCGGCGGTCGCGCGAGTACCTCGTGACCAAGGAGGGCGTGACGCCCGAGCCGATCGATCACGATCATTCGCCCGAGCGCCTGGTCGGCGATCGCGAAGCCACGGTCGTGGCCGCAAAGCTGCTCGCGGATCTCGATCCAAAGTATCGCGATGTCGTCGTGCTCAGGACCGAGCTCTCGGAAGCCGAGACCGCCGCGAAGCTCGGCATCTCGGTCGCGAACGTCAAGGTTCGCGCGCATCGCGCACGTGCCCAGCTCCGCGCCGCATTCGATTCGGTCGCCGAGCTCCACAACTCCGCCGCCGCCTGACTAGCGGTCACCAGTGGTGGCTAGCGGGCGAGAGCGGCGAGCGTCTCTTTGACGCCAGGATAGCCGAGCTGGTAGCAGCGCCACCAGCCGAGCATCATGATGCCGTGACCGATGAAGATTCCGACGTGGCTCCACATCTCCACCGGATCGGCTTTCGAGCTGGTGTAGCGCCTCCAGTGGAACGCTTCATCGACGAGGCTGTAGACGAACGACATGACCGTGAACACGAGCGCCGGAATCGTGCACGCGCGGTAGGTGTACGCGAGCACCAGTAACACGCAGCTCGCGACCCCGCACAGGATCGTGATGTGGTGCACGAGCTGCTCGCCGCCGAGCAGCACGGCCTTGTAGATCGTGCGATGGCCGATCGTGTCGATCGCGATCGCGATCGCGAAGATCGCCGCGCCCATCGGCACCAGGTAGGCCTCGGGCGGCCACGGCGCGCCATGGGCGCGACCGACGAGGACGAACCAGCCGGTCGAGAAAACCAGGCCGAGCATCATGCCGATCCACACGAGGTAGACGAACCAATCCGCGCGGTCGAATTCGCGGATCCGTCCGACGTAGATCGCGAGCTGGCGCAACGGACTCTCAGAGACGTGGGACATCACGGAGCTCCAGGGTGCGACGTGGGATGTGGTAACGCTGGCCTAGATAGCGCGGCGCTGCGAGCGTGGCGCGACCGAGCGAGGTCGCGACGAGCGCGAGCTTCGTGCTGCCGGGAACGATCGCGCGGCGACCGAGCTGATAGCCATCACGTGCGATCTTGGTGCCGATCGCCGAGTACACGCGGCGTGCAGCGCGGACCGCCAGGCCGGGGCGCCACGGCAGCGCGGGCACCCCCCGATCACCGGAGCGATAGTAGCGATCCGCGAGCGCGAGCAGCTCGTTCATGGTCGCGGCGATCGGCGTGCGTGCCGCCGCCGGCAGCGGCGTGCCGAGCTCGTTCGCGAGCCCACCCGCACCGTACTGTGCGAGGAGCTCGTCAGGCAGATAGAGCCGGCCGCGCTGCCAGTCCTCTCCGACATCGCGGCAGATGTTCGTGAGCTGCATCGCGATGCCGAGGTGGGCCGCGTGGATCACCGCGTCGTCGTCTGAGATCCCGAACACGTGCGTCATCATCAAGCCGACCACCCCCGCGACCCGCCACGCGTACGTGATCAGCTGATCGAGCGTGGCGTACGTGACGCCCTCGACATCCATCGCCATCCCGGCGAGCAGCTCGCGCGGGTACAGGATCGGCAGCGCGCGCTCGCGTGCGACCGCACCGAACGCGGCGAGCACCGGATCGACCGCGCGGTCTTCGTACGCGCTCGCGAGCTCGCGATCCAGGCGCTCGATCGCGTCATGGCCCCCGTTATCTTCATCCACCGCATCGTCGGCGCGCCGGCACCAGGTGTAGATCACCGCAGCTTGATCGCGCACGCGCGGCCCGAGTAAACGCGACGCGAGCGCGAAGCTCTTCGAGTGCTTCGCGATCACCTGGCGCGCGACGAGCGCGGGCGCCGCAGCGACGAGCGCAACGGTCACGGGCTCTCCATCGCGAGGCCTCGATCGCGCGCGATGCAGGCGTACGTCGCCTTCGCGCCGTTGATCACGCCGGGCACGCCCGCACCCGGATGCGTGCCGGCACCGACGATGTAGAGCCCCGCGATGTGTGGATCCTTGTTGTGTGGGCGAAACCACGCGCTCTGGGTCAGGGTCGGCGCGACGCTGAAGGCCGAACCGATATGGCTCGCGAGCTGGGTCTGGAAATCGCGCGGCGTGAAGTGACGTCGGACGACCACGTGCTCGCGAACATTCGGTAACAAGCGATCGAGCGCGCCGAGGATGCGATCGCCGTAGCCGGTTCCGATCGCATCCCAATCGAGGTTCGCGTGTCCGAGGTGCGGCACCGGCGAGAGCACGTAGAACGCGCCACCACCGGGAGGTGCGAGGCTCGGATCGGTGACGTGCGGCGCGTGGAGATAGAGCGAGAAGTCGTCCGGCAGCGTGTCGCCGTGAAAGATGTCGGCGAGGAGGCCGCGGTAGCGCGGGCCGAACACCACCGTGTGGTGGCGGATCTTTTCCGCGTACGAGATGTCGGTGCCGAAGTAGAGGACGTACAGCGACATCGACCAATCGGCCTTCGCGAGCTTCTTCGCGGTCGCCGCCGCGCCGGGCGTGCCCGCGTACAGCCGATCGTAGGTCGAGTGGATGTCGGCGTTCGAGACCACGAGGTCGAACGGCTCGTCGGCGACGCGCTCGGTGGTGACGAGGTGTTTACCGCCGACGACGCGGACCGATTTGACCGGCGCTTCGAGCCGCAGCGTGCTGCCGAGCTCTTCGAGCAGCTTGACGAGCCCGCCGACGAGCGCGCCGGTGCCGCCCTTGGGAAAGGACACGCCCCATTCGCGCTCGAGGTGATGGATCAGCGTGTAGATCGAGGAGGTCTCGTACGGATTGCCGCCGACGAGCAGCGAGTGAAACGACAGCGCTTCGCGGACGTGCTCGTTCTTGATGTACTTCGCGACCGTGTTGTAGACCGAGCGATCGGCGCGAAGCTTCACGAGCTTGGGCGCGACCTTCACCATGTCGGAGAACCGCAAGAACGGCGTATGCGCGAGCTTGGCGTAGCCGGTCTCGAAGACTTCCTTGGCGTACGCAGCGAACCGCAAGTAGCCCTCGGCATCCTCGGGGCGACGCGCCTTGATCTGCGCGAGCATGTGCTCGAGGTTGCCATCGTAGTCGAACGTGTCGCCATCGGCGGTCCAGAACAAGCGATAGAACGGCGAGACCGGCAACAGCTCGACGTAGTCGTTCATCTGCTTGCCCGCGTTCGTGAACAGCTCCTCGATGCAATGTGGAGCGGTGATCACCGTCGGGCCCGCATCGAACGTGAAACCACCTTCGCGATATACGTAGGCGCGACCACCGGGTTGATCGCGCGCCTCGAACACCGTGACCTTGACCCCCGCGGTCGCGAGCCGGATCGCCGCGGCCAGGCCACCGAAGCCCGAGCCGATCACTGCAGCGCGTAGTGGTTCAGCCATAACTTATCTCCATCCGTGCGAGCTCGCTCGCCAGTGCATCGATCGTCGCGTTCGCGATCGGGTTTGTGCCGAGCTCGGTGCGCAACGTTGCGAGCGCACTGTCGAGCGTGGTGCGGATCCGTGCGCGACCGATCGTCCGCGTCTCGTTCGCGAGCGCGTCGGCGAGCGTGTCGACGTCGCGATCGGTCGCGACCGAGAGCTCGCGCAGCCCCCAGTGATTCGTCTCCGCGAGCCATGCCCACGGCCACGTCGGGCGCGCCGCGCGTAGATCCTCGCGACCCTTCGCGCGCCGATCTGGGCAGGTGAGCGAGCCCAGATCGTCGAGCATCTGCAGGCCGCACCCGAGATCCTCGGCGAACCGGGTGATGATCGTGCGCCGCTCGGCGCTCGCACCCGCGGCGATCGCACCGAGCTCGGCGGCGAGCTTGCACAGCATGCCGGTCTTGAGCCGCGTGGTCGTGGCGACCACGGCCTCGACGTGGGTGCGATCGAGCTCGGTCACGCGAACCGCGAGATCGAGCGCTTGCCCCTGGTGACACCGCACGAGCGCGCGCACGGCGGTCGCGAGTGCACGTGGATCGAGCTCGAGATCTGCGAGCTCGGCGAGCGCCCAGAAATACATCCACGAGCCGGTATTGATCGCTAGCGGCGTGCCGACCAAGCGATGCAGCGCGGGCGCCCCACGCCGCTCGTCGGAGTCGTCTTCGACGTCGTCGATCACGAGCGAGCCGGCATGGAGCAGCTCGAGCACCAGCGCGAGCTGCTCGGGGAACGCCGCCGCCTCCCCCCCGCCGAGCATCCAGCCCGCGCGCACGAGCGAGGTCCGCAACGCCTTGCCCGGCCGCGCGAGAAATTCACCGGCGGGCCCCGCCAGCGCGCGCTTCCACACCGCGTTTGGCACCCGCGAATCGAGCGAGCTCGCGCCATCGGGACCGAAAGCGCGCTCGAGGCTCGCGAGCAGCGAGGGTAGGGGGGGCGAGCCAACGCGCTTGGTCATGCAGCACCTCTGAGCATCGCGCCGAGCTTCAGGCCGCGCGGCGGTCGCCCCACGAGCATCCGCGCGCGGTCCCACGCGGTGAGCTCGAGCGCGTAGAACCGGCGCACGATCGCCTCGGGCAAGCGATAGAACCGCTCGAGTACGCGATAGCGCTGATCGGGTTCGAACCAGCGGAACAACATGCGGTTGAGGCGGAACGCGAACTCCATCTGCTTGGCCTGCGCCTTCGCGTGGCGCTCGATCACCGCGCCCGCGATCGCTTCGGGCGGCACACTCGCAACGAGCTCGGCGAGCCGCGCCGCGATCGGAAACGAGTACCCGGTGACGGGATGAAACCAGCCGCCGGCATAGCCCGCGACGAGCGGTGCCGCGGCGACCGGTGGCGCGCAGCGCAGCGGCAGCGGCAACACGCCGGTCTCTTCGCGCTCGATGGCCTCGACGACCCAGCCACGCGCCGCGACGTACTCGGCGATCGAGGTGCGCAGGGCGCTCGCATCGAGGTGCGTGCCGTCGGAGAAGTACGTGTCTTCGACGAGCACGCGGTCGGCCGAGAGCGGCAGCACGTAGAGAAAGCGAAACCCATCGCGCTGCTCGACGGTCGCGTCCATCAGCATCGGGCGTTCGAGCCCGTGCGGCACGGCGAGCCGCAGCTCCTGGCCGAGGAACTTCTGCCACGCGGTCGATTCGACGCTCGCGCGATCCGGACCGCGCGCGTCGATGACAGCGCGTGCCCGCACTTCCGAAACCTCGCCATCGCGCGCGCGCACGAGCACGAGATCCGCGCCGACAACGGTCGCGGTCGACTCGAGCATGAGCTCGCAGCCTGACGCTGCGACTGCCGCCGCCAGCCGCGGTGCGGTCACACACGCGTAGGGAGAATCGAGCCTGCGCCGATACGCTGGAAAAGCGACGTCGTAGCCGGGCCAGCGGACTTCGACGAGCGGCTCGATCCAGCGTGCCTGAGCAGGAGACACATCGCCTTCATGAAAGCACCAGGTGTGATTTCCGCCCAGCACGGTGCCGCGTTCGATGATCGCGATCCGCGCGCTCGGCTGGTGTGCGCGAAGGGCCAGGGCGATCAGCCCGTTCTGGAGGCCACCGCCAACCAAGGCGTAGTCTAGTTCGCGCAGCAAGTGTCCTTCGATGGTCGCAGCTTCCTGAGGTTACAGGCTAATTTGGCGACGGCTTGAATGTCAGGCTAGCGTTCGGAGTGATCGATGTGAAGATCACTCCGGAGGCTCCCCCACCACCTCCGCCGGCGGCGGTGCTCGTGCCGATCAGGCCATTCCCACCGACGTCCATCTCGCCCGCCCGCGGAGCTCCATCGCCGCCAAAACCGCCGGTGGTTCCGATGCTATTGCCGCCGTGACCCTCGAACACGACGTTCGTCGGGTCGTAGCCGGCACCGCCACCGAGCCCTTGATTGGCGTTACCGCCGGCCCCTTGGCCGCCACCTCCGCCGCGCGCTTCGACCCTGCCGTTGCCCTTGAGCATCAGCTTGGCGTCGAGGACGATCATCCCGCCGGCCGCGCCGCCGTTGCCTCCGTGAAGTGTAGTGGCCGTCGCAGCTCCGCCACCGCCGCCGACGACGATCGTGCCGTCGTTGACCATCGTGTTCGCGATCAGTGCGATCACGCCGCCACCGATCGCGCGAGGCTTCTCGTTACCTTCACCAATGCCGCCGGGACAACCGCCACGCAATCTGGTAGCGACGATCGGCGGCGGGCTCCCCCCGACCGACGTTCCAACATCGCCCTTGCCGCCGCTACCGCCGAGCGCGATGAATGAACCGCCATAGCCGCCGCCCTTGTCAACGGGGTCTTTTCCCGTCGTGCCCAGAGCGCATGCGGTCGTCGTCGCGCCGGCACCGACCTGCCCACCGACCGAGCTCGCATCGAGGATCGCGCCAGCGTCGAGATTGATCCCCTTGTCGATCGTCGTCGTCGCGACAAATATCACCGGCTTGGAACCGACGACGTGAATCTTCGCGTTAGAAGAAAGGGTGAGGCTCGTCACGGCGATCACGCACGCGGGATCTCCGGAGCTCAACGTCGCGGGGCCACACTTGCTGGTCGGGCTCACGTCGTCAGTGTCGATCGTGATCTCGGCGTTGACGTCGAGCTTCGTAGACGGCAGATCAGCGTTCGCAAAACAGACCTGATCGATCGCGAGCGTGCCGAAACACGTGTGGTTCGGTCCCGCATCGACGAGTTGCGCGTCGGTAGCGACGGCGTCCTCCGAGAAGGCGCTGTCGTGCACGGGGATCGTCGCTGCGCCGGGCGAAAATCCGCACGCAGCTGTAGTCACAACGACCGTCCAGATTCGCCACATCGCCGAAGTGTAGCGGGATTGACTCCCGTCGGGGATGGTCGACTCGGCTCACATGAGCTTGGAACAAACCTTCTGGATCGGCGCCCTTGCCGCCCTGGCGCATGGTGTAGACCCCGAATGGGAGGGCGAGCTGGCCGAGCTCGCGGAAGAACTCCTGCGTCGCTATCGGCCTCGCGCACAGGCCTGATCTGTCTCGGTCGCACTGCGGTGGTGCTACGCCGACTCTGCGAGCGACTTCTGGGTCGCGAGGAACTTCGGCTCGAGCTGGCGCGCCCGGTCACGTCCGATTGCCTCCTGGGCCCTCGGGAAGATGTCCTTCTCCTCCTCGGCTGCGTGGCGCACGATGGTGTCCGCGAGACGCTCGAGCAACTTGCCGAACACGTCGCTCGCAAGCTCGACATCGTCGAGGTCATGGATCATGCGCTCGAGCTCGGCAGCTTCTGCGTCGTGGCTGTTCGCTAGCGCACGCAACGAGTCGTGCATGCGGAGCTCTGGATAGAGCACTCGCATCTCGGCTCGCTCGTGCGTGAGCAGGGCGAGCCGGATCTTCGGCCACAGCTCGTGACGTTTCTTGGCATCTCGCGTCGCGCGTTCGAGCAGCACGCGGGCTTCGCCGTGTTGCTTCGACAACAGCGCGAAGATGCCGATCAGTGCGTTGGAACGGGCTTGGAGCTCTCTATTTATACCCTTGATCGTCGCCATGAATTTCTCCTCGAGTTAGTGACGGGTGGTGGGTTCATCCTCGATGTAGAGCGGATGGTCGGCGGGCAGCTGTTCGAGCGCGCGTTCGGTGGCTGCATCGATCCAGTTCTCGCCGTCCTCGCGATCACCGTCGTCGTGCTCCTGCTCGGTGGTGACGCGCCCGCTCGGTGAATCTAGGACCTCGGCACCCACGCCACCCGCAACATCCACGACCGGCTGCTCGAGAGTGTCGTGAGGGTGGACGGTGCGATCGTACAGATTCTCGAATTGGGCTCGCAGCGTGGGTTGCATGCGAGACCAAAGAGCACGACACATGCCACCTAGGTCCTGATGCTCGAGCGCTACACGCACACGCACACAGGGCGGTTCAACATCGCACCCGGCCAGCAGGCGCCGGTCACGTTGCGCGACGGCGCGCTGTACGAAATGCGATGGGGGCTTCTCAGCCCGTGGCGTGGCCATGGAGGTGTGCGCCCGCCGCCGATCCGCACGGCGCCCTTGAACGCGATCTCATTAACGCCCGTGCTCGCACACGCGGAGCGCTGTCTGGTGCGCGCAGATGGCGTGTTCGCGAAGGCGAAGCTCGGCAAGGGGGTCCACACGTGGTGGATCCACGGAGCCACCGCGTTTGCCGGGCTCGTCGCGACTCACAAAGATGATGGCAAGGCCTCGTTCACGCTCGTGACGATGCGGGCGCCTGCGGCGCTCGCGATGTACACCGACCTCCTGCCCGTCGGCGCCGACGAGGCGTGGCTCGCCGGTCGGGGCCCGAGCACCATCGCGTGGCGCGCCGACGAGATCACGCGCTACTTCGAGGATGTCGAGCACGACGACGAGCGCTGTGTGGCGCCTCTCTCGAACCCGGCGCAAGGTTCCTTGTTCTAGCGGCCTCGCGAGCGAGGCGTATAGTCAGAAGATGTGGCGGTTCGCGTGGGTGCTCGTCGCGTGTGGCGATCCCAGCGTCGGGGCGCCAGCGCAACACCAACCACCGACGCCAGCGTTGGTTCCGCTGCCGCCCCCGCCCGTGCCGTCCTCGCATGCGACGATGCACACGAGCTGGGGTGCGGTGCGGACCGATGACCGCTGCTGGTACTTCAGTGGTCCCGCGGGCCGGAACACGCACCTCGCTGGCGAGGTCATGTTTGATCGCGACGGTGCGAACGTGACGATGACGTTCGGTGGCGTGACCTTCACCGGCACCTATCGCGACAACGTGCTCGATCTCGAGCGCGACGCCAGTTACGTGTTCGATGGCCGGTGGACGACGCGCGAGACGGTCAAGGGCGACTACCTCGCGGGCAAGGTCGTCGCCCGGTATCACTACGAGGAGTGCCTGGTCGGCACGGCCTGCGACGATCACTGCGCGATCGACGCGACGCTCTCGTTCGCTATTTGACCATCACCATCGTCTGCTGGTCGAGCGCGACGAGGTGGCCGTACGGCAGCGAGGGATCCACGTTCACGGGCTGATGGTCGCAGGCGAGCCAGATCGACGCTGGCCAACGAATTTAGCTCGGGCCCTGCTCGGCGAGCTTAGCGTTGACGATGTCGATGGCATCGGGGTTATCGAGGCTCGTGAGATCGCCGGAGGCCACGCCGGTCACGACGAGGTCGCGGAGCACGCGGCGCATGATCTTGCCCGAGCGCGTGCGCGGCACGGTCGAGACCACGTAGACCGCCGCGGGCCGCGCGATCGGCCCGACCGCGTCGACGATCGCCTGCGCGAGCTGGGTACGCAGCTCGGGTGAATCGGACTTGCCCGCGCGCAACACGACGAATGCGATCGGCACCGTGCCCTTGACGTCGTCGGGGCGCGTGACGACCGCGGCCTCGGAGACCGACGGGTGCGCGATCAGCGCGGCCTCGAGCTCCATCGTGCCGAGCCGGTGCCCGGCGACATTGATGACGTCGTCGATCCGACCAGTGACCCACAGCTGGCCATCTTGATCGAACAGGGCCGCATCCGAGGCGCAGTAGTGACCCGGAAACTGGGTCAGGTAGGTCTCGACGTAGCGCGCGTGATCCTTGTAGACCGTGCGCGCGAGGCACGGAAACGGCTCCGACAGCACGAGCGCGCCGAGCTCGCACGGATCCGCGATCGAGCCATCGTCGCGCAACACGTGAGCGCGATAGCCGGGGAGAGGATGACCACAGCTGCCGGGTCGGGTTGGTGTCACGCCGATCATCGCGCTCGTCCACGCCGAACCGGTCTCGGTCTGGCCGTACGTGTTGTTGAGAAAGATCTGACCCTTGCCGAACACGTCGTTCGTCCAGTGCCAGGTCTCCGGATCGAGCGGCTCGCCGACGAGCGAGATCAACTTCAGCGATGCGGTCTTGGCCTGCTTGGCGAGCGCGTCGCCGGCGCGTCGCATCATGCGCAGCGCGGTCGGTGCCGTGAAGATCTTCGTGACGCTGTAGCGCTCGATGATCTCGTACACGCGCGCCGGCGTCGGCGTGTCGATGCTGCCCTCGTAGATCACGTGGGTCGCGCCGTGCGCGAAGCCACCGACCACCGCGAAGATCGGGAACGTCAACCAGCCGACATCGGCGGTGCACCAGTAGACATCGCTCGGTTGCAGGTCGAGTGACCACTTCACGTTCGCGTACGCACCGACGAGAAAGCCCATCGCGGTGTGGACGAGTCCCTTGGGTTTGTTCGTGGTGCCCGACGTGTAGATGATGAAGCCCGGATCATTTGCTTCGAGCGCGATCGCGGGCGCCACGCGGGTGGTCTTCGCGAGCAGCGCCTTGAAGTCATACTCCTTGGCGCCTAGCGGATAGTCGGGGTTCACGCGTCGCGCGACGATGACGTGGGGTTGCGGCAGGCCCTTCAAGGCCTCGTCGAGCACGGGCTTGAGCGGAATCGGCTTGCCCCGGCGCAGCGTGGCATCGGCGACCACGACGACCTTCGCGGCCGCATCCTCGAGGCGATCGCGCACGGCCAAGGCGGAGAACCCGGCGAAGATCACCGAGTACAGCGCGCCGATCCGGTAGCACGCGTGGATCGCGATCATCGATTCGGGGATGTTGCTCGCGTAGATCGCGACGCGGTCACCCTTGGTGACGCCGAGGTCTTCGAGCGCCGCCGCGAACCGTGCGACCGCATCGGCGAGCTGACCGTACGTCCATTGCTCGCGCAGCCCGTCTTCGCGTTCGTAGTGCAAGGCGACGCGGTCGGCGGGCCAGCGATCGATGCACTGCACGCTCGGGTTGCCGGTCGCGCCGGCGAAGTAGGTGAAGTCGCCGAGCGTGCCCTGGAGGCCGACCGTCGGAGGGGTGGTCCACTGGAGCTCGTTCGCGATCTCGAGCCAATAGGCGGGAGGCTCGAGCCCGCGGAGCCTCGCAGCCTCTGCAGCGGTGGTGGATTTGTGCAGCCCATCGGGCGGCATCACGAGCGGAGTTTCGAGCAGCGTGGCGTCCACGTCCGCAGCATACCCCCAGCGGGTCGGATCAGTCGGGCCAGCCGAACCGGCTGCGAACGCGGCGTAGAGCCTCGGTGTGCTCGCCGGTCGCGTGGCGCACGACGAATGGTGGCTCGACGACTTCGGCGTGCGCACCGATCCGGCAGGCGAACAGCGCGAACAGCGGGGACACCGTCTCGCGCGGCACGACATCGCGACGCAGGACGATCGAGAAGCCGGCGGCGTGGGCGGCGGTGACCGCGCGATCCGCTTGCGGCCACGGGAAGCAGAACACGAACATGCCCTCGGGTTCCAGGTGCGCGCGAGCGGCGCGCGCGTAATCGCTGACATCGCCGCGCAGCTCGAACCGCGCGTGCGCTTTTTGCGAATCGGTCGGCACGATGCCCGCGCTGGTTGAAAAGTACGGTGGGCTGCCCGTGATCAAGGGAAAGCGTTCGTCGTGGACGAGCTCGCGCAGATCGCCGTGGATCGGATGCACGCGCGCGCTGACCTCGTTCGCCGAGATGTTCTCGAGTAAGAACTTGTAGCTGATGTCCTGCGCTTCGATGCACGTGAGCTCGAGCGCGGGCAGGGCGGAGGCGAGCAGCAAGCCGACCGTGCCGATGCCGGTCCCGAGATCGAGTGCGCGTGTGACCGCTGGCGAGTGCTCGAGCGCGTACCACGCGGTGAGCAAGTCATCGGTCGAGTGGCGATGACCCTTCTTGCGCTGAAAGATCTTGAAAGACCCCGATAGCCCATCGAGCGTGATCGATTCGCCGAGCTCGGCTTCGAGCTCCGCGCGGCGTGCTTCGAGGTTCATTTCTTCTTGCTGGGGCCGGGCAGCAAGCGGCGCAGCGCCATCTTCGCGGACAGCTTCGGGATCTGCGTGATCGACTTCATCAGCGCGAAGGCGAGCTGGATCGGCGAGGTGCCTTGCGCATCGATCATCACGCGCTGCCCGGTCGCGACATCTTCGATCGCGCCTCGCGCCATCGTGCGCGAGCCATCGCTGCGGATCTCGACCACGAGCCGCGCGACGACCGGCGGCTCCTTGCTCTCGACCACGTCGCGGGGGGCATGCCGAACGAGCTCCGGATTTTCATCGGCCGCCATCGCTGCACCGTAGCATAACGATCCTGAATAGTTGTCCGGGGCTGCTTGCGAGTGAGTGCTCACTCCGATACCTAGTTGCAAGGCTTCTCCATCGTCGAGCGCGAGCGCCCGACATACCCGTTTCGAGACTCCGTTCGTGGCCACCGCTGTTTCGCGCGTTCAAGGATAAAGAAGCGCCGATGCGCAAGGAATCCTGATGCTCTGGCGATTACTGAAGACCTATCTGCGTCCGTACAAGAGCGCGATCCTGGCGGTGGTGGTGCTGCAGCTGTTCGGCAACATCGCCTCGCTGTACCTACCGAGCATCAACGGGGACATCATCGATCGCGGCGTCTCGACGGGCGATACGACGTACATCCTTTCGCATGGCGCGATCATGCTCGCGATCGCGGGGTTTCAGATCATCTGCTCGATCAGCGCGGTGTTCTTCGGCGCGCGGCTCGCGATGGGCTATGGGCGCGATCTGCGCGGCGCGATCTTTCATCACGTCGGCAAGCTCTCGGCGCGCGAGGTCGGCAAGGTCGGCGCGCCGTCGTTGATCACCCGGACCACGAACGATGTCCAGCAGGTCCAGATGCTCGTGCTGATGAGCGCGACGATGATGGTGATGGCGCCGATCATGTGCATCGGCGGCATCGTGATGGCGCTGCGTGAGGATCTCGATCTGTCGCGCCTGTTGCTCGTGTGCATCCCGGTGCTCGTCGGCAGCCTCGGTTTCATCATCAGCCGGATGATCCCCAAGTTCCGCGAGATGCAGCCGAAGATCGATACGGTCAACCGCGTGTTGCGCGAGCAGATCACGGGCATGCGAGTCGTGCGCGCGTTCGTGCGCGAGCCCGCGGAGGCCTCGCGGTTCGACGAGGCGAACGGCGACCTCACGCACGTCGCGCTGCAGGTCGGCAAGCTCCAGGCCTTGATGTGGCCCTCCGTGATGCTGGTGTTCAATGTCTCGAGCGTCGCGGTCTTGTGGTTCGGCGCGCATCGCGTCGCGACCGGCAACCTCGAGGTCGGATCGCTGATCGCGTACCTCAGCTACCTGATGCAGATCCTCGTCGCCGTGATGATGTCGACGTTCATGGCGATCATGATCCCGCGCGCGGCCGTGTGCGCGGAGCGCATCATGGAGGTGCTCGACATGGAGCCCGCCGTGGCACCGCCGGTGTCGCCGAAGAAGCCGAGCTCGCTGACCGGTGTGCTGGAGTTTCGCGATGTCGAATATCGCTATCCCGGTGCGGCCGCGGCCGTTCTCTCGCACATCTCGTTCACCGCCGAGCCCGGCAAGGTCACCGCCATCATCGGCTCCACCGGCGCCGGCAAGACCACGCTCCTCGATCTGATTCCGCGGCTCGGCGATCCGACCGCGGGCAGCGTGATCCTCGACGGGCTCGATGTTCGCGAGCGCGAGCCCGAGGAGCTGTGGGCGCGGATCGGCATGGTGCCGCAGTGCGCCTATCTGTTCTCCGGCACGGTGCGGAGTAACCTCCAGTTCGGCAATCCCTCCGCGACCGATGCGCAGATGTGGGAGGCGCTCGAGGTCGCCCAGGGCAAAGACTTCGTCGAGGCGATGCCCGAGCAGCTCGATGCGCCGATCGCGCAAGGCGGCACGAACGTCTCGGGTGGCCAGCGCCAGCGCCTCGCGATCGCACGCGCCCTGCTGCGCGATCCCGCGGTGTTCTTGTTCGACGATTCGTTCTCCGCGCTCGACCTCGCGACCGAGTCGCGCTTGCGCGCGGCCCTCGTCCCGCGCACGAAGCATGCAGCAGTGATCGTGGTCGCCCAGCGCGTGGCGAGCATTCGCAGCGCGGATCAGATCCTCGTGCTCGATAGCGGCAAGCTGGTCGGCCAGGGCACCCACAGCGAGCTCGTTCGCACGTGTGCCACGTACGCCGAGATCGTGACCTCGCAGACCGAGCAGCAGGAGGCGACAGCGTGAGTGACGACGACAAGCCCAAGCTCGTAGCACCGCCACCACGGCCGATGATGCGCGGTCCGATGGGGATGAACATGGGCCCACCGCAGAAGGCCAAGTCGTTCAAGGCTTCGGCCAGGCGGCTGCTCGGTCAGCTCGCGCCGCAAAAGACGCTCGTGATCTTCGTGTTGATCTGCGGCGTCATCTCGGTCGCGCTCACCGTGAGTGGCCCGAAGATCATGGCGCGGGGCACGGACATCATCTTCGCGGGCTACTTCGGCGCGAAGCTGCCCGCGACTCAAACCCACGACCAGGCGGTGGCTGCGCTCGAGGCGGCCGGCAATGATCGGATCGCCGCGGTGGTCGACAGGATGGATGTCCAGCCCGGTCACGGTATCGATTTCGCCGCCCTCGCGGACGTCTTGATGCTCGTCATCGTCCTCTACGCCGGCGCCTCGCTGTTCATGTGGTTGCAGCAGTACATCCTCAACCACGTCACGCAGCGCACGGTGAAGAAGATGCGCAACGACGTCGAGGCCAAGCTCATGCGCGTGCCGCTCGGCTACTTCGACGGCCAGCCGCACGGCGAGATCCTCAGCCGCGTCACGAACGACATCGACAACGTCGCGCAGGCGCTGCAACAGACGCTGAGCCAGATCCTCGGCGCCGGGATGACCGCGATCGGCGTTCTCGTGATGCTCGTGGTGATCTCGAAGATCCTCGCCGTGATCGCGCTCGTCACGGTGCCGCTGTCGCTCGTGATCACCGCGAAGATCGGCAAGCGCGCGCAGAAGGGCTTCATCGCGCAGTGGAAGCACGTCGGCGCGCTCAACGGTCAGATCGAGGAGTCCTTCACCGGCCACGCACTCGTCAAGGTGTTCGGACGTCGCGCCCAGGTCGAGACCCGCTTCCGCGAGAAGAACGGCGAGCTGTTCGATGCCGCGTTCAAGGCGCAGTTCATCTCGAGCATCATCATGCCGGCGATCAACTTCGTCGGAAATCTCAACTACGTCGCGATCGCGGTCATCGGTGGCCTGCGCGTCGCGAGTGGCTCGATGTCGCTCGGTGAAGTCCAGGCGTTCATCCAGTACTCGCGCCAGTTCACGCAGCAGCTCAGCCAGCTCGCGCAGGTCTCGAACGTGCTGCAATCGGGGGTCGCTTCGGCCGAGCGCGTGTTCGAGCTACTCGACAGCCCGGACCAATCACCGGATCGCACGAGCGCCACGCTGCCGCCAACCAAGGGCGAGGTCCGGTTCGAGGATGTCTCGTTCCGCTACAAGCCCGAGGTCGCGCTGATCGAGGACTTGTCGCTCGTCGCCAAGCCCGGGCAGACCGTCGCGATCGTCGGGCCGACCGGCGCAGGCAAGACCACGCTCGTGAACCTCTTGATGCGGTTCTACGATCTCGATGGCGGCAAGATCCTCCTCGATGGCACCGATGTCGCGGAGATTCCGCGGCGCGAGCTGCGCTCGAAGATGGGCATGGTGCTGCAAGACACCTGGCTGTTCGGAGGCACGATCCGCGACAACATCAAGTACGGCACGCAGGGCGCGAGCGATGAAGCGATGCTCGCGGCCGCGCAGGCCACCTATGTCGATCGCTTCGTGCGCGCGCTGCCGGCGGGCTACGATACCGTGATCGACGAGGAGAGCAGCAACCTCAGCGTCGGTGAGAAGCAGCTGATCACGATCGCGCGCGCGTTCCTCGCAGATCCCTCCATCTTGATCCTCGACGAAGCGACCTCGTCGGTCGATACCCGCACCGAGGTCCTCGTCCAGCACGCGATGGCGACCCTGCGCGAGCGCCGTACGAGCTTCGTGATCGCGCACCGGCTCTCGACGATCCGCGATGCCGATATCATCCTCGTGATGGAGCAGGGCAAGATCGTCGAGCAGGGCTCGCACGAGCAGCTGCTCGCGGCGGGTGGCGCGTATCACGCGCTCTATCACGCGCAGTTCGCCGCACCGGCCGCCGCGTAGGTAGTCAGGGTGCGTCGATCAGCCCGAGCAGCGCGGGGATATCGACCGGCTTGGTCAGGTGGCCATAGAACCCGGCGACCTTGCCGCGCCTGCGATCCTCGGGGCCACCGTAACCGGTGATCGCGATCATCCGAGGAGCGCGCGCGCCGAGCTCGGCGATGACCCGGGTAGCGAGGCTGATGCCGTCGAGGCGGGGCAGGCCGAGATCGATCAACGCGATCTCCGGAGGGTTCGCGAGGATCTCCGCGAGGGCTTGCTCGCCATCGTGGACGATCGTGATCTGGTGACCGCGGCGCGAGATCAACTCGCCGAGGAGTTCGGCCGCATCGACGTTGTCGTCGACGACGAGCACGCGGCGCAGGTGCGCGGCGACCGGGCGCGCGGGGAGACGAACGGTGACCTCGGTGCCGTGACCAGGCCCCGCGCTGTCCGCGACGACCGTGCCGTCGTGGAGCTCGACGAAGCGACGCACGAGCGCGAGGCCGATGCCGAGCCCACCCGTCGTGCGATCGACGGGCTGCGGTGCCTGCACGAAGATGTCGAAGATCGTCGGCAGGAT
>JAYWCI010000064.1:0-28476 GCA_043780895.1 Kofleriaceae bacterium | reverse complement strand
AACATGGGGTGACTTCGGCACGCTTGAGAAACCATTCTCCGCCCATCGGTACAAAGATATCGGGAAGCGACTGTCTCAAGCGACGTTGGCACATAGGGAGTTGCTGCGAGCCTTCTAGGTGCAGACACCGACCGGCGGCCCACCGCTTTTCGACGACGTGAAACCAATCGATACAGGTCTCGGCCTTGGGAAAGTGCGTTGCCTGTAGATCGCATCGGCGCCATCCGCAAGGAACAGCGTTCGCTTGCAACCGTACCCACGCTTGGGTGCCTCGTGAAGAAGCCACTCGAACAGCGCGGCGTGGCTCTCGAAGGTTGCGACCAGACGCTTGTTGATCGGCCCTTCGCAGGTGCCGTCGGGCATGGTCTCGAGCGTGTAGATCGCGCCGATGAACGCGACCTTGGCGCTCTTGCTCTTCTCCCCACTGGCACGACACGAGCGAGGTATCGCGCGACAGAGAGCGAGCAGCGCTGTCCACAGCGAGGTCTCGATCTGATCAAGCGAGGTCGTGGTCTTCCCGCTCGCTATCGCGTGCGCATTTTCGAATCCACTCTGGACGTCGCGATTGCGAGTGTCGATGCTGGTCGTCACAAGGCTCCTTGCGATGGAGAACGGTGTAGCAACCAGATATCTGCCGTATTGCGGCCCGTACATCAAGCCCGATCGCGCAAGCGACCTGGACCACTCCCGCCTCTACGCGTCAGATCGGGAACTGCACCTGACGTCGTCCGAGATTCGGATAATTACGTCCGGCATTCGGACAGTGTACAACTCGAGCAGATCTCCGCCAGACGATTCCCGTTACCGGAAGCAGGTTTTCGTTGACGCGATCCATGACGCCGCAATACACCTGACCGCGATCTCGATCTCTGTGCGTGCGAGACGCGCTGGTTTTGTTTCTGGCGACGCCTACGCGGAGCCGCCCGAAACGAACGGCCACTCGGGCGAGTCGTCGTCGAGAGCGCATCTCATAGAGCCGAAAAAGTCAGGGCTAGCTGACTCGTCAACGCAAGCAGGAGTGGGTGATGTTTCAAATGGGCCAAGCGTCTGCGGAGTCGAACAGCGGTAACGGATTCGTGGCGAATATGGCGATGGGCCCGGAGGCCATTGATCGAGAGTTGCGTCGGATCGCGAAGACCGAGCGCCGGCTCGAACATGACAAAGCGCACTTGCTGACCCAAGCGGTGCGACTTCGGATCTGGAGCCACTTCGGTCGCGGCTCGTTGTCGGAGTATCTCGAGGAGGTCTTTGGCTACACGCCGAAGGTCGCGCGCGAGTACGTTCGCGTCGCGTTCGCGATCGAAGAACTGCCGGTACTCGGCGAGATGCTGGAGACCGGCGAGCAGAGCTACACCGCCCTGCGCGAGCTGTCGCGGGTGACGATAGCCGCAACGGTGGACGAGTGGCGCGCGGCAGCGCGCGGCATGAATGTCCGGCAAGTCGAGGAGCTCGTCGCCGGGCACGTGAAGGGCGATCGACCGAGCGATCCAAAGGATCCGGAGCTCGCGATCAAGAAGATCACGCTGGAGCTCCGGCCCGGCGCGATCGCGCAACTGCGGCAGGCGAGGCAAGCGATGGCCGCCGAGCTCGGTGGCTTCGTCGACGATAGTGATCTGATCGAAGCGCTGTGCGGCGCGTATCTTGCGGGCGGCGCGGCGGATCAGGGTCGCGCGCGTCACCAGATCATGACGACCATTTGCCAGCGTTGTAGCCAGGGTTGGCAAGATGCCGCAGGGCGGGTCATGGCGGTCGATGCAGTCGATGTCGATCGGGCCGAATGCGATGCGCAGCGTATCGGATCAGATCGCGAACCCGAACGCGCCAAGCAAGACATCGCGCCGATGGTTCGGCGGTTCGTGTGGCGTCGTGACCACGGGAAGTGCTGCGTGCCGGGTTGCCGCGCGTCGCGCAACATCGATATCCATCACGTGGTGCATCGCGAACACGGCGGCACCCACGGGGCTGACAATGTGGTGCTCACATGTGGTGCCCACCACCGCGCGCTTCACGAAGGCAAGCTGCACATCACCGGCTCGGTTCCGAACCTCACCTTCAACTATGTGAATCGACCGACCCCGTCGCCGCCGCCCGCGTTCTCGCCGGCGATCCCTGCGAGTGAGGAGCTTCGTGCGGCGCGCCTTCATTCCAAGGTTCCACTGCCGACGCCCCACGTGGGACGCTCGAAGTTCAGCACGGTCGTCGCCGTGACCCGGGCGAAACAGGCGCTGACGAAGCTCGGCTTCGGGAAAGCTGAGTCTGCGCGCTTCGTCCAAGAAGCGCTCACGAAGGTCGCGACACCCGAGCTCGAGGCGCTGATCCGGGCAGCACTTGCATGTGCACGACGGGAGATGAAATAGCCGCCCCCCCGATGATCGCGAGATCACGGGCGGAGCACTCTGGACAGGGTGTTGACGAGAATGATCTCGAGAGGATCATCGTGCCGCCTGCCTCGCCAAACATCGGGTTGTGCTCGAACGGCGAAGCCTGCAGATCGTGGCTCGATCTCGAGTAGGACAAGCGATCCGTCGTGCCCATCGTCGTGGCCCGCAGCTCGAAAAGCTCGACGAGCTGGTGGTCGAAGCCCACCTCGAAGCCCACCTCGAGCATGACCACGGCGAATGGCGTCGCCGCCGGGCTGTTCGCGCGGACATGGACGTCGACGGGTGGTCGACATCGCCGCCGATGTTGGCGTCACATGTAGATTCGAACCTCGATCGCCGATGGTCCGGCCCCGACGCTCATCGACGAGCCGCGCGAGGCGCTGGCGATCGGTAACCTGAGCGAATAGTGGTTCGGCGTTCTATACCAACCACCACGTACCGAGACTCCAGCACCCGCTCGAGCTCTCGGTCCAGAGGCGCGCAAGGCTCGAGCCGATCTCGGGCGAAAACAAGCAACGAAAAGCGCGCCAGTGGCCGCCGGAACGCTCCACCAAACGTGGTCCGAGCTGGCTGCCAGCCCCGCGTAGACACGTTCGGGGAGCGCAAGACTGCGCACGTCTTCGGCGTCGTCCGGCTCGAGCGTCGGCCGAAGGGTCCACTACCGGTTCGCCCCGTCTTCATCGGACTCACGTTCGAGCACGTCGTTGCTCGAAGCCGGCACGAGGTGTTTCAGGAACATGGCTCGCGGAGAACCACTCGCCGGAGCTCGACGCGATCGAAGGCATTTGGAACGTGACCAAGCAACGAACCACCCACGACTGCTTTCGTCGAACCGCGTGACATCGCCTCTGCGACCTTCGCGCGTTTCAGCAGGACCCGACGCTGACCTCGGATCACGTACCCGTGCGACTCTGATTAGCCGCCGGGGCCCCGGCCGCTGCCGCGAGGCCGGTACGTCTCGAGGTCGATCGAGTACCGGCGTAACAGCCGATGGATCTGAGCGCGCGACGTGGTGAGTGCGCGGGCGACGGCCGCGAGGTTGCCGCGATGATCGCGCAAGAGAGCGAGCAGCTCCTCGCGCCGCGCCGCCTCGACCGCAGGTGCCGGTGCGCGCCCCGCGACCTGTTCGGGCAACTGATGCAGATCGATGCGGTCACCTTGCGCGACCGCCGCCGCCGCCGCGATCGCTTGATCGAGCTCGCGAATATTGAGCGGCCAGCGATGGCGACACAGCGCCCACGCAGCCGCCGAGGACAACCCGAGCTCGTGACCGCGAATGCGCTTGAGCGAGGAAGCGACGAGCGTACCGAGATCCTCGAGCCGATCGCGCAGCGGCGGCAACGTGACGCGGAGTCCCGCGAGCCGCGCGTAGAGATCGACGCGGAACCGCCCGGCTTCGACTTCGCGCTCGAGATCCTTGAGCGTCGCGGCGACGAACCGCACGTCGATCGGAATCGGTCGGGTCTCGCCGACGGGCACGACCTCGCGCTCCTGCAGCACGCGGAGCAGCGTGCCTTGCGTGGCGAGCGGGAGATCACCGACCTCGTCGAGCAGCAGCGTACCACTGTCGCTGGCCCGAATCGCCCCCGGACGATCGTCGATCGCACCGGTATACGCGCCGCGGCTGTGGCCGAACAGCGTCGCCGCAGCGAGCGATTCGACGAGGCCGGCGCAATTCACCGCGACGAAGCCGCCCTGCCGCTTCGAGTGTGCGTGGACCATGCGCGCCGCGACTTCTTTGCCGACGCCGCTCTCGCCGAGCAGCAGCACCGGCACGATGCTCGGCGCGACATCGATCAGCCGACGCAACGAGCTCTCGACCACGGGCACGAGCGACGGGACGTCGTGGCCGCGCGTATCGTCGGGCGTGCTCGCCGCGATCTTGACCACGCGGAACCGCAGGAACGTCTCGCCGACTTCGATCCAATCGCCATCGGAGAGCACGCGTTGCCCGGTGCGCTCGCCGTTGACGATCACTCCGTTCTTCGAGCCGAGGTCGCGCAGCGTCCAACCGCCGAGAGCGCGCTCGAGCGCGACATGCTCGATCGAGAGATGCGGATCGAGAAGATCGATGCGGAGGTTGCTGCCATCGCGGCGCGCGGGTGCCGAGCCGCGACCGACGACGGTGCATTCGATGCCGCGCAGCAAGTGGCGCGTGCCGGCGCGCGGTCGCCCTGCATCGAGGACGACGAACAACGCTGCGCACGAGATCTGGCCGTCGCGCGTGCGCTCGGGCACCAAGGTCAACGTATCTGCCACGACCCACCCATCATCGACGCCACCGCAACATCGTCAAGATTCAATCCGCGTATCAGCGATGGAAAAAGTCCGTCGCACCCGTCGCACCCGAGACCCAGGGGTCGCAGCTAGCTGCTCTTGCACCCCGAGCCCGATCCCGACTTCTTCACACCGTTACCGCGACGATACGTCAAAGCGCACCACTCGATCGCCGACCGGCCGAACCTCGATCGCTCGTCCCTCTTCCGTCCATCTGCACGATCGGGCTCGGGTTCGACCGGACTAGAGCCGGAGCACCAGCGACGGACCGACACCCGAGGTGCCCGAACCGAAGCCAAATTGGCCGCGCAGCATCAAGCCGAGGCTCACCGGTCTGCCCGCGAGGTCGCTGACCGGCACCGCGAACCACAGCCGCGGCGCGATCACGTAGAACCCGTCGTAGGCGCCGCGCGCGTACGCGAGCTGGCCTCCCAAGCCGACCGCCGTGCCGTTCTCGAACAGCCATGGCAGAAAATCCGCACCGACCGCGGTGAACCCGGAGAACCCGAGGTTGTGGGAGTGCCAATCCATGCCGACCGCGATCATCGGCGCGATGCCCACCGCGCTCGCAGGGCCGTCGTGCGGATCGTAGAGCTGCGGTGCGATCGTGCCATCGGCTGACATGATCGGGGTGGGTGGCGTCGGAAACGTCGTGTGCAACACCGGCGCGACTTCGACCGCGAGCACGACCCCTTGATGATCGGTGCCGAACGTCGGCCCGAACGTGACCATCGTGCTGAAGCTGGTTGCCGCGCAGCCGGCCACGAGCACGAGGAATGGCGCGAACGATCGGGTCACGCTGGAGAACGTACCTCGGTCGCCGCGCTTACGGCCATTTCGCGAACTGGGCTTCGGCGCCGAGTTCGAGGATCAGGTCGAGCTGGAGCGCGCCGTACTTCGCCTTCACCTTGGCCTGGATCTCGTCGGCGTTCTCGCTGCTCGCCACCGCGGCATCGAAGGCTTCGCGATATTGCCGGTCTGATCGATGCCAGCGGTCGAGGTATCGAGCTTCGGGTCCTTGTGACCCGCGACCACGACGGTCGGCTTGCGCGCGGCGACTTCATCCAGCGTCTTGCGCCACGCCTTTCGATCGGCGGCCTTGGTCTCGGCGGTTCGCACGTGGACGCCGCGATAGGTGAGGTCGCCGGCGATGACGGTCTCGAGCGAAGGGATCCACACGTACGAGTTGTTGCGGTCGTCACCCTGCACGCCGCCGTGGATCTCGAGCATCTGACCATCCAGCGTGAGCGTCTTGCCCGCGAGTGCGGTCGGTCGCACGGGCGTGGTCGGAATCAGCTCGCCGAAGACCGGCTGCCACTGCTTCGCCTTCGGGCCGGGTCTTCGCGAGCTCGGCGACCGTGGGGGCGAGCGCGACCAACTTCGCCTTCGGAAAGGCCTGCTCGATCACCTCGAGCCCGAAGTCGTGATCCGGGTGCGAGTGCGTGATGTAGACGGTCGTCAGGTTGTGCTTCGCCTCGAGGATCTGTGCGACGAGGCGATGCGCGTCAGCGCGATCCAACTGTGCGTCGATCAAGATCGCGTCCTTCTCGCCGGTGACCAGCGTCGAGTCGGCCTGAAAGCCGCCCGGACCCGCGGTGAACACCTAGATCTCGGGCGGCACGCCTGCCCGCTCCCACGCGAACAGCTCGGCGAGGCGCAGGACCTCGAAGCCAAGCCCGGCTTCGTGTTGTGCCGGAGCGCGAGGTCCCGGATCGCCATGCGACGTGCCACGCCTACATCTTATAGCCGCGCTTCAACAACATCTTCGCCGACGACGCAAACGAAGCCGGCGAGCCGACATGGAACTCGAACGTATCGGCGAGCCGATCGATCACGTTGAAGCAGAACGCGACATCGAGCGCCTCCTTCAGCTGGACCTTCGTCACCCCCGCGGCGTACGTGGCGCGCACGTCCGCCGCTGTGAGCGTGCCGAGCGTCGTGTTCTTCAAGAACCGCAACGCCGCGCGCAACGGCTCGCGGATCGGTGCTGTGTCGAGGTTCGCGTTGACCGCGTCGACCGTCTCTCTGCCAAGCTCGTGCGACGCGACCGCGCCGTGTGCGTTCGTTCAAAACTCGCATTCGTTCGTCTTCGAGACGAACGAGGCCATCATCTCGCGATCGCCGATCGACCACTCCGAAGGGCCGCGCATCGCTTCCTGGAAGGCCTCGTTCATCGGCGTGCCGAAGAAGTCACCGCGATACGTCAGCAGCTTCACCACGTCGGGCGCGGGATGCGACGACATCACGCGGATCATCTTGAACAGCAGCTTGTGGCGGAGCTTGTGCCCGGTGTCGAGGACCTCGAGACGCATCTAACCGACCTCTGCGATCGCGGCATGCGCGGCGGCGAGCTGGCGCGTGGCCTTGCCCATCGCCGTGGCAACGACGAGCTCGAAGATCTCGTCCTCGGCGAAGACCGCCTTGACTGCGGCGAGATCCTCGTCGGTGATCTTGTAGGCGTGCTCGCTCACCTTGGCGAGCAGCGCGCGCATCGCCTCGGGAGCGTTGGATGGATCCTCGAACACCGCACGCCGCAAAATGGGGCTGGAACGCCCATCGCCATCCACCACGCGCGCGACCGCCGCCTTCCGATGCCGCTCCACGTCCATTGCGCAACCATACACGCTAGAACCACGGCGTGCCGCTGACGATTTATCAGTATCCGAACTGCTCGACCTGCAAGAAGGCGCTCGCGTGGTTGAAGGCGAACAAGGTGGCCTTCACGTCGATCGACATCGTCAAAGATCCGCCGTCGAAGGCGACGCTCGAGGCCGCGCAGAAGCGCGCCGCGGTGCCGGTCAAGAAGATGTTCAACCTCGCCGGCGCGTCGTACCGCGATGGCGACTTCAAGACCAAGCTACCGACCATGACCGACGCGCAGGCGTTCACTGCCTTGGCCAAGGACGGCAAGCTGATCAAGCGTCCGCTCGTCGTCGGCGACGACACCGCGCTGATCGGGTTCGACGAGCAGGTGTGGGCCAAGGCGCTGCGCTAGTTCGCGTGGACTTCCACGGAGTGACATTCGCCTTCGGCCGGGCCGATCAGGATGTCGTTCGACCAGGCCTTCTCGACGGCTCCGACATAGGGCGTCAGCGCCTCGAGCATCGCGATCGCCGCGTGACGCCCTCGTTCGAGTTGGTCCGGACAGGCGAGCTCCATGCCCACCTCCTTCGCGACCATCATGCTGACGAGCACGACCGCGTAGTATCCGAGAGCGAGCTCGCGCTGGGCGAGTGGCAAGAGGTCGCTGTGCTTCGCCATGTCGAGCTCCAGCAACGCGAACACGGGTAGGGCTCGCTGCATCTCATCGGTTGCGAGCTCCATCGCGCGCTCGAGCCCGACGAGCTCGCAGTTGCACGTGCGGCATCCTACGAGCACGCGCATCGCGTTTTGAAATGCCGTGAACTTCGCGCCGATCCTCTGGGACTGTTTCAGCTTGCTCATGCGCGCAACGAATTGCACCGCGCGCGCCAGCGCAACCCCACGTGATCACGATGCGCCTTGTCCGAGATGGCCGACACCCGGACACCGTGTCCGGGAGCCGTCGGACAGCGCGCTCGGATAAAGGACCACGCGATCGGTGGATGTTCTATAGTAGCCACGTGGACGAGGGACCGACCACGTTCGACAGCGTTGTGCGTGCGGTTGCTCGCATTCGCACAGTCGTGCCTGCACTCACGGTCGGTCAGATCCTCGACGATACCTACGAGTTGACCGATCGCATCGGCGGCGGTGGGATGGGTATCGTGTTTCGCGCGCGCGACCGCAAGCTCGGTCGCGATGTCGCGATCAAGACGCTGAAAGCCGGCGGTGAAGTCGAGGATCTGCGCCGCATGTTCGAGCGCGAGGCTCGCGCGACCGCGCAGCTCCTTCACCCGAATATCGTGACGCTCCACCACGTCGGAACACACGAGAATCACCCGTACCTCGTACTCGAGCTGCTCTCGGGCGAATCGCTGGCGGCGCGTCTCGTTCGGAAACGCCGCTTGCCCATGAGCGACGCGCTCGCGATCATCGATTCGGTGCTTGCAGCGATCGCGTTTGCTCACGAGCGCGGTGTGCCCCATCGAGATCTCAAACCGAGCAACGTTTTCATCACCGTCGACGACCGCGTGAAGGTGCTGGATTTCGGCGTCGCCCTCGCGCTCGACACGAATCCCGGACCGGTCACCCGAGGCGCAGGAACGCCGGGATACATGGCACCCGAGCAGCGCGATGGAGATCCGCAGGATGTCAGGACAGATGTCTGGGCGGCCGCGCTGTTGCTGCTGGAGTGCTTGATCGGGCGGCGGGTCGACGAGGCATCGATCCCATCAGCGCTGCGTGACGTCGAGGCGTCGGCCGCAGTGCGTGTGCTGCTCGGTCGCGCGCTCGCACGCGATCTGGAACAACGCCCGAGCACGGCGAACCAGTTGCGCGACACGCTCGCGATCGCTACGGACCGCAAGGTTGCACGTCCAAACCGCCGCCGTCGCATCCGGTTTGTCCTTGGATGCTTTGCGTTGCGGTCATCACTGCCGCAGTCACGTTCGAGTTAGCGCCTGACAAACCTGCGGCGATCGTTTCAGCGACGCCGATCAGCGCATCCGAGCTCGATGCGCACGGTTGGCACGTCAACTACGACGAGATGCGGCTCCACGTCGAAAACGACGGCACGTTCTACGGAGTCTATGACGGGAAGGAAGGCATCCTCGAAGGCACCTACGCGAACAACAGATTCGTCGGTTGGTGGTGTCAAGCTCCCAGCCATAGAAGTCCGGATGATGCCGGCCAGGTCGAGCTTCATTTCGTGCGCGGCGACAAGCGCGTCTTGGTCGAAGGCAACTGGACGTATGGCGGCGGTCGCGCCGCTGCGTGGCAGAGCAACTTCTATGGCGTCTCGCTGGAGACGCCGCCAGATTACAAGCTCGAACAGCGAATGCAGCACCACGCAACCTGCCCCGCTCACTGATGTCGTCGTTCCCCACGGACAGCCTGGTTCGCACCCTGCTCGCCGCAGACGAGATCGATCGCGCGACCGAGCTCGCGATTCGCACCCACGGACCCGAGATCGCTGGATGGTTACGCTCGATCTTCACGAACGAAGCCGATGCGCAGGAAGCGTTCTCGCGGATGAGCGAGGAGCTATGGCGCAGCCTCCAGCGCTTCGATGGTCGGTGCTCGATCCGGACCTGGTGCTACATGCTCGCGCGTCATGCGGCCGTACGCGAACGAGCGCGCACACGACACCCGCAGGAGGTGTTGTTCGCGACGATTCCGTCCGTCGTTGCTGCGGTCACGCACGTCTGGAACACGACCCAGGTCGGCGCTGCCCGTGCCGACGAGGTGTACGAAGCGCTCCGGAAGGAGTTCGACGACAAAGATCAGACGCTGCTGGTCCTGCGCGTCGACAAGAACCTCGCTTGGCGCGAGATCGCGCTCGTGTTGTGCGGTGAAGATGCAGCGACCGAGGCCGTCGAACGCAAAGCGTCGACGCTACGCAAGCAGTTCGAGCGGATCAAAGTGTGGCTTCGCGAGCGCGCGGTTGTACGGCTGCGCGACTAGGCATTGATGCCGGGCGCGCTCAGGCCGAGCGCGCTCTGAACCTGGGTCTGGAGTGCCTGGACCTGCTTCTTCGCCGTCTCGAGCGTCTTGATCTTCACGGCCACCTCGTCGTCGGCCGAGCCCGTACCTTCGATCGTGCCCTTGCCCCCTTGATGGAGCGTGCCGTTGTCCTGGAACTTCACGAACACGCGGTCGAGCTTGTACTGGGTGTTCGTCCCGTAGATCACGCCCTTCGTCTCGATCTTCGAGCAGCGGTAGTAGAACTGGTTCGCGGCTTCCTCTCCGTTGGGGCCGACCCCTTTTTCGCCGAGTGCCGCCGACGTTCCGCGCAAGCCACGACGATCTTCGGCGGCGCCCTTGAGGTTGGACTGCTGATTCTTGCCCGCCGAGATCGCGGTCTCGACCTGGGCGAGAAACCGATCGGCATCGGTGAGGAACATGACCGAGCGCGCCTGCTTCTTGCCCTTCGAGCCGCCCTTGTTCAGTGTTGCCATCAGGTCCTCGCCCGCCTCCCTGACCTCGAACTTCGCCGAAACGAAAGCTTGCTGGAGCACCATCAAGCTACCCGCCTGGCCCTCGAGTGTTTGCTGGTAGCCCGTCATCATCAGCGCATCACCCGCGACCTTGAACGTCGTTTCCTCGGCAGCCGCCTTCGTGATCGCAGCCTGGAGCGTGCCGATCTTGTCCTTGTTCGCATACTGGCCGATCGCGGTGACGAGCGCGGTTGCCGGATCACCACCGCTACTGAACACGGACGCTGCATCTTTTCCCATCGCAGCCATGAGCGCGGCCTTCGAGTGCTCCTCGGGCGTGAGCACGTCCTGGCCCTTCATCCCGGTCTGTGCCGCGAAGTCACTCACGCCGATGTGTGCACCGCCTGCTTCACTGCTCGCCTTCGCGGTGCCGATCGCATTCGTCGCGCCCGCACCACCTGCGAGTCCACCCACCGCCGAGGCGATCTTCACGACGGTCGAGACCCCGGCCGCGGTCTTGGCGATCTCGGCGTTGACCGCCGCTAGCTTCCCCGCAGCCGCAGCGCCCGCAGCCGCCGCAGCCGCCGACCTGGCATTGAAGATCGCGCCCTGCAGGCTGTTCGCGGCACCACGCACGAGCGTCATCTGCGAGTTCATCTTCGTCGCCGCGCTATTCAGATTCTGACGCGCGGCCCGATAGCGCTCTTTCTGCGCGGAGCCCGAATCGAGCTTCATACCCTCGGACGAGACGCCATCCTGGTGCTCGGCCCCGACCACGCCGAGCAGATCACCATTGGTTCGCGCGCCGTTGCGATTCTGGGCCGTCAGGTACTCGTTCGCTTCCGCGACGAGCCGCTGGTAGTCGGCGTACGCGTAGCGGTACTGCGAACCGAACGCGGCAGTGTCGACGCTCGTGACGTCGAGCTTGGTGTTGAAGATCGAGAGCTTCGACTCCGTCTCGGTATTCTTCGCCTGCGGTCCGTACTGCGCCTCGATGTTCGAGTCGGCCATCACCGCCGCGTCGACGTTCTTGCGCTGCGCGACGATGTCGGCGACCACCTCGCCGACCCGGTCGCGATCGGTCTGGACCGAGAGCGTATCGACCTGCAGCGGCGTCGCCCATGCCTTCTGCTGCGCTTCGTCGCCAGCGCCTTGAAGATCGCCGGTGCTCGGCTCGACCGCCTTGCGTGCGATCGCCAGGCCTCCAGACGACACCGTCGCGGGCGTACCTGAGACCATCGCATCCGCCGCGTGATCCGCTTCGTGCTCCGCTGCATCGTGCGGTGAGGACACCTCGAGCTTGTGCTGACGCGTCGGCGCACCGCCGCGCTGCTGCACCGTATGGGCGACTTCGTGCGCGATCAGGTGCTGGCCGCCCGAGCTGCCCGGATCGTACTGCCCTGCGCCGAAATGAATGTCCTGGCCGGTCGCGTACGCCTTCGCGCCTACGGAGCTCGCGGCCGTTGCCGATTCGCCCCCGGTGTGAACGCGCACGCCCGAGAGATCCGCTCCGAGGGACGATTCGAACTTGCGCATCAGCGGACCGGGCAACGAGCTGCCGATCGAGCTCGTCGCGGCCGCGACGGTGGTCTCCGCGCCGCCGGCCATCGCTCCGTCAGCTTTGCGCATCAGCAGGCCCGAGGCGATCGGGTGTGCCGGCGCAGCCATCTCGGAGGCATGCCGGTTCGGCGCGATGTCCTCGCCCTGCGGCGCCGGCTGGTCATGGTCGGCCTTGTCGTACCCGTGCTGGCGTTCTTGCATGGTGATCCCCTAATCGAGAGTGCCGCCGCTCGAGAGTTTCCCGAGCTCGGCGAATTCGAGCGTGACGGCACGTTCGAGGTGGCGTTGATGGAGCGAGGTCTCTTCTTGAGCCGCGAGGAACGCTGCGCGCAAGCATGCGTTGCGGATGTAGCCGCCCGAGAGTTGGTACTTGCGTGCGAGCACGTCGAGCGCGAGCGGCCCCGCGATCGGAAGCTCCGCCGGCAGATGCGCGCGCCACAGCTCCTCGCGGGTCTCCTCGTCGGGAAACGGGAACGATAGGCGAAACGACATCCGGCGTTTGAATGCCTGATCGATCGAGGTGCCACTGTTCGTGGTGAGGATCGCGATGCCTTCGAACGAATCGAGGCGCTGGAGCAAGTAGTTGACCTCGAGGTTCGCATAGCGGTCGTTGCTCGACCGGACCTCCGTCCGCTTCGCGAACAGCGAGTCCGCCTCGTCGAACAGCAGGATCACCTGACCGTCTTCACCCGCGTCGAAGATCGCGGAGAGGTTGCGCTCGGTCTCGCCGATCCACTTCGACATCACCTTCGAGACATCGACTTGATAGAGATCGAGCCCGAGCTCGCGCGCGATCACGCCGGCGACGAGCGTCTTGCCGGTGCCCGGCGGCCCCTGAAACAGGGCGGTCAATCCACGCGAGGTGGCCATCGTGCGCGACATGCCCCACGTGTCGAAGACGGTCTTTCCGTGACGCACGCGCCCCACGAGCTCGCGCAAGCTATCGAGGATGTCGGGGGCCAGCACGATGCTCGACCACGAGGGCAACCGGTCGACACGCCGCGCGTACTGCCCGAGTCGGGTATCGCGGGTCTGGCGGATGTAGTCCTCGATCAGGGCGGTCGCCGTTGTCGTCGCGCCTCGAGCGGCGTCACACGCGCGCCGGATCATCCCCGGTCCGATGCGATAGCGAGATGCGAGCAGCTCGGCGTTTGCGACGATGCCGGTCTCCGCCAGCGCGCGATGCCACACCGCCAAGCGCTCGGTTTCGGCGAGCACTGGCAGCGCGATCGCGATGTGCCCGGCGGGAAACGGCGAGGGTGCCTCGGTCGTCGAGATCGCCGCGATCGGACCTGGATGGAGCCGTAGCGTTTCGACCACGATGGCGCGAGCGGGCCGCTCGTCGAACATCACTTCGTCGAGATTAATGATGCACGGAACGAAGCCGGCGAGGTGGGCGCGGCGTAACGCGTAGCGAAGCTCGAGCGTGAATGCATCGGCGGTCCTCGGCAGCGCAACGGCATCGATCACCGCGAGATCGCGCCCGGCGGAGGCCGCGAGCGAAGCGAGCAGCGTCTTGCGCCCACTGCCGGTGCGTCCGCGAATGACGATCCGCGCATTCGGCGCGCTCGCCGCCAGGCCCGAGCACGCGGCCTCGAGCACCGGTCGAGCAAGATCGAGCTCGCCGAGCGCACGATCCGCGATCCGGATCGTCGTCGCATCGCCGAGGTCCGGGGACAACCCGCGCAAGAGATCGAGCACCACCGGATCGACGAACAGCTCGCCGAACGGCCGCGCGCGTTTCGCCGAGACCTGAACGATGCCTAGGCGGACGAGCGGACTTCGCGGGTCGAGCGCGGCGGCGATCTCGTGGCGATCGTGCCGATGCCCGAGCACCTGTTGGACGACGAGCTCGTCGACGTGGCGCCGATTCGGATCGTTCGCCAGGATGTCGTAGAGCCGCGCACCTTCACCCCACAGCGCCGCGGCTGCGATCACGACGAGGATATCGATCGCGACGGGTGACAGCCCGAGCTCGCGCACGAGCAACCCGATCGGAGTGGTACTCGCGCGCCATTCCGCATCGGCCGCGAGCGCGGCATCATTGCGCGCCACTCGATCGCGTGCGAGCTGCAGATGATCTTTCGCGTGGCCGTGGTTCACGCCGAGGATCGCGGCAACTTCGAGCTCGTGAGGATGCTGGCCTTCGTTGCCGTAGCCGATCCGGCGCGTATCCCAGCCGCTCGCGATCGCGAGCAGGGTCCACAGCGCGACCATCTCGAGCTCGCGGTCGATCTGCGCTCGTGCAAGGTCCCTTGCGATGCGAGGCGGGACATCGCGCGGCGAGAACGCGCGCAAGGACTCGCCAAGGGCAGGCGGGGTCGACGCGGGCGCCAGCGAGAAGTTCACCTCGACCGTCGCTTGCGGTTTGGCGGGTGCCGGCGGTTCCTCGCTGAGCTCGACGATCGGGCTAGCGCTCGTTTCTTCGAGAGGGACCGCGGTGCGCTTGCCGAACATCGAGGCGAGCTCGTGCATCTCGATGCAGCCATCTGCGCTGTGGATGACCAGCGAGACACCATCTGGGCTGATCGCGAAGTCACGAATCTCGTCGCACACGATCTGACCGAGCTCGCGCCCCGTACGCAGATCGATGCCCACGAGCTGGTTCAGGTCGGTCTGGGCCAGCGCGACGAGTCGCTGGCTCGCGACGCGAACCCGCGCGTTTGGAATCGCGCAGCGCTGCATGGTCTGGCCGGTGCTGAGGGACAGCACCATCAAGAACCGCGAGCTGCCATGCGCGGCGAGCAACGCGACCGACTTGCCGTCTGGCGTGACGAGCCCGGATTGGACGGTCGTCCCCGGCAAGAGATCCGTCTCGGCCTTCGACGGAAGGACCAGCTTCGCACCGCGCGCGATCACGTGACGACGACCGGTGAACGGAATCACCAGGTCGGCGTCGATCGTGGTGCGCGCGATCGTACCGAGGTCGTCGATCAGCGCGAGGAGCGGTGTCGAGGCCCACACCACCGCGGGGGCGCCGCATGCGGCCGGAGCGAGCAGCGCGGTGGCCGCAAAATCGAGCGGCGTTGCAGCACCGAGGACTCGGCCCATGTAATCCAGCCGCACGAGCTCGTTGGCCGTCGCGACCCACAACTGGTCGTCGAACCCGACGACGGCGCGCACACCAGCCCTCGCGATCCGATCGGTCCGAGACCGGGCGAGATCGACGACGGCGATCGCATCTTCTTGAATCGAGAGCAGCCGGCGACCTCCACGGTCAAAGCACAGTGCATTCGACGTCAGCGACGCGGGTGAGGCCCTCATGGAGGGGTTGCGTGGGGCACCCGCACCGATGTGACAAAATAATCGGACCTACGGCGCTACCTACAGCAGTTCCGAAGCGTTGCAGCCGAGACCAGCTAGCGAACGGACGAAGCGCGAGCAGTCTGCGCCTGGTTGAGCTTGGCCTGCGCGATCGCAACCTCGATCATCCGGTCCTGATCCGCGGCGTTCTTCCACTTCGCCTGAATATCCGGCGACAGCGTATCGACCGGATCGAAGTAGACGAAGAACCCGGGCTTCACCGACGGCGCCGCGAACACCGAGATGCCGGTCTCGCGATCGTAGTGCTCGAAGCTGTGCGCGACGCGCTTGCCACCCCCACCCGGCGCATCGACGACGAACGTGGGCGTGTGGAAGCCGGCCGTCACCCCGCGAACGGCCTTCTCGATATCGAGCGCGGTCTGCAGCGTGGTGCGGAGATCCTCGACGCCCTTCACGAGGTCGTGGACGTAGACGTAGTACGGGTGGACCTGGCAGTGACCGAGCCGCTTCACGAGCAGCTGCATCGTCTCGATCGAATCGTTGACGCCACGCTGCAGCACCGATTGGTTACGCGTGATGATGCCGCGCTCGAACACGCCGTCGAGGGCGCGCTTGGTGATCGCAGTGATCTCGTTCGGATGGTTGAAGTGGGTGTGGAGCACCACTTCCTTGTGGAGCTTGCGACCGCGCTCGACGACGGCAGTCAGCGCATCGAGCCACTCGTGGTCCGTGATGAGCTTCATCGGCATCACCGCCGGACCCTTCGTCGCGAACCGGATGCGCCGGATGTTCGGCATCTCGAGCAGCTTGTTGCCGATCAGCGTGATCTGGCGAGCCTTGAGCTGGTAGCTGTCACCGCCGGAGACGACGATGTCCTCGAGCTCGACGCGCTCGCCGATGTACTGGAACGCCTGGTCCCAGCGATCTTCGGTCGCCTTGAGCGAGACCTTCTCGACTTCGTCGGTATCGACGCCGACCGCGTAGCTGCGCGTGCAGAACCGGCAATAGACCGGGCACGTGTCGAGCGCGAGGAACAGCGCCTTGTCCGGATAGCGATGCGTGAGGCCGGCGACCGGCGCGTCTTCTTGCTCGTGGAGTGAATCGAGCGTGAGCTTCGGATGATCCGGGAACAGTTTGCTCGCGACCGGCACGAACTGGCGGCGCAACGGATCGTTGTACGGATCGGCCCAGTCGATGAGCGACAACAGATAGGGCGACACGCGGATCGACATCGGCGCGTGCTTGAAGCCCGTGATCACGTCCTCGATAAACGCGGGCGGCACGAGATCTTGGACCGCGGCGAGCAGCTTCGCCGGGTTCGTGATCGAGCTCTTCGCCTGCCACTGATGATCGAGGAACGTGGCCTCATCGACGTTGCGGTATGCCGGAATTTTTTGCCAGAACGGACCATCGAGCAATTGGCGGTGATGAAGCGACGACGCGTCGACGCGCGGCTTGAGGTGCTTGTCACCACCCGGTCCACGCCCGATCGTTTTCAGTAACTCCGTCATCTGTTGTGATCAGAGGGATATCACGTCGGCGCGTGATCGAGAAACCGTCACGGCTAAGGACCGGCGATCGGTGCCGGCGAGATCGACAGTGAGGGCGCGATCGTCGCTCCGTAGTAAAAAATCGAACCTTGACCACCAGGTAGACACCGCCATCATTAGCCGGACGCCAGGCCCGTCGCGCCCTTGCCTCCGTTCGGCACGCTGCCGACACAGGTTTCGGAGAGGGTGGTCGTCGGCGCACCGAAGTCGATCACGCCGCCGGTGCCCCCCGCTGCCGCCACCGCCACCCGTCGGGCCGGCGCCAGCCGACATGTGCCCGCCACGGCGCCCGCCACCGAGATCCGGCTCGAGGAAGTGCCGCACAGGCCACCGGGGCCAGCTTCTGCCCACCCGCGCACATACGGATAAATCCGATGTCGACCATGGCGCAGTCGAACTGCGTCTCCTCGCGCGGCACCGTCCGGGCCGGCCGGGTTGGGCGCGTCGAGCCCGACGTGATCGATGCGAAACACCTTGTCGCAGCCGATCAGTACGACGATCGCAGCGGCCCACCTCATCTGGATCCTCCATACCCCACGAGCGCTCATGTTCCGGACGGGCTACGCTGTGTAGTGGAGCCGATTCGCAAGCCCGTTGCTCTGCGTCATGCCGTCGTGACATCGATCATCCTGGCAGCGCTCGGTGCGATCGGCGCGGTCAAGGCGGGGCTCGTCGGCGGCGACTTCATGTACGCGCTCGAGCAGGTGCAATCGCCGCTCGCGAAGACCGCCCCCGTTTTGCCGGATCCGCATGGCCCGCGGCTCGCGAGGCGCGTGTTCCTCGTGATCATCGACGGCCTGCGCCTCGATAAATCGTACGAGCTGCCGTTCCTCGACGAGCTCCGTCGACGCGGCGTCGATACAGAGGCGCAGTCGCACTACCCCTCGTGGTCGCGCCCGAACTACGTTTCGATCCTCACCGGCGTGCCCCCGGTCGCGAGCGGCGTGCGCACGAATCATCACTCGACACCGGTCGAGCTCGACTCGTTGATGGATCGCGCGAAGGCGGCGGGACTCAAGGTCGCCTGCGCGACCGACTACGACGTGCTGCCGAAGCTGTTCCTGCGCAAGCGCGCCCCCGACGCCCACGATGCCTATCATGCCCGCGATCCCGCGATCGAGCCCGACGTCGACGAAGACGGCGAGCCCATCCCGCTCGATATCGATGCGATGGATCACCCGCTCTCGGAGGCCGCGATCCACGCGCCCGATGCGAACTACATCTCGCCGTTCGACGATGCGCGCTACGCACCGTGGCCGGGTGGCTTCACCGAGGTCGGCACCGCAGTCGCGCAAGGCGATGCCGAGCTCGTCGTGATGCTCGTCGGCTCGGTCGATGCGGCGGGCCATTCGCACGGTGGCGCGAGCGTCGATTATCGCATCGCTGCCGAGCTCGCCGATCATGCGCTCGGACGCGCGCTCGCTCGCATCGATCTCAACCAGGACGCGATCATCGTCACCGCGGACCACGGACACACGAATCGCGGCGGCCACGGTGGGATCGAGCCCGAGGTGCTCTCGGTGCCGCTGATCCTCGCGGGTGCGGGGATCAAACCGGGCACGAGTGCCGACGATGCCCATCTGATCGATCTCGCGCCGACCGTCGCGACGTTGCTCGGCATTCCCGCGCCCGGCCACGGGCTCGGGCGAACGCTGAGCGAAGTCCTCGC
Source organism: Kofleriaceae bacterium (assembly GCA_043780895.1). GTDB lineage: Bacteria > Myxococcota_A > Polyangia > Haliangiales > Haliangiaceae > JABFXX01. Next base: position 9,758 of record JAYWCI010000064.1, on the reverse strand, counting down.
ACTCGATCCCGCGGTGCGCGACGCGCGCCTCGCCGCCGACGACACGCGCCTCGCCTCGACCCGCAGCGTGGTCGCTCGCGCCGAAGCCGCCGCCGCGAGCGAGGGCAAGGCGCGTCGCGCCTGGCGCATCAGCTTGGTCGCCGGGAGCGCGGTGCTCGCGATGATCGGCGCGACCCTCCTGGTACGTCGCCGCGTCGTGCGACTCGATGGGCGCGTGCTGCTCGTCTCGGTCCCGGCGTTCTTCGTCGTGTACTACGCGATGATCGGCGCCGCCGGTCAGGGCTTCTCGCCGTCGCTCGTGCCCGCGCAAGGTCACATCGCGGTCGTGATGGCGCAGTACGGCATCGCCGCGATGATCGTGCAGCTGCTCGCGAGCATGTGGGCGTTGCGCCACGAGACGAGCCTCACCGAGCGCCTCGCGAAGGCGAACGGCATCGCGTGGATGGGACTTTTGTTCGCGATGATTCCTGCCGGGCTCGCCTGGGCCTTGATGCCGGCGCCCTACATCGTGTTGCCGAGCGCCCACATGCTCGTCCTCATCCCCGCCGTCGAGGTCGCGGTCGCATGTGCGGCGATCGATGTCGCTCTCACACTCGTCGTCGAAGTGATCGTGTTCGCGGCTCGCGCGCGGCAGGTCGATGTATCATCGAAAAGATGAAGTGGCTCGCAGCCTTGTGTGCGCTGCGCCGGCTGTGACCTGCTGTTCGATGTCCGCGGCTTCGACATGCCGCCGCTGGATGCCGGCACCGTCGTCGACGGTATCGACGGTGGACCAAGTGGCGCGTACTCGACCATCGCAATGCTCGCCGATGATTTCGAAGATAACGACTTCGACGTGCTGTGGGCCGCCTCTGTCAACCTCGGCAACACGCTCACCGAACAAGCCGGCAACGTGCGGCTCTCGATGGCGATGCCGGGTTCGTACATCACGATGATCTCGAAGGCGTACTACGCGATGCAGGAGGGCAGCTTCACGATCGCGGTGAAGACCGATGCGACGGGGTCTCGAACGCGAGCTGGTCGATCAGCCGCGATGGCAAGGCATGGACCGAGATCCTCACGAATTCGACCCTCGAAGGCTTCGACCGCACCGACCTCGTCCTCGTGATGCACGAGACCGCGCCGACCGCCGAGACGGCGATCTTCGACAACTTCAACCTCACTCCGCCCTGACCGCCTATTTGCGGCCGAGCTTGATCTTCTTGTCGGGGTCGTGCGGCGGTGGCGCGACGGCGAGCCTCGGGGTGTCGGCCACTCGCGTATCTTTGCACTCCGAACCCTTGTCCCGCGTGATCTGCGAGCGCAGAGCCTGGGTGTGCTCGATCCACACGCGCTGGACATCGGGATCGACCTGGTTGTCGCGCATGGTCTCGCGCAGGATCTGGAGCCGGCGCTCGAAGTGGCCGCCGAAGATCGGCGACTGCGCGTGCGCGGTGCGCATCGGTCGACCGGTGTACTTCACGTCGGGCGCGCCGAGGAACGTGGCGGCGAGCTCCCACTCTTTCTCGATCAGGCGCGCGCGATCTTTGCCCTCGAAGATGAAGCCGATCATCAGATCGCCGAACACCCGCGAATAGAAATCGGTGACGACCGCGCGCAGCTGTTCGGCGCCGATCTTCGCGTACAGCTCGGGGCTGCGCTCCATCACGAAACCTCGACGGGTTGGCCGGTGAGTGCGCTCGTGCCAGATAGCTCGTCGGTGAGTGCCGGATCGAGGATGTCATTGACGCTCTCGCCTGCGTGCGCTTCGGCGACGCGCAAGCGCGTCCCGCGCCGTCCATGCCCCCAGCCGTGCGGCACGCTGACCACGCCGCGCATCACCTCGTCGCTGACCTCGACGGGCAACGAGATCTTGCCGCGCCCGGTCGCCACCGTCGCGGTGCCGCCATCGACGAGCCCGCGCACCGCGGCATCTTCGGGATGGATCAACAGCGTACAGCGCGCAGGCCCCTTCACGAGCCGCTCGGTGTTGTGCATCCACGAGTTGTTCGAGCGCAGATGGCGGCGCCCGATCATCACGAGCCCGTTGGTCGGGCGCGACGACGGCGACCACTGCGCCCACTTGCGCGCGAGCCGCGGCAGATCCGCGAGATAGATCGCGGGCGCGAGATCGACCAGGCGATCGCGATGACCGAGCCTATCCGGTAGCCGCGGCGTGAGCGGTCCGAGATCGAGCCCGTGCGGTGCGGCCTCGAGCTTCGCGAGCGACAACCCCTTTCGACCGAGACGCAGCCCCCACGGTCCGGCGCGCAGCGCGACATCGAGGATGCCCTCCGGACCGAGCTTGATCAGCAAGCGCTCCGCGAGACGACGCCCGAGCTTCGGCAGGCGCAGCCGCGCGAACAGCGCCGCGCAGATCTCCCAGTCTTGCCGCGCCTCGGGACCGCGCTCGAACACCGGCGGCGAATACTTCGCCACGTTGCGCACCGCGAAGGCATTGAGCGCCACATCGTAGTGCGAGCGCTCGAGCGCCGAGGCGGGCGGCAAGATCACGTGGGCGTGACGCGTGGTCTCGTTGAGATACGGATCGATCGAGACCATGAACTCGAGACCCTCGAGCGCGGTCTCGAGCGCCGGGCCACCTGGCGATGACAGCACGGGATTGCCCGCGCACGTGATCAGCGCGCGGATCTGACCGCGACCGGGCGTCGCGATCTCTTCGGCGAGCACCGACATCGGCAGCTCGCCGCCGAACTCGGGCCGCCGCGAGACCCGGCTGTGCCAGCGCGCGAAGCCACCGTCGTAGCCCAAGAGCTTCGCGACCGGCACCGGATCGAGGGCGGGGGTCGTGAACATCAAGCCGCCCGGCTCGTCGAGATGGCCGGCCAGCGCGTTGATCGCGTAGACCAACCACGCCGCGAGCCCACCGAACTCTTGGGTGCAGACGCCGATGCGACCGTAGAGCGCGGCGCGCTTGGTGGTCGCGAACGTCCGTGCAAGGCCGCGGATCTCGTCGGCCGCGATGCCGGTGACCTCGGCCGCATGTTCGGCCGACCACGGCGCACACGCGCGCCGTAGATCCGCTTCACCGCGCGTATGCGGTGCGAGCCGGCCCAGCTTCACGAGCCCTTCGGCGAACAGCTCGTGCGCGATCGCGAGCAGCAACACCGCATCGGTGCCAGGCCGGATGAACAGATGTTGATCGGCGCGATCGGCGGTCTCGGTGCGCCGCGGATCGAGGACGATGACCTTGCCGCCGCGCGCCTGGATCTGCGCGAGCCGCGACCGCATATCCGGCGCGGTCATGATGCTGCCGTTCGAAGCGAGTGGATTCGCGCCGAGGCAGATCAGCAGATCGCAACGATCGAGATCCGGCACCGGCATCAAGATCTGGTTGCCGAACACCTGCAGCGCCGCGAGCATGTGAGGCAGCTGATCGTTCGAGGTCGCCGAGTACGCGTTGCGCGTGCCGAGGCTGCGCAGCAGCAGCTGACCGAACGTGAGCAGCCCCAGGTTGTGCGCTGCAGGATTGCCTTGATAGACCGCGATCGCATCGGCGCCGTGCTGCTTGCGCACCGCGGTCAGCTGCGCCGAGACGTAGTCGAACGCTTCGTCCCACGCCATCGGCGCCCAGGTCTCGCCGTCGCGCCGCATCGGCTGGCGCAGGCGATCTGGATCGTGATGGAGATCGCCGAGCGCGGTGCCCTTCGGGCAGATGTAGCCGGCGCTGAATGGGTCCGCGTCGTCGCCGCGGATCGATTTGACCTGGTCGCCTTCGGTCTCGACGACGATACCGCACGTGGCCTCGCACAGCGGGCAGCTCGAATAGTGCGTGGCCATCGCCCGGAGTCTACTGCGGGAACCCCCGCCGCGCCGTCAAATGGCCTTTAACGCGAGCAGGGTCTCGAGGATCACGTCGGTGGGCACGACGGTCACGACCGCCGTGACATCTCCCGACCCGACAGCGCCTTGTCGGCGAACGTCGCGCTCATGATCGGCGGTGCCGTACGCAGCGTGAGATCCGAGATGCTTCGACGTGCAGGCCCGTGCAGGCAGATGCCACGAGGAGCCCCGGGGCGTCCTTCTCCAGGCTCACGACATCCACGCCAAACAGGCGATCACACCCACCCGTGAACGCAGCAACCATCGCTGGGGCCCAGAGCCGCACGATACCTCGTTGTATCGGGTGCTAGAATACAAAGCGATGGCAGAGGCGCTGACGATCGGCCAATTGCTCGAGCTCCATCCGGTGCCCGAGGAGATCGCGAAGCAGAAGCGCATCGAACGCCTGTGGGTGTTCGATCTACCGGGCACGCCGAGCGCGCTGTGGCCGTTTATTTCTGACACGTCGCGGATGAACCGCGCCCTCGGCACCGCCGAGATGAAGTTCGTCGAGAAAGATGGCGTGCGCCACGGCAGCTCGAAGGCCGGCGGCTTGATCCACGAGTGGATCGAGGTGCCGTGGAACTGGGTCTCCGAGCAGTGGCTGACCTCGACGCGGATCTACACGCGCGGCTTCATGAAGGCGATGTACGCGATCCATCGGCTCGAGCCGACGGAGACCGGCACGCGCGTCTATCTCTACTTCGCCGCGGTGCCGCGCAACGGGCTGTGGGCGATGGCGATCAAGCTCGGCTTTCCTTCGATCGAGAAGGCGTATCGCAAGATCTTGCCCGCGCTCGCCGCGCAACTCGATCGCCTCCGCCCCGACGTCTTGCAGATGCCGCCGCCCGAGCTGGACGAGGCTTCGATCGCACGGCTGCATGCCGCGCGCGACCAGCTGCTCGCCGAGGGCCTGCCGAAGGAATCCGTCGAGCATCTCGTCGAGCTCGTACGCACTGGCGACGATGCGGATCTGCACCGCATCCAGATTCGCGAGCGTGCCCGCGCGTGGAAGCTGCCGGAGCTCGACCTCCTGCGCATCGCGCTGCATGCCACGCGCGCCGGTCTGCTCGAGCTATCGTGGGACACGATCTGCCCGCACTGTCGCGGGGTGCGCGACGAGAGCGACAAGCTGTCCGGCCTCGTGGCGGAGAGCCGATGCGAAGCGTGCGATGTCGACTTCACGACCGATGGGCTCGAAGCGGTCGAGGTCACGTTCCGCGTCCATCCGTCGGTGCGGCTCGTCGAGGACCGGCTGTACTGCAGCGCCGAGCCTGCACAAAAAGACCACATCCGCGTGATGGTGCTCGTCGCGCCGGGTCAGACCAAGGTGATCAAGCCGCGGCTGCCACCGGGTCGCTACAGGGTCGCGAGCGGCCGGGTGCAGGGCTGGTTACTCGACATCGAAGAAGGCGGACCCGCAGCGATCAACTACGCGGCGCATCCCGCCGCCACCGTGATCAAGGCGGGGCCGAACCCCGAGGTCACGTACGTCAACACCGGCGACGCGCCCGTCGCATTCTCGATCCAGCGCGCGACCTGGAGCGACGATGCCTTGCGGCCCGGCATGCTGCTGTCGTTTCAGGAGTTCCGCGATCTGTTCTCCGAGGATTACATCGACGCGGACGTGAAGCTCGCGGTCGGCGAGCAGACGCTATTGTTCACCGATGTCGTCGGTTCGACCGCGTTCTATGCGCTGCGCGGCGATCCGGGGGCCTTCATCGAGATCAAGAAACACTTCGACGAGGTGTTCAAGATCGTCGCCGAAAATCGCGGCGCGGTGGTCAAGACGATCGGCGATGCCGTGATGGCCACGTTCACGAGCCCGGTCGATGCCGTGCGCTCGGCACACCTGATCCACGATGCGTTCCATCCCGATCGCGCCGACACACCGATCCGGCTGCGGATCTCGCTCAACACCGGGCCGTGCATCGCGGTGCGCTTGAACTCGAACGCGGATTACTTCGGCGGCACCGTGAACATCGCCGCGAAGCTCCAGACGCTCGCCGAGAGCCACCAGATCGCGATCAGCGAGTCGACCTACCGCGCCACGAACGTGGCCGAGTACCTCGCCGAGCAGCACGCCGAGCTCGAAACGATGGAGTACACCTCGAAGGCGCTGCCGGTGCCGGTCGCCGTCCGGCGCTGGTCCGTCTATCGCTAGCGTGATACGTACCGGTCGGCATGCTGACGCGTCGGGGCTTCGTGAAGCTCGTGGGTGGCGCGACCCGTTGGCCTCGATCGGCACGATCGGCTGCGGCGATAACATCAAGCTCACCCGCGGCGCGTTCTTGGACGAGTACGCGTGGGAGACGATCCAGGAAAGCCGCTGGCGCGCAGTTCGGCATCATCGCGCCCGCAGATACGCCGTCGGCATCGCGCCACGTGATGGGCACGCTGCGCATGGGCAACGATCCGACGACGTCGGTCTGCGATCGCACCGGCAAGTTTCACGACGTCGGCAATCTCTGGTGCGCCGATGGGGGGTTGTTCCCGACCAGCTCCGGCTTAAACCCCACGCTCACGCTGCAGGCGTTAGCGCTCTGGGTCGCCGCGAATATCGTCAGCCCGGGCGAGCTGACCGTAGTTCTGGTCGAAAGCTGAGACCCGCGATCCGGCAAAACGGTTTGCTACAGCGATTTCAGGCAGTTGAGACCGTAAACGAACATGGAACTCCGCCTCGGGGCCTGGTATTCACCTGGTCCATGAAGCCGCATGTCGCGATTGCCACCCTTGGTCTTGGCCTGATGCTCAGCCCGCTCTTCACGAGCCTCGGCCGTAGCGCGGTGCCCGCATCTCCGAAGATCGGCGTGATCGATCTCGACAACACGCTGTCGACCACGCCCGCCGGTAAGCGCGCGAACGATGCGTTCGAGAAGATCCGCAAGACCAAGCAGACCGAGCTCGACAAGCAGCAGGAAGATCTCAAGCGCGCCGCCGCGGATCTCGAGAAGCAGAAGTCGGTCCTCAAGCCCGACGCCTACGCGGCGAAGCGCGAAGAGCTCGAAAAGAAGTTCATGGAGCTCCAGGGCGTACTCCAGAAGCTCGAGAAGGATCTCGCGGGCGAGCGCCAGAAGCTGATGCAGAGCCTGCTCAAGCAAGCGCAGCCGCTCGTCGAGAGGCTCGCGAAGGCGGAAGGCGTGACGGTCATCGTCGATCGCCAGTCGGTGGTGTGGGCGGATCCGGCCGCGGACCTCACGGCGAAGCTCAACGCCGACATGAAGTAGTTACTGACCGACCCACGCTCTGACGTACGCGTCGAGTGCACGCTCGAGCGGCTCCGCGGCGCGGCCATCGGTGCAGTGCGCATCATCGATCGTGTGCGAGCCACCGCGCTTGGGCTGGCTCACCGTGATCACCGTGTGCGATGTATCGGTGCAGAACGAGAACGAGAACGAGAACGTGCACGTACCGCCACCGGGCTTGCGACAGCTGTCATCCGCTGGTGCATTGCCTTGATCGTCGAGCGAGAAGAAGTGCGTGTGCTCGACCATCTTCTCGAGCTCGAGCATCTGGCGCCTGGTCAGGTGCTTCTGCTGCTGACCCGGCACCGCGACGTTGTCGCGACCGAAGTAGACCAAGGTGCCATCGGGCTTGATCGCGACTTGATAGATCGGGCACGGGCCGAAGCACGGCGTGCGCCGGTACTCGATCGCGAGATCGACGGGCTTGTCGACGCGCTTCTCGCGTGCCGCCTCATCTGCCTGCGTCGGCGCCTGCGCGACCGGTCCGGTCCAACATGCTACGAGCAGGATCAACGAACCGCGGTAGAGGCAAGCGCGAGGCACGCCACCGAGTCTAGCGCCACGCCGAGCTGCCCGCGATGTCGTCGAGCAACTCGACGAGCTGGAGAGGGTGCGCGATGGCGACGCTAGAACGCGTACGCCGCCATCGAGGTGAGCACCGGTGCAAACACGTAGCTCGTCTAGACGTGGTTCAGATAGTCCTCGCCCGCTTGTGTGGAGCCGGCGGTGAGCTTCGGCACGATCAGTACAGCTAGAGCACCCAGGCGCGCGTTCGCACCACGCCCAGGCTCTCGCAGGATTGGCTAGTTGGCCAAGAGCGACGTTTACGGAACGAGCTCTTGCAGGAACGCCATGCCATCGGCGTTGTTGGCGATCAGCCCCGCGACGAGCTTCGCGCTGTGCGCCGCCATCGGGGGGCTCGTGATCTTCTTCAACACCGACTGCGAGGATGCGAGCCCCGCATCCGTCCGCGCGAGCGTGACGAACGCGGCCGCTGCGACGAGCCGGCGCATCGAGTGACCTTCGGAATCGGTGAGGATCGTCGCGATCTTCTCGGGTGTGTTGGTCTTCAGATAGGCGGCGGCGAGCGCCGGCAGCATCGCGACGCGCACGTCGTGGCTCGGATCATCGAGGAGCGGCTCGAGCAACTGGACGGTGAGCTGGGCATCTCGATCGACGAGCCCGATCGCCGCGGCCGCGGCCTGCGCACGCTCGCGTTCGACGCGCGATGCGAGCGAGCGGTGCAAGCGGAGGTTGACCGCATCCTTCGGTGCGACGCGCGCGATCGTGGTCAGCGCGAGCTGGCTGAGCTCGGGATCCGGATCGCGAACCGCGAGCGAGAGTGCGCGATCGAGGAGCGCGGGCTCGACCTTGTCTTTCTGGGCGGCGAGCCGCTCGAGCGCGGCCTTGCGCACTTGCGGATCGGCATCGGCGAGGGCAGCCGAGAGAGTCGGCGCGGCGTGCATGCCCGAGCCGAGCGCCGCATCGATCGCCGCGACGCGCACGAGCGGCGAGCCATCGGCGACCGCGAGCGTGACCACGGCTTCGGCGCCGATCAACTTCGCGGTGTGGAGCAGCGCGAGCTTCTCTCCTTCATCACCTTTGTCGAACAGCTTGGTCAGCGCGTTCTCGGTCGCTGGCTTCGGCGCGGCGGGGCCGAGCTCGCCGAGCGCGCGGCTCGCGATGATCCGGACCTCGCGGTTCGAATCGTCGAGCAGGAGGACGAGCGCGTCGCCGACGCCGGCCGGAGCCTTGCCCTTGCCGACGGTGAGCGCGAGCACGTGCGCGGCCTCGGCGCGGATCGACGGGTCATCATCCTTGACCAGCTTCGTCGCGATCGCGATGCCGTTCTTCGCGGGGTCGGGACCATCGGCGACGCACGACATCACGATCCGGCGCACCTCGACCGATGGATCGGTGACCGCGTTGCGCAGGCCGATGCGCGCGTCGTTGTTGCCGGCGAGCACCGCATTGCAGAGGCCTTCGACGGCGAGCGGGTGGAGGCCCGGATCGTCGACGACGTGGGCACCACTGGTGAGGTACTCGATGACGTTCGGGAACGGCTTCTTGCGCGCGAGCCGTGCCCAGATCTTCACGGCATCGCGACGCGGGCGCCCCTTCTCGCGCCACATCTGCGCGATGCCCTCGATGCCGACGCCAACATTGCCGCCGGAGACCGTCGAGATCGCGAGACCTTCCGCGGCGCCGAGGCGTGCGTTGTAGCTGTCGCCCTTCGCGATCTTCACGAGGCGATCCTGGTATTCGCGGCCGAGCTTGCCGGCCGAGATGGCGGCCGCAGCGCGGATATCGGGATCCTCGTCCTTGAGCATGCCGTCGAGCGCGTGCGACGCGGCGCCGTGGTTCACGGCCCCGACATCGCCCCACGAACGCGCTGCGGCGACGCGCAGCGCCTTGTCGAGCTTCTTGTCGCCGAGCATGTTCGCGAGGTCACCGGCGGCGAGCTCGGGATCGACCCGCGCGTAGAGCGGCAGCATCAGCACGCGCGTCGCGGGCGACTTCGAGTTGAAGCCGGCCTTCACTGCCTCGGCGTATGCCTTGGCCTTCGGCTGCGGATCGAGATAGTGGAGCAGGTCGTTCGCGAAATCGATCGAATCTTTGTGCGTGTCGGAGTTGCCATGATCGCTCGCCATGAAGCCGACGAGCGCGGTCGCCGTGCCGTCCGGATCGGCG
>JAYWCI010000063.1:0-19099 GCA_043780895.1 Kofleriaceae bacterium | reverse complement strand
AACGGCTGGCCTTTGCGACCACCGCGCTTCACGTTCAGCTGCAACGCGCCGCTCGTATCGCCGGCATGCTGATCGACGACGATGCAGCTCGTGCCTTGCGGTAACTGCAACGCGATCTGCGCTCTCGCACCACCGCACGAGTCGTGCGTGCAGTTCGGGTTGCCGTTGATCTGGCCGCACTGCTTGCCCGCGTAGATCCGCACGGACGTACCGAAGCTCGAGCCGAACGTGTCGAAGTAGACGACCTCGGCAGTCGGCAGGTTGATCGCATAGAACACGTCGCGCCCACCGTCCCCGCCGCAACCGGTCTCGGGCGCATCGTTCATCGCGAGCGAGATGTCCTCGGTGAACGTGCCGCCGGCCGAGACATCGATCGCACCACCCGGCCCGTCATTCGAGAGGTGAGCTTGGCCATCAGTGCCACCATCGGCGACGACGCTCGTCGAGTCCGTCGCCGCGTCATCCATGCCATCGCTCGCCGAGCGCTCGCACGTCAGGGTCGCCGGCGAGCACACCAACCCGGTAGGGCAGGGGCTCAGGTCACACGGACTGCCCACCTTGAGGCTGGGCGCGTAACACGCCGCGACCAGCAGAAGGAGGCCCCAGGACTTCACGGGCTGAGGATAGACCGGTCCGGGGCCGGATCGGGACTTACTTCTTGAAGTCGGGCTCGACGATCTTGGTGTCCTTGATCCCCGCGTCCGCGAACGCCTTTTCGACGTGCGCCTTGTCGCCGAGCATCACGACTACCTCGTTGTTCGGATCGAGCTCGGTCTTGATCAGGGCCCGGATCTGCGCCGGCGACACCGCCGCGATCTCCTGGAGGACCTTGTTATTGAAGTCGAGCTCCTGGCCGTAATTCGAGATGTACCCGAGCGTGCGCGCGAGATCCTCGGTCACGGTCGACTCGCCGAGCAGCTTCGAGATCAGCGTGCGCCGCGCGCGCACGAAGTCGACGTCGAAGTCGTCGTCGCCCTTGCGGAGGTCGTCGAGGCTGTCGCGGATCGCCTTGATCGATTCACCAGCGCGCTCCGCATCCATCGTGCCGCCGAGCCGTGCACCACCGACGAGCGTGTACTCGCTCGGGCCGATGTGCTGCGCGCGCCGGAAGTACAGACCGTAGGTCGAGCCGCGTTTGAAGCGGACGTTCTGCGCACGCTCGTCGAGCATCTCGGCGAGCACGCGGCGCGCACCTTCTTGACCATCGACGCCGGGCGTCGATGGATACGAGATCACGGCGGTCACTTGCTGATCGACCTTGTCCTTGGTGACGCCGATGAACGAGGGGCCCGAGCGCTTGAACGGTGTGGACTCGACGGGCTTCGCGACCGTGCCCTTGTCCCATCCGCCGAACGTATCCTTCGCGAGCTTCTCGCCGTACTTGAGATCGAAGTTGCCGACCATGATGAGCGTCGCGTTGCCTGCGGTGTAGTGCTTCGCGCGGAAGTCCTTGAGCGCATCGAGGTGGACCTTGCTCGTCGCAGAGGGGCTAAGCACGGCGTTCTTCGTGTACGGATGATCCGGGCCGTAGACCGCGGCGGTGGCCTGGCGGATGTACTCGTTCATCTCGAGCGTCGAGTGGAGCTTGAGGTCTTCCGACTCGCGCTTCTGCCAGCGCTCGAGCTGCTCCTGGTTGTACTCGCCGGCCGTGATCAAGCGCTCGAGGCCCTTCACCATGACGTCGAGATAGATGTTCACGCCGTGCGAATCGCAGATCACGGCGTCGTCGTTGGCCTGGCAGCCGACGTTCACGCCGGTCTTCGACAAGGCGTCGTCGCCCGTGATGTTCGGCGGCCGGCGTAAGAACGCGGCCGCGCCCGCGGCGACCGCGCTATCCGGGGTCGCGGCTTCGCCGACATTCTTGAACCGCAGCTCGACGTGCGCGATCGGCATCGACTTCTGCTGGAGCATGATGACCTCCATACCGTTGCCCATCGTGAAGCGCGTCGCGCCGGCGAGGCCCTTGGCCTGCGTCCCGATCTTGAATGGATGACGCGCTTCCTGCTTCGCGACTTCCGGATCGATCGCCGCGGCGTTGACGCCGGCGTCGGTGTTGACCGAGAAGTTCACCTTCGAGCGAGTGTCACCCTTGAGCCCACTCGTGCTTGGCTTGACGAGCACGATGCCCGCCTTGTCCCACTCGAGTGCGGATTTGACGACGCGTGCGATGCGCGCCCCATCGAACTTCTCGATCTTGTCGAGCGCGTGGAACAGATACTGGCCGGTCGAGTTGAAATCGAACTCCTTGTCGAACTGGACCATCGTCGACACGGTCAGCGTCCGGCTCGGCAGAGGCTCTAGTGACTGGATGAGGTCGGCCTTCTGGAGGTTCTTCTGCTCTTCGAGATCCTGAGACGTGCCTTCGTCCCACCCGCGATACGCCTGGCTCGCCGCGCCTTTCGCGAACTCGAGCGCCTCGTCGACCTTGTCGAGGCCCTTGAGCTGGATCTTGACGCCGAAGATCGGCGCGAGCTCGCCGCCGAAGAAGGCCGGGCGAACGCTGTACGCGAAGCCATACTCCTCGGCCTTTTGCGAGATCCGAGCGAACGCGCCCTGGATCCCGAACTGCGCGGCCTCGCCATCCGGCGTGTTGCCCGCGGGCAGCGGCCACGCGATGTAGAGCACCGGTCGCTCGACATCGGCTTCGATCTCTTGCTTGGTGTGGAGCGCGATCGTGAACGGCTTGGGCTCGACGCGCGGCGCGGCGGTACGCTTCGGCAGCTTGCCGAACCACTTCTCGATATCCTTGACCGCCTCGTCGACGTCGACGCCACCGGCGATCACGATCGTCGCGCGCGACGGCGCGTAGTACTCCTTCATGAACGTGCACGCATCGGCGAGCGAGGCGCTCGCGATCTGCGCATCGTTACCGCCGGTCTCGCGGGAGTAGGCGTGGTGCTGCGGATAGAGCTGCGCGGCGACGAGTTGCTCGACGTACTTGTCGGCCGACGAGCCGGCGCGGATCTCGTTGCGCACGACCTCGCGCTCGCGCTCGAACTCGGATTTCTTCAGCGTCGAGCAACCGAACGGCGGCAGATCCGCGGCGTAGAACATCCGCATCGCTTCGATCTTCAACATCGCGTCCAGGCTGTCGGAGTGGACCGTGGTGTTGTAGTGCGTCATGTCCTCGGTCGTGAACGCGTTCATGAACGTCGCCATGTCGAGGATGTTCTGGAACAGCGGCTGGGTGTCCGGACCGTCGGGGCGGGGCTGGAACATCAAGTGCTCGACGAGGTGGGCGAGACCCGCCTTGCCTTCAGGATCTTCGCGCGCACCGACTTCGTAGTGGACGTCGACCTCGACCAGCGACGTGGTCGGATCCGGCATGATCACGAAGCGGATACCGTTCGCGTTGATCACCCCGCGCCGCTCGGCGCTCGTGAACGCGAAGCGCGGCGTCTCCGCGTTGCACGCACCCAGCACGAACAGACCAGCGACTAAGAACGCCAGTACCCGGATCTTCGACATAGGTCGGATAATTGCCACAGTTCCTCGGGATTCGCGCCGGCCTGACGCTGACAAAAGTGCGCCCCTCGGGCCTCGCTGCGACGACGTGGTGCGACAGGGGGTTGGTCGCACCACCTTCGCGATACCTATTCGCCCCGGCCTTGAGTTAGTGTGCGCGGCCGATGTCGAAGGATCCTGACCGCGCGTTCTTTGGCCACCCACGTGGCCTCTCGACGCTGTTCTTCACGGAGATGTGGGAACGGCTGTCGTACTACGGCGGGCGCGCCCTGTTGTTCGTGTTCATGACCGGCGCGACCGCGCTCGGTGGCCGTGGCATGTCGGTGACCTCGGCCGGCACCGTGATGGCGCTGTACCTGTCGTCGGTCTATCTGTTGTCGCTGCCCGGTGGCTGGATCGCGGACCGGTTCCTCGGTCAGAGAAAATCCGTCACGATCGGTGGCATCGGAATCGCGATCGGTAACGCGATGCTCGCCGGCCCTGACGCCTTGTTCTTCCCCGGTCTCGTGGTGATCGCGCTTGGCACGGGCTTCCTCAAGCCGAACGTCTCGACGATCGTCGGCCAGCTCTACAAGCCCGAGGATCCGCGCCGCGATGCCGGCTTCACGATCTACTACATGGGTATCAACATCGGCGCCGGTGTCGCGCCGGTCGTCGGCATGCTCTTCGCGCAGAGCCAGGGCTTCCGCTCGATGCTCGCGGGTCACGGCATCGATCCGAACCTGTGCTGGAAGTTCGGCTTCGCGGTCCCAGCGATCGGCATGGCGCTCGGCGTCGTCCAGTACCTGATCGGCTACTCCAAGCTCGGCGAGGCCGGCCTCTATCCGACCATCCCGACCGATCCGAAGATCGCGGCGCGCGATCGCCGGATCGCCGCCGGCATCGCGATCGGCATGATCGTGATCGTCCTCGGCGGCGTGATGTTCGACAAGTTCGTCCACGCGATCGATGGCGACTCGCTGCAGAACATCTTCGGCATCGGCCTCGTGATCGCCTCGTTCGGCGTGTTCGCGGTGTTCTTCAAGGCCGCCCAGAACCCCGACGAGAAGAAGCGGATCACCGCGATGATCCCGCTGTTCATCGGTGCGATCGCGTTCTTCATGGTGTTCGAGCAAGCCTCGACCACGATGTCGCTGTTCGCCGATTCGCTCGTCCACCGCGAGTACCTCGGCGTCCACGTCGTCTCGATCACGTATCAGTTCGTCAACGCCGGTTGCATCCTCCTGCTCGCGCCTGTGTTCGCGTGGATCTGGACCCGCCTCGTGCGCGTCAACAAGGAGCCCTCGGCGGTCAACAAGTTCGCGATCGGCACCGTGTTCACGCTGCTCTCGATCGTGATCCTCTTGCCGACCGTCACGACGATCTCGCAGGTCGAGCACATGGCGCCGATGCACATGTGGGCCTTCCCGTTCCGCACGGTCAGCCCGAACTACTTGATCATGTTCTACGTGATTTCGACCTGCAGCGAGCTCTGCATCTCGCCGGTCGGCCTGTCCTCGATGAGCAAGCTCGCGCCGAAGCGGCTCGCCGGCATGGTGATGGGCACCTGGTTCCTCGCCGCCGCGATCGGTAACTACCTCGCAGGTCGCGCGGCGCAGCTCTCCGAGGCGAACGGCTTCGGGTTCCTGTTCTGGTTGCTGATCGTCGCGTCGCTCATCATCGCGGCCGCGCTATTCGCGATCGCGCCTGCGATCAAGCGGATGCTCGCATCGGCATCGCCGGAGCTGCCGACCGCCACAGTTGTCGCGGGTACCGGAGGTGAGTCGTGAAGTACGCCATTCTCGCGCTGTCGTTGTCCGGATGGTTCGGCTGCGCCGAGGGCGCACCGCCGACGCCCGAGTGCGTCGCGATCCTCGAGCACATCGTCTCGATCTCGCCGCAGGGTGCCGGCAAGGATCCGAAGGCCGTCGTCGCGGCGCTACCCGTCGAGGACTTCGAGGGCTGCAAGGCGACCGACGAAGAGATCCGCGGCTGCATGATGAAGGCCGCCGATCCGGCGGCCGTGAAGGCGTGCGTGCCGAAGGCCGAGATCCTCGACTGCATGCACACCTCGCTCAAGGCGCGGAAGCAAGCGCGCGAGAAGGCCGGCAAGGACAAGGACAAGCCGGCACCCGAGATCGACACGCAGTTCGACGACACTCGTGCGAAGTGCTGGAGCGGTGACGAGAAGGCCGCTTCTTCGTTGAAGATCGACTAGCCACACCTGCAGCGGTGCTCGCCAGATCGACGGCAACGTCGTGCAAAGCACTTCATCCCCTGCATGCAGTGGCAGCGTGGGATGTGCGCGGAACGCGGCTGTCTCTACGCGGAACCTAGATCGTCGGCCACTTCGCGAAGTAGGCGTGCGCTTCGGGCGGCAAGTGCGCGAGCACCCAGCTCCAGGTCGGCTCCGTGACGAGCACGAGGCCATTGCGATGGTTCGCATGCAACGAGATCGGCGGCGCGACGCCGGGATCGCGGCGCGCCGCATCGAGCGTGGCCGAGAGCGCGCCCTCGTCGCCACCCATGTAGACGAGGCCGAGCATGCGAACGCGCTGCGCAAACGGTACCAGTTCGGGGCGCAGGCGCGCCGGCGCGCGCGTGTACCAATCGACCATGTAGAGGATGTGGCGCTCGGGGACGATCACGGTCGCGCCCGCGGGGATGTGCTCCGTGGCGTTCGCGACGGCGGCGACGAGCGCGGGGTGCGTCAGGACCTGACCTTCGCTGCGGTCGGAGAAGAGCTGGACGACCGCGAGGATCGCAGCGACGCCGACGAGCATGCCCTCGCGTTCGAGCACCGACATGCGTGACATCTTGTGACCGATCGCGCGCGCGAGCGCACCGGCGCAGATCGCGGCGCACAGCGCCATCGGGACGAACGCCGCGGCGCGCAAGCGAAACCCGAGACCTTGCGGATCGTCGATCCGCAACCACGGCGTCGCGATCACGAGGCCGAGCACCACGACCATCCAGCCACACGCGCGCACCTCGCGTGCGAGCGGCCTGGTCCACAACACGCCGGCGGCGCTGATCGCGAGCACGCCCGCGATCAGCGCTTCGTGCTGTAACGTGATCGTGACGCCGGGCGCGACGAGCGCATCCCCGCTCCAGGTCGCGTGGGAGGTCACCAGGCGGCCGACGAGCACGAGGTCGGTCGCCGAGACGAACCGATGCGGCGCCGCGATGCCGAGGACGATCAAGGTGATCACGAGTACGAGCCCGCCGAGCGTCGCGTAGATCAACCGGCGGCCCTGGAGCAGGGCGCGCGCGCGCATCACGATCGCGGGCGCCACGATCACGAGCACGATCGCACCCGCCATCTTGTGCGTCGCGAACGCGAACGCGATCGCTGCGGCGGCCCCGATCGCGCGGCGCCTGGTCGTGCGCTCGAGCGCGCCGAGCACCGCCCACAACGCGATCATCGCGACCGTGAGTCCGATGCCTTGCTTGACGAACTCGATCGAGAGAAAGCCCGCACCGGCGGACAGCGTCGCGACCACTGCCGCGAGCAGGCCCGAGCCGAAGCCGGCGCCGAGCTTCTTGCCGACGCCGTACGTCGGCACCGCGATCAGCGCGCAGCCGAGCGCGGCACCGATCTTCGCGCCGATGATCGGATCCGAGATCAGCGCGAACGGTGCCATCCAGTAGAACGTGATCGGCGACGCGGGGTAGGCGAGCGAGCCGTGCTCGAGGATCGAGCGGACCTGGATCGGATAGAAGTAGCCATCGACGCCGATCGGATACGGCGATGCCGAGAGCACGGTCCAGTGCTGCCAGTACGCGAGCCCGACGAGGCCGACGACCGCGGCCGTGAGCGCGGTCCGGATCAACCGCGAATCCGCCTCGCTGGCTTGTCGAGTCACGCACGCATCGTAGCGTGCTACCCATCGTTCGTGCCCGACGCCGTCGTTCTCCTCTCGGGCGGTCTCGATTCGACGACCGCTCTCGCCGTCGCCCGCTCGCAGGGCTTCACGTGCTACGCGCTGACCGTCAAGTACGGCCAGCTCCACGAGGTCGAGCTCGAGGCAGCGCGGCGCGCGGCGACGCGGTTTGCCGCCGCGGTCCATCAGGTGATCGACATCGATCTGTCGCCGCTCGCGCGCTCGGCGCTGACCAGCCGCGACATCGCGGTGCCCAAGGATCGCGACCTCGCCGAGATCGGTGCGCCGGGCGATGTGCCCTCGACGTACGTGCCGGCGCGCAACACCGTGCTGCTCTCGCTGGCACTCGCGTGGGCGGAGTCGCTCGGTGCGAAGGATCTGTTTGTCGGCGTCAACGTGCTCGACGCGAGCGGCTACCCCGATTGTCGGCCGGCGTTCATCCAGGCGTTCGAAGCGCTCGCGCAGGTCGCGACGCGCAGCGGCGGCTTCAAGATCCACGCACCCCTGATCGAGCTGACGAAGGCCGGCATCATCGAGCTGGGCCTGGGGCTCGGCGTCGACTACAGCGAGACCCACTCCTGCTACGACCCGGTGAATGGGGCGGCGTGCGGCCGGTGCGACGCGTGTGCGCTGCGCAAGAAGGGCTTCGCCGAAGCAGGCCGCCCGGATCCGACTCGCTACGCGTGAGTGCGATAGTATCTCTGCGATGAAGCTGGGCACGTTGCTGCTGCGCAACGCGACGATCGGGCTCGCGCAGCTCGAGGCGGCGCTGCGCAATCAAGTGCTCTACGGCGGCCGGCTCGGCACGAACCTCGTCGAGCTGGGCTTCCTCGATCTCGAGCAGCTCTCGACGTACCTCGCCGAGCTCACCGGCTTGCCGGTCGCGACCCCGACGTTGCTCGACGAAGCGGATTTCGCGCTGCTCGACAAGCTCGGCGCCGACGAAGCACATCGCCTGCGCGCGGTGCCGCTCGGCATGCTCGAGAGTGGCGCGGCCGCGGTCGCGATCGTCGATCCGCAAGACGAGCACGCGATGAAGTCGCTCGCCTCTCGCCTCGGCGCACCGATCGCTCCGTACGTGGTGCCCGAGCTTCGCGCTCTCTACTACCTCGAGAAGCATTTCGGCACGCCGCGCCGCGCGCGCTTCATCCGCACGGCCCGGGGGGGCACCGATCCGGGCGAGATCCTGATCGGCGACGATCGCCGGCGCTCGCAACCCGCCGGTGGGATCTCGATGCCGCCGACGCTCACGCTCGAGCCGCGCCGGCGCCGGGCCTCGCAGGCGCCGCTCACCCATGGCATGCCGACCGCGCTGACCTTCGCCGAAGCCGGCGAGCGGATCGAGAACGCCGCGGCTCGCGATGGCATCGCGGAGGCGTTCGTCGAGTACGCGAAGGGCCGCTGCGACGCTCTCGTGGTGTTCCTGATCCGCGATGGCAATGCGCTCGGCTGGCGCGGCTATGTCGCGCCGCCGATCAAGCTCGTGCGCCCCCTCGAGGAGCTGTCGTTACCGCTCGGCGGGACCTCGTCGCTGCAGACGGCGTACGACGGCTGCCAGGTGTTCACGGGCGTGCCGCCCTCCGGAGCGCGGCCGATCGAGACGCGGCTGTGGACCGCGCTCGGTGCGGACCCGGCGCCGATCGAGGTCGTGGTCGTGCCGGTCCAGGTCAAGCAGCGCGCGGTCAACCTGATCTACACGCACACCCTCGGCGGGACGCCGCCGAAAGCCTTCATCACCGAGCTCCAGGATCTCGCGGCGTGCGCCCAGACTGCGTATCTTCGGCTGATCCGACTCACCCGCAGCTCCGTATAAACTTGGGGCTCAAAGCGTCGGATTCTCGCGCTGACATGTGCGCAACGGGCCGGGAGTCAAGTCAGTCTCGAGATCCAAATGACGGTCTATCTGTCTGGAATTAAATGAAAAGCGAGGGGATCGCGAACGATCTCTGGAGAACTTGCTTTCGGGCGCCGCAAGAGCAATCTCTGCCCCGTGCAGCAACGTTTCTCCGCCGTCAGTAGTCACAAGATCGGGCCCGGTACGATCGGCGCAGCCATGGTCGCCCTCTCGCTCGCCGTCATCGGTCACTTCTTTATCTAGGCTTGCTCGGTCCAGTAACGGACCCAATCGCCATCCTCGATCAGCGTGCCTAGCTGCACGGTGGACGGATCGGCCAGCACGTAGACCCAGGCCCAGATCTCCTGGCCGGTCTCGAGCAAGACCTTGCGGATCACCCGCGCGAAGTCCGCGCCCTCGAACGCATCGAGCAGCCCGAACGTGGCGGCGAGCTCGCTCAGCCAGATCACGTCGCCCTTGACGACCGCGGTGTCGTCCTCGACGAGCGCGGGGTAGCCCATCGGGAACGCGTAGATCTTGCCGCGCGTGGTGGCGTCGATCGAGCGCGTGATCTGGTTGGCGACGAGCGACCGCGCGGTCTGGCCGTTGCGCAGCGTGCCGTAGACGAACAGGCGATCGAGCACGTCGTGCGAGCCGGTCGTCCGCTCGACCTCGAAGCTGCCTGTACGACGCCTGCGCTCGGGCACGTCCTCCAGTATGCACTAGCCGGCTGCGAGCGCGACGACTTGATCGACGAGCGGTAACAGCATCGCCGCGCCGCTGCCTTCGCCGTTGCCGAGCCCGACCTCGAAGATCGGCGCGAGCCGCAAGTGTGCGAGGATCGCGGGCATCGTGAAGCTCCCGTGGTGGCCCGCGATCAGGTAGCCGGTGACCGGCGGTGCGAACGTGGCTGCGACCAAGGCTGCGGCGCCGGTCGCGTAGCTGTCGAGGATCACGGGCACGTTGATCGACGCGGCGCCGAGGATCAGGCCCGCGAGCACCGCGGTCTCGGCCCCCCCGAACGTGGCGAGGACCTCGAGCGCGGACAGCGTCGGCAGCGCGGCGCCGCGAAGGGCGGCGAGCTCGGCGTGGGCGTCGTTCAGGCCCAGCGGCACGCGACCGGTCAGCGCACCGACCAGCGCGGCCGATGAAACCTCGGCGCCGAGGCCGAGCGCGCCGAGCGCGAGCAGGGCAAGGGGATCGGGGCCTTCCGCGAGCGACATGGCGAGCGCGATGCCGGCCTCGAGCCCGAGCGTCGCATCGACGAGGGTCATCGCGGGCTCGTGGAAAAGATCGTGGGTGGGGCCGCGGCCCAGCGCGATCGCGACGGCCGGCATGTGCGTCGGCTCGCGCGAGCCTGCATCGACGATCACGATCGGCGTGCGCGCGCTGCGTGCGAGGTGGGCGATGGCGGCGGTGCCAGCCGCGATCTGCTGCGCTGCGATCACGGTCGGATGATCGGGGCCGAGCGACACACCAGGATCGCCGATGCCGTGATCACCGGCGGCGATCACGATCATCCGGCGCATGCCGCGCGGGCGCGGTGCGTGCTGGGCGCCCCCGAGGGCGGACGCGAGCCGGTCGAGCATCGGCGCGGCGGCACTCGCGACCGCGGCCCGCGCGGCATCGGCCTGGACCTGAGATGCGAGGCTGATCGATTCGCAGACGTGGCGCAACACGAGACTCACTAGGCACGCCCCCACAGGCTCGCCTTGGACTTGTTCGCGAGCAGGATGGCGAAGAACAGCGGCACGCCGAGCACCGCGGTGACCGCGCCGGTTGGCAGGTGATTCCACGGGATCACCGTGCGCGCGAGCGTGTCGCAGATCGTCAGCGTGATCGCGCCGCCGAACATCGAGGCGGGCAGGAGCGCGCGATGATCGGGGCCGATGATCGCGCGCAGCGCGTGCGGCACGACCAGGCCGACAAACCCGATCGGGCCGACGACCGCGATCGCCGAGCCGACCAGCAGCGATGACACGGCGAACAGCACGAGCTGCGTGCGCGCGACCGCGACGCCGAGCGATGCGGCGACCTCCGCACCAGCGGCGAGCGCGTTCATTTCCTTGCCGTACAAGATCAAGATCACGAGGCCGCCGAGGATCGGCACCGACGCGTACTCGACCCAGGACAACCGCGCAGCATCGAGCCCGCCCATCATCCAGCCGAGGATGTGCATCACGTCGGTGAAGTCACTCGTGTACTGGACGAGAAGCGACGCCGACGAACAGAACATCGAGATCGCGACACCGGCGAGGATCAGCGTCGCGGGTGGCAAGTGGCGGCCGACCTGGGCGAGGCGCCAGATCGCGAACAGCGTGAACATCGCGCCGAGTAGCGAGGCCACGCCGATCGCACCGTAGCCGAACAACCGCTCCGCACCGAACCGGATCGCGATCACCGCACCGAGCGAGCTGCCCGACGAGATCCCGAGCGTGAACGGTTCGGCGAGCGGATTGCGAAGCAGCGCCTGCAACGCACACCCGGCGCCGGCGAGCGCCGCCCCGGTGAGCAGCGACGCGAGCACGCGCGGCAACCGAACGTCGAAGATCGTCGAATCGAACTTCGCGGTGATGCCGAGGATCTCGAGGTGCCAGCTGCCGTGGTCGTTGACCAACCCGAGCAGCGGAGCGAGCGCGCCGATCACGCAGCACGTGGTCGCTGCGACGATGCAGATGATCGCGAGCCGGCTCCCGGTGAGCCGCACGCCACGGCCACTGACGAACGCACTCACGACGGCACCGCGAACGGGCGACCCGATGGCAGCGTGCCGACATAGACCTCGAGCTGGAACGCTTCGCGGGTCTGCGCGGAGGCGAGCACGTCGGCCGGTGCGCCACGCGCGGACAGCCGGCCACCGGCGACCAACCACATCGTGCTGCCGTAGCGGAGCGCGAGATCGAGATCGTGGGTGACGACGATCGCGGCGGCGCCCGCATCGCAATGGCGACGCAGCATCTCGAACACGCCGCGGGCGTGCGCGGGATCGAGGCCAGCGGTCGGCTCGTCGAGCAACAGGCAACGCGCACCCTGACACAGCGCTTGCGCGAGGATCACGCGGCGCGCTTCACCGCCCGAGAGCTCGTCGAACCGGCGATGTGCAAGCGCACCTACATCCGTGGCGGCCATAGAGAGCCGCGCGGCCTCGACGTCATCGGCCGATGCGAGGCCGAGCCCACGCTGGCGCGCGTAACGCCCGAGCAGCACGACCTCCTCGACCGCAAACGGAAACGCGAGCTCGTAGTGTTGCGGAAGGTACGCGAGGTCCTTCGCGAGCCTGCGGCGATCGGAGGCGCTCGGATCGCGGCCGAAGCAGCGGATCGAACCGGCCGAGGTCTCGAGGAGTCCCGCGATCGCGCGCAGGAGCGTGGTCTTGCCGGCGCCGTTGGGCCCGACCACTACGACGAGGTCTCCGGCATCGACTCCCGTCGTCACGCCGCGAACGATGGGTGTTTTGCCCAACGCGACATCGACACCAACGAGCTCGACCCACACCGGACGTTCTTACCAAGTAGCAACCCCCACCGAAACGCGGTACGCCACTGGTTCGTGCGTCGGCGTAACGATCGAGTAGTGATGAACCTGCCGGTGGAGCTGATCTCCAACGGCAAGAAGATCCGCGCGGTGTCGCAAGACATCTCGCCGCTCGGGATGTTCGTGCGGCTCTCGCCGCCGCTGCCGCCCGGTACGGTCGTCCAGATCGTGTTGTCGCCGAACGGCCAGCGCCACCTGATCTCCGCGCAGGTCACGCACGCGCTCTCCGAAGTCGAAGCGCGCATGCTCGGGCGCTTCCCCGGCATCGGCGTGGTGTTCCGCGATCCGGTCCGGCCCTCCGACGAGGAGTTCTTCGAAGCGGTCACCCGCCTGCTCGAGCGCCACACGCCAGTCAAGCAAGCCGCGGATCTCCGGATCCTCGTCGCCGATCCGCAGACCCGCTTGCTCGAGCGGCTCTCGACCGCGCTCGGCAACGCGGGCTTCACGGTCGCGACCGCGACGAACGGGATGGAAGCGATCGGCTCGTGCCTGACCAAGGCACCCGATGTCGCGCTGATCGAGCGCGACATGCCGGTCGTCGACGGCCTCCACGTGCTGCAAGAGATGGGGCGGCACGCCCACCTCGCGAGCGTGCCGGTGATGATGATGTCGGAGAACGCGACCGACCTCGTGCGGCTCCAGGCGCTGCAGCTCGGCGCCGCGGACTTCATTCCAAAGCCGTTCACGGTGCTCGAGATCATCCTGCGCGCGCGGCGGTGGGCACGGGCGAGCCAGCGCGATACCGAGCGCGTCGCGCTACGCGGCGCCCTCTCGGACGTCCAGCTGCCGACGCTGCTCCAGATGTTCGAGCAGGACAAGAAGACCGGGCAGCTCTCGGTCACGCGCGATCAACTCGTCGCCTGGATCGATTTCGTCGACGGCAAGATCGTGCGAGCGCGATCGAGCGAAGTCGAAGGCGATGCGCGCGCGATCGTGATGCAGGTGCTCGACTGGAAGCACGGCTACTTCGAGCTCGCCGGTGGCGCGAACGCGATGCCGATCACGGGCGCCGAGCTGCAGACCAGCGTCACGCACCTGCTGCTCGAGCACGCGCGCCTACAAGACGAAGCGTCAGCGGTCAGCGAGTAGCCCGCGCACCTCGGTCGGGACCTTGCCGAGCAAGTTCTGACCTTTCCTTGCGGTCAGTTCGTCGCAATCGATGTCGCGAGCAGGGTCAGGGCCTCGACGATGCGTGGCGTGGGATGCGCGAGCACCTGACTCGTGAGCGAGAGCACGTGCTTGGTCTTGACGGCCGGCACGTCGAGCGTGTCCCACGCGGCGAGGCTGTCTTTGCCGGTGAAGGAGAGATCGAGGATCACGTCGGGCTTCTCGCGAAGCACCTCCTCGGCGCCGATCTTGGGATACTTGGTGCCGGCGCCGGCGAGGATGTTGTCGCCACCGATCACCGCGAGCAGCTCGTCGTTGAACGTGCCCGGCCCAGCCGCGACGATCGCGCCGAGCCCACCCGCTTCACGGTCGATCACGATGAGGACGCGCGGGTGATGCGCGGGACGGTGCGCGGCGGCATCGTCGAGCGCCTGGTCGATGCCGGCGACCGCGGCGGTGGCTTCGGCGGACTTCCCGAGCGCCTGGCCGAGCGTGCGCAGGCAGGTCTTCACGTCGGGTACGGTGTGCATCGCGCACTCGCGGGTCACGAGATGGGCATCGGCGAGGGCGCCCAGCGCTTGCGCGTGGATGTCGTCGACGACGACGAGCGTGGGCTTCAGCCTAACGATGGTCTCGACGTTCGGGACCATGAAGCTCCCGACGCGCGGGAGCGCCTTGATCGAGGCCGGAAAGTCGGAGTAGTCGTCAACGCCGACCAGGTCGCCAGCCGCGCCGAGAGCTGCCACGATCTCGGTCGCCGACGGGCTCAACGTGACGATCCGCGCATGTCCGCCGGCGACGGGCGGCTCGCTCTTGCTCTGACACCCGGCGAGCAACCCGACCGAGATGAGAACGGCAAAGCAGCGCATGCCACCTCGGTACCACAGTGCGCGGGTGCTATCCTCCTCGGGTGCGCGGTACCGATCTGTCCGGCTCGGTACTCGACGACCGCTACGAGGTTATCGAGCCGATCGCCGAGGGCGCGATGGGCGCGGTGTATCGCGGCGAGCGCTTGAAGCTAGGGCGCGCGGTCGCGATCAAGATCATGCACGACGCACTGCCCGACGAGCTCGCGAGCCGCAGCCGGTTCGAGCGCGAGGCAAAGCTGATGGCGCGGCTCGAGCATCCGCACTGCGTCTCGGTGATCGATTTCGGGTTGCACGAGGGCAAGCCGTTCCTCGTGATGGATCTCGTGCGCGGCACGTCGCTGCTCGATGCCCTCGAGAAGGTCGGCAGGTTCGAGCCGGCGCACGCGGTCGCGATCGTGCGGCAGGTGCTCTCGGGCCTCGCGCACGCCCACGAACTCGGCATCGTGCATCGCGACATCAAGCCGGCGAACGTGATGATCACGGAACGCACCGGCATGGCCGAGCAGGTGCGGATCCTCGATTTCGGGCTGGCGAAGCCCGCGCTCGATTCGACGAAGCTGACGACCGGGATCGTCGTCGGCACGCCGAACTACATGGCGCCGGAGCAGATCAAAGGCGGCGCGGTCGACGGGCGTACGGATCTGTACGCGGTCGGCGTGATGCTGTTCGAGCTGCTCACCGGCCAGAAGCCGTTCACCGCCGATGATCCGCTCGCGGTCGTGCGCAAGCACCTGCATGCCGAGCCGCCGACGCTGGCGAACATGATCAGCGGCGTGAGCTTCGGCGAGCTCGAAGCGGCGGTGGCGAAGGCGTTAGCGAAGCAACCGCAACATCGCTACGCCGATGCCGCGGAGATGTCCGCGGCGCTCGAGCACGCGATCGCTATGCGCGAGAGCACGGCCAACCTGATGGCGCGTGCGGTGCCGCAGACTGCGCCCGCGAGAGAAAGCTCGCCGGTCGCGACCGCCTCGGGATGGAACGTGCCTGTCCCACCGGTCGAAGATGTGGTGACGCAGCCGACGGCGGGCCTGCCGACGTCGGGACCGACTGTGATCGTGGAGAGCGGCGCCGCGACCCAGCTCGGGCTCGGCACGGTGCAAGGAGATCTCGAGATCCCGCCGCCGCGTCGCAGCACGGTGCCTCCAACCCGCGTGCAGACCGTGCCGCCGACCCGGATGCTGCCGCTGCGGGGGGGGCCGATCACGAAGCTCCAGCTCGCGCTCGGGGGCGGCGTGCTCGCGGTGATCGTCATCGCGGTGATCGCGGCGAAGTCGGGCGCGCACGCGGTGGTGGTGGTGCCGCCCGCGCCGACGGTGATTCATCCCGATGCGACGGCAACCGATCCCGTCGCGCCGTCACTCGCGCGTGCGAGTGACCTCTATGCGAATGGCGATCTCGAGCCCGCGCTCGACGTCGTGACGAAGGCTCGGAGTCTCCATCCGGAGAGCGCGCAGCTGGCGTACCTCGGCGGCAAGATCTACTTCGCAAAGCTGTACTGGACGGATGGAGTGAAGGCGTTTCGCGAGGCGATGCGCCTGGATGCCGCCTATAAGACCGATCCGGAGCTCGTGAAGATCGTGATCCGCGGCTTCCTCACGACGCCGGATACCAATGGTCAGATCGAAGAGTTTCTCCGAGTCGATCTCGGGTCCGCCGCGAAATCGGGGCTCGAAGAGACCGCGAAGAGTCATCCGAATGCGGCCCTTCGATCGCGCGCGAAGACCGAACTTGCAAAGCTGAAATAGCTGAGCGTTAATCGTTGCTTGCAGTTCGCTCTCGTCGGAGATGGCGGCGCGGTGACTAGCCTAAGAAAACCTCCCATTTGACCTCAATCCGGACCCGTACACCAATTTTTTTCTGGTGGGGGATCTGCCATCAACTCGGCGCGTCAAAACAGCTGTTTTCACAGCTCCACAGCCTTATCCACAGCATAAATCAACCTTCGAAAATCCCACGTAAAACGGATCGGACATCGACCATAATCCACCCTCAATCCACAGGTACTCCACGTGGAGATCCCACGAGGTGAGACACTAGATGTAGGTGCTGCTCCCGACCGGCACCCCAAATACAGCGCACTTTTTCTTGCCCGATTTCGGGGTGGTCAGTACAAAGGGGCTCCGCCGAAGTCATACGTCCTGGAGCACAAGCTGACGCACGCTGTCACAGGCCTCTGCTAAAGTCGTCATCCCGCAAAAGACGAACGCGGATCACACAACGAGGGTTCTAGATAGGCGGGTGGTTTCGGGCAGATGGGTGCATCTGCCATTGCCACACCTATGTCCAATTCTCTTACTCATCGCGCCGTTATTGGAGGGATCATGCTCGTGAAGTCTGCCGCCGTTGCGCCTGGTGTTGGCCAGGAACAGAGGATCGCCCGGAAGTCGTCTCGCGTCATCAAGGACGAGCGCTCAGGCCTCACGTTCGAGCGCTACTTCACGCGCCAAGGCGTCGATCCGTTCGAGACCGTCGAATGGGAGCGCCGTGATGCGGTGATCTCCGGTGCCGACGGAAAGGTGTTCTTCGAACAGCGCGGCGTGGAGTTCCCGAAGACGTGGTCGCAGACCGCCACGAACGTGGTGGTTCAGAAGTACTTCCGCGGCACGCTCGGCACCCCCGATCGTGAAAACTCGGTGCGTCAGATGATCGGCCGCGTGGCCGACACGATGTACGGCTGGGGCAAGGCCGACGGCTACTTCAAGAGCGAGCAGGACGCGTGGGCGTTCCGCGACGAGCTCGTGCATCTCCTCCTCCACCAGAAGATGGCGTTCAACTCGCCGGTCTGGTTCAACGTCGGCGTCGAAGAGCACCCGCAGTGCTCCGCCTGCTTCATCAACTCGGTCGATGACTCGATGAGCTCCATCCTCGGGCTCGCGAAGACCGAGGGCATGCTGTTCAAGTACGGCTCGGGCACCGGATCGAACCTGTCGAGCTTGCGCTCGTCGCGCGAGCACCTCAACGGTGGCGGCACGGCCTCGGGTCCGGTGTCGTTCATGCGCGGCTTCGACGCGTTCGCCGGCGCCATCAAGTCGGGTGGCAAGACGCGCCGCGCTGCCAAGATGGTCATCCTCAATGTCGAGCACCCCGACATTGTCGACTTCGTCGATTGCAAAGCGATCGAAGAGAAGAAGGCGTGGACGCTGATCGATGCGGGCTACGACGGCGGCTTCAATGTCGTCGGCGGCGCGTACGACTCGGTCAACTACCAGAACGCGAACCACTCGGTCCGCGTCACCGATGACTTCATGAACGCGGTCCTCCGCGATTCGGATTGGTCGACCAAGTCGGTCACCAATGGCAAGCCGGTCGAGACGTTTCGCGCTCGTACGCTCATGCGCAAGATGGCGGATGCAGCGTGGGTCTGCGGTGATCCCGGCATGCAGTACGACACGACGATCAACGACTGGCACCCGTGCATCAACACGGCGCGGATCAACGCGTCGAACCCGTGCTCGGAGTACATGTTCCTCGACGATTCGGCGTGCAACCTCGCATCGCTGAACCTGATGAAGTTCCGCGATGCCGCGGGCGAGTTCGATATCGAGTCGTTCCGTCGCGGTTGCCGCACCACCGTCACGGCGATGGAGATCATCATCGACAATTCGGCGTACCCCACGCCGAAGATCGCCGACAACAGCTACGCGTTCCGGCCCCTGGGCCTCGGCTACGCGAACCTCGGCGCACTCCTCATGTCGCGCTCGCTCCCGTACGACGGTGACTCGGGTCGCGCGTATGCCGCTGCGATCACCGCGCTGATGTGCGGCGAGGCCTATCGGACCTCGGCCAAGATCGCGGCCGACGCGACCGGTCCGTTCGCCGGCTACGCCGAGAACGAGACTCCGTTCCTCAAGGTGATGAAGAAGCATCGCCTTGCCGTCGAGAAGATCGACACGCAATACGTACCGCCCGCGCTGCTCCAGGCAGGCCGCGAGTCGTGGGACGACGCGATCCATATCGGCGAGAAGTACGGCTTCCGCAACGGTCAGATGACGGTGCTCGCGCCGACCGGCACGATCGCCTTCCTCATGGATTGCGACACCACCGGGGTCGAGCCCGACATCGCCTTGGTGAAGTACAAACTGCTCGCCGGCGGCGGCATGTTGAAGCTCGTCAATCGCACCGTGCCGGAAGCACTTAATCGTCTCGGCTACAGCGACAGCCAGATCGCCGCCATCGTCGCGCACGTTGAGAAGCACGACACCATTGAGGACGTGACAAGCGAGGACAGTGCGATCATCAGCAGCGGCCTGAAGCACGAGCACCTGGCTGTGTTTGACTGCGCGTTCAAAGCCTACAAGGGCAAGCGCAGCATCCACTCCATGGCGCACTTGAAGATGATGGCGGCGGCGCAGCCGTTCATCAGCGGTGCGATCTCCAAGACTGTCAATCTGCCGAACGAGGCGACCGTGAAGGACATTCGAGACGCC